>PMUS01000104.1:9252-50380 GCA_003166795.1 Acidobacteriota bacterium | reverse complement strand
GAAACTTACGACCAGATGGCGGCTTTCGATCCCACATGGAACGCCGGCGTGCCCTACACGGTTCTGATCGGGATCGACGGCCAGGTTATTTACCAGCAGCAGGGCGAAGTCGACCCGTTGGAAGTCCGCCGCCTGATCCTGGCGAACCTGCCGGACGACGATTACATCGGCCAGCAGGCCTATTGGAATTCAAAATAAAACTGATAATGAATCATTCTTCGGCACGGTTCGGCCAAGTCTCAATCGAAGGCTTTCGACGCTTGCGCGACGTTCGTCTTTCCTTGCGCCCGCTGTCGGTGATGATAGGCGCGAATGGAACCGGAAAGACATCCGTGCTCGATGTATTGTCCCTACTGGCTTTTTCGGCGCAGGCAAGACTAAGCCCCTCCATCTCGGAATTGGGAGGCCTGACAAATGTGCTCACCTACGACAAGGCTGAAGAACTCGGACTTGGAATCACGATGGAAGTTCAAGGGCACGCCCCCCTCGAATACTCGCTGCGGCTCCGCCCGCAGGGCATCGCTCACGTGCTCCGCGAAGAGACGCTTAGCCAGGATAGGGGGCGGCCGGCGCCGTTTCTTCATATTAGCTCCCACGGACAGGACGTCAGATACTTCAATACCGAAAAGGGAAAGCTCCTGCCCCCGACATGGGAACACGACCCGCTGGAGACTGCGCTGGCACAGGTCCCGAAGATGTTTCAGGAGCCAGAGGACTTCCGGCGGCGGCTCGCTTCTTCGACCTTTTATCACGTCCTGAATGTCGATCCCCGGTCACCCGTGCGACTGCCCCAGGCGATGGGACCCGCGGAGCTGCCCGGAAGAAACGGTGAAGACCTGGTTTCGTGTCTTTTCTATCTTCGAGAGACCGATCGAAACAGGTTTGAAGCGATCGAAGACTCTCTTCGCGCGGCATTTCCACGATTCGAGCGTCTGGATTTTCCTCCCGTGGCGGCGGGTACTTTAGGGCTGGCTTGGCGCGAGCATGGCTTTTCAAAGCCTCTCTACACGCACCAATTGTCGGAAGGCACCCTGCGGTTCCTGTGGTTGACGACGTTACTCCAGAGTCCGGGACTGACTGCGCTGACACTCCTGGACGAACCGGAAGTGAGTCTGCATCCGGAATTGCTGAGTTTGTTGGCGGACCAGTTGAGAGAGGCCTCGCAGCGCACTCAACTCATTGTCGCCACGCACTCGGATGCCCTGATTCGATTCTTAGAGCCATCCGAAGTGGTCGTCTTGGACGCCACCGAAGACGGCATGACCACACTCACCAGAGCAGACGAACTCGATCTGGGTGAATGGTTAAAGGACTATTCGCTGGATGAGCTTTGGCGTAACGGGCGCATTGGAGCGCGGGCTTGAAGATCGCGGTTCTAATCGAAGGAAGGACTGAGCAGGCTTTCAAACCGCATTTGCTGGAGTTCCTGAAACGCAGGCTCGATCGTCGAATGCCCCACGTCGACTTCTTCCCATGTCAAGGAAGAATCTACAAGGGAGAAAAGCTCCGGCGGACGGTCGAAAACCTCCTGCGAAATGGGAAGGCGCCATCGGATGCCGTGATTGCGCTGACCGATGTTTACACCGGAACGAACGACTTCGTCGACGCCGCCGATGCCAAACGCAAGATGCAAGCATGGGTTGGGAATAACGGCAATTTCCACCCGCACGCCGCGCAGCACGATTTCGAAGCATGGCTGCTTCCATTTTGGAGCGACATCCAGACCCTCGCCGGGCACAACCGGAGCGCGCCCTCCGGTCCGCCGGAGTCCGTAAACCACAACCGGCCGCCCTCATACCACATACGCGAGATCTTCCGAGCCGGAACCTGCCGGGACGACTACTCTAAGCCACGCGACGCCGGCCGAATCCTGCGCGGCAAAGACCTTGCCATATCGGCGAACAAATGTCCGGAGCTGAAAGCGTTCCTGAACACCATCCTCATGTTGAGTGGCGCCGATCCGCTATAAATCGTCGCCGCGCCTACTCCTCGACGCGCGTGAAGCTCGCCAGCTCCGCCGCGCGCACGCCGTAAACCTTCATCAGTTGCCGGCAGATCTCGCGGCCCAGCCGCTCCGGCTGGTCCTCGTCGTCGTGCTCGATTACCACTTTGAAGAACAGATTAGTTCGATGCATAAGGTGTCTCCCCTTATACTAAGGGAATGGCTTGCGCGATATGCCGTACCCGGAAACCCCGCCGCTTCTGCCCCGGCGTGCACGGCGACATCTGCACGCTCTGCTGCGGCAACGAGCGCGAGGTCACCGTGGACTGCCCGCTGGATTGCCCGTTTCTGCGGGAGGCGCGCAAGCACGAGCACACCGAACCGCTGAATCCGGCGGAGCTTCCCAACCAGGATATCCGCGTTACCGAAGAGTTCCTGGAGGAGCACGAACCCCTGCTGGTGGGCGCCATGGGCAGCCTGATGCACGCGGCCTTCGACACTCCCGGCGCGGTGGATCGCGATGTGCGCGACGCGCTCGACGCGCTCATTCGCACGCAGCGCACGCTGCAAAGCGGCGTGTATTACGAAACGCGGCCGGCGAACGCTCTGGCCAACCGGATCTTTGGCGCCACGCAAACCGGCTTGGAGGAATTTCGCAAGAGCGAGCGCGAGGATCTCGGCATGGCGCGTACCCGCGACGCCGATGTCCTGGTAGTACTGATCTTTCTGCAACGTTTGGAACTGGATCGTAACAACGGGCGGCCGCGCGGCCGAGCTTTTCTGGATTCCCTGCGTGGCTTCTTGGGCGACGCGGATGGCGCCGTTCCACAAACTCCGCCTGCTTCGTCGCTGATCGTGCCATGAAGTGTGGGGCAGGCGCTTTCGCCTGCCAACACGGCTCTCATGCTTTTCGTAACCGGAACTTAACACTTCCGTCATCAACCCATAATCGCGCTCCATTTACGTTGGGTGAGGCCGTGCCGGCAGATCCTCGTCTTGCCTGTGCGGCTGTAACTCCCAAATCTCGTAAGGAGCTTCAATTTCAATGAAGAGAAGAGTACTTGTGACGGTTGGCGGAGTCCTGCTCCTTTTGGGCGCCCTAGGGGTGCCCGCGCGCGCCCAGGAACCCGCTGCCACCAATCCTGAAATCGAGCGTTTGAAAGCGCAACTGGCTGCTCAGCAGGAGCAAATCGATCAGCTTCGCCGTACGCTGGAGGACGAGAAGAAAGTGTTAGATCGGGCCAGCCAGCCCAAACCGCCCAGTCTGGGCCAGGTTGCCAGTACCACCCCCATTCTTCCGGCGGGTGACGCGGCCCCCGTGCTGAATACTGGTATGGCGGCGGCGGTAGCCCTCCCGCAGTTGGATACGGATCCCGCGTCGCCTTTACAAATACACATCGGAACGGCCACCATTACGCCGCTGGGTTTCATGGATTTCACCAGCGTCTTCCGTTCGGCGGACGAGGGTAGTGGCATCGGCAGCAGCTTCGGCAGTACCCCCTACAACAACGCCTCGACGGGCTTGGGGAAGTTGAGCGAGGAGCGCTTCAGCGCGCAGAACTCGCGTATCGGCGCGCGCATCGACGCGCTGATTCACGGGACGAAAGTGCTGGCCTACTGGGAGTCTGACTTCTTGGGGACGCAGTCCACCAACGCGGGCGTGAGCTCGAACAGCAACAGTTTCCGCATGCGGCTTTATTTCGTGGACCTGCGGAAAGGGCAATGGGAGATCCTGGGCGGCCAATCCTGGAGCATGATGACGCCCGGCCGCGTAGGTATCTCTCCGCTGCCTTCCGACATCTTCTATTCCCAGAATATGGACACGAATTACCAGGTGGGCTTGACGTGGACGCGCGCTCCCCAGTTCCGCGCCGTCTATCACGCCAGCGACAGCGTGACCCTGGGTTTCGCCCTGGAGACGGCCGAACAATACGGCGGCGGTTCCTCCGGCGGCGGCGCGGTCGTGCTGCCTAGCCTGCTTGCCACTCCTTACACCAACACCCAGATCGATCTGGGCGCGGCCACCTTCACCCCGCCGAACCTGATTCCCGATGTCCAGGCCAAGATTGCGTTCGATCCGAAGGTGAACGGCAACCTGTTCCACATCGAGTTCGGAGGCGTCCTCAGCGCGTTTAAGACCTACAATCCCCTCACCAGCACGACCTTCACCAAACAGGGCGGCGGCGGCGAAGCTAACTTCAATCTCGAACTGGTGAAGAACTTTCACCTGATCGTGAACACGTTCCTGAGCGATGGCGGCGGCCGGTATCTCTTCGGCCAGGCGCCCGATCTGATCGTCGAGGGGAACGGCGCCCCCTCGCCGCTGCATGCCTCCTCCGCCATAGGCGGCTTCGAGTATACGACGCACAACACCTTGCTCTTCGCCTACTACGGTGGCGACTACATCGGGAAGGACGTGAGCGAGGACCCGGGCAACAAAGATGCGTTTATCGGTTACGGCTATCCGAAATCGGCCAACAGCCAAAACCGGACCATCCAGGAAGCCACGTTCGGTTTCAACCAAACGTTCTGGAAGAATCCGAACTACGGAGCGCTGAGCTTCATCTTCCAGTACTCTTACCTGTTCCGCAACCCGTGGTACGTGGCTGCGGGATCGCCACGGGATACGCACAACAACTTGCTTTTCCTGGACTTGCGGTACACCCTGCCGGGTCAGGCACCCCACTACTAAGGCGCTGTGGGGCCTGGGTTGGAGGACGGCCAATACTGGCCGCAGCCGGCTTTTAGCCGGCTCTGGCCGCCTGAAAGGCGGCTGAGGGCAGGATTGCCCGCCCCGCATCCGTAACACTTAAAGTGCGAACCTGAACAAAGGAGTCATCATGAAGAAGAGTAATCTGTGGCTGGGCGTCTTCGGCGCCCTCACCATCCTGCTGGCAGTCGCGCAAGCCAAGGTGTTGATCAACGCGGCAGGCGCCACGTTTCCGTATCCCATCTACGGCAAGTGGTTTGAAGAGTTCGCCAAANNACCGTGGACTTCGGCGCTTCGGACATGCCAATGACCGACGAGCAGATCGGCAAGTTCAAAAACAAACCGCTGCACTTTCCCACGGTGCTTGGCGGAATCGTCCCCACCTACAATATTCCCGCGGTCACCCAGGAGTTGAAGTTCACTCCGGAAGCGTTGGCGGGAATCTATCTGGGCAAGATCAAGAAGTGGAACGATCCGGAGTTGCAAAGAGCGAATCCCGGCGTGAAACTGCCCGATAACGATATCGTGGTGGTGCATCGCTCGGACGGCAGCGGCACCAGCTTCGTATTTACCGACTATCTGTCGAAGATTAGCCCGGAATGGAAGTCCAAGGTGGGCGCAAGTACTTCCGTGAGCTGGCCTGTCGGCTTGGGAAGCAAGGGCAATGAGGGCGTCTCAGGCGTCGTCAAGCAAACCCCCAACTCGATCGGCTACGTAGAGCTGATATACGCGCTGCAGAACAAAATGGCGTACGGTTTTCTGCGCAATGCCGCCGGGATGTACCTCAAAGCGGACCTCGACAGCGTCACGGAAGCGGCGGCTTCAGCCGCCCAGACCATGCCCGCCGACTTCCGCGTTTCCATTACCAACGCTCCAGGCAAAAAGGCGTACCCTATCTCCACCTTCACCTGGTTGCTGATACCATCGAAGATTGACGACCCGGCGAAGAAGAAAGCCATCGTCGCGTTCCTGCATTGGATGACGACCGACGGCCAGAAGGATGCAGCGTCGCTGGGCTACGCTCCTCTGCCTAAGGAAGTAGCCGCCAAAGAAGAAAAGCAGATTGCGCTAATCAAGTAATTATGGCAACCTCGGCGCCAACGAGCGCGCCCCCTCGCACCGGCGCGCGGGCTTTGGTTCTGCGCCTGCGTAGCGGAGACGAGTTGGCGCGCCTGATCACCCTGGCTTTCGCCTCCAGCATCCTGCTGGTGACCGTGGGGTTGGTCTACCAGCTCTGGGCCACCTCCGCCCTGCCGCGGCATAAGTTCGGCTTCGGCTTTCTCACATCCTCGCTGTGGAACCCGGTAAGCGGCCAATTTGGCGCGCTGCCGTTTATCTATGGCACCGTGATCACATCGGTAATCGCCTTGCTCATCGCCGTGCCGCTGGGTGTAGGGGCGGCGATTTTTCTTTCGGAACTGGCCCCGCCGCGCATCTCCGGCACGTTTACGTTCTTCATCGAATTGCTGGCCGCCGTGCCCAGCGTGATCTACGGCTTGCTGGCCATCTTCACACTGGTGCCGTTGATGCGCGACTATGTGGAGCCCTTCCTGAAGAAGACGCTGGGCGATCTGCCTATCTTCGCGGGCCCCGTTTTCGGCTTCGGATATCTTACAGCCGGCGTGATCCTGGCCATCATGACGTTGCCGTTCATCATCTCCATATCCCGCGAAGCGTTGCTGGAAGTGCCTACCGAACAGCGGGAAGCCGCGCTGGCGCTGGGCGCCACGCGTTGGGAGTCCACCTGGCAGGCAGTTGTGCCTTACGCCCGGCTGGGTATTTTCGGCTCAATCTTTCTCGCCCTGGCGCGCGCTCTGGGCGAAACCATGGCGGTCACCATGGTTATCGGAAACGATCCCAGCATTCACGCCTCGTTGTTTGCGCCAGGGTACACCATCGCCGCTGTAATCGCCAACGAGTTCTCGGAGGCCACCGGAGACCTGTACCTGCAGTCGCTGGTGGAACTCGGCCTGGTGCTGTTCCTCCTCACCATCGTGATCAACGCCATGGCCCGCTTGCTCATCATCGCCACCACGCGCCGCGGGAGCGCCCAGTCATGACGCTGCGCAACCGCTGGAGAAAGACGCTGAGCTACGTCATGCTGAG
Organism: Acidobacteriota bacterium; assembly: GCA_003166795.1. GTDB lineage: Bacteria > Acidobacteriota > Terriglobia > Acidiferrales > UBA7541 > Palsa-295. The sequence continues at coordinate 43,622 of PMUS01000104.1, read as the reverse complement.
CCTGACCGGCGTCTGCGCGGTAGCGGCGGTTTCCATACTGTTTCTGATCCTGGGCTACTTGATCTACAATGGTTGGCGATCGGTAGATTGGAACTTTTTCACGAAACTGCCGAAATCGCCTGGCGAAACGGGCGGCGGCATGGTCAACGCCATCGTGGGCAGCTTCCAGATCATTCTGCTGGCGACCATCGTCGGTCTGCCGGTGGGATTTATGGCGGGCATCTACCTTTCGGAATTCGGCGGCAAGTCCTTCGCCTTCCTGGTGCGCTACATGGCCGATTTGTTGAATGGCGTACCCTCGATCGTGATCGGTATTTTCGCGTATGCGGTGGTGGTGATTCCCATGCATGTGAACTCCGCACTGGCTGGCGGCTTCGCCCTGGCGGTGATGCTGATTCCAATTACCGCCCGCAGCACCGAGCAGTTCATGAGTTCCGTACCCCAGACCTTGCGCGAGGGCGCCCTGGCGTTGGGGGCGAGCAAATGGAAGACCATTGCCACCGTGGTAGTGCCGGCGGCCTATCGCGGAATCGCGACGGGTATGATCCTGGGCGTGGCCCGCATCGCCGGCGAAACCGCGCCGCTGCTGTTCACCAGCGGAAACAACGACTACATGAGTACCGGGTTCAGCCAGCCCACCGCATCCCTGCCCGTGATGATCTACCTGCGCGCGTTGTCGGCCTACGACGACTGGCATCGCCAAGCGTGGGCGGCCGGCATGGTCCTCTTGTTCCTGGTATTGTTAGCCAACATCGCCGCCCGCCTGATCCTTTCGCGGGGAATCGCAGTCCAGAAATGAACGATATGATCATGGGCACCGCTAATCTACCCTCCGCCAGTCCGGCCGCCGGTAAACCGATCGCGCAGCCGGGCAAGCTTAAGGCCGTCAACCTCAGCTTCTATTACGGCGCCTATCAGGCCCTGCACGAAATCACGCTGGAGGTTCCCGCCAACCGGATTACAGCGCTGATCGGGCCCTCCGGATGCGGCAAGTCAACCTTCCTGCGCACGCTGAATCGCATCAGTGAGACCATCCGTGACACGCGCGTGGAAGGCCAGGTCCTGCTGGATGGCGAGGACGTGTTGCAGGTGGACGTGACGGCGTTGCGGCGGCGCGTGGGGATGGTTTTCCAGAAATCCAACCCGTTTCCGAAATCCATTTTCGACAACGTGGCTTACGGATTGAAGGTAAACGGATTCACCGGCGCGCTGAAGGATGCGGTGGAGCACAGTCTGAAGCGCGCCGCGCTGTGGGAAGAGGTAAAAGACAAGCTGCACAAGTCCGCATATGCCCTGTCGGGCGGGCAGCAGCAGCGCCTATGCATCGCGCGCGCCCTGGCCGTGGATCCCGAGGTGCTCCTGCTCGACGAGCCTTGTTCGGCGCTCGATCCCATCGCCACCGCCAAGATTGAAGATTTGCTGTTTACTCTGAAAGACCAGTGCACCATCTTGATCGTGACCCATAACATGCAGCAGGCGGCGCGCGTCGCCGATGGGACCGGCTTCTTCCTGTTGGGAAAGTTGATCGAGTACAATACGACTGAGATCATTTTCAAGAATCCCGCCAAGCAGGAAACCGAGGACTACATCACGGGCAGGTTCGGGTAAGTGGGACAGGCATCCGGCCTGTCCGGGAATTAGGGAGATGAATGCGGCAATTTTCCGTTGAGCTCGAGGAACTGCACGAAAAAGTTCTGCAAATGGGCGGCTACGTGGAGTCGGCCATCCACCGCAGCGTGCGCGCGCTGGTGGATCGCGACCCGGAGTTGGCCCGTCAGGTGTTGCGGGACGAAGCCCGCATCAACCAGATGGAGATCGAGATCGATAACCTGACCACCCGTCTGTTCGCCCTCCGCCAGCCCATGGCCAGGGACCTGCGGTTTCTGACCGCGGCCATGAAGATCAATACCGATCTGGAGCGCATGGGGGATCTGGCGGTGAACATCGCGCAGCGTGCGCTTTCGCTGGTGGCGCAGACGCCGGTCAAGCCGCTGATCGATATTCCGCGCATGGCGCAGTTGGTAGAATCCATGCTGCTGCGGGTGTTGGACGCGTTCGTGAAAGGCGACGCCGAGGAAGCTACGGGCGTGTTGACCGCCGACGACGAGGTGGATGCGCTGCGCGACTCGGTCTACCAGGAACTCGTGGCATACATGCAGAAGGACCCCACCACGGTGCCCGCCGCGGTGGACCTGATCTTTGTTGCGCGCAATCTCGAGCGTATCGCCGATCACGCCACCAACATCGCCGAGGACGTCATCTATTTCGTCGCCGGCCGCGACGTGCGCCATCCCGCTCTCGATCGCAGATGATCATCGAGCGGTAATTTGCCTCGATTTGAAACCCCTTGTAGTTTTCATGAGTTGTAGTATCTTCGCGCCGATCCATGGGGAGGGAATAAATCGTGCGAAACGCGTTTTTTGGCGCGGGACTCTGCCTCGCGGCTCTAATCCTCGCCCCTGGGTTTGCTCGGCCGAGCCACGCCCGCGCATCGAACGCCGCCCAAGCCGCTGCTTCGGCGGGCCCTTGCGACCGTGCCTGCCTCTACGGCTTTCTCGATAAGTATCTGGACGCAATGAAGGCGAGGGACCCCTCGCGCGTGGCGTGGGCGAAAAATATCAAGTACTCCGAAAACAATGTCGTCATGAAGATCGGCGACGGAGTGTGGGGCACGATCACTGGCCTCGGCGATTACAATCTCAGATTCGCCGATCCAACGACCGGCCAGGTCGGCTTCTACGGAATCGTTCAGGAGACGAAGGCCACTTCTGCATTCTCTCTGCGCCTGAAAGTTCAAGATGGGAAGATTTCAGAGGCCGAGATTCTGATTCACCGCAGCGAAGGTCCCGGAAGTCCGTTCCCCGCTGTGCCGAAGCTGGTTGATCAACCCGCCCTGAACGAGATCCTGCCGACCGAGGCGCGCCGCCCGCGCGAAAGAATGATCTCAATCGCCGACGGCTACTGGAGCACTATTCAGCTAAACGACGGCACAATGTTCACGGAGTTCGCCGACGATTGCGATCGAATTGAGAATGGTCTGCTGACGACCCACAATCCGGACCTCCTCAAGATAAGCCAAGTGGCCACACTTGGATGCGGGCAACAGTTTGCAATGGGACATTACCGATATGACGATCGCGCCCGCGACCGCCGTTACCCTCTCGTTGATGAGGAGCGTGGGTTAGTCTATTCGGCCGCGTTTCTCGATCACGCCGGCCGGCTGGGCAAATATACCCTGACCGACGGTCGCGTCGTGGACTCTCCGATGAAAGTGCCGAGTTCGCTCTGTGCGCTTGAGCTATTCAAAATCCGCGACGGCAAGATCCAGCGGGTCGAAACGATTTTCATCAGCGTCCCGTACAACATGCCGTCTCCGTGGATACAATATTAGCCGCAAACAAAATCACGATCATCGCCGGCTGGGGGGAAATAGACGCATGTCCGCCAAGCTCAGAGTTGTGTCTGCCATCGCGCTGACAGCTGCCGCTCTTTCGCTAGCGGTCTACTATCAGAACAACCTGCCGGCGCTCGCCGATGAACAAAACCCAGCTGCTCGCGGCCAAGTTGATCAAAAGCGCTTGATGGCCGCCGATAAGCATCCCGGCGAATGGCTTACCACCGGGCGCGATTTCGGCAAGGGTCATTACTCGCCGCTCGCGCAGATCAACACGAAAACGGTTGACCGCCTCGGCTTCGCCTGGGATTACCACACCAACACGATTCGCGGCCTCGAAGCCACGCCCGTCGTTGTTGATGGCGTGATGTACACGACCGGTTCGGTCGGCCAGGTCTACGCGCTCGACGCGCAAACCGGGAAAGAGCTCTGGACCTACGATCCGCACAACGACATGCGCGTGAATCAGCGCGCCTGTTGCGACGAAGTCAATCGCGGCGTCGCCGTCTGGCAAGGCAAAGTCTACGTCGCGTCCTTCGACGCTCATCTGATCGCGCTCAAAGCGGCCACAGGTCGCGAAATCTGGCGCGCCGATACCGTCGTGGACAAGAAAAAAGCCTACACCAGCACCGGCGCGCCTCAGATCGCCGGAAAAGTCGTGGTTATCGGAAATGCGGGCGGAGAATATGACGCACGCGGTTACGTCAGCGCCTACGATCTCGACACGGGCAAACTTGCCTGGCGCTTTTTCACCGTGCCCGGTGATCCCGCGAAGCCTCAGGAATCTCCCGAGCTTGAAGTCGCGATCAAGACATGGGACCCGAAAAGCAATTGGCCAATGGGCGGCGGCGGAACCGTCTGGGGCGGCATGGCCTACGATCCCGGCCTCAATCTTCTTTATTTCGGCACTGGCAATGGCACCTACTACGATCAGTCGCGCCGCAGCCCTTCCGGCGGCGACAATCTCTATATCTCCTCGATTCTCGCCATCAATCCCGATAACGGCCGCCTCGTCTGGCATTACCAGGAAGCACCCGGCGATCAATGGGATTACGACGTCGTGCAGCAGATCATATTGGCCGATCTGAAGATCGGAGGCGAGAATCGCAAAGTGCTGATGCAGGCATCGAAAACCGGCTTCTTCTACATCATCGATCGCAAAACGGGCAAAGTTCTTTCAGCCGAAAAATTCGTGCCGGTCACCTGGGCCGATCGCGTCGATCTGAAGACAGGACGGCCCGTCGAGGCGGCCGATGCGAGATCGTACAGGTATTCGTCCAACGGAAAGAAATTGATCTCGCCTTCGCCCATGGGTGGGCACAACTGGAATCCGATGTCGTACGATCCGCAAACCGGCCTTGTCTATATCCCCGCGATTGAAAATGGTCAGGAAGGGATTTTTTCCGGTAAAGCTTTCCTGCGGGCATGGGACCCGATTCACGCCAAAATCGTCTGGGATGTTCCCATGTCGGACTGGTGGGATCGTCCGGGCGTCCTGGCAACCGCCGGCGGATTGGTCTTTCAAGGCACCGGCACGGGGCATTTCTGCGCCTATGACGCGCTCACGGGCAAGAAACTGAAAGACATCGATGTCGGCACTTCGTTCGTCGCCGGTCCGATGTCGTATGGCATCGGCGGCACGCAATACGTCGCCGTGATGGCGGGCTGGGGCGGCGGCGGATGGAACTTCCCGCATCCCTCAAGCGCGGCGTTCCAGCGCGGCAACGATGGCCGAATCATCGCCTTCAAACTCGACGGCGGCGCGACGCCGATGCCGGCTCTGCTTCCGGCAATCCAGCCGATTCCCCAGCCGCCTCCGCTCACTGCTTCGGCTGACGTCGTCAAGAAAGGTGGCGAAATTTTCACCCCGCACTGCGCGTCATGTCATCTCAATATGCCGGGGAGCCTCGCTCCCGATCTGCGGCGCATGAGCCCGGAAACCCACGACGCATTCAAGCAGATCGTTCTCGGTGGCGCGCTGCGCAATGCCGGAATGCCGCCGTGGGACGACGTACTTACACCCGAGGACGCGGACGCCATCCACGCCTTCCTGATTTCGATTTCGTGGGACGCCTACAACAAGCAGCAAGCCGCGCCCAAAAACTGATTCGACCATTCAGGGTTGAGCGGCGGCGGCGCGGATGTCTCCGATTTCCAAAACTCGTTTCGGCCAACCGTGTCTCGCCACCGTCAGCATCGCGCGGCCGACCTCTCGCGTGGATACGATCTGATTGGGGAAGATCGCACGAATCACGGGTAACAGCGGTTTACCCAGCGTGTAGAAGATCTGATAGACACTGGTCTTGGATTTGATTCCATCGAGTGGCTCGATTATCCCGGGGCGAAACATGTACGCAGCCGCGAATGGCAACCGGAGCAGCGCATTTTCCGTTTTTCCCTTCACCCGCGCCCACATGATTCGTCCATGCTCCGAGCTATCGGTGCCGGCGCCCGAGACATAGGTAAACGTCATCTGCGGATTAAGCGGGCACAAAGTCTCCGCGGCTGCCACGGTGATTCCATACGTCACGCGGTCGTAGTCCGCTTCCGCCTTTCCGCTTGAGGTCACGCCAAGGCAGAAGAAGCACGCGTCAAATCCCGAAAGCGTGGCCTCGATCGCTTCGTAGTGGAAAAGATCCGGATGCACTACGTCCCGCAATTTCGGGTGCTGCACGCCTGTTGCGGTTCGGCCGATTGCCTGCACCATTTGCACATTCGGATCCAGAAGGCATTCGCGCAGCACGCCCTGGCCCACCATTCCGGTTGCACCAAAGATCAGTACGTTCATCGCTTGAAGTTTCCCGTGGCTCCAGCCAAAGGCGGAGACCGCTACGAATCGAGCGCTTCGCTTCGCGCCGCCGCTATTCTAGGTTAAGATCACACCCCGGAAGGCCATGAAATGAGCAAACCCGTCACGGCAATCTATCCCGGCTCGTTTGACCCGGTGACGAATGGTCACCTCGATCTCATCGCGCGCGGCGCCACGATCTTTGACCAATTGATCGTCGCGGTGGCGCAGAACCTCGAAAAAGAACCTCTTTTCACCGTCAAGGAACGCGTCGAAATGCTCGAGGCCGTCACTTTTGAATGGAAAAATGTCGAAGTGGAGGTATTCGACGGTTTGCTGATGGACTACGCCCGCAGCCACGGCGCTAGCGTGGTTATGCGCGGCATCCGTGCCGTTTCCGATTACGAGTACGAGCTGCAAATGGCGATGATGAATCGCAAAATCGAGCCCGATATCGAAACCGTTTTCATGCTGCCGGCCGAGGCCTATAGCTATCTGAGCTCCCGCTTGGTCAAGGAGCTTGCCCGCCTGGGCGGCCCTGTGAAGGACCTCGTTCCGCCCCTCGTTGTGGAGCGTCTGCGCGCAAAAGTCGGCTAGAATAGATCGTCGTCCCAAACCAGCTAAAGGGTAGGCAAATGGAGCCGGGCACCGCAGTGAAAACAGAAGAAGCCTTTCAGCTTTCAGACCGCGTCAACCGCATCAACGAATCGCCCACGATGGTGGTGCTGCAGGCGGCAGCTGCGCTCAAGGCGAAAGGTGTGGACGTTGCCGACTTCGGGGCGGGCGAACCGGATTTCCCCACTCCGGAGCACATCAAGCGCGCCGCGATTCAGGCGCTCGACGAAAATCGAACGAAATACACGCCGGTCCCGGGCCTCCCGGAGTTGCGCAAGGCCATCTGCGAATGGCACGCGAAAGAATTGGGCTCGTCCTACCAGCCCGCGGAATGCGTGGTCAACGTCGGTGGCAAGCATTCGATTTTCAACTCGATCTGCGCGCTCATCAATCCGGGCGATGAAGTCGTGATTCCCGCGCCCTACTGGGTCAGCTATCCCGATATCGTCAAGTACGCGGGCGGCATTCCGGTGATTCTCGAAACTACCGAAGCCGACAATTTCGTCATGCGCGCCTCGGCGCTCGAAAAACTCATCACCTCGCGCACCCGGATGGTCATCGCCGATTCGCCTAGCAATCCCTCCGGCGCCGTGATTCCGCCCGACGAATATGCGAAAGTTCTGGCGGTCTGCCAGCGCAAGGGCGTCTGGCTGCTCGCCGACGAATGCTATTCGCATTTCACCTATGGCGACGCGAAACCGTTTTCGATTGCGAGCGTGCCGGGATCCAAGAGCGCCTTGATCATCGTCGGTTCGTTCTCGAAGACATTCGCGATGACCGGATGGCGCCTCGGATACGTGCTCGCGCCAAAGCCGCTCGTTGACGCCGTCACGAAATTGCAGAGCCAGTCCACATCGAACCCAACCTCGATCGCGCAATACGCGGGCATCGCCGCGATGGGCGGGCCGATGGATGGCGTCGCCACAATGCTCGCGGAATATGCGCGGCGTCGCGAGCGCATCGTCAAAGGTCTGCGCGCGATTTCCGGCGTCACGTGCACGGCGCCGCAGGGGGCGTTCTACGTCTTCCCGAATATTTCGGCGCACTACAAGGCCGAAATGCCGGACGATATGGCGGTCTCCAGGCTGCTTCTCGAACGCGAACATGTCGCCGTCGTTCCCGGCGTGGCGTTCGGCGCGCCCGGCCACCTGCGCATTTCCTATGCCACGTCCATGGATCGCATTGACGAAGGTCTGCTGCGGATGGGTCGCTTCTTCGGCAAAGCGAAGTGACCGCCGCTGCGTAACCCGATGATCCTGTGTCCAGCGCGTCTGGAGCCCGTCTTCAGTCCGCGTCCGTGGGGTTCGCGCTCGCTCGCGCCCTTTTTTCCTGAAAAATCTGATCTTGCCCAGCCTCTGGGCGAGGCCTGGATGACGGGCAGCGAATGCCTGTTCGCTAATGGCCCTTTCGCCGGGGAAAAATTAGGCGAAGCGTGGCCAAAAATGCCGCCGGAGTGGGTGGGCACCCGCGCGGATCGAAACGCCGCTTTCCCTCTACTGGTAAAATTCATTTTCCCGGAAGAGAAGCTCTCCGTGCAAGTGCATCCGGATGACGACTATGCCGCGCGGCACGAGCAGGCGGCGGGCGGCCGTGGCAAGACGGAGATGTGGTACGCCGTCCGCGCGCGTCCCGGAGCGGAAGTGCTCGTGGGCCTGAAGCCGAACGTCACTCGCGAGGATTTCCAGCGCGCCATCGCAGGCGGATCGGCCGAAGACTGTCTCGAACACGTTCCGTTGAGTCCCGGCGACGCCGTGTTTGTTCCGGCCGGCACAGCCCATACGATCGGCCCAGGCCTGGTGCTCTGCGAAATCCAGGAGCACTCCGATCTCACCTACCGGGTCTATGATTACAATCGCTGCGACGCTAACGGCCACGCGCGTCCCCTGCACGTCGAAAAAGCGCTGGACGTACTCCGGTTCGGCAAGCAGTACGGAGGAAAAATCGAGCCGGTGCGAATTCACGAAGCGGGCGCGGAGAAGACATATTTCGCGTCGTGCCGTTATTTTGAAACCTCGCGCTGGGAGTTTTCCGAGCCGGTCCCGGCGACCACTTCGCAGGGCACTTTCGGCTTGTTGATTTTTCTCGAAGGGACGGGAACGATCGGCTGGAATAGCGAGCATGCGACGTACGGGCCGGCGCAAGTCTGGATGATTCCCGCGGCGCTCGGCGCTTATACAATCGCGCCCCGGGCGCGCACGTCTTTGTTGCGGACAAACGTTCCGCGCGAACCCGGTGAGTTCGGCGCCGGACTCAGCAGCCATGGCGTGAAGGAAGCCGATTGGTCGCGGCTGGTGCACCGATGAGAAAGCCCGGGAAAAAATCGGCAAAGAGTGAATCGCTCCCGGCATGTGCCGTCCTGCTCGCCGGAGGACGCGGCACGCGTTTTTGGCCGCGCAGCCGCACGCGTACTCCGAAGCAGCTTCTCAATATCGTTGGAGCTCAAACCATGCTGCGGGAGACCATGGCGCGGCTCTCGCCGCTTTTCCCGCCGCGAAACGTCTGGATCGTCACGAACACCCACCAAGCCTCGGCTGCTAAGCGGGAAATGCGCGGAGTTCCCGAGTCGCATGTGCTTGCCGAGCCTGCCGGATGCAACACGGCTGCTGCTATCGGCCTCGCCGCGATTCATCTGGTGCACGAGCATGGCGACGCGCTTATGGCCGTGCTGCCGTCCGATAGCTACATCGCGGATTCAGCGCGCTACCGCAGTCTGGTCCGTGCGGCGCTTGAGCTTGCGCGCGCGCCCGGAAATCTTGTAGTGCTCGGCATTCCGCCCTCGCGTCCTGAAATCGGCTACGGGTATATCGAGCGCGGAAACATCGCGTCGCGGCCGCGCGGCGTTCCGGCATACGCCGTCCGGCGCTTTACCGAAAAACCGGCTCTGCCGCTTGCCCGAAAATACGTTTCTTCCGGAAAGTACCTGTGGAACGCCGGGATGTTTTTCTGGCGCGCGTCCACATTCCTTGAAAACCTGGCGCGATTTCTTCCGGCCACGCACGACGCTTTGCGGGAGCTTGCCAAATCAATCGGCACGCCGCGATATGAGTCCGCGTTGCGGCGCATCTATCCGCCGCTGGAAAATATTTCGGTGGATTACGCCGTCATGGAGCCGGCCACGCGTGCTCGTGGAGCGTCGCGCGTCTTTGTGATTCCCGCCAAGGTCGGTTGGAGCGACATCGGCTCGTGGGCCGCCGTTTACGAACTTTTGGCGGCGAAGCACGGCGCGAATGTTTCCGCTGGCGCTTCGTTCGCGCTCGATGCTAACGGCAACTATTTCTGGAGCCCAAAGAAATTTGTCGCCGCCATCGGCGTCCGCGATCTCGTCCTCGTCGAAACCGACGACGCGCTGCTCCTCTGCTCCCGTGACCGTTCGCAGGATGTCGGCAAAATTGTGAAGTGGCTCGAGGAAAAGGGCATTCATCGCCTGCTGTGATGGGTTGAAAATAAAGGGTGACGTTCTTGTCTAATCGCTACGAATCACATCCTTCCGGAAGTGAGATCAAGTTCGGCACCGACGGCTGGCGCGGCGTGATGGCCGAGGATTTCACGGACGAAAATGTCCGCAAAGTCGCGCACGCGATTGCCCGCTACGTGGTGCGCGCTGAAAAGCCCGGCGCGGGCGTCGTCGTCGGCTACGACACGCGGTTTGCTTCCGAGCGCTTCGCGCGCGTTGCCGCGGAAACCGTCGCCGCAACTGGCACGCCGGTATGGCTCGCGACGGAAGCATGTCCCACGCCTGCGGTTTCGTTGCTCGTGCGGCAGCTGGGCGCTGCCGGCGGAATTCAAATCACGGCTAGCCACAATCCGTATCGCTGGAACGGAGTGAAATTCAAAGCGAGCTACGGAAGTTCGGCGTCGCCTGCCATCGTGGCTCAAGTGGAGCAGGAACTCGCGCGAGTTTTGGGAGACGGTGTTCCCGCGCTCCCGCCACGCCGCGATCTGATCCAATCGCTCGACGTGCGCACGCCGTATCTCGAGACGCTGGCCGGCCTGGTGGATTGGGACCGCCTGCGCGCTTCGAAATTTCGTTTCCTGATTGACCCGATGCATGGAGCGGGACGCGGATTGTTGCTCGAATTGTTTCGCAGCCATGGAGTCGAGGCCGCCGAAATCCGCGGCAATCGCGATCCTTTGTTCGGCGGCGTGAATCCGGAGCCGATCGAGCCGCACGTGGAACCGCTGCGCCAGGCAATGCGCGCGGGCGGCTACGACGCCGGGTTCGCGCTCGATGGTGATGCAGACCGCGTCGGCGCGATGGATCCCGACGGCACATTCATCACGCCGCACCAGATATTTTCAGTTTTGCTCTGGCATCTAGCAGGCACGCGCAACCTCACGGGCGATGTCGCGAAATCCTTTACCGTCACCAAGATGATCGACAAGATCGCGCTCAAGCTTGGCCGAAAAGTGTGGGAGACGCCCGTCGGTTTCAAATACATCTGCGAACGCATGCTGGAAGGCGACATTGTCCTTGGCGGCGAAGAAAGCGGCGGGATCGGCACGAAATTATATCTGCCGGAACGCGACGCGACGGTGAGCGCGCTGCTGCTCGCCGAAGTGATGGCCTGGCACGGCAAGCGCCTGGGTGAGCTTGTCGCCATGCTGCATCGCGAATTCGGCGAGCATCACTACGGCCGTGTGGACCTGACATTGAAGGACGGGCAGAAGGAAAAGGCGCTCGAATATTTCGCCGCGCCGAAACTGAATCGCTTTCTCGATTGGCCGATCGTGCGCCGCGAGGACCTCGACGGCGTAAAAGTCTATTTGGGGGATATCGGCTGGGCGATGGTGCGCGTGTCGGGAACGGAGCCGATGCTGCGCGTTTATTCCGAAACGACCCACGCGGATACCACGCGCCGCGTGCTCGACGAAGTCACGACTCTCGTTCAGGGACTCTAGCCGGAAGCTTTTGTTTCGAGACTTTTGAACGCGGCGTCGAGGATGCCGTTCAGGAAGGCAGGCGCCTCCGCGGACGAGAATTTCTTCGCGAGCTCGAGCGCTTCGTCAATCACAACCTTCGGCGGCGCGGTGCCGATGCGAAGCTCATAGATCGCGAGCCGCAGGATGCTCCGGTCAACGGCCGCCAGCCGGTCGAGCCGCCAATTTTCCGCGAGCTTTTCGACGAGCACGTCAATCGTGCCGGCCTGTGTAACCGCGCCTTCGAAGAGTTCGTCGGCGAATTTCCGAGTCGGTGCGGAAGCGCGCGCCGATTTCCAGAAAAGACTCTCGACTCGGGCGGGCTCCTGGCGCGTCATGTCCCATTCGAAAAGCATCTGCAGGGCGAACTCGCGCGATTTGTGCCGGAGACTCATCGGCGGCGTTTGGGGCCGCGCGCGGCGCGGCGATTCCGAGGCTTCGGGGCACCGGCGCTGCCGGAGAATTTACGCGATAGGCGAGCCATTTCGATCGCTACGATGGCTGTCTCGTAACCCTTGTTATCGCTCTTCTCACCCGCGCGAGCGAGGGCCTGTTCGCGCGTATCGCACGTGAGCACGCAGAAACCGATCGGCACGCCGGTATCGAGTTGCGCGAGCTGGATGCCACGCGCCGTTTCCGAACACACGAAATCGTAATGCGACGTCTCGCCCCGCAGCACGCAGCCGATGCACACCAGCGAGTCGAAGCGCCGCGTTTCCGCAAGCTTCTTCGCCGCGATGGGCAATTCAAACGCACCCGGAACGCGGACGATTTCCAGTTGTGGCTTGCGCGCTCCGGCGCTCGCAAATGCCTCAAGCGCGCCGGCAAGCAAGCGGTCGGTGATGAAATTATTGAACTCGCTCACGATGATTCCGAAATGCAGCCCCGTTGCGCTGAGTCCGCCGCGCTCGCCGAGGCGCACCTTTGGTTTTCCATGTCCCGCCATCAATCAGTATCCATGATTTTACGGAGTTGCGAGCGAAAGTAGAACGTTGCCGCCTTGCTGGCGCGCCTCGTCCAGCCCTGCTTCGGCGCGGTTGATCCATTCGGTGACGCGGTCCTCGGTTTCATCGCCCGGACGCGAGGAGGCCTCGGCCACAATGGCGCTGGCCGTGAGGCCCTGCTCGCCCCATGCGGGTTGGACCGTGCCGGCAACCTGGCGAAGCTTGTCCGCTAGCGCGCGGGCGTTTTCGAGCGACGTATTGGGCAAGACGAACACGAGCGACCAAGCAGTATATTTCACGGCGATATCGGTTTGGCGGACGGCCGAGGAAAGAGCGCGCGCCAGTTGCTCGACGTATTGCTCGACTGCCGCATCGCCGTGCTGTCGCAGGAGATCGCCGCCGCGGTCAATCTGCACGATGACGAGCGAAAGCGGCGTGCCCTGCGTGCGCGAGCGATTCGATTCGACAAGCAGGCAATCAATGTACGCGCCGCGGCTCAGCAAGCCAGTCTTTTCATCGGCGACGGCGAGCGAACGAACCAGCGAGCGCAACCGCGTGTGATTGACCGACATCACGAGCTGATCGCCGACGGCCTGGAGGAAAAAGCTCTCGTTCGTCTTCCATTTTCTCGGACCGGAGTCCCCCACGAGCAGAGCGCCCGCGGGCGCTTGCGTTTCCTTGTCCGTCAGTTCCACGGCGAGTGCAGAATCGAGGCCCAGATCACGCAGTCCAGGCGCGCTCGCGGCGTGAAGTTCGATCCCGCCCAAAGCGTCGGGCGTGGCCTTGGAGACCAGAGTGATGATTGACGGAATGCGCGCGGTTCCCGCCGCGATCGTTCCCGCCGCAAAATACTCCGCCGTCAGTTGCGGCGCTTCGCCTGCTGCTCCCACGGCGATCAGGCAGCGTGTGACGCGAAGATACTTGCCGATTTCCACCGCCGTAGTCGCGAGCAGCTCGCGCGGCGTGGGCTGCCTGTACATCAGCCGGTTGATCTCGGCAATCGCGGCGAGGTCGCGATGGGTCTCGGCGGCCACAGGCACGGCCACCGGAGAGGCGGAAACAACCTCGACCGGCGCCGGCCGCGAACTCGATGTTGCCCCGGAAGTGGCCTTGCGAGGAGCGCCCTTGGGCCACCAATTGGCGCGTTCGTAGAGAGCGCGCAAGCGCTCATTCTTGTCTTCCTCGCCGGGAAAAAGCTCCGCGACTCTTTCCAGCCGCTCGACAGCTTTAGTGTGAAGCGAATACTGGAGAAAGATTTCCACCTGCACGACCAGATCTTCCAGCGCCTGCTGCGCGCGCCCTTCCTCGGAGACAGGGCCGGAGGCTGCTCCCGCTTCGGAGCCGGCGCCTGTGAATCCGTCCGTGCGCGTGGAAACCGTTGCCGCTTTGGCCGCGCGCGAAAGCACATTCTGCAGGAACGCGGGGTCCACCTTCCCTTCGAGTTTGCCGATGCGCTCCTGGTTGCGATAGTCGTATGGGTCAATGTCCACGAGGCGATCGAGCGTCTCGCAGGCTTCCTTTAACCGGCCGGCGGCAAAATAAAGATCGAAGAGCCGCACCAACGCGTCAAAGTATTTTGTCTCGCGGTTCATCTCCTCGTAAGAACGGGCAATTGCCTCGGCGAGCGGCAGCGATCCGGGATAAGTGGCCGCCAAGCGATCCATCTGCGCGGAAAGTTCACCCTCTTTTCGGCTCGCGCGCATCCAGTCTTTCGTCTGCGCGAGCAGCGCGGCGCCCTTGGGATCCTCACCGACGCGGATGTAGGCGCCGGTCAGCTCAAAAAGCTTTTCGAAGCGCTCGGGATTCTGCTTGTAGTAAGCCTCGAATGCCTCCCGGGCGCGGTCCAGCCGCCCGGCGCGGAGCAGGCTTTCGCCGAATAGCGCCAGAAACGCCGTGTCTTTTTCATTGGGCGCAAAGGGTTCGAGAAGCGCGACCGAGCCTTCGGAATCGCCCTTGCGAAGCTTCGCTTCCGCGAAGAGCAGAGCACCGGTGCGGTCGTTTGGCAGAAGCTGATGCGCCCTGCTGAAGTACTCCAACGCCTCGTCCAGCCCGCCGCCTGCCTGCGTCAGTTGGCCGGCCCGGAGGTAGCTTCTTGAGGCGAGATCGGCGTGCCGGAGCTGCTCCGCGAGCTCGCCGAGAATCATGTGCCGCGCGGCGTTTTCCGGATCGAGCAGCGCCATGCTTTCGTAACACGCGAGTGCCTCGATACCACGCTGTTGCTGCAGGAAAAGCTCGGCTGCGGTAGCAAACTGCTCGATCGCTTCCGAGGCATGATTTTGCCGCTGCAGTAGACCGCCGTAACGCATCAGCCGATCGGGAGGCTGGGGGTACGGCCGGAGAAAACGGCCGAAAATTGCGGACGCCTTGGCGGCGTCGCCGACTTCGAGCAGGCGGTCGAACTGGGCGCCATAATACTGGGCGGCAAGCTCGGGTTCGTTGAGCCGTGTATGAATGTCCGCGAGAGCCTGCAGGGTTTCCTGGTTCGCGGGCGATTCACCGAGGACGGCCTGGTATTCGACGACAGCCTCGCGGAGCTTGTTCTTTTCGAGGCTGCGGCGGGCCCGCTCGAGATGCTTGTTGATGTCTGGAGCCATGGGAATTCGCGCGCCCCATTGGTGCGGACGGGCGGGTTGAACTTAAACTATATAACGGACGGCTCGCGGCCCTTCAAACGAAATCCAGGTGATGTGCCAATGGCGACTGCGGAGCGACCGCAATCGGGGGTTTGAGGCTACGCGCTCGGGCGAGCGGCCTTCCTCGGCAGACCCTTTACCTTCTCCCGCATGGATCGGAGCGACATCCCGCTGCGCAACAGGGCCGCGAAGCCGAGGAAAGCGAGGGGAAGTGTCAGGGCCAGAAATGCGAAAATGGAAAATCCGGTCGCGCTGGTTTTCTCCACATCGAATATGCCCAACCCGAGGACGCAAAAAAATTGGTACGAACCCACGTTTGCGGGCGCGTTCGGAAGCGACACGCCCAGGTTGATGATCAGCAGCACCACCACCGCGGCAAGCAGCGGCAGCGCCAGGCCGTAGGAGCGCATCATGGCCCATAGACCCACCACCTGGCAGAACGGCATCAGCAATGACGTAAGGACCGCAGCGTAGAAGCTCGGCGATGTACCGATCGCGTGCAGGTCCGTGAGCACGGCCATAAACTTCCCGGGCAGCCGGCGGCGCTTGCCATCCGGCGGAGGACTGCTGCCAAGTTTGATCTCGAGATACAGGATCACCAGCGCGACGATGGTCAGCAGGACAAGCGTGACGATGGCGAGCGTATCCGCAACCCGCTGGAAGCGCCGGGGCAGTTCGACAAACAGCGAAACCATAGCCAGAGCCGCCGTGGCAATCACCAGATCCACGAATCGCTCGACGCCGACCGACCCGAGGATTCGCCCGATGGTAATCCCTTCGGAATTGGACAGGAGATAGCTGCGCAGGACTTCGCCCGGCCGTAGAGGGAATACCAGATTGGCAAAAAGGCCGGAGTAGACGGCGCGAATGGAGCGGCTCAGCCGCACTTTTCCGAACGGAGCGAGCAGGAATTTCCAGCGCAGCGCCTGAATCCCATAGCTGAGAACATCGCAGGCCATGCCCAGCACTACCCACTTCCAGCTTACGTTGGCAATCTGGCGCAGCGCCTGCATGATGTGGAAATCGTGCAGGACCCAAACGAGACAAATAAAAGCTAGTCCATAACCTACGATCAGAAGGAGTCGCGGCCTTTTCTGGTATGCGTCTTGGATCGCCGTGTTCAACGCGGAGGGTCCGTGTGGCGCGAGGTGCCGATCTTGAGGGCGCTCGCGATGCCCGATGTTTCGAGCCGCCTGGCGTCAGCTTGAACCAAGGTGAAGGTGCATTGCGAGCGGGCACGCTTCTCTCCTAGCGCTATTTTCAACAGCCACCAGTGCATCGTCACTCCTCGGGATTGTCAGGCTCTCGCACGGCTCGCAGATCGCCAGTCCGCAGCCCTGCAAAATTGGAATCGCGTCGCGCTCGGGATACCGCCGGCTGCCGCCCGCTCCCTTTTCCCGGTCGCGCCGCCGGTGTCGAAAGGAAGAGCCAGCCCAAAAGAAGGCTCCGATCGCCCCTAAGCTCGGTACAGCCTACGACATCGGCCCTCCACAGGCAATCCGGGACTGCAGCCGGGGGAGCCATTTGCTGAAAGTGGCCCGCGGCACCCAAACGGCGTATGATCGAACCAGAAATGAAAGCCAGCCCTCGAATGTTCCGGCCTACCTGCCGCAGCGAATTCGAATGAAGACCGCGCAACCCGTGGATCGCAGGGACCGAGTCTTGCTCGTTGGCGTGACTCTAAAACGCCGCGCGCGCGGCGGGCCGGATGGCCCCGCGGTCGCCAGCCGCGATTCACTCGAAGAACTGGAAGAGCTGGCGCAGAGCGCCGGCGCCAATATTGTGGGCAGCCTCCTGCAAGTGCGCGATGTGCTCGATCCCGCCACGCTCGTTGGGCGCGGCAAACTCGACGAAATCCGCGTGGAAGCGCAGGCTCGCAGCGTGCCCCTGGTGATCGTGGATCACGATCTGACGCCCGTACAGCTCCGCAACATGGAAAAGGGCACGGACTGCCGCGTGATTGACCGCACGCAGCTCATTCTGGATATCTTCGCGACGCACGCGCGCACGCGCGAAGGCCAGCTCCAGGTCGAACTCGCGCAGCTCAACTACCTGCTGCCCAGACTAACCGGCCGCGGCCAGGAACTCTCACGGCTTGGGGGCGGCATCGGGACGCGCGGACCCGGCGAGCAGAAACTCGAGACCGATCGCCGGCGCATCCGCGAGCGAGTGGGGAAGATCCAGGCGGCCATCGAAACGGTTCGACGGCAGCGCACGACCCGGCGGCGGGCCCGCCAGGCCGTTCCGCTGGGGATGATCGCATTTGTCGGGTACACGAACGCCGGGAAATCAACTCTCTTCAACGCGCTGACCCACGCCGACGTGTTGACGTCTCCGAAAATGTTTGCGACGCTGGACCCGACGATTCGCGCGGTCCGCCTGCCTTCCAAGCGCCGCGTGCTGCTGTCTGACACGGTCGGATTCCTGCGCGACTTGCCCCCGGATTTGATCGCCGCCTTCCGCGCCACGCTTGAAGAAGTGCAGGAGGCCGCGCTTATCCTGCATGTGAGCGACATTTCAAATCCACATCATGCCGAGCAGGACGCCGAAGTGCTCAAAGTGCTGCGTGAATTGGGCGTCGAAGACCGGCCGCGGCTCCACGTGTTGAACAAGATCGACCGCCTGAGCGAGCCAGACAAGAAGGCGTTGACGCAATCCAACGGTCATGGCCAAAATAATAATGTATTCACGTCGGCGATGACGGGCGAAGGGCTCGACGATCTGCTCGCGAGGATCGATTCGGCAATGCCCGTAGACCCCATCGTGAAATTGCGGTTACGCATGCCGCTGGCTGACGGGCGGCATCTTTCGCTCGTGCAGGCGCGTGGACGTGTGCTGCATTCCGAAATTGTGGATGGACACTTTCTTCTCGAAGCTGAATTGCCCCAGTCCGCCGCACGGCGACTCCAGGAATTCGTTCTGGAATAAAATTTGCCGGCGCTCCCTCGCTTTTCCACGATGAAACAATTTTCGCGCTGAGCCCAACTCGGACCGCGGCCGCACACCGCGCCGCAGACACGCCCGCCTCCATTTAAAAAAGTCCACAGGCGCACAAACACGACGGCGATCCATGTGCCGGTACGATTGAGTGTCCGCGAAAGGACGCAGTGACCAGGATCGCCCGGCACTTCGCCGACAGAGAAAGGAAGAGACATGAAACGAATCGCCGTAGTGCTGGCGCTCGCGCTCGCATTTGGCGCGTCGCCGGCACATTCGCAGTACGCCGTGAGACTTGCATGGACCGCCAGCTCAGATGCGGCAGCCAATCCCTCGCTGACTTACAACGTTTATCGGGCCGCGACTTGCCCGGGACATTTCACCAAGGTAAACGCCGCACCGGTCACCGGCACGTCGTATGTTGATGCCAGCGCCGCCACAGGAGCCGCGTATTGCTACCAGGTAACGGCCGTTCTCTCCAGTGTCGAGAGCGCGCCCTCGAACCAGGTGGTCGCGGCGGTGCCTCCGCCAAGTGATCGACAGGCAACGTGCGCACATCATGGCCCGGTTATTGGCTGGATCCGATGCCTCGGCTCGCGACCAAAACGAGCGGCCCCGCAACTCCCGCCACAGTAGCGCCTGCGGCGCTTAGCCAGCCTCGCCTGCCTAAGAAGCAGGTGAAGTCGGCCTCTAATCGCAACTATCTGACGCGATTAACGGTGGAAATCTCTGTGGAAAAAAGGCTGCGGCGTGGAGCAAGAACGCGCGCCTCATATTTTCGTGTGTTCGGCCAAACAGCCAGCCCCTTCTCTGGAAGTGATTATAAACAGGCAAGATAAGTGCTGTTTGATTCTGAGGGCTTTTCAGGGACGATCTCCCAAAGGCTCCCGCGCCTAATCCCGGAATTTGCACAGCTTTGCAGCAATTCGTTCTGTAAGAGTTACTAGCGCAGGGGTTTGCCTTACTTGACACGCCTCATCTGCACCGAGGAATAACGCTAACCGAGATCGACTTCAAGGCCGGTACCGTTGACTCAGCAAGGGCCGAAGACTATATTCGAGGAGCTTACCCAGCCCACTCGCGGGCTTCGTTGGATTTTTCCGGGAACGAAATGAACCTGCCGAACAGCCTGACAGTCCTTCGAATCTTTTTTGTTCCGCTCCTGGTCGTCGTCCTGCTTACTCGCCAGCCCAACTGGGATTTCTGGGGCCTTCAGTTTCGCTTCGAGGTCTGGGGCGTGTTGATTTTGCTGGTCGCGGCAGCCACGGACGCCGCGGACGGATACATCGCGCGGAGGCGGCACGAAATCACGACGCTGGGAATACTGCTCGATCCAGTCGCGGACAAACTTCTGATTTCGGCGGCGTTCATTCCCCTGGTGCAGATGCATCTGGTGCAAGCGTGGATGGTGGTCATCATCATCGGCCGTGAATTCATCGTGATGGGCCTGCGCGAAATTGCCTCGGTGGAGGGATTGGTGATCCCGGCCACGGCGCTCGGAAAGACGAAAATGATCTTGCAGGTGCTGGCCGGCTGCGCGGTGATTTTGACGGCGAACCACCCGGCGCTGAAGACGCTCGGAGTTACATTGCTGTGGCTGGTCGTGCTGAGCGCGGTGCTGTCAGCTATCCACTATTTCCAGATGTTCTGGAGCCAGATTAATTTTCGCGTGCAGGAAAGGCATCGCCGGAGCGTTATGGCCGTCGAAGCGAAAGACAAACCTCAGGATGTCCTCACTCGGTAACCGCGAGAAGCAGTTGCTATTGGAACTGGCCCGGCGAGCCTTGACCGTGGCGGCTAAACGCAGCGAATCCCTCGGCACTCTCCCGCAAGATCCGGAACTCGGAGAATCAATCGGAGCATTCGTCACTCTGCGCAAGCGCGGGCGCCTTCGTGGATGCATCGGCCAGATCGGCTCCGGGCGGTCGCTGATGGAAGTCGTAGGTCATTGCGCGAAGTCCGCAGCGCTGGAGGATCCCCGGTTCGAGCCGGTTCGCGCGGAGGAACTTCGCGAAATCGAGATTGAGCTTTCCGTGCTTTCACCGATGGAGGAGATTGCGCCGGAGCGGATCGAAGTGGGCAAGCATGGCCTGATGATCAGTGCGGGGCTGCGACGCGGTGTTCTGCTGCCGCAGGTGGCGATCGAATGCCACTGGACGGCTGAGCGATTTCTGGAAGAGACTTGCGTGAAAGCGGAACTCGAACGCGATGCGTGGCGGGAACCGGAAACAAAGATCCACGCATTTACAGCAGAGGTGTTCGCAGAATCGGACTTCCGATCGGAAGAGTTGCCCGGCCCCAAGGACCGGGCAAAGCCCCGCTACTCGATTTCTACGTAGTCGCCCGGATAGATTTCGCGAAGGCAGAAAGTTATCAGCACCGTCGCGGAGTTCGGTCCGGTCCGCAGCACGATTCCTTCGCCGACATCCTCGCGCGGAACGTTGCTCCAGTTGTATTTTGTGGAGACTTTTCCGAAGCCGTAGATTCCCGCGTCCGGTATGGCCATGCCGTCTTCCTGATCAAAAGCATAACGAGGCGTCTGGTAGTTCGTCTCGTGCTGGGTGCCCGTGTAGCGGAAGATGCGGAAATAGTCGCCGACTTTCACGCCCTGAGCGTTGCCGAGATTCACATAGACCACGTCGTTGCTGCCCACCTGTTGCTGAAATTTTTTGCCCGTGATCACCATCGCGAGCGCTTTTCCGTTCGCGGGAGCAAAGCGATCGAAGTTGGCCTCAGACTTCAGCGGAGGAGCGGGGCGCTCTGCGAACGGCAGCAAGATATCGCCGCGCTGAACGTAATCGCAAGTGTGCTCCACCTGACCGATCGCGGTGTTCTGCCGGACGACCATCACCTTCACGCGGCCTTCATCCTCCCATACGGTCCCCATCTTGTGCAGGATCGCGAATTCCCATTTCGACCATTCGATTCCGTAGGGATCTTTCACCGACCGGATGACCGAGAATTCGTCGCCCACTTTCACGCCCTGGTCGGAGCCCTTGTTAACGTAGACGTAGTCGCCCTCGTTGAACGTGATCTTGGTCTCCGATTCCTCGCCGGTAATCACGTAGGTGTCCTGCGGAACGGATTCGCTCGTGACCAGCCCGGAACAATAGACGTCGCTCGCTCGCGGAGTTTTCGGCAGCTCCTGCGCCGTCACAACCATCCCGGAGAGTCCCAGAATTAGACCTGCAAGGACAATTTTCCCACGCATGATACTCGCTCCTTATGGATACCCTTCGCGCCTGGGATCAGGCGCCAGCCCATGAGCCGACCGTAGCAGAGGGAATTGGGGGGCGTCAAGACAATGGTCTGCCGGGCTTTACACATTGTGCACCGCATGGTAGAAGCAAGAACTCCCTCGTCCGCAGCCGATCGGGGTGCGGCGGGAAGCCTCCAGAAGCGATAGGAAACACAGTATGTTAGGGCGGGATAAACTCTGCGCCGTGGTCGCGGCGCCCGATGCTCGATCCATGCGGCGTCAGCTCGCCCGGGCGCTTCAGGAAACTCGCACCGTGGAACTTCGGCTTGACTGGCTTTCCGATGATTTCGAGATCATTGATTTTCTTGCGCAGTTGGCCGCCCGCCCCCCGAAAGCGACCTTGATCGCGACATGCCGCCGCCGCGAGGCAGGAGGCCGATACCGCGGCACGATTGCGAAGCAGTTGGTCCATTTGGCCGAGGCTGTTCGTGCAGGCTGCGAATGGTACGACCTGGAAATCGAGACGGTACGGCAGTGCCCGCCGGAACTGGTGGACGTTCTTCTGGGCGACGCGAAACAACTGGCGTCCGCGCATTTCTTTCGGGGCATGCCGCGGAGCCTTGCGCGAATCGCGGCTGAGTTGATGCGCCACCGGCCGGACGCGATCAAGATCGCCGCGCAATGCGATTCGTTGAAAGACAGCCAAAGGCTGCTCGGATTCGCACGGAAGCAGCGCAACGTGGTGGCCGTGCCGATAGGCGACGTGGCATTGCCGGCGCGCTTCCTGGCGTTGCGTGGAAAGGGCGCGTTCGCCTACGCGCCGGTCGAAAACGTGACGGCGCCCGGCCAGACTTCGCTCGACGAAATGAAACACCTCTACCGCGCGGACCGCATGGACGCGCGGACGCGGGTTTACGGCGTGATCGGAAATCCAATCGGCCATTCGCTTTCACCGGCGATGCAGAACGCGGGATTCGCTGCCCGCCGCATGAACGCCGTATATCTGCCGTTCCTTGTCCCGGACCTGAAAGACTTTCTCGGCTCGGTAGGGCCGCTCGGCATCCGGGGTTTCAGCGTGACGCTGCCGCATAAGGAGCGCGTCATCCGCCATCTCGACGGTTGCGATCCGCTCGCGGTGCGGATCGGTGCCGTCAACACGGTTGTGGCGCGCGGCGGCGGGAAACTCTACGGGTACAATACGGATTACGTTGGTGTGCTGCGTTCTCTTGAACGGCGCATGCCGTTGCGAGGGAGCCGCGTGTTGATCGTCGGAGCGGGAGGCGCAGCTCGCGCTGTAGCATTTGCGCTCGCGCAGGCGGGAGCGGCCGTATGCGTGTGCGCCAGGCGTGACGCGAGGGCGAAGGCGCTGGCGCGTGCCGTCGGCGGCGAAGCGGTTGCCCGGCCTCGCCTGCGGCGGGAATTTTTCGATGCAATCGTGAACGCGACACCTGTGGGGATGTATCCGCAGGCTGGGCGCTCGCCGCTCGAAGCGAACGAATTGAATTGCCGGCTCGTATTTGACACCATTTATCGCCCGCGAATAACACGGCTGCTGCAGCTCGCGGGGCGGCTCGGCATCGAAACTGTCTCGGGCGTCGAAATGTTCGTCGCGCAGGGCACTGCGCAGTGGGAAATCTGGACGGGCGAGCGTGCGCCGGTGAAAGCTATGCGTGACGCCGTGGTTCAGACGCTGGCGCGAGAAGAAAAAGCGGGCAGCGAGGACAACGAGAGGAAGAAGCGGGCCGCGCGATGATTCAACCTGATTTCAAGATATTCAGCGCTTTGGCCGGTCAAGGCAACCTCGTGCCGGTGTATGAAAACTATACGGCCGACTTGCTGACGCCCGTTGGGGCGTACCTCCGCATCGCCCACAAGGCGAAATACTCATTTCTGCTCGAAAGCGTCGAAGGCGGCGAGACTATCGCGCGCTACACGTTCGCAGGGGCGAATCCGGCGGAAGTGTTTCGCGCGCGCGGACGGTCGTGCACGCTCGAAAGGGGCGGCAAGAAAGTGCAGTTCGACGACGATCCAGTTGAGCGCCTGCGCCAGCTCACCCGCCGCTTTCGTCCGGTGCGCGTGCCGGGACTCCCTCCCCTGATTGCCGGAGCGATCGGATATTTCGCCTACGATATGGTGCGGCTGGTCGAGCGCATTCCCGCAACCGGGCGCGACGATGTGGGACTCGACGATTGCGTAATGATGTTCTACCTCGGCTTGCTTGCGTTCGATCACGTGCAGCATCGCGTCTGGGTGATCCGCAACGTGTTCACCGACGGGCCCGGCAGCCTGCGCGAAAAATACGACGCGGCGGTCCATGAAATCCAGCGCACGCGGAAACTGCTCGAAGGGCCGTTGCCGAAGCAGCCGCGATCACGGCGAGCGCCGCCATTGCGCGTCCGGTCGAACATGACGAAATCTCAATTCACCGGCGCCGTGCGAAAGGCCAAGTCCTACATCCGCGCGGGTGACGCGTTCCAGATCGTCGTCAGTCAGAGATTCGAGGCAGAGACCAAAGCGGAGCCGTTCGAAATTTACCGGGCGCTGCGAGTAGTGAACCCCTCGCCATACCTTTATTTCCTGAAGCTTGACGACGTATCGGTGGTCGGGAGTTCGCCTGAGATGTTGGTGAAGGTGCAGGGGCGCGGCGCTACGTACCGGCCGCTCGCTGGAACTCAACCGCGCGGGCGCAATGAAAAGGAAGACCGCGAACTCGAGGCCAAGCTTCTGGCCGATCCCAAAGAGCGCGCCGAGCACGTGATGCTCGTGGACTTAGGACGCAACGATCTGGGCCGCGTGTGCGAGTACGGCTCGGTGAAGCCCGAGCGGCTGATGTTCGTCGAGCGCTATTCGCACGTGATGCATATCGCGTCGAGCCTGCGCGGACGGCTGCGGGACGATGTGGATTGCTTCGACGCGCTGATGGCGTGTTTTCCGGCCGGGACGCTTTCAGGCGCGCCCAAGGTTCGCGCCATGGAAATCATTGACGAGCTCGAGCCGACCCGGCGCGGCATTTACGCGGGCGCAATCCTTTATCTCGATTTTTCGGGCAATCTCGATTCCTGCATTGGCCTGCGCACGCTGGTCGCGAAAAACGGACGCGCGTACGTGCAGGCCGGCGCGGGCATCGTCGCCGATTCAGTGCCGGAGCGCGAATACGAGGAGTCCGGGAACAAGGCGCGCGCGGTGCTGAAGGCGCTCGAAATCGCCCATCGCGGAGGCATCGGTCGCGGGGAATAAGATTCCGCGCTATCCTGAACGGGAATCATGCTTCTGCTTCTCGACAACTACGATTCGTTTACATACAACCTGGCTCAGTATCTCGGCCAAATGGGGCAGGAGCTTGAAGTCCGCCGCAACGATCAAATCACGCTCGATGAGATCGAGGAACTGCAGCCCGAGCGCATTGTAATTTCGCCGGGGCCGTGCACGCCCGCCGAAGCAGGCATCAGCGTGCCCCTGATCAAACGCTTCGCGGGGAAAATTCCGATTTTGGGCGTGTGTCTGGGGCATCAAGCGATCGGTGCGGCGTTCGGCGGGAGAGTGATCCGTGCGCCGCACGTGATGCATGGCAAGACGAGCGAGATTCACCACGACGGCAAAACTATTTTTCGCAAACTGCCGCAGGATTTTCCGGCGACGCGCTACCATTCCCTGATCGTCGAGCGAAAGTCGCTGCCGCGAACGCTTGAAATTTCCGCCGAAACCGCCGATGGCACGATCATGGGCCTGCGTCACCGCAAGCTGCGCGTAGAGGGCGTGCAATTCCACCCGGAGTCGGTCCTTACCGGTCCCGGATTCAAGCTGCTCGAGAATTTTCTGAATATTTAACTCTGAAGTAGCATGGCCGCAATTTTACTGTTTGCGGACAAAGGTAATGAAGAGCGTCCTCAGGCGCTAAAGCGCATTAATGACAGGCTCGGTATGTCGGAGCTGAAGCTCCGACCCCCTAAAAGGCAGACTCGCTCTACAAAATGGTCAGTCGCGCTGCGAGAATGTCACGAATGCGTCGAGCCGCTCGCGGGCGGCGCCGGAATCGATTGATTTCGCGGCGAGGCGTGCGCCATCCAGGAGATCTGTCGCGCGTCCGGCCACAACGAGCGCCGCGGCAGCGTTGGCCAGCACGATTTCGCGGTGCGGACCGTGGTCGCGGTAGAGCATTGAGCGGCCCAGCACTTTGTGGATGATCTCGGCGTTTTGTTTTGCGTCGCCTCCGCGGATGGCGTCAAGGGGCGCGCGGCGCAAGCCGAAATCCCCCGGCGTCACTGAGTAGCTCCGCACGGTCCCGTCGCGCAGCTCGGCGATCCGCGTCTCGCCTGAAATGGAAATTTCATCCAGGCCGTCCACGCCGTGGACCACGAACGCGCGGCGCACGCCAAGCTCGCCAAGCGCCTGCGCCATCAGCTCCGTCACTTTCGTATCGTAAACGCCGACGACTTGCGCGGAGGCTCGTGCCGGATTCGTGAGCGGGCCTAGAAGATTAAACACCGTGCGCATCTTCAGCTCGCGCCGCGCGGCCGTCGCATGCCGCGTTGCGGAATGCACGGCGGGCGCAAAAAGGAATCCGATGCCCACCTCTTCGATCGAGCGCGCTACTCGCTCGGGCGGCAGATCGATCCGTGCGCCAAGCTGCTCAAGCACATCGGCTGAACCGCAGCGCGAGCTGATCGAGCGGTTGCCGTGCTTCGCCACGCGAACGCCCGCGCCTGCGACGACGAAGGCCGCCGTCGTAGAAATATTAAATGTGCCCGAGGCGTCGCCACCGGTGCCGCACGTGTCCACCAGCGCCTCGTCGGCGTGTGCGTGACCTGACGGGAAGATCGGCGTCGCGTGGCGGCGCATCGCCGTTGCAAATCCAACGATCTCGTCGAGCGTCTCACCCTTGTTCCGCAAACCTACGAGCAGGGCCGCAATTTGGGCGTCAGTCGCATTGCCGGCAAGGATATGCTCCATCGCGGCGTCGGCTTCGCTCCGCGAGAGCTGCGCCCCCGCAGTAATTTTTTCAAGCGCTTCGTGGATCATTGATTTTGGTCGGCGAACCCGCCTTGCCCGGCTCGCGGGTTCCAAGTAAACTGAATCGCTTTCAGCGTGGATAAATTCTAGCATTATTAAGGTGAGCTTCGGTCCACTCGCGGAACCAGCATGAAAATCCACGAATATCAAGCCAAGGCCATCCTCGCGAGATTCGGCGTGCCCGTGCCGCGCGGCGAAGTCGTTGTGAAGAAGGGCGAAGCGGAGGCCGCAGCGGAGCGTCTCGGGACGCCCGTGGTCGTGGTGAAAGCGCAAATTCACGCGGGCGGCCGCGGCAAGGCCGGTGGAGTGAAGGTCGCAAAGTCGCCCGAGGAAGCCGCGACACTCGCCGAGCGCATGCTAGGCATGAAGCTCGTTACCGCGCAGACTGGACCGGAAGGGCGCATCGTCCGGCGCGTGCTGGTGGAAGAAGGCCTCGACATCAAGCGCGAGCTTTATCTGAGCGTGCTCGTGGATCGCGCGATGGGCGCGCCGATGTTCATGGCCAGCGCCGCGGGCGGAATGGAAATCGAGCAAGTCGCGAAAGATAATCCGGAAGCGATTCTGCGCGAAACGATTCGCCCGGAGACCGGCTTCCAGGCCTATCACGCGCGCAAGCTTGCATTTGGCCTGGGGCTTTCGGCGGAGTTGGCTCACGCGGCTGTGCCGTTCATGCACTCGCTCTATCGCGCGTTTATCGAAACGGATTCTTCGCTCCTCGAAATCAATCCCTGCGTCGTCACGGGCGATGGCCGCCTGGTCGCGCTCGATGCCAAAGTAAATTTCGACGATAACGCGCTCTATCGCCATCCCGAATTCAAGGACCTGCGCGACCTGGATGAAGAAACGCCGCTCGAAGTCGAAGCCTCGAAATACAAGCTCAATTACATCAAGCTCGACGGCACGATCGCTTGCATGGTGAATGGCGCGGGGCTCGCGATGGCCACGATGGACATCATTAAACTGAGCGGCGGCAGACCCGCGAACTTTCTGGACGTGGGCGGCGACGCGTCGGAAGAGCGCGTTAAAAACGCGTTCCGCATTCTGCTAAGCGATCCGAATGTGAAGGCGGTGTTCATCAACGTGTTCGGCGGCATTCTGCGTTGCGACATGCTGGCCAGCGGAATCGTGAGCGCGGCGAAGGAGCTGCGATTCAAGGTTCCCGTGGTCGTGCGCATGGAAGGCACGAACGTCCGCCAGGGGCAGGAGATTCTGCGGAATTCCGGGCTGAATTTCGCCGTCGCAAACGGAATGAAAGACGGCGCGGAAAAGGCCGTTGCCCTTGCCGGTGGTGCGCTATGAGCATTTTGGTCAATAAAAGCACGCGCGTGATCGTGCAAGGCCTCACCGGCCGCGAAGGCAGCTTTCATTCGCAGCAGATGATTGACTACGGCACGAAGATCGTCGCGGGTGTCACGCCTGGCAAGGGCGGGACGAAACATCTCGGCGTGCCTGTATTCGACACGGTTGCCGAAGCTGCTCGCGAGACCAGCGCGAACGCCGCGATAGCGTTCGTTCCGCCGCCGTTTGCCGCGGACGCGATCCTCGAAGCGGTGGAGAGTGCCCTGCCGCTTGTCGTGTGCATCGCCGAAGGCATTCCCGTGCTCGACATGGTGCGCGTGGCCGCCGCGCTGAAGAATTCCAAGACGCGCCTGATCGGGCCGAATTGCCCGGGAATCATTTCGCCCGGCCAGTGCAAGCTCGGGATCATGCCCGGCTTCATTCACAAGCGCGGCAACGTTGGCCTGGTCAGCCGCAGCGGCACGCTGACGTACGAAGCAGTCGGTCAGCTCACGGGCCTCGGCATCGGCCAATCCACGTGCATCGGCATCGGAGGAGATCCGATCATCGGGACGAGCTTCCTCGACGCCATAAAAATGTTCAACGACGACCCTGAGACGCACGCGATCGTCATGATCGGCGAGATCGGCGGAAACGCCGAAGAGATTGCGGCCGAGTTCATCAAGAAAAACGTGAAAAAGCCGGTCGTCGGATTCATCGCCGGGCAGACAGCTCCTCCGGGGCGCCGCATGGGCCACGCAGGAGCGATCATCAGCGGCGGGCAGGGCACAGCCAAGGAAAAATATGCGGCACTTCGCGCGGCCGGGATTCACACGGTGCAAAGCCCCGCGGAGATCGGCCAGGCGATGGCTGCCGTGCTCGGCAAATCCAAGTCGAGATTGGCGACGAAGTCAGCGACAAAGAAAATCGTAGCTACTAATGCGAAGAAGCGCGGAAAGAAGAGAAAGTAGCGTCCGAATCAATCGGCGCGAGAAATCCAAAACACGGGGGAATCATCGAATGGCGGTCGAGAGAACCTTTGCAATCATCAAGCCGGACGCGGTGAAGCGCGGGCTCACGGGCGAAGTCCTGAGCCGCGTCCACGCGGCGAAATTCCAGATCGTGGCGATCAAGTCGCTGCGGTTGACGAAGTCGGAGGCCGAGGGATTTTACGCCGTGCATCGCGAGCGGCCGTTTTTCGGCGAGCTGACCGATTTCATGAGCTCGGGCAAAGCGGTCGTCATGGTCCTCGAAGCGGAAGGCGCCATCGCGAAGTGGCGCGACACCATGGGCGCCACCGATCCCGCCAAGGCCGCGCCCGGATCAATCCGCAAGGAGCTTGGCACGAGCATTCAGTTCAACTGCACGCACGGCTCGGACGCTCCTGCCACGGCCGCGTTCGAAATCGGATACTTCTTCGCCGGGCTGGAGCTGATCTAGCCGCAATTGCAGCGCACGCAAGCTAAGCCGTGGCCGTTGCCTCTGGCCCGCTGCTTTTCGCCGCGCGGCCGCTGTTCCCGAACTTGCGCTTGTAATATGCGGTTGTGAGAGCAATCGCGGGAGAGCCGATTGCGGTCGGCAGAAGCCAGAACAAAACGTAGTATTGTGGCCGCACAAGAGGCGCGAAAAGGTGGCTGCCGCCGAACACGATAAACGCCGTATAGCCCGCAATCCCTGTGGCGATCATCGAGCTGAGATGCTGGTACCAAAAATCCATCCGGTCTGCCGGCCCGCGCAACAAATAGAACAAGTTTCCGCCGCTGACGATGAATCCCACGATGCTCATCGCCGCGAATGCCGCGGTCCGCGTGTAGATTCCCATTGCGAGGCTTACGAGCGCGGCCAGCACCACGGTGGCATTCAGCGCAAAGGCGAACGGCGTGCGGAACGATTTCGGATCGCGCCGCGCCCGCATTACGCCGATGCCCTGCCAGCCCGCGGCAAGCGTCACACCCCCGAGATACGCGAGGAAAAATGCGACTTCGCGCGAATTGCGGACGACCTGCGCAGCTTCGCCGGCCGAAAGCACATGCGTAAAATGGCGCACGCCGAGCGGCGCCGCAAATGCCATGCCGCTCATGCTGAACGCCGTGAAGACCACCACGGCCATGCAGCCTGCGTACACTCACCCAACCCTAACGTGCAGCCGGCCGCCCTTGCTTGCGGCTACGGGAATCCAGAACACGATCAGTGCGATGGTGCCCGCCGCGATGTGAATCCAGCGTATGTCGTGGAATAGTTCTGCCATTGGATCTCTCCTTCCCCATCCGAGCTTCGATCCGGCGAAGCGACTCGTCGCACCACTTCACGTGCGTGGCGAGCGAAGAAAGTCCCTTGCGGAGCGTTAAAGAAACGTGAAACATCCTCGCGGAAAGGGCATCGGGATAGTGCGGATCCTGAGCGGCCCATCCGCGCTCGATCGCCTGTAATTCCTCGAGCCGCGTTGCGCAGATTTCGCGCAGCTCCCTAAAATATTGCCGCGTCTTGCTCAAATCTCTCAGTTCATCCATCAGGTAGACCTTCGCAAGAAAGCCGATGCGTTCGTCGCCGAGCTCCGGACTTTCGTCCAGCCACTGGCGCAGGACGCGATGCCCTGCCGCGGTCGTTTGATAAACGCGGCGGCGCGGGCCGCGCTTAGCCGGCGCTTCGCGGCTGCGTAGCAGGCCTTTGTCCTCCAGGCGTTGCATCGCCGGATAGACCTGGCTGAGTTCGGCGGGCCAGAAATAGTGGATGCGCTCGTCGAAAACCGCCTTCAAATCGTAGCCGCTTGCGGGCTCGCGAAGCAGGCCGAGCAGGATGTAGTCGAGACTCATGAGAAGAACTATATAACTCTTTATATAGATGTCAATTGTTATTACGTGTGGGCCTGCTGGGGAATGTTTGCCCCGCGCTTCAGGTAGAATGACCTCGGCGTATAGACGCATGGACCCGCTGCGCGAAATCGGTAAGCTGCTGCTCGTTGTCGGCGTCGTTCTAATTGGCGCGGGCGCGTTGTTGGTCTTTGGCGTCCGGCTTCCCTTTCGTCTCGGCCGCTTGCCCGGCGACATCTCCTATCAAGGCCGCCATGGCAGTTTTTATTTTCCGATCGTCACCTGTATTGTCGTGAGCGTGGCTCTCACGCTGATTTTCTGGATTGTGAATTTCTTCCGGCGCTAGAGCCATGGACCAAACATCACTTTTCGACCTCGCGCCCGAGCGGCACATATGGAAGGTCAGCGAGCTGACCGAGCGAATCGGCGATCTGCTCGAGGGCGCGTTCCGCGACGTGTGGATCGAAGGCGAAGTCTCGAACTACCACGCGGCGCAATCGGGGCATCTCTATTTCACTCTGAAGGACGCGCGTTCACAGATTCGCTGCGTCTGCTTCCGCGATCAGGTGCGCGGTCTGAAATTCCGCCCGGAGGACGGCCTGCACATTACGGTCCGCGGCTCGCTCGGCGTGTACGAACCGCGCGGCGAATACCAGGTGTACGTCAGTCACATCGAGCCGGTGGGCCTGGGCGCGTTGCAGCTCGCCTTCGAGCAGCTCAAGAAAAAACTTCAGGACGAGGGGCTCTTCGACGAGGCGCGCAAGAAGCCGCTGCCCATCCTGCCGCGCTGCATCGGCGTGATCACGTCGCCCACCGGAGCGGCGATTCGCGACATCCTGCGCGTGCTCAAGCGGCGTTTCGCCAACGTGCACGTGCAGCTTTATCCCGTGAAGGTGCAGGGCGAAGCCGCGGCGGCTGAAATTGTGGCCGCGCTGCGGTATTTCAATCGCGCGAAGATCGCGGACGTGCTGATCGTCGCCCGCGGCGGCGGTTCACTCGAAGACCTGTGGTCGTTCAACGAGGAAATTGTGGCGCGCGCGATTGCGGCGTGCGAGGTTCCCGTGATCACTGGCATCGGACACGAGACCGATTTCACAATCGCGGATTTTGTGGCCGACCTGCGCGCTCCGACGCCCTCGGCTGCCGCGGAAATCGTGGTGCAGTCGCGCCAGGAATTCGAGCGCCATATCGCCGCCCACTACCGCGATCTCGTCCAGCAGATGCGCTACCTGCTTTCCGAGCGGCGGCACCGCGTGCGCGATCTGCAGACGCATCGCGGATTCCGCCAGATCGAAATCCTCATGCGGCGTCGCCGCCAGCAGCTCGACGAGCTTTCCTCGTCGCTGGGGGTCGTGCTGCGCCTTCGGCTGGCAGCGTCGCGCCAAAGGATGACGAAGGCCGAGACGCAAATTGTGTCCTTTGATCTGCGCGCGCGCGCGGCGGTATTGCGCCGGCGCATCGAGCAGCAACGGGAAACCTTGTGTTCCGCGCTCGAACGCGTCGTTACCCGCAAGCAGCGCCGGTTCACGGTCGCGCGCGTGCGATTCGCGGCGCTCGATCTGCGCGCACGGGTCGGCAAGCTGCGACGCGCCCTCGACGAAAACGGCCGCGATCTGCGCGCACGGATCGATCGAATGCTCGTCGTCAAGCGCCGTCGGTTTGCGGCCGCTGCGCTGCAGCTCAACGAACGCAGCCCGTTCCAGTTGCTCGAGCGCGGCTACGCCATCGCTTACGATGCCTCGGGGAAAGTCTTGCGCTCGCCGCACCAGGTCGCACTCGGAGACGATATTTCCGTGCGCCTCGCGCGCGGCCAAATTGACGCCACCGTTCGTCGCAAGAAGGAAATTCTTTAGGAAAATCGCTTCGACGAGGTCAGGAAAATGGACTCACAGCAACCCGTGGCAATTGTGCTGAGTTTTATCGATCGCATCAATGCGGTGGACGTAGACGGCCTGTGTGCGCTCATGACGGAAGATCACGTGTTCGTTGACGGTTTGGGAAACCGCGTTGTGGGCAGGGAAAAGCTCCGGGCCGGATGGACGTCGTACCTGGCCTGGTTTCCGGACTATCGCATTTCACACGAAGAGATTTTCGAAAGTCGCGAAGGCGTCGCGGTTTTCGGCGCCGCGAGCGGCACCTACGCCGTCGGCGGCAAGTTACCGAAAGAGAATCACTGGGAAATTCCGGCGGCGTGGAAG
Organism: Acidobacteriota bacterium; assembly: GCA_003166795.1. Classification (GTDB taxonomy): domain Bacteria; phylum Acidobacteriota; class Terriglobia; order Acidiferrales; family UBA7541; genus Palsa-295. Next base: position 10,899 of record PMUS01000104.1, on the reverse strand, counting down.
GCGGTCGTACGCGACGGTCTGATCGCGGAATGGCGCGTCTACTGCGATAACCAGCCCGCTCGGAAGCTGCTCGGCGATAAGTCTCCGTGAGTGACCCGGCGCGGGACTGAACCGTGGCGTGCGAAACGCTTCGCTATTCGTCGTCGCCGGTGCTGCTGGCAACTTTCAGCACGGCGAGGAAAGCTTCCTGTGGAATGTCCACGCGGCCGACGCGTTTCATGCGCTTCTTGCCTTCCTTCTGTTTTTCGAGGAGCTTGCGCTTTCGCGAGATGTCCCCGCCGTAGCATTTTGCGATCACGTTCTTGCGAATCGCGCTGATCGTTTCGCGCGCGATCACGCGGCTGCCGATGGCGGCCTGGATCGGAACCTCGAACATCTGGCGCGGGATCAGTTTGCGCAGACGGCTGACAAGATCGTGGCCGCGGTCATAGGATTGATCGCGATGGCAAATAATCGTCAGCGCATCCACCGGCTCGCCGCCGACCAGCACGTCGAGCTTCACGAGATCCGATTCGCGATAGCCCGAGAGGTGGTAGTCGAGTGAAGCGTAGCCGCGCGAAACGCTTTTCAGCCGGTCGTAGAAATCGAGCACGATTTCGTTCAGCGCCATCTCGTAGGTCAGCATGATGCGCGTCGGCGAAAGGTATTCGAACTTTTTCTGCACGCCGCGTTTTTCCTCGCACAGCGCCAGCACTCCGCCGAGGGATTCCTCCGAGGTAATGATCATCGCCATCAAGATGGGCTCCTCGATTTTTTCGATCGAGGAAGGCGGCGGGAATTTCGTGGGGTTGTCCACTTCCTCTACTTCCCCATCCGTGGTGGTGATTCGATACTGCACGCTCGGCGCCGTGGTGATCAGGGCAATATTAAACTCGCGCTCGAGCCTTTCCTGAGCGATTTCCATGTGCAGCAAGCCCAGAAATCCGCAGCGGAAGCCGAATCCAAGCGCCACCGAGTTTTCCGGCTCGTAGAAAAATGCCGCGTCGTTGAGCTGCAATTTACCGAGCGCATCGCGCAGCACTTCGTAGTCAGTTGCGTTCACGGGGAAGAGTCCCGCAAAGACCATCGGCTTAATGGCTTCGAAACCCGGCAGCGGCGCCGCGGGCCGGGCGGCCTCGACCACCGTATCGCCCATGCGCGCATCGGCTACGCGCTTGATATTGGCGATGATGAATCCGACGTCACCCGCCGCCAATTCCTGCAGCACGACGGGCTTCGGCGTGAGCGCTCCCAGAGCCTCGACTTCGTAAACTTCGTTGTTTGCGCAGAGACGAATCTTTGTGCCGGGCGTGAGGCGGCCTTCCATCACCCGCACCAGCACCACCGCGCCGCGATAGATGTCGAACCACGAATCAAAGATCAACGCGCGCAGCGGCGCGTCCGACGAGCCTTTCGGCGGCGGCACCAGGCGCACAACCGCTTCGAGAACTTCGTCAACCCCGATCCCGCTTTTCGCACTGATCAGCAGCGCGTCGTCGGCGGGAATGGCCAGAACACTCTCGATCTGCTCCTTCGCGAAGTCGGGCCGCGCCGCTGGCAAATCAATTTTATTGATTACCGGGATGATCGCGAGATTGTGCCGCGACGCCAGAAAGGCGTTGGCGACCGTTTGCGCCTCAACCCCCTGGCTTGCGTCCACCACCAGCA
>PMUS01000104.1:0-9224 GCA_003166795.1 Acidobacteriota bacterium | reverse complement strand
ATCGTGATTCCGCGTTCGCGCTCCAGGTCCATCGAATCGAGCACCTGCGCGCTCATTTCGCGCTGGGTCAGCGCGCCTGTCAGCTCGAGCAGCCGGTCGGCCAGGGTGGATTTCCCATGGTCGATGTGCGCGATGATGCAGAAATTCCGAATGAACTGGAGGTCCATGGATTTTCGAGCGGACCGCAGCCCGGCAAAAGCGGCGCTCGATCAGCGCGCTCCCGCCGCGTCCTGCAGATTATCGAGTGTGCCACAGTTTCTGATGCCCGGCCAGCCGCGAGCTCAGGCTTTGGACGCCGCCGACCGGGCGGAAGCGGCGAGTATGAAATCGGAAAGCAGGTCAGCGAGGCTGCCGTTCGCCGGTTGACTGTGGCGGTCCGGTGTGGCGCGGTCGAGCCAGCCGAGGCAAATCAGCAGAACCACTTCGGAGGCAGAATCCGCAGCGGCCTGCGTGAATCCCACATCGCGCAACACATCCGCGATTAGGCGCGCTTTCCGCGCTTCGATTGCCGCGACGCGGGCCGCCACGCGTTCGTCCCCGCGCGCCCACGCTCGCATTGAGATCTCCACGCGCATACGCTCTGGGTCCGCCGCTCTTTCGACAAATTTTGCCCATCGCATCGCCGCGCCCGCTCCGTCTTCCGCGTTCAGCCACTGAAGCTCCCCGTCTTCCCAGCGAGCCAGCAGTTTTTCCAGCAGCTCGCTCCGATCGCGAAAATGCCAGTAGAAACTCCCTTTGCTGACGCCCAGATCCCGGGCAAGGACCTCCACCCGCACGGACTCGATGCCGTGCCTGGCTAGACGCACGTGGGCAGTGCGGATCCAGTCTTCAGGATGAAGGGAAATCGATCGAGCTGGAGCGGGGTTTGCCATACGGTAGCGTATGCATACGGTGCCGTATGCGGTGACGAGAGTATTGGAATCAGCTCTTTTCGTCAAGCGCTTGGGAGTTGGCGCCTTTGGCGACTAGAAGGGCTGCGGCCACATCGTCTGGATCCTCCCCAAAACCCGGGAGCCAATTAACGTCTGGCTCCTTGCGGAACCATGTGATTTGCCTCTTGGAAAACTGCCGGGTGGATTGTTGGATATGCTTGATCGCCTCCACTTTCGCACGGCTGCTGCTCTCGAGGCACGTGCGCAAGGCCGAGTAGCCAATAAACTGAAAAGGCTTCGCATCGGCGGGAACGCCTCGAGCGACAAGGCTGCGAACCTCTTCCATCCAGCCGTTCGTTATCATCGCTTCAACACGAGCATTAATTCTGGAGTACAGCGCCTCTCGCGCGGGGTGCAGGCCGATCTTGGTTATTGTGTAGCCTTCGAGACCCTTTCGGCCGCTGCGATGAATCTCGCCGACCGCTTTTCCGGCGAGCTTGCGGATTTCGATCGCGCGGATTATTTTTTGCGTGTCGCGCGGAGCGATTTTGCTCGCGGCCTCTTTGTCCATGCGTGCGAGCACGCGGTGCAGGTGCTCGGGGCCGTGCAACTCGGCTTTTTTCCGCAGGCGTTCGCGCAGCTCTTCGGATCGCACGGGCGCATCCGCCAGTCCCTCGAGCAGCGCCCGAAGGTAAAGCCCCGTGCCCGCCGTGATGATGGGCAGCTTCCCGCGCTGCCGCACGCCGTCAAGCACTGTGAGAGCTCGCCGGCGATATTCCCCGGCCGTGAAAACTTCGTCCGGCTCAACGAGGTCAACGAGGTGGTGCGGGATGCCGCGCTGTTCGGCGAGAGGCACTTTGCCCGTGCCGATGTCGAAATGGCGGTAGACCTGAGTGGAATCGCAAATAAGAATTTCACCGCCGAGGCGTTCGGCGAGGCTGATTCCCAGCGCCGATTTGCCCGACGCGGTCGGCCCGAGAATTACGATCAGCCGCGCGCCCGCCTCCGGCGCAGCGCCGCTCATCCCGAAAAAGCCCAGTACCGCAGCACGAGCGCCAGCAGCACCAGACCAGCCAGCAGCAGGGCCCCGGCGATTTGCGCGCGGTTCAATTTCAATGGAGTCCGATTTGTTCTGGACGAACGTTATAGAGGAACACGATTCGCAATTTCAGGTAGGGACCGTGGAACTGGGAAGGAAGTGGCTCGAAAGGATTCGACGCATGGATCGCCGCCATCGCGGCATTGTCGAGCGGTTCTTTTCCGGACGTCCTTTCGAGCGTTGGATCCGGCGATGATACGCTGCCGTCCGGATTGATTTGGAATGTGGTGTAGACGACGCCCTGTTCCCCCATGCGCACCGACTCGGGCATCACCGCCTCCCAGTTGCGTTGCAGCGTGGCCAGGAGCCGGCGAATGTAGTCAGAGAAATCCACTCCCTGCGTATCCGAAAGGATGTCCACGCCGGTACCCGCACCCGATCCGCGGCCTCCGCCTCCGGGCGACCCGCTAAAGACAGGAGGTCCCGTGTGCGGCCCTTGACCGGCGGTGTTTATCTGATCGCTCAGCGCTCTTCCGGGAGTGGACGGCGAGAGACCGAGATTGAGCTTGTTATTCGGCGTGGCTGGCAGGACTGGTTCGATGTGCGAAGGTACCGGTGTCGTCGGGATGGAGGCAGGGGGAGCCGGAGCCACGGTGTTTTTTGGCTTCGGCGCTTCCGGCAGTTCCGGCGCCGGCTTCTCGGGAGTAACGGGCGAAGGAATCGCGGGCTTCTCCACCGGCGGGGCGACCTTGTGCAGCGTTTCAGGGGTGACCCGAACCCTCGGGGTGGCGGGGGCGGGCTCGGCCGTTGACGGCGGCGAATAGATCCAATTGGTCGGTAACTTGTATTGTGCGATCTCTTCCTGCGTCGGCACCGGGAAAAGTTTCGGCGCGAAAATCAGAAAGGCGATCACGGCGACGTGCACGAGAACTGAAAGCACCACCCGCACGAGGTCGGATTTCTGATCTTTCGTTTCTTCCGCCTCGATCAGCAGATTCGCGTCGCCGGTGGTGAAAATATCCGGCTGGACGATTTCGCGAAGCTCCGCCGTCATCTCCGGCGCGTGTTCCGGAGTTTTGATTTCCTCGGCTGTGAGCGGTTCAACAAACGCGGGCACGACGGTGCGCGAATCGAGAATTTCCAGCGTCACGGTGGAGACGTGCTGAAGCCTCTCGATTGGCTTTATCGCCATGCCGCGCGGAACGAGCGTGCGGTCAACGAGAACGCCGAGCGGCATATGCGAGGGAATGGTCGTCTTGCCGTCGAGCGGAGGAGCGTCGGACAATCCGGAGGGGACGACCGTCCGGTCGTCCATATACGTCGTGACGCGGCTCGGCGTCTGCCTGACCTCGTCTTTGTTGACGGGGCGCACGTTCAGCGGAACCAATGTGCGCGGAATCATCGTATGTCCTGTGGAGAGAAGGCCCCCAGTTGGACGCGCCGCGCGTGGTCAAGGATGCCTGCCATCACTCCGTCGGCCAGCGCGAGCGCGCGGCGTCCGGCGGCGCCATCCACGACGCTGGGTTTGCGCGTGCGAACCGAATCAAGAAACGCGCGAAGCTCGGCGCGCAACGGTTCTTCCAGCGCGGTCTCCAATTTTTCAAATCCGATTCCCGGCTGCGGGGTGCCCGGCTTGACGCGAATGCGAAGCGCGTCCTGGCGCGCAAAATCCAGCGAAACGTATTCATGCTCCTGAAAGAAGCGCATCTTGCGGACGCGCTCGGTCGAGACGCGGCTCGCCGTCACATTGGCGACGGTGCCCGTGGCGAACTCCACGCGCGCGTGCGCGATATCCACTTTATCGGTAATCACCGGAATTCCCACGGCCTTCAGGTCCACCACCGGCGAGTCCACGAGCGAAAGGAGAATATCGAGGTCGTGGATCATCACATCGTAGACCACGTCGATATCCAGGCTGCGCGGCGTGAAAATGCCGAGGCGGTGGACTTCGAAAAACATCGGGCGCAGGACAATCTTTTGCGCGGCCACGACTGCCGGATTAAACCGCTCGACGTGGCCGATTTGGAGGATGCCGCCAGCGCGTTTCGCGGAAGCGATCAGCTCGTCGGCCTCTTCGAGCGACGCGGCCATCGGTTTCTCGACCAGCACATCCATGCCCGCATCGAGAAGGCGGCAGCCGATCTCCGCGTGGGCTCTCGTAGGCACAGCCACGCTAACAGCATTCACGCGTTCCGCCGCCAGCGCGTCCAGATCGCGAATCACCTTTGTCCCGAACTCCGCCGCGATCTTGGCCGCGCGATCCGCGTTGGCATCCACCACGCCGGCGAGTTCCACGCCCTCCAGCTCGCGCCACACGCGAACGTGGTTCCGGCCGAACTCTCCCGCGCCAACCACGGCCACTCGAATGGGTTTTTCGCTCACGAGGTTTTTTTCGCCGAAGCGCGCTCGGGGGCGAACGCCTGAATCGCGATGCCCGCATCGTCGGCGGCGCGAATCAGACCGTCGCGGTCAAACAGCAGCGTCCGCCCGGCGTCGATTCCCAGCGCGGTGGCGTTCGCGCGATGCATCACTTCGATTGTCTTCATTCCCACGACCGGCACGTCGAACCGCATGTCCTGCCGGGGCTTGCTCACTTTGACGACGACTAGCCGCTGCCCGCCGGCGATCCGCGCGGCGCGTTCGATCGTTTCGTCCGTGCCTTCCATCGCCTCGATGGCCACGCAGGCGCGATCGCGGATAACGACCGTCTGCCCAAGATCGAGGCCTGCGATCTGTCCGGCGATCCGCCTGCCATATTCCATATCCGCGAACTCCGATTCATCCGGTGCGCGGCGGGTGAGAACCCCGGCAGCCGGCAGCAGAGGCCCGAGAAATTTAGTAGAATCCACAAGCTCGATGCCTTCGTCTTGAAGCACGCGGGCCACGGCTCCGATCAGCGAGTCCGTATTTTTCGCCGGAAGCGAAAAGAGCAATTTCGCGAGACGCCAGTCCGGCCGGATCGAGCTGAAGATTTTATTGTGTTTCACTTGCCCGGCCATCACGGCGTGTTTCACTCCCTCTTGATGAAGCAATTCGATCCCGCGGCTGAGTTCGCCGAGGCTGATCCAGTGGAATCGTTTCGCGGAGCGCTCAAGCGCGGGCGAAGCCTCCTCGCGAATGGCTATCACCGCCATCTCAATGCCGCGGCTTCGCGCCCCTTCGAGCACGAGAAACGGGAAATCGCCGTTTCCGGCGATCAAACCCCAGGCCCCCGGCGAATTTTCTGCGGTCGCGGCCATTCCGGCTCCTATTTCGTCAAGCCGCGTTCGGCAACCGACTCGATAAAGCTGATAAGTGTTTGGACGTCCTCGGAGTGAGACAGGGTTCCGCGCATTTTCTCGACCGCCTGCGACGTATTGAGCTTCGAACGCAGAAGAAGCCGGTAGGCCTGCTCGAGCGTTTTAATTCGTTCCGCCGAGAAGCCGTGCCGCTCCAGGCCGACTTTATTGATGCCGTAGCAGCGCACCTCGCGCGGGCCCACGACCATCGAAAATGGAGCCACGTCCTGCGTGATCACGGTCCCCGCGCCGATATAGGAATGGCTCCCGACGCGGGAAAATTGATGCAGCAGGCAAAATGCGCTGATCCCGGCGTAATCCTCGACCACGATGTGCCCGGCAAGCTGCGCTCCATTGGTGAGAATAACGTGATTGCCGATCACGCAATCGTGGCCAATGTGCGCGTAAGCCATGATCAGGTTGTTGCTGCCGATGCGAGTCGCGCCGCCGCCCTTGATCGTTCCGCGGTGCACGGTGCAGAATTCGCGAAACTCATTCGACTCGCCCACTTCGAGCCTCACGCGCTGGCCCTTGTAGGTCAGGTCCTGCGGATCGCCGCCAACAATGGCAAATGAGTGCACATGATTGTTGCGGCCAAACGTGGACGGTCCCTTGACGACGGCGTGCGGTTCAAGAACGCAGCCCTCGCCGAGCTCAACCTCGTCGCCGACGATGGCGAAAGGCCCGATTCGAACTCCGCTGGCGACTCGCGCCGATGGCGAAACGACGGCCCGGCAATCAATTTCGCTCATCGCGCCTTCTCGGCGGGTACCGCGGCGGGCGGCATTTCCGTTTCCAGATCCACCATTTTGCACATCAGCGTGGCCTCTGCCGCCAGTTCTCCGTTGACGGTGGCGCGGCCGTGAAGTTTGCAGAAGCCCAGACCTTCGCGCCAGGCTACAACATTCATTTCCAGCCTCAGCTGGTCCCCGGGAACTACCGGGCGGCGGAAGCGGGCATTGTCAATCGAGACGAAATAGAGAAGTTTTTTTTCGCGCTCCGCTACTTCCTGGAGCAGCAGGAAACCTCCCGTCTGCGCCATGGATTCGATAATCAAGACTCCCGGCATGATAGGCTTTCCCGGAAAATGTCCCTGAAAATAGCTTTCATTGATGGAAACATTCTTGATTCCCACAATGCGCTTCCATCGTTCCATTTCTTCAATGCCGTCTATCAGAAGGAACGGATAGCGGTGCGGAAGAACCTTTTGGATTTCGTTGATGTCGAGGAGCATGGTTGACCTCAGTCGCCTTCTTTTTTTGCGTCCGCCGAATCGAACAATTCTATACGAAATCGCAGGCAGGTGGGAATCGAGTGCTCTGGCGGGCGGTGGGTCAGTTCCCGGTTACCACGTTAATTAGGCACAAAGCGTATGTTGGCGGTGTCAATTACCCAATGATCTGTCGATCCATAGTCTGTAGTGTGAGTGTCTAGTTTCATCGGCTTCCCCGGGAGGTACTGGTTTATGCGAACCGCAGTTTGTAGCTTGCTTTTCCTTGCCGCCGCCTCGCTGGCAGAAGCGCAACATTCCCCTGTAGGTCCAGGGCAAGCCACTGATGTCCCCTGTTCCATCGGTCCGGGAGACACCTCCTGCAAGAACTTCTGGAACCGCGAGGATGTTCTGCTCACTAGGGTCCGTCCGGCTTTGGAACTGGCTATGCGCGGAGGAAGGGTTGTGTACGGAGGAGGGATTGGGTACGTGACTCCGATGGCTTGGCAGAATGTTCAAATGTTAGGGGATGGTACGTCCGTTGGAGTGTTAAAGGCGGTCAGCCCGAAAGACCTTACGAAGCCAGAGTTCGTGAATGCCTACTTGCAAGTAATTCGGATCGTGTTCTCAGAACCAAAATGGGCAGTCTGTCCGGAAGACAAAACTCCCGAAGTTACGCTATTCCTGCTGGACTATCTGCGAGAGAAGGTGACGGACGAAGAGCTGCAGCACCAAATCGATTCTACAAAGGAGTACGTTCTGAAGCAGGCCGGACCAGCCAGGCAGTCACCTTTTCCGGACCCACCCGAACCCGCAAAATGACTTTCGTTTAGTCCACTGCGGACCATAGGAGATTATGCGCCGTCGCCTGCCAACTCCTGATTAGTCGGATGACCGGGAACTGACCCACTACGCCCCAGCGGCGTTGCCGCTCGATGCCTCGGCTGATAGGATACGCGCGCGATGAACGAGAACACTTCCATGATGCGCAGCCTGCAGCGCGAAACGCGAAAACGAGAGAAGGAAATCGTGCGGCTGCTCGGGCAATTTGTCCGCTGCGAGTCGCCGAGCCACCACAAGGCCGCTGTAGACCGGTTCGGGCGAATGGTTGCAAGCGAATGGCGGCGTCGCGGCGCGAAGGTGCGCGTTCTGCGGCAGACAAAGCGCGGAAATCACGTGCGGGCGGAACTATGGCTCGGCGCCGGGAGGCCGACGGGCCAAATCCTGATTCTCGGCCACCTCGATACGGTGTATCCGCTGGGGACGCTCGCGAAGATGCCGTTTCGTGTGCGCGGCGGGCGGGCATTCGGGCCGGGAACATTTGATATGAAGGCCGGCCTTGTACTGGCGCTCGCCGCGGTTGATGCGCTGCGAGCGGCGGGATTGCGTCCGCGCAAGCGGCTGGTCCTCTTCTGGAATTCCGATGAAGAGATCGGCAGCGGCACTTCTCAGCATGCAATCGAGCGCGAGGCGCGGCGGAGCGATGCCGTGCTGGTTCTCGAACCGTCCGCAGGTCCTGGCGGGAGCCTGAAGACGGCGCGCAAGGGAATAGGCACGGCGGAAGTGATTGTCACCGGGCGAGCCGCTCATGCCGGTCTCGATCCGGGCGCAGGAGTGAACGCCGTGCATGAACTGGCGCTGCAAATCGTGCGCCTGGAACATATGAATGACGCGCGTCGCGGGATTTCCCTGCAGGCCACCGTGATCGAGGGCGGCACGGTTTCGAATGTCGTGCCCGCTCACGCGCGAGCGGAAGTGGACATTCGCTACACGCACCTGGCCGACGCGCCGAAGCTTCATCGGAAGGTGCGCGGTCTACGCCCCATTTTGCCGGGCGCTCGCGTGGAGGTGCGCGGAGGAATCAATCGCCCGCCGCTGGAGCGGACGCCTGCCGTCGTCGCGCTTTTTCGCCGCGCGCGGACCTTGATGCGCGAACTGGGGTTGCCGCTGGGCGAAGCGTGGGTCGGTGGCGGCTCGGACGGAAATTTTACGGCCGCGCTCGGCGTGCCCACACTGGACGGTCTTGGTGCGATCGGGAACGGCGCGCACAGCGTGGTCGAGCACGTCGTGGTTCGATCGTTGCCTCAGCGTGCAGCGCTGCTCGCCGGACTTCTCGCTTCGCTGTGAACGCGCGCACGTGGTGCCGTTAACTAGCGCAAATATTCGTGCTTGAGATATGCGACGGTCTGCTCCTGAAGATCGGCATAACTGGCGTGCAGCATTTCCTGCGTTGCGGATTCGGTGGAAGGCGCCGTGGCCACGCGTTCGAGCAGGCGGCTGATGTCGCTGACGCCGCCGGAATCAATGATGGATTCCACCACGGCGAGCGACCACGCATAGGCAAACGAAGCAGAATTTCCCGAGAGTCCCATCCACGACCCTTCCAGCGCCCCGAGCGGCGGCACCGTGCCTTGGCCTGCCATTTCCACCAGATCTCCGGCCGCGGACGTGCTTCTGCGCCCTTCCATCCATTGCGCGACGCCTTCCTGTAGCCAGGTAGGCGCGCGGTTGTGCGATTTCTGTCCGACGAAGCTGTGGGTCAGCTCGTGCTTCAGCACGCGCGCAAGTTCCGGGGTCACGGACGTCAATCCCTGCACGGGTATGCGAAGTCTCCCGTCGTTCAGCGCGCCCACCCATTGCGGCGCTCGCGTGATGTCCGCGAAGGCTTGCTCCGTATAGAGGATGACCGCGATCTGTTCGTGAGGCGTGTAATCGAGTTGTGATTCCAGGTCGCGGAAATCGTCTTCCAGCACTCGCAGGATTCCGCGCGCGAGGTCCGGATCGGCGCCGCCGTTATATTTCAAATCGAAGTGAGCCGTCTCGCC
>PMUS01000075.1 GCA_003166795.1 Acidobacteriota bacterium | reverse complement strand
AAATTGCGCCCGGTTTTTATTGTAGAAATCGGAGATGTCCTGGGCTGTTATGGAGATTTTCGCGACGACCGCGCGGTTCAGCAGTTTCTGAATCGAAAGCTGGCGGCGAATGTCGCTTCGCAAGTCGTCCACCGTAAGCCCGGTTTCCTTCAGCTTCTTTTGAAACTCCTCTTCAGTGTAGGGGCTCTTCGATTCGGTGAACTTGTCTTCCACTTCCGCGTCGCTCGCAACGAGGTTCATTTTGTTGGCGCGCTCAAGCAGGATTTCGCTGTTGACGAGTTCGTCGAGGATGCTGAGCTGCAGGGAAAGCGCCTCTTCTTGCGAGGGCGCGGGGGCGTCGGCGTTCACGCGGGAGCGGAAGATTTTCTCGACGTCCTGGCGGAGGATTTCTTTGCCGTTCACCGAGGCCCAGACATCCGGCCCCGGCGCGGTTTCCCTATTGCAACCCGCACCGAGCGCGCACGCGACGAGAACCGCGAGAACCAGCGTTGTCCGCTTCAACCGGGGCTTCGTCCGCATCGGAACCTGCTTCAGGCGGCCTTCTTGACGCGGCCGGCGCGAATGCACGCGGTGCATACACGAACCTGTTTGCGGGCGCCCTTGATCACCGCACGGACGCGACGCAGGTTTGGATTCCAGCGGCGCCGGGTGACGTTGTGAGCGTGGCTGATCGTATTGCCGAATAGCGGTTTCTTGCCGCAGATTTCACATGCCATTGCCATGTTTCGATTGCTCCAGACTGGGAGGATTTTCAAGAACGCGAAGCTCCATGCTATCAGAGAATGCTTCGATCTCGAACTAATTTAGCCTTCCTTCGTGGCTACCAGACGCCATACCGGCGCAAAAAAAAGCCCCATTCCTGCCGTTTTTGGCAGGGATGGGGCTGGTATATCGCTTCCGCGCCTAGAAGCTGTACTTCAGAGCGAACTGCAGAATGCGCGGAGGCACCGAGCTGCTGAAGATGCCGCCGAAACCGACGTCGCCGAGAGTATCAACCGGCGGGTTGTATTGCGGGTGGTTCCAGATGTTATAGAACTCCGTCCGGAATTGCAGGGTGGTGCCCTCCGTGATCTTGGTGTTCTTGATCAAAGAGATGTCCCAGTTGTTCTGGCCGGGTCCCATGACCGCTCCAACTTGGGAGTTCCCGAAGCCGGTCGCTCCCCCGGAGCCCGCGCAATCGCCTTCAACGGTGCCTCCGATGCATGGTGTACTCCCGAACGCACCAGCGTTGATGTAGCCGGCATTCGAGGAGCATCCAAACTCCGTGAGCTGTGTCGTCGAGAGGTTGCCGGTCCGGCAAAGCATGCTGCCGGTGGTGCTTAGGTCAATTCCCCTGCAAACCCCGTACGAATTGCAAGCACCGGTGTTGGCCGGATTCAACTCGGCTCGCACGCCGCCGCCGCCGAAGGGCACGCCGGCAGAGCCGTAGTAGATTCTGCCGCCGTTCGTGTCGGCGACCGTAAAGGGTTCGCCGTCCTGGATGGTGGTTACGCCTGAAATGGTCCATCCGCCAAGAAGTTTGCCGGTGAGCCCCTCCGTGTGTTTGTAAGGCAGGTCATAGCTATAGGCGATCACGAGCCGTTGCGGGCGGTTGAACGCCGCGAGTCCGTATTGCTGCCCTAGGTCCAGGGGATCATTGCTCGAGGCGCCGCCTGAAAGAACGTTTCCTGGGGCAGCGATGCCGCTACCTGCTTCGGGGGCATTAATGTTCGTAATGGACTTGCTCCATGTGTAGGACATTTGGAGCAACAGGCCCTTGGAGAACTGGTGCTTGAGGCTGACCTGCAAGCTGTTGTAGAGGGAGTCGCCGACTGTGTTCGTGGTTGAAACGCCGCCGGTGCCATAGCCAAGGTAGCTGACGCGGCCCAACACGTTTGTGCCGGTGTTTTCGAGAACCTGTGTGGCAGGGTTCGTGTTCCCAGCGTCATTGAACGGGAACGAATTGGGGGTACCCTGTGCGCCCGACCCCAGGACCATCCTCTGGTCCTGAATGTCTCCTGGTACGGGCTCGTTCGGGGCGCCGGGTTGAAGGAAAGCGATGTTGATCGGTCGGGCCCAGTCGTAAAGATGAGTACCGTGCGATCCGACGTAGCCGACGTCCAGGATCCAGTTCTTAACCACTTCGTATTGAAAGTCGAGATTGTACTGTTGAACGAGCGGCACGCCCAGGAACTCGGAGTCAGAGGTACCGCCCAAACCGGTACCGCCTTGGTTATCGGTAATGACGGTAGCGCCAGTCGCAGCCATTCCAGATGCAACCTTTAGGGTGCGAGGAACCCATCCGAACTGGAGTCCCGGCTGGGCGGGCACGTCCAAGGAGTTGGACTCCAAAGCGGGAACTGCGCCTGAATAGGGCGGGTTACCCGCGTTGTTGTTGGCCAGCAAGTTCGCATACACGGCATCGTAGAAGATGCCGTAGCCTGCGCGAACCACAAGTCGGTCGCCGAGAGGCTGCCATGCTAATCCGACGCGCGGTCCAAAGTCGTTGTATGGAGCCCCGTGCACCAGCGTCTTGTTGTCGTTGACGAGGACGCCGGTCGCTCCGCCGATATAACCCGGATATACCCCGGGCTGGGCCGTTAAGCTGCACGCGGTTTGCGCCGTGGGGATCCCGCACTTGGGGGTGTTGGGGTTGTAATTGGACTGCACGACATAACCCAAGAGTGTTCCGACCCTGTTGTTAAAAGCGCCGCAAGGCAACGTCGCGCAGCCTTCCTCGCCGCCCAGGAAGAAAGATCCCGCATTTTGTAAAAGAAGCTGGGTAGTCCAGACGTCCGTAAACAGACCCGTGCGGTCCGAGGGGTAACCGTCATACTCCCAGCGCATGCCCAGATTGACAGTGAGTTTGCTGGTGACCTTGATGTCGTCTTCGGCGAACGCGTTGAATTCGTTCGTTCGCTGGTCGTGCGGGTTGCCATCGGGTTGAGCGAGGCCGTAGAAGTTGATGAGCAGGCCGCTGCCAGCTGGAGCCGTGCCTGTGTTTGGGGCGCCGCTCGAACTCGTCAAGAAGTCAGCCATCGTGCCGAATGCCAGGCCGCCCCTTCCCGGCAGCGTCCAGTTGTACTGTATGCGGTCCGCTTCGGCTCCCACTCGAAGCGCGTGCTTGCCGTGGTTCCAGGAGACCTGGTCCTTATACTGAAACGTGTTGAAGAAGTTAGTCGCCGACGCAAAGAAGTTTCCGCCGTTATTCCAGGCGCCTGTCGTTACCGTGGGCCCCCCCGCTACGTTGATGGTTGGCAAGGCAAGTACGCCGAACGTCGGAATCTGAGCGGGTATCGGATTGAGATTCTTGATACTGCTGAGGCTGCCGCAATTGCCATTGGCGATCGGGGGGGTAATTCCCACACCGCAGGCCGTCAGGTAATCGCCGGGGCTGGCGACGGTCGTGGAGCGCTGGAACGAAAACAGCGCTTCGTTGACGAGGTTGCTGCTGGCTACCGTCGTCAGCTTCAGTACTCCACTGTCAGCAGTGTAGGTGACGTCTTCGGGAGCGCCGGGATCGCAGTTGTTGACTCCAGGCGCGCCTACGAAGCCAAGGCAGACGAACGGCTGGACCTGCGGATCCTTGGAAGTAAAGAACCGCTCCGAGAACGTGTTCTTGCTAGAAATTACGTAATCGAGGTTGCCAAGGTACTGATCCTCATTCGCTAGGATCGGAACCGAGAGGGTCGCAGGCAGAGCTGAATTGGGATTGAGGACGCCGCCCGCGCTATATGCAGAGGCCGGCAAGGAGGGGAAATAAAAGCCTTGGTTGAGGCCGCCCTTGGGCCCCGGCGCTTGAAGTATGTTGACGGCTACGTTGTTGATGTTCGATCCATCCGAAGCGACTGGAACGCCGGTCCCAATCAGAGCCGCCGGGCCCAGGACAGCGCCAAGCAAACCCATATTGTTCGCATACACGCATCCGAGGTATGCCTTATACGTCGGTGCAGGGCACGCCGGGGCGCCCGCTGCGAGGTTCAGGGGAACAGAATACCCCGCGCCTTGGTCCGACCGCGCACTCCCGATTGCAACTCCCGGTTGGTTCAGGGGCAACAATTGGACGCCGGCAGCCAGCCCAGTAGCGAAGCCGTTGGTACCGACACCGTTCTTCTGTCGGAACCCCTGGTAGGAGCCGAAGAAGAATAGTTTGTCTTTCTTGATCGGGCCGCCGATAGTGCCGCCGAACAGGTTCTCATTCAAAACCTCGGGCTTGTTCTTGACGTCATTGTCTTGTTCGGAGAGTTTATTGAAGATATCGTTCGCGTCCAATGCGCTGTTTCGAAAGAACTCCCATGCGTTGCCGTGAAAACTGTTCGTGCCGCCCTTGGTGACGACATTCACGCTGGCGCCAGGATTGCGGCCGTAACCGGCATCGTATTGCGAGGTCTGGATCTTAAACTCCTGAATCGCGTCCGGATTCGGAATTCCAATTCCCGGGAAGTTGCCTGACTGCGCGCCGCCTCCGCTGCCGTAGTTGGTGACGGACGCGCCGTCCATCATGTAGTTATTCTGGTCGGAGCCCATTCCGTTGACGTTGATGTCTTGAGTGCCATTGCCCACCGCGGCGGCGCTGGCGACGTTCGCGATGACGCCAGGTGAGAGGTCGATAATCTGGGTGTAGTTGCGCGAGCTCAGCGGCAGGTCGGTCACTTCCTTCGCCCCGACCAGCGATCCGACAGTGGCGTTCTGCGTCTGGATCGTCTCAGCTGTGGACTCGACGGTTACTTGCTCCGTTTGCGCACCTACCTCAAGCTTTTGATTTAAGACTGGGGTTTCCGTGATGTTCACTGTAACCGACGGAACCTCCGAGGTCTTAAAGCCACTGGCAGAGAACTTCACCGAGTAGTTGCCCGCCGAGAGCAGCGAGAACTTGTACGCGCCGCTGGCGTCGGTGGTCTCCGAGCGCTCCTGGCCAGTGCCGAGATTGGTCGCAGTAACGGTGGCGCCTACGATAACGCCGCCGGACGGGTCAGTGACTGTCCCGGTCAGCGCGCCGGTTCCAGCCGATTGCCCAAACGACGGAGAGATGCAAAGGAAGAGCACCGCAAGGCACACCAAAAACGAGCAAGCGAATTTCGAAGCAGGAAATTGCTTAATCATGACCACCCCCCAAGATTTGAACCCACCCTGGAACATTCCCCGTTTGCCGGCTGCGCACCCCTAGCTGCCCTGCGCGGCAAATCGCTGCCCGACGAAGCAGACCACAACCTAGATTGCTCGAACGTCGGATTAGGTACTCTGGAAATATCACATGGGTGAAGGGGTGTCAAGGAGATTTGGGAATTGGGCCATCCGGGAAGCAACTGGCTAGTAAACCTTTAACGCTTCTGTCCGACAAGGCCGGCGATCGTATCCATCAAGTCGAACTTCGTGAGGACTTCCAGGTTGCCCGTTTCCATTTCGACGAACACGGCCGGACTTTCGTGGCTCAGCAAGTGAGTGACGCGCTCGACCGGAGCGTTCGAAGGGACTTGCGGAAGCGCCGGGCCCATCACTTCGCGGACGATCAGCTTGCGGAGATCCTTTCCCTGCAGCGCGAGGTTCAGAATTTTATCCTCGAACATGGTGCCGATGGATCGCTCATCCTCAAAAACGGGAATCTGCGAAATATCCTGCTGCTGCATCGTTTGCAGCGCCTGAAAAACGGTGCGGTTGGGGCCAACTACCATCAGATCGCGGGTCTTGCCGTTCTGCCGCTTCACGCGAATCACGTCAGCGGCAGTGAGCGTCACTTCCGTGTCAGCGTAACCGAGTTCGCGCATCCACCCATCATTGTATATTTTGCTCAGGTAGCGGCTGCCGGAGTCCGGCAGAAACGCTACGACGACATCGCCCTTGCGGCAGTCCTTGGCGACGCGCAGCGCCGCGGAAACGCAGCCGCCGCCAGAACCGCCGGCGAGAATGCCCTCGCGTTTCGCGAGCCGCCGCGCCCATAGGAAGCATTCCTCGTCGTTTACCTGTATCACGTCATCCAGAACCGAGAAATCCATCGTAGCGGGCAAAATGTCCTCGCCGATTCCTTCCACAACGTACGTGCATGCCTTGCCGATGTTGCCGGTCTTCCAATATTCGTAATAGAGCGAGCCGTGCGGGTCAACGCCGACGATTTTCACCTTCGGATTCTGTTCCTTGAGAAAGCGTCCTACGCCGGTGGCGGTGCCGCCCGTTCCGAGGCCGCAGACAAAGTGCGTGATTTTCCCTTCCGTATCCTTCCAGATTTCCGGGCCGGTGGTGCGGTAGTGGGCCTCGGGATTCGCGGGATTCTCGTACTGATTCGGGTAGTAGGCGTTCGGAATCTCGCGCGCCAGTTTTTTCGCCACCGAATAATAGCTGCGCGGATCTTCCGGCTCGACCGCCGTCGGGCAGACAATCACTTCTGCGCCAAACGCCTTCAAGAGTTCAATTTTTTCGCGCGATTGCTTGTCCGTGATCGTGAAGACGACTTTGTACCCTCGCACCGCCGCGACCAGCGCGAGTCCCACGCCCGTGTTGCCGGAGGTTCCTTCGACAATCGTTCCGCCGGGCCTCAACAGGCCCTTGCGCTCGGCCTCATCAATCATCCAGACGGCAATGCGGTCCTTCATCGAGCCGCCGGGATTCAGGTGGTCCGCCTTCACATAGACTTCGGCGGCCAGATCCTTGGTCACGCGGTTCAGCCGGATGAGAGGGGTGTGGCCGATGGCGTCGAGAACGTGATTGCACTTCACGAGGGAGCGTCTCTCCTAAAAAAACTTTCGGACTCACGGTAGCTTAGAGGCTTCACCAATCGCTGTCCAGCAGCAGTTTCCGGCGATCCGATCAGGATCGTCGGCCCCGAGCGAACCCCCAGCTCTTTGCCTAGTGGGCCGAGGGGCGTCCGGCTCGGCCCGCGATATTTCTGCGACACCACGACGCGCTGGCGTGCCTGACGCAGCCACATCGGCGGCGCATGCTATTCTTTTCAAAGCATGTCGCCGACCGCCTCCGATGCCGAAATCCTTTTCTACGACGGCCACTGCGGCTTGTGCCATCGCGCGGTAAAGTTTGTCCTGAAGCACGACCGCTCGGGGAGGGCCTTTCGATTCGCTCCTCTGCAGGGCGCGACATTTCAATCGCGGGTTCCCGCCGCCGACCGCGCGGACCTGCCGGATAGCGTCGTCGTGCTTACAGCGGACGGATCCCTGTTGGTGCGTTCGGATGCCTTCGTTCATATTCTGCGGCGTCTGGGCGGCGGCTGGAGAATTCCGGCCGGCGTGCTCGCGGTGGTTCCGCGTCCTCTGCGTGACGTGGTCTATAATTTCATCGCGCGTACTCGCTATAGTGTGTTCGGCAAGCGCGACGATTTGTGCCCGATTGTTCCGGCCGATTTGCGCGCTCGCTTCGATCCATAATGCCAACAGGAGGAATCATGGAACGGAAAAACATTGCATCCGGCGCGCCGTGGGAGCCAATTATCGGTTATTCGCGGGCGGTGCGAGTCGGCCCCTACATTTGCGTCTCGGGCACTACGGCGACGGGCGATGAGGGGCAGATCGTCGGGGTGGGCGATCCCTATGCGCAGACTATCCAGGCCTTGCGCAACATCGAATCGGCGCTCGAGAAAGCCGGCGCGAAGTTGTCCGATGTGGTGCGCACTCGGCTGTTCGTCACGCGCATCGCCGACTGGGAAAAGATCGGCCGGGCGCACGGCGAAGTCTTCGGCAAGATTCGGCCGGCAACCGCGATGGTGGAGGTCAGCCGCCTGATCGCGCCGAACATGCTCGTCGAGATCGAAGCGGATGCAATCGTCGCCGTGGAATAGCCACGCGACCTCGGGGCGCGAATTCCTGCGCGCCTCTGCAAAATTTACTCGCTTGCCGAACCGGCCCCTTGGCTAAGGCCTCTACAATCAATCCTCTAAAGCCATCCGGTTTGGAACGCTCCTTGCCTTGCTAACGGCGTGACTTAATTCCTCAAATCGTGCGAGACCCGACTACCCCCTGTTACACGCACGGGTCTCGCACGCCCACCTCTTAGCAATAATCCGCTTCGAAGCCCGAAAAATATTGTTTCTTGGGCCTCGAAAAAGTGTGTCACCCTGCGCGAGGCTCCGTCGTTTGTTCTCATGGTTTTACGCTTTCAATTGCTCGACATGGTGTGTCGAGCAATTCTGGCGACGAAGGCGCGATTGTGTTTGCATGCACCACAGCTCCGGAGGAGACGATTACGTGCGTGGGCGGGTTGACCCACTCACCGGTTTCGTTGATGTGGGCGAGGGTGCGGACGGCGCGGATGACGGAGTCGGCGGTGAGGCCCGGGGCGGTTTCGGCGCGGTGGATGATCAGCCCCAGCGAACGGCGAAGGTTGCGATCCCGGATGGGGAATAGTCCAACGGCGTGCGCGTGACGATATATCGTGCGGCGCGGAGTGTTGAACTCCCTGCCGATTTCGCTGACGTTGTGCCAATTGACGAATAATTCGTCCATCTCCTCCCGGCATTCGCTGCCACAAATCATGCACTGTGCCTCATGCATGGCGAGAGACGACAATTGGGGCTCCTCGATCACGGTCTTGGGACGCCGGCGTTTTTTCTTGAGACGCTTTCCCTCCAGCCTGCGGCGGGTGCGACACTTTCCTTTCCCAATGGGTTGCGGTTCGGGCGTTTGTTGATCGAGCGGTGGCTGCGCTAGGATCGCCTCGATAACGGCTTGGACTTGGGGCGAAGGAGCATGTTTGTCACGCGGGACGTGGACCAGCTCGGTGCTCGTCGAGGGAGTAAGTTCGGCTTCGCCGGTGGCGAAGACCTCGGTGCAAGTACGTTCGGCTTCGCTACTGGCGAAGACCTCAGTGCGGGCGGCTTCTTCGAACGCTTTTAGGGCAGCGAGGCTTTCATAAATGGTTTCTGTGTGGGCAAATCCGTAGAACCGCGCTGGGGCCCTTCCTTCGTCTGGGCAAGCGGCAGGCGTTGGATTGTCGGTCATGGAGGTCTCTTTCCGTAGGAGCGCCCGGAACGCACAAGGCGCGCTTTCGTGGAGTGTTGGTGCGAGGATTTAGCGTTGGGGATGTTGCTGCGTTCGCTGCGACAGCGACTTTTGGTTCGTCGGTCATGTTCATTTTTTCTTTCACACTACGGGCTCAGGCTAGCACGATGGGGCGAGCGTCGCGACTGGTCGAAAGTTTAGGAAAAGTACAGGTGACACGTGCTGGCCGCGATGAGGCCTGACTCAGCTTCCTCTCGGCTTCTTCGACTTCGAGGTCTCTCTGAGGGTCCGCACCAGGGCTTTGAGACTCTCCACATCTGCTTCGAGCACCTTTATTTCCGACCGGGCGTCGACTAGCTCGGCAACTGATTTGTCGGCGAGGGCCATTGATTTCACAGCCTCGATTATGACCTCGGCCGAGTTCGCGGAAGGAAGTCCCTGTTCAAACTGTTCCCGGAAGCTAGCGATACTTACATCTCGTTTCTCTGCCTCCTTACGGAGCGACTCATCGAGAATACGCACTAGTGTTTTTCGCCTTGCCCAGGGGAATTCATAGTTTCCGACGCCCCTAATTATGCGAAGGGCTAGCCGCTCGCTATCTTGGAGATGGGCCGTTTCGCCGAAGCCAAACAATGCGCCTCGAAGCGAACCCGCCCCGAGCTGCGTATCAGGGATCATTGAAAGAAGATAAGAAAGTGTCCCGAGCGAGAGAACTGCCCGAGGGCCCAGGTCTTGGAGAAACTTCAAGTGAGCCTTCCGGAGACGGCCGGAGGATGACAGGAGGACAACGTTGGCGTCGTCCCCCATTCGCCTACGTGCTTCACTGTTCGCTACCATCGCAGCGAGGAGCCTCGCGTCTCGGGTAACTTTCCCAGTATCGGACCTGTCCAAGCGCTCGACTGGCACACGTTGGTGCTGTGCGGCGAGGTCCATGAGATAATTCGAGATCCTAAGCTGCAGATCCGTGTCAAATGTATCCGGCAAAATCTCAGCGCCGAGCTCCGACTGCAGGTGCGGAAGCAAGTTCGAGTAGTCGTTCGGTTCGCGTCCCCGGAATTGGTTGATGTACACGGGCCAGTTCTTGGCTTCGCTGGCGTCCTTTGAATGGAAGTGAAACGCCCGTACGAAAGCGTTGATGGCGTACCGCCGGAGTTCCTGCTTGCCGAGCTTTCCGAGTAGGAACTCGGTGTCGTCGAAGTCCTTCTGGCTTATCCATGCGTGGTGCGCGACCTCCTCAAGCACCGGGCGGGCCAAGAGAATCCTGCCACCCTCGCGCCGCCACCGATTAATGAGCGTGCGCGTGACCGAATAGTCGGACTCGCTTTCGCATAGAAGGCTCAAGATGACGTGAGAATCGAGTATGACGTGGTTCTGTCTCACAACTTTCTTGACTTCGTCCGCGGAGGTAGCTTCGAGACCCAAGGCGCAGAGAGCCACAAAGCGTTCACAAACCTTTGCCAACCACTCGAAGACGGCACCGGAGCGCTCGGTGAAAATGTCCATTACAGCTTGTTCAAGGGCCTCGCCGAGTTCCGTGTTGCTCGTGGTTGCGCGAATCTTTTGGGCGCCCTTAATAAGTAGAAAGGAAAGATCACGCGCCGCCTCAGCTTTTCCGTTGCCGGGAGCGATAAACTCGTTGACCGCCCTGATAGTTTCCAGACCATTCGAGTGAAATAACTCACTCAGGAAATCAACGAGCGTGGACCAAACTAGCTCGTACTGGCCGTCGGTAAAACGGAATCCCACAAGCTCCTCGAGGCGCTGTCGAATTATCGTTCGACCCGTGAGCAGCTCCCGAGCGGCTTCCGGTGATACCTCGTTGAGCAGGGCCTCACCGGCAGCTGTGACCGACCAATCCGAATGAGTTTCGGAAACAAGTTTCTCTTGGAGTAACCTCTTGAGCACGGCATGCACGTATGCGTTGTCTAGGCATCGCGGTAGGCACAGGTCGGTCGAAGCTTTCCCCGCAATAGCCGATAATGAACCGCTCGGACAATGGTGACACGCCTCTAGAATGAGGCGTTTGGATAACGACATTCTTAACGCGGATGCGTCCTCCGAGCCGAAAGCCACTAGTGCGAGGCGAAGGCCGCGACTTTCGGTGGTGTCGGAAGCAGTATCAGGGGCCGCCAGCGCCGATTGGATCGTCCGCACTTCGGAGCGGTAGTGCTTTTCAAAAATTTCTGCATGTTTTTCCGCGAGGTTCGAAAGCTGAATCGAACCTACGAGCAGGACACTGCACGAGGCCGGCACAATCTTTCTAATCTCGAATGAAAGTTCGTCGATCTTGTCTTCGGATAGTTTTTGCGAAGAGCAATAGATTATGCGGTCCGGTTCGGAAGTCTCGGCGACGCGCCGCAGGTCACGATCTACCTTCGCGTCGATGTCCCTGTTGAGCGTTGCGCACAAAATTGCCGGGTGGGAGCCTTTACTGGCTCCCATGGCTCGCGCATCTCGCCCTCGATCGTATGTGGTTGACGTAGGGACTAACGGTCGGCGCTCGATCTGTTCGAACACCTCCCTACAGAAATTCTCGAATCGCGTGCTGTTGGTTTCAGCCTCAAGAATGGGCGCCGCGAAGCTCGGGAGCATCTTGAACCTCTGTCAAACGCTAAACGCGCTTGGCGATTATATAGCGTGGAGAACCGCAGTCCACAGGACAATCGCCTGACTGTTCGGGAATTTTATGGCCGAGACGTTGTGAAGGCTTTCTTGTTTCGTGATTCCAAGCAGCTAGCATGAGTCACGATTTCCACAGGCGTCCACAGCTGCCCACAGTTACCCTCCTTGACATTTCGCTTTCTCTTCGCCTAGGATATTATTGAGAAGTAAATCTGCTTCAGATTGAATCGGAGGTTTCATGCGAGCGGCAATTCTGATGGCGATTGTTCTGATATTCAGTACGGCAGTAAGGGCTCAGACTCCCGTTTACCATCCGGGCCAGACGATAAAGGTGTCGGTAACGTTCGCGGGGAAGGACGCGGCGAAAATTAGCGCAGCGACCGCTGAAGTGAAAACTTCAGAGACCCGCATAGATCAATATAACTTTACTGGCGATTTCACCGGTAACAGCGCAGGGCCTACAGCCGGTAGTACATTTGAAATTCTGATCAAAATTCCCGTGAACGCAACAAGTGGTGTTTACAAGCTCGTTTCAATCCAGGGTTACGTTTCCGATCTTCAGCTCAACGTTACTTATAATTCGCCCGCCGATTTTAAGGAGCTCACATATACCGTGGAAAACCAGAATCATTTTGAGAAGCCGTCCGTCAAGGATGTGAATTAAATATCAAGGAGCGGTGGCATTTTTCGAGCGGACGAGGCATTCGTAATTCACAAATAGGCCCTGATTGGTTTGGGGGTAGAGGGTTACGACATAACCGTCTTTGAGTGCCGCGGACGCGGCGTGACCGATCTCGCTGTCTGTGAGTTTTGTTCTACCGGCTTTTTCTAGGTAGCCTGCTGTGGAAGAGGTGCAGGAGCCTGGCTGAACAGGCTCTGAGGGCAGGGTCGTGATGTTACCAATAGTGGGCTTTGCGATCCCTTGCCCGACGGCCGCTAGCGCGATAAGACCGAAGCCCCCTAGGAACATTGCGTGTCGAGTGTAGTTTTGCATGTGCGGCTCCTTCTGAATTACTTGCACGGATCACGTTCCGCTATTTGGCCTTATTCCACAATTCCAAGAACCGTCCGATGGTGGCGGGGCTGTGGCCAGCGTAGTGATTATTCGCGTAGGCGAAAATGGTGACGCCGCGGCGGGTGATGGGTTGGAGATAGTCCACCCAGGACTTTAGCTGGGCTGAGCGGTCAACAACGGTCTTATCCCAGGTTTTGGTGATCTGCTCGATTCCCTTACGGTCGCCTATTAATCCTACGTACGTAAAGTCCGCAGTGAGGGGATCAAATTTGTACGCCCAGGGCATGGGCATCCAGCTCTGATCCTGCAAGGCCAGCGCAACGCCGTGGTCGCGGAGGAGATTGGCGAAGGCGGCGTCGAGCCAGTTCTTGTTGCGGATCTCGACGGCGAATTTGCGGCCGCGGGGAAGTTTTTCGAGGAACGGTTTCAGGCGGGCGAGGAAGGATTCATTCGGTGCCGCTCGTCCCTTCGCCACATCACTCAGGGCAGGAAACACGCTGCGATTGAAATAGGGAAACTGGAGCAGCATGGGGCCGAGTTTTTCGCCGAGGAGGTCCATGGTGTCCACGAAGTGCTTGAAGTCGGCGTCGCAATCCACGAGGATTTTTTCGTGGGTGATC
>PMUS01000076.1:2413-2557 GCA_003166795.1 Acidobacteriota bacterium | reverse complement strand
ACGACGTGCGGGTTGACTCCGCCGAGCCGCTTGAGCGCAAAGCCGTAAGCTTCCCGCGTGGCGACTGGTTTTCCGGCCTCGTATTCCGGAGCGGCAAGCGCCGGAAAATCCGGCGGCTTCGGGAGATTCGTTCGCACGTAGGCC
>PMUS01000076.1:170-2406 GCA_003166795.1 Acidobacteriota bacterium | reverse complement strand
TTTCCGTGCCATCCCTCTTTACCGGCGCAGAAGCTGACGCCGTGCCCTTTGATGGTGCGCGCGACGATCGCTTGCGGGCGCCCTTTGGTCGCTTTGGCGCGATCCAGCGCCGCGAGGACGGCGCTCACGTCGTGGCCATCAATCACTTCGGTGGCGAATCCCTCGGATTCGAATTTGCGGCGGTACGTTTCCATGTCGTGCTGGTACATCGTTGGCTCGCTCTGCCCCAGCGCGTTCACGTCCGCGATCACCGTGAGATTCTCGAGTTTGTAGTGGCCCGCGAATTCCGAAGCTTCCCAGATTTGGCCTTCGGCCATTTCGCCGTCGCCCAGCAGGACGTACACGCGTGTCGGACTCTTATCGAGGCGCGCGCCGATCGCCAGTCCCGCGCCGACGGAAAGCCCCTGGCCGAGCGAGCCCGTAGCGGCGTCCACACCATGAATCAGCGGCGTGGGGTGGCCTTCCAGTTCGCTTGTGAATTCGCGCAGCGTCATCAGGCGCGAAAGGGGGAAAACGCCGGCTTCCGCAAGCGCCGCGTAGAGAATCGGGGCGGCGTGGCCCTTCGACAGGACGAATCGGTCCGAATCGTTCGAATTGGGATTTTTCACGTCGAATTTCATCGCGTGGAAAAAAATCCCGGCCATCAGCTCCGCCGCAGACATGCAGGAAGTCGGATGGCCCGACCCGGCCGCGGTGGTGGCCATTATCGAAAGAATGCTCAGCCTGCGCGCCTTCTCCTTGATGGCATCTACAGTGGAGGCGGATGGCCCTGCTGACGAAGTCACGCTCATGGGGTTGGCTCCTTTACCGGCGAGATCGAAGAAACCAAAGCTTACATTGTTCCGGGCAAGTCCGCGAGCCGCTTTCGGCGGCTCAGAACAGCTGGATGTGTCCGATCAGCACGACTAGCGCGATCGCGACGAACACGAAAACGAACGATAGCGTAATGATCAGAACCGCGGCGGTCATCTGCTGCTTCGCGTGGCGCGCCGCGGCCTTTTCCTTATCTTCTGGTTCCACCGCAGCATTCTAACTCACTTTCGCAAGTGTGACTCCCAATCAGCGCGAAGGGAATTTGAGCCGGTCAGCGAGCCGCAGGTTTGGTGAGTTCCTTCGAAAGATAGATGATCTGGCCGGTGTGATGATAAGCGTGTGCAGCCATGCGCATGAAGGCGCCGAAGCGCGTAGTGGTGCCAGGCTCGGTTGGGTCCGAGTAGGACGCAACCCAATCTTCGGGGGACTGTTTGCGAATCGTCGCGGCGACCATCGAGATTGCCGCGTCGAAATCAGCGAGAACCTTCTCCTTGGGGCGCTTCGCGGTATCGGAGAATTCGAGAGGCCGGTTGCGGACGTAGCCCGTGTTCGCAATCCGCGCTCCGATATAGTTATTCAAATTGCCGGTAACGTGAAGCAATAGGTGCCCGATGCTGTTGCCATAGGGATAAGGACGCGTCCAGAGCTGCTCGGTCGAGAGTGGCGCGACCAATTCGTGGATATTCTCGCGCACTCCCTCGTAGTAGGCGGCGAGCGTATCGGCGACGATTGGGACGAGTTCGGGCACGGTGATTTCCTCCCTTGGCTGGCTGCGGCGAGTATACCAGCGCGCCCTGGCATCATCGCCCGCGGGCAGGCGCATTCTCATCCAAGCCATTTTGGCCGGAGTTGAGTGTGCTATTCTGCGGCCCGGAAGTGTTGCACCCGCGGAGGAGACACCAAGATGGACGTGAGCGTAAATGCAGCTATGGTGACGACGGCATTTGAACTGCCCGGTTACCGCATCGCAAAAAGCATGGGGCTGGTGCGCGGCGTGACGGTGCGGTCGCGCAGCATTCTTGGCACCCTGGGGGCGTCGCTGCAGACGGTCGTCGGCGGAAACATCACGCTCTTCGAAGACATGTGCGAACAAACGCGCGAGCAGGCGCTCGAACTGATGATGCAGCACGCGATCGAGCGCGGCGCCAATGCAGTGATCGGTGTCCGGTACGACGCGACCGAGGTGATGCAGGGCGTTACCGAAGTGATCGCCTACGGCACGGCCGTGCAGGCGGAGCGCGCTTCGTAACAGATGACGGAAGCGCGCCGCAAGCGTTAAGATGCGCGGGGCGGAAGTCAGAGGGAGACGATCAATGAAGCATACGTTCAGAGCAGCACTGGCTATCGTCGCGCTTGGCTTGCTCGCAGCCATCGTGACGGTGCACGCCGATGCCCCAAAGACCGAGACCGTCCAGTTTCCCAA
>PMUS01000076.1:0-152 GCA_003166795.1 Acidobacteriota bacterium | reverse complement strand
CAGGTGACGGCCGATCCGGAAGTCGCGCACGAATTGATGCGCGGGCTTCCGCAGGACCGCGCGGTGAGCGACTTGAAAGCTGCGTTCGCATATCTGGCCACGCGCAAGGACGTGGATCGCGACCACATCGGATCGATCGGATGGTGCATGGG
>PMUS01000030.1 GCA_003166795.1 Acidobacteriota bacterium | reverse complement strand
CTCGCGCCGCGGCTCGCAGCAGCTACGGACGGCCGTTAGCGGTGCCCGTCTCGCGCTCGGCTACGATCTTCCGCGCGTTCGCGTAGAGCGCCTTAGCTTGCGGGATTGAGGCGATGGCTTTATCCAGTTGGGGATCGTTCTCAAGCGCGATGCGGTACCCGTCGTTGAGTCCGAACACGGTAGTAAATACTTCGCGCTTAATCTCCCATTTCAGCCAGGGAAGGTTCTGCTGGATATCGCCCTCGCTGACCTGGATATGCTGTTCGCCGAGATATTTCCTGAATTGCGCGATTACCGCGTCGTCCACCACAAAATCCTTCGTGATGTCGGGCTTTTCGCCTAGATAGTAGCGCACAAAGTCGCCGACGCCTTGCGGCAGGGGATAGAACACTCCGCGCCTCTCGAGAAGCGTCTCGAAGTCATCCGGCTTCGGAGCGGCAACGGCCACATCCGGCGTTATTCCGCCCTGGCCGTACACCTGTCGCCCCGTGTCGGTCAATTTGACCTCGGGCGCCTGCGGCGGCTGCGGATTGTAGTGATAGTCGTAGAGCGTCTGATTCTTGTAGTCGCGCTGGATCAGACGTCCACTCGGAGTGTAATACCGCGCAGTGGTCAACAGCAGCGCAGTGTTTTCGCTCAGCGGAAACTGCGTCTGTACGAGGCCTTTTCCGAAGCTCGTCTCTCCCACGATTAGACCGCGGTCGTGGTCCTGAATCGCACCGGAAACAATTTCCGAGGCCGAAGCGCTTTGCCCGTTGACCAGCACGATCAGCGGCACCTCGACGCCGTCATTCCCGCGCAACGCATAATAGGGCCGCTCCGGTGAAGATCGTCCGCGGTGCGACACCACCAACTCGTTCTTGTCCAGGAACATGTCGCACATGCCCACGGCCTGATTCAGCAGGCCGCCGCCGTTGTTCCGGAGATCGATGATCAGCCCGTCCAGTTTGGAAGCGTCGAGCTGCTTCAGCGCGTCTGTCAGATCGCTGTCCGTCGTTTCGTTGAACGTGAAAACGCGCACGTATCCAATTCCAGGTTTCACCATCTCGGAATATTCCACGCCAGGCCGCGGAATTTCGTCGCGCACCACCGTGACTTCGATCGGCTTGTCCCAGCCTTCGCGTCCGAGCGAAATGTGGACCGGGGTTCCCTTGGCGCCCTTTAGCAGGTCGGCCACTTCGGTTGTCGTCAACCCCGTGCATGATTTTCCGTCAACCTTGAGAATCGTATCGCCGGGGCGAATACCCGCTTTGTACGCGGGCGAATTCACGAAGGGAGCCTGGACCACCGTTTGATTCTCGCGCTGCGACACCACCATACCTACACCGTAATATTTGCCCTCTTGTTCCTCGCGGAACAGCGCGTACTGCTTGGGATCGAAAAAGTTCGAGTGGGGGTCAAGCACATGCAGCATTCCGGGAATCGCGCCGTCGTAAATCACCTTGTCCGTGTCCACCGGATCGGCGTAGTTCCGCTCGACGACCGAAAGCACGCGCGTAAAGGTCTTTACGGAATCCTGCGTGTCGTCCGAACTCGACGCCGTCGCGCTCGCCGGGGGACCAAAGAAGCCCCCGAGCGCGGCCGACACCGCCAGCACCAATACCAGCAGCAGAATTCCGCGCGCTGGCGAACCCGAAGACTCCGAAGCCTTTGGATTGTCTTGTGCTACTCGACGAGATGTTCGCATCATGCCTCTCTATCGCCCCGAACGCTCAGTATAGCACACTGCTTTCGGTCGTTTGACACGCCCGGATGCCTCTTCTATGATGCAAAAACGGCCTGAGAGATGGCCGCAGAGTCCTGAATGCTCAGCATCCCGCATCTCATCATAATATTTGTTGTTGCTCTGGTTGTCTTCGGACCCGAGAAGATTCCCGAGCTGGCGCGAAACCTCGGAAAAATTATGGCGGAATTCCGGCGCGTTACCGGCGACTTGCGCTCAACGTTCGAAGGGCATCTGCGCGATCTGGAGCGTGAGGCGGACTCCCGCCGGATCGCCGCTCCTGCGACCTCCCCTGCGGCCATCATGCCCACTGCGGCGCCTGCCGCCGTGGCTCCCGCTGACTCGCCGTCCGCAGCCGCTACGCCTGGGACTGTTCCGTCAAATCCGCCGAACGCCGCCGCAATCACGGAGCCGGCGGGCAAGAATTCTGAGCCTGCCACGTCGAACGCCGCCGCCGAACCTCCCGATCCGATGCACGACCCGTATCTGATGCATATGGACTTTCCCGAGCGCGATTCATCGGGCGAGTCGCGGCCAACTCAACCTGAACCCAAAGCCGAACGAGTGACGGATGGCGACGGCCGCTCCTCCTGAGCGCACCGAGCGCTCGCGTGCCCAGGAGGAATCCGGCGCGGCGATGTCGTTCTTCGATCATCTCGTGGAGCTGCGCAAGCGGCTGATCAGCGCGCTGTCGGCCGTCGGCGTGGGAATGATCCTCGGCCTGCTCGTCTCCAAGCGATGCATCAACTTTGTCGTCCAGCCGATGCTCGTTGCGCTCCGCAACAATCATCTGGAGGATAAGCTCTATTACACGAGCCCCGCGGGTTACGTTGGTCTGTACATCAACCTGGGCCTGTACCTCGGCGTGGTGATCGCGATGCCGTGGGTTCTGTATCAAGTCTGGCTTTTCGTCGCTCCAGGCCTATACAAGCACGAGCGTCGGGCTACGGCGAGTTTCATCATTTCCGCGATGCTGCTTTTCGTCTGCGGCATGGCTGTGGGCTATTTTGGGCTGCTTCCCATCGTGCTGACGAAGGTCATCGGCTTCGCGGCGGGCGGCCCGATCAGCCCATGGATCAGCGTGAACGATTATTTTAGCCTGATCCTCGTGGTGCTCGTGGGCTTGGGTGTCATTTTCGAAATGCCTGTCGTCGTATTTATATTGTCGCTGTTTGGAATCGTCACTCCGAAGTTTCTGCTCAAGAATTTCCGCTACGCCATGCTGGCCATCACGGTTTTGGCGGCTATCGTCACGCCCTCGCCGGACGCCACCACCATGCTGATCTTCATGGCTCCGATGATTGTTCTCTATTTCATTAGCGTGCTGGTGTCGTACGCCGTTCTGCGCCGCAAACGAGCGCAAGCGCTTGCAGACGGGGAGGTAAAATAGTGTTCGCAGCGACGTCTGGGATGAAATCGCACTGGATTGTGCTGGCAGGTCTCGCGGCTCTGTTCGCAGGAGGGTGCGGCCACGATTCCGCTCGGCCAAGCGCGTCCGTCAGCGCCTCGTCGCCCGCCGCGCCTACAGTTCCAACGCAGATTGTCGTCTCTGCTGCTGACGCGGCGCCCCCTGAGGCTCAGACGGGCGGTTTCGATGGCGCCAAAGCATACGACCACGTGGCGAAGCTGGTTGCATTCGGCCCGCACCCGCCCGCTTCGGACGGAATCCACGCCGTGCAGAAGTACATCCATTCACAGTTGCAAAGCTTCGGGTGCGCGGTTGACGAAGATGACTTCAACGCGCAGACCGGTGTGGGCACGCTGGCGATGAAAAACATCGTCACCAAGATTCCCGGCACCGGGCGGGGAATCATCCTCCTGCTGACGCATTACGATACGAAGCGCGTGGAGAATTTCGTAGGCGCCGAAGACAGCGGCTCCTCGACCGGCCTGATGCTCGAGATGGCGCGCATCCTCTGTGGCCGCCCGAAGCAGGCGAATGCCGTTTGGATCGCGTTCGTGGATGGCGAAGAAACGCAGGCGCAGTTCGACTGGAATGACGCGGATAGCACCTACGGCAGCCGCGAGCTTGCCGCGCGTCTGGCCGTCTCGGGAGACTTGAAACGCGTGAGAGCGGTTATCCTCGCCGACATGGTCGGACAGAAGGGATTGGCCATTACCCGCGACTCAGATTCGACGAAATGGTTGACGGACCTGGTCTGGCATACTGCCGCGTCCCTCGGTTACAAGGACGTTTTCGTGTCTCAGGAGATTCCGATGGTAGACGACCACACGCCGTTTCTCGCCCGGGGAGTCGCCTCCGTGGACATCATCGACTTCGACGGCTATACCGCTCCCGGGTACTGGCACACAGCGCAGGACACGCTCGACAAAATCAGCCCGCGGAGCCTGGCGATCGTCGGCCATGTGATTCTCGAAACCGTCAACCAGCTTCAAAAACTATGACGGAGTTGGGACTAGGCCCTCCGCGGACCTCGCAGGATTCTCGCCGGAAGAAAAATGATGCCGCGGACGATGTCCAGCGCCCCCTCTACCGCAATACCGGCCAGGCGGAAGGGCAACAGCAGCAGCCACAGCAACGGATAGAGCACCAGCGCGAGCAGCGCCAGCGGCCAACACAGAAAGAGTAAAAGACACCAAAGAATGAAAGTGGCCATGTCGGTCAGCTGACCTCCCATTGATTCATACGCATGTAAGTGCCGATGAGTTTCACGGACTACCTTGATTGGAAGAAGTTGCGTTTGGGAACTATGCTACATTTTCAGAGCGATCATGCCGACAACTAAAGTGACGAGCTCAAGCGGTTCCTACGCGGTGGTTTGCGCGCCGGGAGCGCTTGCTCGCGCCGGGTCTCTCACGTCGCGCCGGGGCGACTCGACGAGCACCTTTGTTCTCTCCTCAACAAAGGTCTGGCGCCATTGTGGCCGCGCCATCGCCGCGAAGATCCCGGGCCGGGCCGGACGTCGTCCGATTCTGTTCGACGACCGCGAATCCAGCAAGAATTTGGAAACCGTCGAGGCTATCGCGCGCCAACTCGTTAGAGCGGGTGCCGACCGCCAGGCCACAATTGTCGCGGTTGGCGGCGGCGTGGTGGGCGACGTCGCCGGCTTTACCGCAGCCACATACCTGCGCGGCGTCCGGCTCGTACACATTCCCACCACGCTGGTCGCTCAGGTGGATAGCGCCGTTGGCGGTAAGACTGGCGTCAATTTGCCCGAGGGGAAGAACCTCGTCGGCGCGTTCTATCCGCCGAAAGTAGTGATTGCTGATCCCACCCTGCTCGCGACCCTGCCGCACCGCGAATATCGCTCCGGACTCTACGAAGTGATCAAGTACGGCGCGATCGCCGACCGCGAGCTGTTTGGATTCCTCGAGCGCCGCATGTCCTCTTTGCTGCGCCGCGATCCCGCGGCGCTCGGTTGGGTCATTTCGCGCTCGATCGCGATCAAGGCGCGGGTGGTGGGCGAGGATGAACGCGAAGGCGGCTTGCGCCAGATTTTGAATTTTGGACACACGCTCGGGCACGCCCTCGAGGCAGCCACAAATTACCGCGTGTTTTTGCATGGCGAAGCCATTGCCTGGGGCATGATCGCAGCTTCGATGATGGCCCTCTCGTTGAATCGCCTTCCCTTGATGGACGCATTTCGCATCGTCCGGCTCGTCGCGTCGGTGGGACCTTTGCCGAAGGTGCCCGCGATTCCGAGCGCTAGGCTGCGTTCGATTCTCGCGGGCGATAAGAAGTCGCGCGGCGGGCGGGTGCTCTGGGTTTTTCCGCGAAAGATCGGCAAGACCGAATGGGGAGTCGAAGCGCCTTGGCCGCTGGTCGAGAAAGCCGTCCGCAATCTTCCCGAAATCATGAACGAAGCGCAGAACGGCGCAAAGCGCGCCGACACAAAGCGCGGGAAAACTTGAGCTTCGATTGCATGGAGTGATGACCGCGACTGCTCAAAAATCGGCCCCGCTTCCCGGCACGCGGCCAAGCGGTGCAATGGACGAACGCGAAGCCTCCGCGCGCGTCCGCGACATGTTCACGCGGATCGCCCCGCGCTACGATTTCCTGAACCATCTCCTGTCGTTTTCGCTCGACCGCATCTGGCGCCGGCGCACGGCCCGGCATTTTCTGCATATTCTCAGTCGCCCAGAAGCCCGCGTCCTCGATCTCTGCTGCGGGACGGGCGATCTCACCTTCGCGCTAGATCGCGGCCGTTCCGCGGCGCTTAACCCTGCCGAGCGGCGTTCGCCGATTATTGGCAGTGATTTCGTCGAAGGTATGCTCTTTCGCGCTCGCGACAAGGCTGCCGGCGCGCGAAGCGATGCCCTCTTTGCCGCGGCCGACGCCCTGCGCCTCCCGTTCGCGAATGAGAGCTTCGACTTAGTCACCACCGCGTTCGGATTCCGCAACCTGGCGAATTATGAAGATGGTCTTCGCGAATTCGCGCGCGTCCTGCGGCGGGGCGGGGAAATGGGCATTCTC
Organism: Acidobacteriota bacterium; assembly: GCA_003166795.1. Classification (GTDB taxonomy): domain Bacteria; phylum Acidobacteriota; class Terriglobia; order Acidiferrales; family UBA7541; genus Palsa-295. Next base: position 15,641 of record PMUS01000030.1, on the reverse strand, counting down.
GAATTTACCGAACCCGGGTCGGGTCCGATGGGGGGCATCTTCCGCTTCTACTTCCGGCAGATTCTGCCGCGAATCGGCGGCGCGATTTCCGGCGACAAGGAAGCCTATGCTTATCTCCCCGGCTCCGTCTCGAAATTCCCCTCACCTCCAGAGGTTGCCGCGCTCATGGAAAGGACCGGTTTCAGCGACGTCCGCTTCGCCGCGTGGAATTTCGGCAGCGTGATCCTGCACTCTGCTCGCCGCGCGTAGCGGTGCACCCGGTGTGCGTCCGCCGATTCTAAACTCACAACTCTGGTTTCCGAACTCCGCCCCGTCTCAGGTATCATGATTCCGCCATGTCCACCGCTGCCGCAACGCAAGCCGTGATTGACCTCCGTAGTGACACCGTCACGCGCCCCACTCCGGCGATGCGCCGCGCCATGGCCGAAGCCGAAGTTGGCGACGACGTCTACGCCGAGGATCCCACGGTCAATCGCCTGCAAGCTCGCGCCGCGGAAATCTTCGGCCGCGAGGCTTCGCTTTATTTCCCATCCGGCTCGATGGCGAATCTCACTGCGATCAAGACCTGGACGCGTCCTGGCATGGAGGTGATCTGCGAGGCGCAAGCGCACATTTACCTCTACGAAATGGCCGGAGTGGCGGCGATCGCCGGATGCATGCCCAATACGGTGCCGGCGCCCAGCGGAACGCTCACGTGGGATTTGATCGAGCCGCTGATTCGACCGCACATCTATTACCGGTCGCAGACCGCCCTAATCGAACTGGAAAATACGCACAATATGCATGGAGGTACGGTTTATCCGCCCGCCATCTCCGATGACATCTGCGAGCGCGCGCATGCCGCAGGGCTGCCGGTTCATCTCGATGGCGCGCGCATCTTCAACGCCTCGGTCGCGCTGGGGCGCAGCGTTGCGGACATCACCCGCAAATTCGATTCCGTGATGTTCTGCCTGTCGAAGGGACTCGGCGCTCCCGTCGGTTCGATGCTTGTCGGCTCGCGCGATTTTATTGATAAGGCGCGCGTCACCCGCAAGCTGCTTGGCGGCGGGATGCGCCAGGCGGGCGTCCTTGCAGCTGCCGGCCTGATCGCACTCGAGGAGACTCCGAAGATTCTCCATCGCGACCATGAGAACGCGCGCCACCTGGCCGAGGGCCTTTCCAAGATTCCCGGCGTTTCTATTGATCCGAAGAGAGTCGTCACCAACATTCTGATTTTCGACGTCGCTTCTTCAGGACGCACTGCCGCGGATGTCTGTGCGGCACTCGCGAAACACGGAGTCCTCGGCGGCGCGACCGGGAAATCCACGATCCGCATGGTCACGCACTACGACGTGAACCGCGCGGCGATTGACCGTGCCCTCGCCGCCATTGCCACCGTCCTCGGCGCTAGCTCGTAGGAGCGCCGCTGCTGTCATTTCCAGATGATTGCGAGGGCTCCAGTCGCGCTTCATGCGCCCTGCGTTTCGCTTCCTACTCCTCGATCCAACTTGCTAGAATATCCCTAGATCAGAAAGGGACGCTGACTCTTGAGAATCCGGCCCGCCGTGTTGTTGGTATGCATCGCTCTGGGAGTCTTTGGCTGCACCAAAAAGGAATCCGACGAATCCGCCGAGCCGCCGGCCCCGACCGCGGTCGTTGACCCAACCACAGCCGGTTCCATGTCAGGCACGGTAAAGCTCGATGGTACGCCGCCCGTGTTCAAGCCCATTGACATGTCCGCCGAAGCAGCGTGCGTCCAGGCGAACCCATCCGCTGTAGTTCCTCCGATCGTAGTCACCGGCGCTCACGGCGCGCTTGCGAATGTGGTCGTGTACGTGAAATCGGGCCTCGGCAGCTACCGCTTCGACACCCCGTCGACGCCCGTCGCCCTCGACCAGAAGGGCTGCATGTACGAGCCGCGCATTCTGGCCGTAATGACCAGCCAACCGTTTGAAGTCCACAACGAGGACCAGACGATTCACAACGTTCACCCGATGCCGCGCGTAAATCGCCCGTGGAACAAATCGGAGCCCATCGGCGATCCGCCAATCGACGCGAATTTCACGAAGCCCGAGCTGGCGATCCCGATTGCCTGCAACATCCATCCCTGGATGCGGGCATATATGTTCGTATTCGCGCACCCGTACTTCGCGATCACGCCAAAATCCGGCGCGTTCGAGCTAAAGGGCCTACCTCCCGGCACGTATGTAATCGAGGCCTGGCAGGAACGATTCGGCACGCAGGACCAGACCGTCACCCTCGGTCCCAAGGAATCCAAAACTCTCGATTTCGTTTTTCACTCGCCCCCTTCGCACTGAATACAGGCGTCACGCCCGGCCGGCATCTCCGTCCGCTTGACAACTCAGCAGTTCGGGTGAAAATTGCGCTAGCTGACGCACCCGGTAAACGCGCCAGATGACGAAAACGGCGCAGTCACCGCGGTAGGCCCAGCGCATCGAGAGGCCAGTGGGCTGGTACAGAGACTGAGAAGGAGATCCATGGCAAAGGTCATCAACGTAGAAGACGTACCGATGGTCGAGCGGCCGAATATTCGGGAGGGCACTCTACGCTCACGCCGCCTTTTGACGGGAGAACCGGGAACACCCGGTAATTTTTCTCTGCAGCTTTCGTCCACGCCAACCTACTTTTCGCCGCGGCACCGCCACAATTTTGACCAGATGAGGTATCAGCTCGCGGGTGACTTCGATTTCGGCACGGACGGCGCGATGAGGCCGGGTTCTGTCGCGTATTTTCCGGAGGGCACATACTACGGGCCGCAATCGTGCCCGACGGGAAGCGAGACGCTGGTCCTCCAATTCGGCGGCGCGAGCCGAAGCGGCTACATTTCCGCCGAGGAGCACGAGCGCGCGACCGCGGAACTCACCCAGCACGGAACTTTTGCCAAGGGCGTGTACACGCAGCTCAGGCCCGATGGCGGAAAAATCAACAAGGACGCCTACGAAGCCGTTTGGGAACGGGTGAACGGACGCCCGCTCGAGTATCCCGGCCAGCGCTATCTGCGTCCTGTGTTCATGGACCCTGACAATTTTGATTGGCTGCCGGTCGCGGAACAGCCCGGCGCAAGCTGCAAGTTTCTGGGAGAGTTCTCGGAGCGGCGCACGCGGTTGTCGCTTTATAAGATTGCACCGGGCGCGACGTTTCAGCTCGCCGACAATTCGATTTATTTTGTGGCCTCAGGCTCAGGTGCGGTCGGCGCCGAGAATTTCCGTCCGCATGCGACGATTCATCTAGGCATCGGCGAGCAGGGAAGCGTTGAAGCGCGCGAACCCGTCGAGCTCCTCCATGTGGGATTGCCGCATTTCTCCTGACGTTCGGAGGCGACGATGCCCGTAACGTTCGATACCGTTCGCAAGATCGCGCTTTCGCTCGAAAACGTCGAGGAAGGCACGTCCTACGGGACAGCGGCGTTCAAAGTCCGCGACGCGCTTTTTCTGCGGTTGAAGGAAGACGGCGATTCGCTCGTGGTTCGCGCGGACTTTGAGCAGCGCGATGCGCTGATCGCAGAGGATCCCGGGACGTATTACATCACCGACCACTATTCGAAGTACGAGTGGGTGCTCGTTCGGCTTTCGCGCGTTCATCCCGATGCAATGCGGGACCTGATTCGCATGGCGTGGCGCTTGGCGGCCGCGGCGGCGTTGACGAAACGACGCGCATCTCGCCCGCGGCGCGCGCCTCGCCGATAGTCGCAGCCCTTGCCGCTGGTTTTGAAGCCGATATAGAATGGCCCGCCTGCATAGGAGGAAACCACGTCATGAAGACTCGACGCGTTTCAATTGGGATCGCCACAATCGCGGCGGTTCTGTTGCTCGTCGCCGGCAGCGCCCGCCTTGCCAAGGCGCAGAACCGCGCTATGAAACCGAAGATGACCGAGGCGCAATTGTTCGATCTGCAGAAGCAGTTCGAGGACGCCAGCGTCGCGGCCGACGCCACGAGAGTTTCCGCCCTCATGTCCGACGACGCCATCTTCGTGCACGGCAGTGGTGCGGCGCAGACGAAAGCGGAATACATAAACTCGCTCACGACCGGGCAATTGAAAGTCTCCACCTATCAGATGAACGACGGGAAAGTCGTGTTCTTCGACGGCGGTGCCGTCGTTTCCGGGCCGACTGACATTGGACTCGTATTGCCCGGCGGAGCGCCGCCGCGCATGTTGCACCTCCGCATCTCGACCGTCTGGCTGGCGAAGCCGTCCGGCTGGCAGATTGTTCTCAACCAAGGCACGCCCATCGCCGGTCCTCCTCCCGCTCCGGCGCACTAAGTTGATTTGTGTCGCTGTTTCTCGCATGTAGAATAGGTATGTCTGGCCGGGAAAACACGGTTACGAAGGGGAACCCATGACGCTTCGGAAGAACCGATTCATCTCGACAACGATTGCAGCTGTTGTCGCAATGATGTTGCTCGCAGGTGCAGCTCTGCGCGCCGGAGCGCAAACATCCCAGTCGTCAACCACCCAGAAAGACCTGGTGGACCTGCAGAGGAAATTCCAGGACCTGACTGTGGCGGGCGATTCGGCGGGTGTATCCGCGCTGATGTCCGACGAAGCCATCTTTATCCACGGTAACGGCGCTGCGCAGTCGAAAGCGGAATTTTTGACCGCGATGGCCACCGGCCAGCTCTCATTTTCCGTGTACGAGCTTAAGGACCCCAAGGTCGTGATATTCGACGGCGGAGCAATCGTCTCCGGCCTGGTTGATATCGCATTCAAGGCGCCGGCGGGCTCGCAAGCGCCTCCTCGTGTCTTGCACATGCGCGGTTCCTCCGTTTGGGTGCAAAGGCCCTCGGGATGGAGGCTCATTCTCGACCAGGACACGACCATACCCGCGCCGCTAGCCCCGGCGGCGGCTGCCGCACCAACTCCTCCCGCGACGCAGTAAGCCCGTCGCTCTCGCATCGGTGGTGCTTCGAGCAGGCCCATTCTCCAGGTTCGAGAACTCTTTGCGTTTTTCCGATTCGATACTTACAATACAAAGTCCGTCGCAATCATGATGTCGCCCAATCAAATACCAACGTCTCGCGGCGTTTACCGCTTTGCGGTCGCAACTTCTTGTTGCACGATTTTGCTGCTGATGGCTGGCGCGTTGGTGACCAGCAACGACGCCGCCGACTCTGTTCCCGATTGGCCGCTGGCCTACGGCAAGCTGATTCCTCCGCTGATCGGCGGTATTCGGTTCGAATATACACACCGCTTGATCGCCGGGACGGTCGCGATTCTGACGCTCATCCTCGCCGTGTGGCTGTCGTTCGTGAAAGCGCGTCCCGTGGCCAAACTGCTTGGCTGGATTTCGCTCTTCCTGGTGTTGGCCCAGGCAACGCTCGGCGCATTGCGCGTCTACCTGATCCATCCGATGCTTTCGGCAACGGCCCACGCCACGCTGGCGCAGATCTATTTCATCACCATCGTCGGCTTGGCGCTGTATTTGAGCCCATGGTGGCGCGCTGACGTGAAGGAGATCGACGACTCGAAATCGCCCAGCCTGCGGATGCTTACCACGCTGACGACCTTGGCGATCCTAGCTCAATTGATTCTCGGCGCGGCGTTCCGCCACGGCGCGTTCGGAATTGATCCTCATCTGGTGGGTGCAGGCGTGGTGTTTTTCATGGTTGTGTGGACCGGAGCCCTGGCCAAGCGCCGATTCCGGGAGAATCGCGACCTTCGCCGCTGCACGATTTTGTTGCACTCGTTCTTTGGGCTTCAGATTTTGCTCGGCTTCGCGGCCTGGTATGCCGTCCGGGTCTTGGCGATCGAATCGGATCAGCCGACTCTTCCTTACGTGATTCTCACCGTGGCCCATGTTCTGGGCGGAGCGCTCACGCTGGCGGCATCGGTGATCTTCACACTGGTTACCTTCCGGATTTGGCGGGGCAACATCACGCGGGTGTGGGATCGCTCTGGTAGCTCGCTGCAGCATTCGACCGAAAGGGCGGGGGCCTAGTCCAATGAACGAGCTCCGCGCCAACGCGCTTTCGGGATTCGAACGGCCCTGGGCATACGTCACTCTGACCAAGCCAGACGTCACTTTTCTCGTGGTGATCACCACAGTCGCCGGTTTTTATCTTGGTTCGCGCGGCCCGTTCGATTGGCCGCTGCTGCTCAATACCCTGGGTGGCACGCTGCTGGTCGCCGGAGGGACAGCCGCTCTGAATCAATACATTGAGCGCGAAATGGATTCGTTGATGCGTCGCACGGCCGCGCGCCCTCTTCCGTCGGGAGTGCTCCAGCCGCGGGAAGTATTGATCTTCGGCATCAGCACAATCGTTCTTGGCGCCGCGTGGCTTCTGCTCGCCGTGAACTGGCTCGCCGCGCTCGTTGCCGTCGCTACGAGCGTCCTGTATCTCGGCCTTTACACCCCGCTCAAGACGCGCACCACTCTTTCGACTGCCGTTGGCGCTATCCCAGGAGCATTGCCTCCGTTGATCGGCTGGGCAGCGGCTCGCGGGTCGCTCTCGCTTGGCGGCTGGGTGCTCTTCGCGATTCTATTTTTCTGGCAGTTCCCGCACTTCATGGCGATTGCGTGGATTTACCGCGAGGACTACGCGCGCGCGGGCATACAGATGCTTCCGGTTGTGGACAAGAAGGGCGATGCGACGTTCCGGCAGATCATTACCACTTCGGCGATCTTGGTGTGGGTCAGCGCGCTGCCGTCCGTGGTGGGCATGGCGGGCATCCCCTACTTTTTTGGGGCGCTGGCTCTGGGAATGATTCTGCTGCAGGTAGGATTGTGGGCGAACCGGTCGAGAACAAACGTGCGCGCCAAATGGCTGATGCACGCCACCGTCGCGCACATTCCGATTTTGCTCGCATGGCTGGTGCTCGATCGCTTGATCACGCGATGAGCATCGGAATCCCTCTCGAATCACTTCCCAAGCTCAACGCTTCTCTCAACGCCGCGTGCACGGTTTTTCTGGTGCTCGGGTTCCTCTTTATCCGCAGCGGCAAGATCCGCTATCACCGCTTTTGCATGATCGTGGCGTTTCTGTGCTCCACGGTTTTTCTGGGCTTCTACGTTTACTTTCACCTGCACGCAGGAGTGATTCGCTTCGGAGGACAGGGCTGGATTCGGGCGGTCTATTTCACCATTCTGATCACGCACACGACTCTGGCGGTGGTTATCGTGCCGCTAATTCTGATTACGCTGTCGCGCGCCCTCCGCGAAAGGTTTGCCAGCCATCGTGCGATCGCCCGCTGGACGTTGCCTCTGTGGCTCTACGTCTCCGTCACCGGCGTAATTGTTTATTGGCTGCTTTATATTGCCTACGCGCCGATTTGGCCGGTTGGGTTTCGTTTATAGCAGTCCATCTCGGTTGAATCGTGCGGAGAAGTCCTTCGGCTGACCAAAAAGCGAACCGCCAGCCTCGGGATGACGATCCCGTTCGGATCGTCACTTATACGAGACCACCGCCTGGCCGTTCTGAATCTGGATGTCGTTGATGTCCGAGGGCAGCTTAAGCTTCTCGCGATTTTCCGGCGACGCCATCATTTTCGCGACGGCGGCATCGAGCGTTGATTGCGGCAGGGGCAGGGAACCGAGCTTCCCGGCGACCGGCACGAACTTCAGGTAGCCGTCCTGTGAACTCAGGTGGCCATCGAGCTCAAGCGACAAATCCTTCCCGTGGAAATCGAACACGACGTACGCCTTCACCAGGTCGCCATCCATGTCCACTTTCACGTCCTTCACCGATGACTGCACCTGTTCGATGGTGGCGGCGTCGTTGCTCGAAAGCGCGGCCATTGCGCCCGCGTTCGGGTCGCCCGAACCTCCAGCTACGGGTACGCCCGGCGATGGCGCGGCTGGCGCCGGTACACCGATGGAAGTTTGCGGAGCGCCGCCGGTCTGCAGATTTTGCTGCAGATAGGAGTTCAGCTCCGTGGGATCAAGCTGAACCTGCGCGGGCTGGCCCGCAGCCTTGGCCTGGTCGGCCGCGGCAAACTTCTGTTCGACTCGCGACGCGGCACTGGGATCGTTGGCGACGTCCGGCGGGGGCGATTTGCGCAGCACCAGCGCCAGCGTCAACACCAGTCCGGCGCACGCGCCCCAACTTAATGCTCGATACAGAGTCTTATACAGCGCGGGGCTCGACATGTGACCTCCCCTTCAACATTCAGTCTAGCAACGGCGACCCGTGGCCGGAGATCGGGCGCTGCGGGGCGTGGCTTATCGTCCACTGGCAGGACGGACAGGTGGGGATTGGGGCGGTTCTGCCGGGCCTGATTACATCCCGGGCGGAGCGGAGGTGCTTACTTCCAGCTATTAACGCCAAGGAATAAGGCATACGTACCCAAGTTGACTCTCTCCTCAGGCGTACCCAAACTCAAATCAGGCCAGTGCTGTTCCGGCCCGCGGCAACTCCGAAGCTCAACCTTGGGAACGGCGAATGATGCTATCGGTCTCTCCAAGTTCGGCGAATCAAGCGCGGCTACGATGCGTTGCGGTGCTGCTGGCGCTTTTTCTAGTGCCCGCAGTATTTGCGCAGGCGCAAACGCAGGGCCCGACTCTGGGGCAGACTGATCCGAATAGTCCCGATGTGATCTTGCCGGAGTTGAGTGCCGTGCCAATCATCTCCGCAGGCCTGGCTTACAACACGTTCTTCCAGGGCGGAACGCCGAACCTGCATCCGCTGGTGTCGCCAGTAATCCTGATACCGCTTGGCCAGAACTGGCTGATCGAATCGCGCGATACTTTTGAGATTAACCTCGCGCCGGTTCCAGGTGAGAGCGGCTACAAAGGCTACCTTCAAAAGGAGGTGGACTATCTGCAGGTGGATTATATTGCCAACCCTTTCCTGACGATCACAGTCGGAAGATATCTGACGCCGTTCGGTGTTTACAACGAGCGGCTCTATCCCGTCTGGATCCGCGATCTGCAAAGCGACCCGCTGATTCTGCCGATTTCGACCGGTCCGAGCGGCGCGGGCACGGGCGCGATGCTGCGAGGCGGTTTCAAGGCGACACCCAAGATGGAGATCAATTACGCGACGTATTTTTCGACGCTAAGCAGGGACACTCCTTTTGATTCGGATCGCAATATCGGGGCGCGAGCGGGCATATTCCTGCCCGGGCCGCGGCTGGAGGTCGGCGGCTCGTTTCAACATCTGCTGCAGGGCGACCGCTCGAATGCCTTTGGATTTCATTTTGCGTGGCAGCCGCCGCCCCTGCCGCTCGACATTCGCGCGGAATATGCGCGGTCCGACACCGGAAGCGGCTACTGGATTGAATCGGCGTACCGGCTGAGCCAGGTGCCGGTCTGGCACGACGAGATGCGGCGCGTCCAACTGGTCGCGCGGGTTCAGCAGTATTACACCGGCAAGGTTGTGGACCCGGATCTTCCGGGAGTGAACACGAACATGTTCGAGTTCGGGATGAATTATTACTTCCGCGACGATTTTCGGTTCGTGAGCAGCTATGGAAGGCAGTTCGCGCCGGGGGGCGGGAACTTCAACGTGTGGACGCTTGGCATCACGTACCGGTTCGTGCTTCCGGTGGGGCATGGAGACATCCAGTGACCAGTCGGCGCGTCATTCTCTCGAGCTTATTGGCTTTGGTAACCGGAACGTTGCTGCTCGCCGGATCGTCGGCAGGCCAGCAAGTCGACAAGCCCGCATCCGCGCAGACGACCAATTCGACCATCCATTCAGCGCCACCGGCTGCGGCGAGCGCGCAGGGCGACGAAGCATTGCGAGTGGAAGGCGAGAAGAGATTTCACGCGAACTGTGGCCGTTGCCACCAATCGCCGCACAAGTTCCCGCCACGAATGGTGATGACCATCGAGCGGCACATGCGGGTTCGGGCGACGCTCACGGACGAGGACATGCGACTGATTGTTCGCTACCTGACGCAGTAGACGCGTTGCGATGGATGGGGAAGGGGATGCCTCGAACATGAACGCACTGCGTCAGAGTCTGCTGGCTGCTGCGGCGCTCACTTTAGCGTTTGGGCCGCAATCGGCTCAGGTCCAGTCGCCCCAGGTCATCGAAATTCTGGCTGACCACGATAGCCGGTTCAAGATGGCGGGACAAAAGGAACCGGTGATCACGGTCCACGCAGGAGAGCAGGTCACTCTGCGGATCACGGCCATCAAGGCGAAGAATCACAATCGGGACGGCTCCATACACGGTTTTTCGCTGCTCCGGGCAAAGGACAGGTCGCGCGTGCCCGGATGGGATTTCTTACTCAAGCCTGGCGCGCAGGAGTTCATGCTCAACGCTCCCGCCGAACCCGGGGAATATGTGGTGGTTTGCACGGTTATATGTAGCGCCGATCACGAGGGCATGCACATGAGGTTTGTGGTCGTGGCGTAGTCGCAAGCCGCAGGGAATAGAATGACAATTCGAGGGGGAGAAAAGATGACACGCAGGAAATTAGGATTCGTAATGATGGTGTTGGTTTTAGCGGTTGCCGTGAGCTTCATCGCGGGCGCCGAGAAAGAACAGGTATTCAAGGGCGAAATTGGCGATTCCCAGTGCGCCCTCAACGTTCATTCGTTGAGCCGTTCGCATGAAGAAATGCTGCAGAAGAAGTCCATCGGCACCACGTCGGCGGATTGCGCGCGCTACTGCGTGAAGAATCTGGGCGGGGTTTTCGTGCTGCAGGTAAAAGACAAGGTCTACAAGCTCGACAATCAGGAGCTGGCGAACAAAAACGCGGGGCTGAAGGTCAAGGTGACCGGAGCGCTCGATCCGGCGACAAACACGATTGCGGTGCAATCAATGGAGCCTATTCAGTAGGAAGGATTGAACGGTCGAATCACGGAGTCGGTATGCGGCGCATCCTCAAGAATCCGCACCGGCCGCAGCATACTGCGCTCCTACAAAAGCGTCGCTTTCGCCGGTGGAGACTTCACGGATCCTGATAGCGGAACAGCTTATTTATCGAGGGTGCGAATCACGGCGTCCGTGAACTCCTTGGTTGTTGCGTCGCCGCCCACATCCCGCGTGAGCGATTTTCCCTCTCGATAGACCTTGTGGAGTGCGCCTTCAATCCGCCCAGCGGCTTTCGCTTCATCGAGGTAAACCAGCATCAGAATCGCGCTCATTAACAGCGCGGTGGGATTGGCGATTCCTTGACCGGCGATATCGGGTGCCGTGCCGTGAACGGCCTCGAAGATGGCCACCTTTTCGCCGATGTTCGCGCTCGGAACCACGCCGAGACCGCCGACGAGTCCTGCAGCCAGGTCGCTCATGATGTCGCCGTACAGATTCGTAAGCAGCAGCATGTCGTACTGAGTGGGATTCAGGACCATCTGCATGCAAGCGTTGTCGATGATGAGTTCTTTGTATTCGATATCGGGGTATTCGGTCGCCACTTTACGGATGGAAGTGAGAAACAGGCCATCCGACATCTTCATGATGTTTGCTTTGTGGATTCCGTGAATTTTCTTGCGGTTCCACTTTCGGGCGTATTCGAATGCAAACCGCGCGATCCGCGTGGAAGCCCTCTCGGTGATGATTTTCAGGCTCTCGACCACGCCGGGCACTACTTCGTGCTCCAGGCCGGCGTAGAGATCCTCGGTGTTTTCACGGATGAGGACCATATCCACGTCCTGAAATCTCGATTGGACCCCCTCGAGATTTTTCACCGGGCGCACGTTGGCATAGAGGTCGAGCGCCTTACGCAAGCCGACATTGATGCTCGGCGGTCCGGATACCACGCCCGTTGCGAGCGGCCCCTTCAGCGCTACGCCCGTCTTGCGGATGGCTTCGACCACGCCGGAATGCATGAAGTCCACGCCGCGCCGCTCGAGCTCGCCGCGCGCCGCCGTTGGTTCCCATTCGATGGAGACTCCTACAGCCTCGATAATCCGCTGAACCGCTTCGGAAACTTCCGGGCCGATCCCGTCTCCGGGGATCAATGTGACCTTGTGTCTCATGTGATGGGATCAGTTTATTGGTTTTGGGTCCGGTTGTCTCGGCCTGGATGTGCCTAATTTCTTGTCTATTAACTGGAAGAAAAATGGGCGCGGGTGGGCCTTCCGGGACACCGTAAATCTGGTATAATGAGCTTGGAATTGTGGCGCGCGAACGAAACGAGCCGCGCGCAATCTTGGGAGGCCAAAATGGTCCAGTTGACACCGGTAGCTATCACGAAGGTAAAAGAGATTTTGTCGTCGCAGACGCCCATGCCGACCGGCCTGCGCGTGGCCGTGGTAGGCGGCGGCTGTTCGGGCTTCAGCTACAAGATGGCCTTCGAGAATCAGGTTAACGAGGCAAGCGACAACGTGTACGAATTCGACGGGCTGAAGGTCCTCGTGGATCAGATGAGCGAGATGTATCTCGATGGGATCTCCATTGACTACATCGAGACGCTTGAAGGCGCGGGCTTCAAGTTCAACAACCCGAACGTGAAGAGCACGTGCGGCTGCGGCAGTTCGTTCACTGTCTAAGCACGCTGGAATCGACACTTTCATTTTCATGGCTCCCGAGGGCGAAATCTTCGGGAGCCATTTTTTTGCCGCAGCGGGATGTGCACGGCGGGGTTCACTGCTGATTGAAAACCACTCCCGCGAACCGTATGCTGGTTGCTCTCTATGAAGATCGCGTTAGCGCAATTCAATCCGACCGTTGGTGATTTCGAGGGCAATCGCGCACGCATCCTCGAGATGGCGCACGAGGCGAAGTCCGGCGGCGCCGATCTGGCCGTGTTCTCCGAATTGTGTATTTGCGGCTACCCGCCGCAGGACCTGATCGAGCGTCCCTCTTTCGCCGAGCGCAATCAGACGGAACTCATGCGTCTCGCGAAGGACATAGCGCTTCCTTCGCTCGTGGGCTTCGTCGGCAAGGCGCAGGACAATACGGGAAAGCCGGTGGCGAATTCCGCAGCGTTGATCGGGCGCGGTAAAGTCCTTTTCGAGCAACGCAAGATGCTCCTGCCCACCTATGACGTCTTCGACGAGACGCGCTATTTTCAGCCCGCGACGATCCAGCATGCGTTTGAATTCGGCGCCGACACACTTGGAATCACAATCTGTGAGGATAGCTGGAACGACAAGAGTTTCTGGCCCGAGCGCCTCTATGACCGGGATCCTGTGGCCGAACTCGTGAGCAAGGGAAGCACGCTGATCCTGAATATTTCGTCCTCGCCGTACACGCTGGGGAAGCGCGGGCTGCGTCACGACATGCTGGGCGCCGTGGCGAAAGATCGCGGGGTGCCCGTCGTCTACGTGAATCAAGTCGGCGGCAACGACAGCCTGATTTTTGATGGATCGAGCGTCGCCTTCACGCCGGATGGGCGCGTCGCGGCACTGGCCAAGTCATTCGACGAAGACCTGGTGTACTTCGACAGCGCGACCGGTAAAGGCGATATCCGCCCGGCCATGGACGATGAATACGAGGCGGCTTACAAGGCGCTCGTAATAGGGACGCGCGACTACGTCCGCAAATGCGGCTTTCGAAAAGTTGTGATCGGCCTGAGCGGTGGAATTGATTCCGCACTCGTGGCGGTGATAGCCGCGGACGCGCTTGGAGCGCACAACGTTCTCGCGGTGGCCATGCCGGGGCCCTATTCTTCCGACGCGAGCCTGCGCGACGCGGGGCGAGTGGCCACTAACCTCGGCATCGAGCTGAGCGTGCTGCCTATCACGGGCACATTCGCGAGCTATCGCGGCGCGCTTGCCAGCACCTTCGCCGGCCGGCCTGAGGATGTCACCGAGGAAAATATACAGGCGCGCATCCGCGGAAATTTCCTGATGGCACTCTCAAACAAGTTTGGCTCGCTGGTCCTGAGCACGGGCAACAAATCAGAGTCCGCAGTCGGGTATTGCACGCTGTACGGCGACATGGCCGGTGGGTTGGCCGTGATCTCGGATGTTCCCAAGACGATGGTTTATGACCTGGCAAGATACGTCAACCGAGTGAAAAAGAGAATTCCGGAGGAAGTGCTGCTCAAGCTTCCGACAGCCGAGCTTCGTCCCCAACAGACTGACCAGGACACGCTTCCTCCCTACGAGGATTTGGATCGGATTCTCAAGGCCTACGTGGAGGATTTGCAGGACCCGGCCCAGATTGCCGAAGAGTGTCTGCTGCCCATCGAGTTGGTCCGCGCCGTCGCTCTGCAAGTTGACCGGAGCGAATACAAGCGGAAGCAAGCGCCTCCTGGACTGAAAGTAACCTCGAAAGCATTCAGCGTAGGACGGCGATTTCCCCTCGCGCAGAAATACTCACTGTGAATCATGAGGTTTCGAGTCGTAGGGGCGTAGCACCGCTTCGCCCGGCAAACATCCTTGGCGATACTTGGCCATTTGCCGGCAACGGATCGCGCGATAAGCCGGATACGTGGCTGACCGCGATTCGACGCCGCACCGGGCGCAGAGTGCTGCGCCCCTACGGCGACCATCAGGCCGTAGCGCGGATTAGACGCCGAGGACGTTCACAAGCTCTCGAACCGAGGCGGCGGATTTATCGAGAGCGGCCTTGTCTTCGGGGGAAAGCTTGACCTCAATGATTTGCTCGACGCCGTTTGCGCCAAGCTTCACGGGCACGCCCACGAACAGTCCTTTGATTCCGTACTCACCTTCGAGATAGACGGCGCAGGGAAGAATCTTTTTCTTGTCCTTGAGGATTGCTTCGACCATTTGGACGGCGGCGGCCGACGGCGCATAGTACGCCGAGCCGGTCTTCAACAGGTTAACGATTTCCGCGCCGCCTTTACGCGTGCGCGCGATGATGGTCTCAAGCTTTTCTTTAGACATCAATTCGGGGAGGGGAATTCCCGCCACAGTCGAATAGCGCGCGAGAGGAACCATGTCGTCGCCGTGGCCGCCCAGAACGAACGAGTGCACATTCTCAACCGATACATTCAATTCCGCGGCGACGAAAGCGCTCATCCGCGCTGAGTCGAGGACCCCGGCCATTCCGAGGACGCGATTCTTCGGAAAGCCGCTGATCTTGAATGCCGCCTGCGCCATGGCGTCGAGGGGATTGGTAACCACGATCAGAATCGCGTTGGGCGATAGCTTCACCACCGCTTCGACTACCGCTTTAATTACGTCGTAGTTTGCTTTCAGTAAGTCGTCGCGGCTCATACCGGGCTTCCGCGGGAAGCCAGCCGTGATCACGATCACGTCGCTATTTGCTGTCTCGTTGTAGTCGCCGCCGGCGGTTGAGACACCCGCCGCGTGCGCGTCGGTCCCCAGGATCGGCGCGGATTCAGCCATGTCGAGCGCTTTGCCCGCGGGAACTCCGTCCAGAATATCTGTCAGCACCACGTCGGCGAGCCCTGAATCGTGAATTCGCTGCGCGGTTGTCGAGCCGACAAAGCCACCACCCACAACTGTCACCTTCCTACGCATTCGTGCGTCCCCTTGATTAGAAAATGAAATATGGTTCTACGCAGCTGGTCAGCGGCTGACCGGCGCATGCATGTTTTCGATAATCGCGGAAGCGAAGTCCGCCGTGCCAAGCTTCTTGGCGCCGGGCATGAGCCGCTCCAAATCGTACGTGACGCGCTTCTGCTGCACCGTTCGCGCAATGCCTTCCTCGATCAGCTGCGCGACTTCGTTCCATCCCATGAAGTCAAACATCATGGAGCCGGAAAATATCACCGAGCTCGGATTGATCACGTCCTTGTCGGCATATTTCGGCGCGGTGCCGTGCGTGGCCTCAAAGACTCCGAAACCGTCGCCGATATTCGCGCCCGGAGCCATGCC
>PMUS01000078.1 GCA_003166795.1 Acidobacteriota bacterium | reverse complement strand
ATTGACCGTAAGGCCGCTGGGCAGTCCCGACGCGCCGAAACTGGTGGGGGAGTTGGTAGCGGCGATTTGATAAGAAAAGGCGGTCCCCATCGTCGCGTTGGCGGTTCCACCGCTGGTGATCACCGGGTGAACCACGGTTGCCGTTACCGTCAGGGTCAAGGGCGCACTGCCCGTGCCCCCGCTGTTGGTAGCGGTCAGCGTCAGATTGGAGGCTCCCGCAGCCGTGGGAGTCCCGGAAATCAAACCCGACGCAGTATTGACCGTAAGGCCGCTGGGCAATCCCGACGCGCCGAAACTGGTCGGAGAGTTTGTGGCCGTGATCTGATAGGAGAAAGTTGTCCCAACCGTTCCGCTGGCCGTTCTACCGCTGGTGATCTCAGGAGGAGCGACCGTCTCCGTCACCGCGAGACTTAGTGGAGCGCTGCCGGTGCCTCCGCCGTTGGTGGCACTCAGAGTCATAGTGAAGCTTCCCGCACCCGTAGGTGTCCCGGAGATTAAGCCCGAGGCGGTATTCACTGTGAGGCCGGTGGGCAATCTCGAGGCGCCGAAACTAGCGGGAGAGTTAGTAGCCGTAATTTGATAGGAGAAAGCGGCGCCCATGGTCGCAGCGGCGGTTCCACTGCTGGTGATCACAGGCGGCGCGATGCCGCTGCCCGTGGTAGCGGTCGCTACGTTCGAGTAAGCGCTCAGATTCGACGCTGCGTCCTGAGCGCGAACGCGATAGTTGTAGACAGTGTTCGACTTCAGTCCGCTATCGGTGTAACTGGTGGTTGTCCCGCCTAACGACACGATCTGCACGTATCCCGTGCAGTTGGCTCCCTGGCACCGCTCAAGCAGGTAAGCTGCTACGCCCAGGCTGTCTGTTGATGCGAGCCAGGAAAGACTGATCTGGGTGTTACCAGCGACCGCAGAGACATTTGCGGGCACAGAAGGCAGCGCGGCGCTGCTGACGGGGTGGGAGCCAGCGCAACTGGTGAGCGCCAGAGTCAGAGCGGCAAGTACCGCACCCTGCATCGGGTACCGTACGAACCGGCGGAAGTTATACCACCACAATGAAATGAGCCTTCTCGAAAAGGATTTTTACGTCGTGTGACACTTCGACCAAAATCAATCTGGTCGGGCGAGCGACTTCCCCCTAACCCTACTGGCAAACCAAACCGCAATGGACATTCTCGTAGCCAATGTGCAAAGCGATAACACCCACGGGTACGGCATTATGCGCCTCAAGCCGGTCAATTGTCCAGTGCATCGGTTCAGTGCCCAGACGCGTGAAAGGGGGCCATTCGGCGTCGCAAGGCGAGCGGTCATTGTCTGGCCGATTTGAGTCCAAATTTAGTCCAGTCCGAGACGTGAATCGCCTGCCTAGTCCGTGTAAGCGGCGCCATAAAAAGCACTTAGTTGATCTTGAGGGCTTGGAACGGAAGCCTCGAAACGTGATCCCGCTGTTCCGTTGGGTTTGGCAGGCTCGGTCTTGTCCTCGCCTTCTGCCTAACCCGCTCGAATTGAACCCTACTCGGGGCGCTTTCGAGACCACAGCGGTCAACAGGACCTAGCTTGCCGACCTTCTTCGCGGATTCCTGCAGGTATCTCCCTTCTCTGCTTAGGGTCCGATGGACAGTCCAGAGAGCGTCTCGGAGCCGCCATCGATCCTGGGCTCGAATGCGTTGAATCGGGTATGGGGGCGCCCGTGGACGTCAGATTGCCCCCGGGCCGCGTAGATCAACAGCGTCGACACAAAGAGTGTCGAAAAAAATTCCACAATCGCTGGACATTAAGGGAATGCGCACGTAACATCCTCGCCCGAACGGGGAGGTTCTCTTATGCAGACGTCCCGCAGAGACTTCTTCAAGGTAGCAGCTGTCGGCGGCGTTGCCGCCACCATCTTCGGATTCGATCTCAAGCCTGCGTACGCCCAACTCAAAGAACTAAAAATCGCGCGCGCGGCCGAGACGCGGTCAACGTGCCCGTATTGCGCGGTCGGTTGCGGCGTGCTCATCTACACGATTGGCGACCGTGCCAAGAACGTTACGCCGCAAGTGATCCACGTCGAAGGCGATCCCGATCATCCGACCAACCGCGGAACGCTCTGCCCGAAGGGCTCTTCGCTCGAGCAGGATATGCTCAACCCGCGGCGGATCACGAAGCCGCAAGTTCGGCGTCCCGGCGCAACGGACTGGGAAGACATTTCGTGGGATAGCGCTCTCGGCGAGATAGCGCATTGGACCAAGAAAACCCGCGACGCTACTTTCGTCGAGAAGGATGCGAACGGCCGCACAGTAAACCGCTGCGAAGGAATCTCATTCATCGGCGGCTGCACGGACACAAATGAGTTCAATTATCTGGTCGTGAAGGCCATGAGGGGCCTGGGCTTGGTGTATTTAGAAAACCAAGCCCGTGTTTGACACGGCCCCACGGTCTCAAGTTTGGGACCAACGTTCGGACGCGGGGCGATGACAAACGGCTGGATCGACATCAAGAACACCGACATGATGTTGATCATGGGCGGAAATCCCGCCGAGAACCATCCCTGCGGATTCAAGTGGGCGATGGAGGCCAAGCGCAATCGCAACGCCAAGCTGATTTCCGTAGACCCGCGATTCACACGCACATCCTCTACAGCTGACCTGTTCGTTCAAATTCGCGCCGGCTCCGACATCGCATTCCTTGGTGGTCTGATCCGTTACGCTATCGAGAACAACCGGATTGCCAAAGAATATCTCGTCAACTACACGAACGCCGCTTTCATCGTCAAGGAGGGATTCAAACTTCCCGACGACGGCCTGTACTCCGGATTCAACGCCGCATCAGCCACGTACGATAAAACCACATGGAATTATGAAGGAGGCGGAGATTTCAGCGGCAAGGCCGGCGCAGCCGCTGCGTCGGGTCACGCGCCTGAACCGGTGCCAGGCAATCCCGGCGGACCGGCGCCACCTCCGGCGCTGCCGCCAAACGTCGCCTACGATCTCACGCTTCAGCATCCGCGCTGCGTCTTTCAATTGATGAAGCAGCAATACTCGCGTTACACGCCGGAAACCGTCGAACGAATCACGGGCATCCCGAAGGATCAGTTCCTGAAGGCTGTCGACATGTTTACTTCGGTCCGCAAAGACGGCGACATGAAAAAAGTCGCAACGATCATCTACGCCGTCGGCTGGACGCAGCATACCTTCGGGACGCAAATTATCCGCACCGCCGCGATGATTCAACTTCTGCTCGGAAACATGGGACGGGCGGGCGGCGGCGTGAATGCGCTGCGCGGCCACTCGAATATTCAGGGCGCGACGGATATGGCCGGGCTGTACGAGTCGCTACCCGGGTACCTGAAAGGCCCCGTTCCCGATGACACGAACCTGGGAGTTTATTTGAAGCGCACGACTCCGACATCGTCGAAGCCGGCGCCCTGGGACTCGATGAACTACTACCAGAACACGCCGCAATTCATGGTGTCGCTACTCAAGGCGCTGTATGGCGACGCGGCCACCAAAGAGAACGGTTTTGCGTTCGATTACTTTCCCAAACCCGGCCAGGATTGCTCGTGGACACACATTTGGGATGACATGTACAACGGCAAGATCAAGGGCATGATGGCCTTCGGAATGAACGGAGTGATGATCGGCCCGGACACCAATAAGAATATCAACGCGCTGAAAAAGGCCGACTGGCTGGTCGTGGGCGAAATTTACCAGGACGAGACCAGCGAGTTCTGGAGAGCTCCGGGAATCACGGCCGACGAGCAGAAGAACATCAATACGACGGTCTATCGCTTGCCCTGCGCCGGCTTCGCCGAAAAAGACGGCAGCATGACCAATTCGGCCCGCTGGGTCACCTGGAAGTATGCCGCGGTTCCACCTCCGGGTGATGCGCGCCTGGACCAGGACATCATCGCGGAGATTTTCCTGCGTGTGCGCGGCCTTTACAAAAGCGACGGCGGAAAATTCCCTGATCCCATTCTGAATCTCAGCTGGGCCTACGCGGACGCAGCCCATCCGCCGCTCACTCAAGTAGCCATGGAGCTGAACGGTCGGGCGCTCGCGGATTTGACGGATCCCGTGACGAAACAAGTGATTAAAGCGGGGCAGCAATTGCCAGGATTTGCGTGGCTGAAAGATGACGGGACGACGATGTGCGGCAACTGGATTTACTCCGGTAGTTGGACGGAAGCGGGAGCGCAAATCCAGCGGCGAGGCACGGAAGATCCCTCAGGAATGGGTGTTTATCCGAATTGGGCGTGGTCGTGGCCTGCCAACCGGCGCGTGCTTTACAATCGCGCTTCTTGCAACGCCGATGGGAAGCCGTGGGATCCGGATCGCAAGCAAATTTGGTGGAACGAAGCGTCGGGAAAATGGGTTGGCAACGACGTGCCGGACTTCAAACCGGACTCTCATCCCAAAGACCACATGGGGCCATTCATCATGAATCCGGAAGGAGTCGGCAGGCTGTTCGCTCCAATCGGCGTGATCGTGGATGGGCCGTTCCCCGAACACTACGAACCGATCGAAAGCCCCATCAAGAACCCGCTGCACCCCGATCAGTCGAATAATCCACTGGTGAAAAAGTTCAACACGCCTTACGACAAGTTCGGATCGCCGGAAGAGTACAGCATCGTCTGCACCACTTACCGATTGACCGAGCAGTATCACTACTGGACGAAAAACAATCCGATGAACGTCCAGTTGATCCCGGAGCCCTTCGTGGAAATTCCCGTCGAGCTGGCGGAAGAGAAGGGAATTCGAGGGACGGACGTGATCCATGTGATCAGTGCGCGGGGAACCTACACCGCCAAAGCCTTCGTGACACGGCGGCTGAGGCCGATGATGATCGACGGCAAGAAGGTCTACCAGGTAGGATTGCCGATTCACCAGGGCTTCCGCGGGATCGACGAGGACGAAGAAAGAAATGCGCGGACGCCAGCGAATTTGCTCACGCCCGCAGTCACAGACCCGAATGCCCATACCCCTGAATCCAAGGGCTTCCTGGTGAAAATCGAGAAGGCGTAGGAGCGAAGATGAGCCAGGCCTCAACAGAAATCGTCCGGATTTCAGGTCACGCCGGCTCCGTGCCCGGTGCTGGGTTGAATCGGGAATTCCAAGTGTGCAAGCTCGTGGACACCACCACGTGCATCGGTTGCAAAGCTTGCGAAGTGGCCTGCCTGGAATGGAACGGGAACACATTCAGCGAAACCACGTTCGACAACAGCTACCAGACGATGCCGGAAACAACGTGGAATTACTGGAACCTGATCAAGTTCAACGAGCACGAGCGCGAAGACGGCAGCATGATGCTGCTGATGCGCAAAGATCAGTGCATGCACTGCGAGGACCCGGGCTGTCTGGCGGCGTGCCCGGCGGATGCAGCGATCGTGCAATACGCCAACGGGATCGTGGATTTCCAGGAAGCGAATTGCATCGGTTGCGGCTACTGCATCACGGGCTGCCCCTTCAATATTCCTAAATTTAGTCCGACGGCACGCAAAGTTTTCAAGTGCACGCTATGTAGCGACCGCGTTGCGGTGGGCCTCGAGCCGGCTTGCATCAAGGCGTGTCCGACCGGCTGCCTGCACTTTGGCACCAAATCGGAAATGAAGGAGCTCGCGGAAACGCGCGCCGAGCAACTCCGCGATGTTTCCGGTTTCGCCGACGCGGGAGTTTACGATCCGCCCGGCGTGGGTGGAACTCATGTGATTTACGTCTTGCACGATGCGAAAAATCCCGAACTCTACGGTGGCCTCCCGAAGGATCCGCACATTCCGTACTCGGTCCGCTTGTGGAAAGCGCCGCTAAAATGGCTCGGGAATTTGGCAATAGTCGGCGGCCTGGCAGGCCTCGCCTGGCACTACATGCGATACGGCCCGAAGAAAGCGGAACCGATCCCGCCCGATGATGAGAGACGCGTATGAACACCGACGCGGTTACGCGAACTGCTGGCGCCGTTCCCNNACCGGGCTGGCGTTTTGGTCGCCCTATTTGTTTTGGATGGCCGCGGTTGTCGGTGGCGGCCCCACGGCGCGATTCTGCCATCCCTGGGTTGGCCTGTTTTTTTCGGCCTCACTTTTTTGGTCGTTCATACAGTGGCGACGGGACATGGTTGTGGAGGACAACGATCGCGCATGGGCGAAGGAAATCCCGAACTACATTAAAAATGAGGACGAAAAACTCCCCCCGGTAGGCCGCTTCAACTTCGGTCAGAAACTCTACTTCTGGGGAATGGTTTATAGCGTGATTCTTCTGCTGATCTCTGGCATTGGGTTGTGGTATACGGAAGCGCTTCCCTGGAGCTTGCGCTTTCTGCGGTATACCGCGATCCTCGTACACGCCAGCGCGGCGATGATCACAATTGGCCTTTTCCTGATTCACGTGTACATGAGCACGATTATGGAAGAGGGGAGTTTCGGTTCGATGGTGCACGGCACGGTCACGCGCGCCTGGGCCTGGACGTTTCATCGCAACTGGTATTACGAGGTCACCGGCAGATCCCGACCCCAACAATGATCCTTGCGCAGTGGGATCGTCGAATCCGTCGCGCCACTGAATTAACCTCAACATATCCATTCGCCGCCGAAGGACTGCGCTTTTACACGCGCGTCGCGACATTCCAGAAAGGCCTCTACGCGGAAATCCAGAAATCACTCGCGGACTCGCCGAAGATTTCGTCCGCGCGCCCACTACGAGATGAATTGGATCTTTTCCTGCTGCTGCCCCACTTTTCTGGATTCCTGTCGTTAATCCAGCAGATCGCACCGGCGCCGCTTGCGGAGGCCGCCACCGAGTTGGCGCAGAAGGGTCCGGCAGGATGGCAGCAGGCGATAGAGAATTTTTGGCACGGCGACCTCGAATTGGCCGCGCCCGTTGACCCCGCGGAAGACGTGCACGCCGGCGATTCGCACGAAGCGAGCTCTTCCGATCGATTGCTGGCGTGGATCTATCTTCAACCCTACGCCGAGTATCTTGCAGATCACCGCGAGACCCTGATCGTGGACGGAACCCCTTCCACCTGCCCTCTGTGCGGCGGCAAGCCCATCGTTGGCGTATTGCGCAGTGAAGGCGACGGGGCGAAGAAATCGCTGATTTGCATGATGTGCGCGCATGAGTGGAATTTTCGGAGAATCTATTGTCCCGCGTGCGGAGAAGGGCGGGAGCCGCAGATGGCGTTCTATTCGGCGCCGGAAATCGCGCACGTCCGCGTGGACGTCTGCGACACATGCCATACCTATTTGAAGAGCATTGATTTGACGAAAACGGGGCTGGCGGTTGCCGTTGTGGACGAGCTGGCGACAATACCTCTGGACCTGTGGGCGCGCGAGCACGGGTACGAGAAACTGCAAATCAACTTGCTGGGCACTTGATCGGACAAACAGCCAGTCGGCGTTGCGCGTAATCTGGGGAGGCCTGGATTCCTTGGCTGATGCCAGCCCGCCTTCAAGAAAGGAGATTTCGTTGCGTATGACCAGATTCCTTGTCATCGCCGCTTTCGCAGTCCTTCTGACCGTCGGAGGCGCCCATCCGTCGCTGCTGCCAGCTATGGCTCCGGCAGTTGCCCAAGCCGCTGCGGCGACGCCCAATGTGGCTGTGGGGCCGCAATACGATTCGACGCACGTATACGTTACCTCCGGCGATTTGGACGCGTTTATCAGCAGCTTTGTCGCCACGTTCGGTGGTCAGCCGTCCAAGCCAACCGTGACAAATGTTCTGCCAGTTCCGGGCAGCACGGAATTCCAATATCTATGGACTTCAGTGGGAACGCTTTCTGTGTTCGCGTTCCAGACGCCCATCCCGTTCCCGTTCGGGCAGGAGCGCACAGGATACCTGGTTACTGATATGGACCAGGCGATCAGCGCCGCTCGTTCGGCCGGAGCGGAGGTCATCGTTGAACCGTTCAAGGACCCGATCGGAATGGATGCCGTCATACAGTGGCCCGGCGGCTTGAAGATGCAACTGTATTGGCATTTCACACCCCCTAAATACGCGCCGCTTGAAACGATTCCAGATAACCGCGTCTATGTGTCGCGCGATGAGGCCGACAACTTCGTGAATGACTTCGTGAACTTTGCCCACGGGAACGTGATCGCGGATAACAAGCACGCAGACGCGGGCGAAATCGGACGCCCGGGAGAAACATATCGCCGCATACGCATAACGTCGCTGTTCGGTAACATGCAGGTCCTGGTAACGAATGGCCATCTCCCGTATCCGTTCGGCCATGAGATTATGGGATATCAAGTGCGGGATCTCGCCGCGACGCTGGAAAAAGCCAAAGCTTCCGGTGTGAAGATCTTGTTCGCGCCTTACCGATCGAACGATCGTATCAGCGCCATCGTGGAATTTCCGGGCGGCTACATCGCCGAGCTACACAGCGTTGCCGCCCACTAGCCGCAAGAGGCTCGGCGACCAAGGTAATCTCCGCGCCCGCGTGGGCAGCGCTCAGTTCTGGAGATTTCTAAGTCAGAGCCCCCGAAGATAACCGTTGGCGTGGTCTGGATCGACCGCTGTCCATTCTGCCGGCCGTGTGCTATCTCTACCGGTGAAATTGGCGTTATCGCGATTATTAAGCTCTTTACTGCGAACTAAGGGCGGCCCGAGGGAACGATGGATGATCGGTTACGCAGTGCGCAGCGCCATATCCTGAAGCGTGCCCCCAAAGTCGCGTGCCTGTTGCTGTTGCTAATGCTCGCCGGCATAGAGACACCTGTGCGATCGGGATCATCAGCCCAGTCCGATGATGATCGCCGGGTGGATGCGATTCTTGCCAAGATGACTCTCGAAGAAAAGATCGACTACGTGGGTGGAACGGACGGATTTTTTGTGCGCGCACTCCCTGAACTCGGAGTACCGCGCCTGCGCATGGCCGATGGGCCCATAGGTGTCCGGAATTTTGGCCCTGCCACCGCGATGGCCGCCGGCATCGATCTTGCGGCTACGTGGGACCCGGCGCTCGCCGAGCGGGTAGGCACTGAAATCGGGCGCGACGCGCGGGCGAAGGGCGTCAATTTTCTTCTCGGGCCGGGGCTGAATATCTACCGCGCCCCGATGAATGGCCGGAACTTCGAATATTTCGGCGAGGATCCGTTCCTTGCAGGGCGCATCGCGGTCGGCTACATCAATGGCGTCCAGAGCCAGGGCGTCAGCGCGACGGCCAAACACTTCATGGCCAACAATTCGGAATTCGATCGCCACAATACGGATGCGATCATTGACGAGCGCACCATGCGGGAGATTTACCTTCCTGCATTTGAAGCCGCGGTGAAGGACGCGCACGTGGGCGCGATTATGAACTCCTACAATCTCGTGAACGGCATTCACGCGACCCAAAACCTGATCCTCGACACCGAGATTCTGAAGAAGGAATGGGGCTTTCAGGGCGTGCTGATGTCCGATTGGTTTTCAACTTATGACGGCGTGGCCGCGGCCAATAGCGGGCTCGATCTGGAGATGCCGAATGGCGGGTTTATGAACCGCCAAACGCTGGTCCCCGCAGTGCGCGATGGCAGAATCCCCATGGCGGTGATTGACGACAAAGTGCGCCGCATTCTGCGACTCGCCGTGAAGTCGGGGTGGCTGGACAGGGATCAGACCGATCTCTCCATCCCGCGCTACAACCTGCAGGGCCGCCAAGCTGCTCTCGACGCCGCACGCGAAGGCATGGTGCTACTGAAGAATGATGCAAACGTGCTGCCTTTGGACAAGCACACGATAAAGTCGGTGGCCGTGATCGGCCCTGATGCGTATCCTGCTGTGCCTGTGGGAGGCGGAAGCGCGGGCGTGCGGCCGTTCGCTTCGGTTAGCTTCCTCGAGGGTATCGCCAACGAGCTCGGGCCATCCGTGCATACCTACTACCGCCGCGGTATCCCGGACTTCGATGAACTGGCGCTGGCCACGAATTTTACAACGAACCAATCGGGAGGCGAATCCGGATTGCTCGCGGAGTATTTCTCGAGCCCGAATCTCGATGGCGATCCGATCATTCGGCGCAACGACCTGCATGTCAGTTTCGGCGAAGCTCCTAATCCGGATTTGGGTTTTGGCGGAGCCGCCTATCCCGCGGGAGCTGGATCGGCCCGGTGGACCGGCTATTACACGGCTTCAACCGCAGCGCCTTACGATGTCTTCGTTCAATCCACGGGCGAAGCGGGAGGCAATTATCGCGTCTATGTTGACGACAAGCTGGCGCTTGACGACTGGAGTGAATCGCGAGCCCTTGTCGGTTTCACCACGATCGCGCTCGATGCCGGACCCCACAAAGTTGTCGTGGAACGTCGCGGCAGGCCGGGCTTTCTTGGAATGAGATTTCGATTCGGAATTGTTCCCCAGGGTAGCTATGTTGATCCGGCGGCCGAAAAGATTGCGGCCGAGGCGGACGCCGTTGTAATCGCAGTTGGATTTAATTCCGAATCCGAAAGCGAAGGCGCCGACCGTACTTTTCGCCTGCCGCCGGGGCAGGACCAACTGATCCAGAAAATGGCGGCGATCAATAAACGCACCATCGTTGTGATTACTTCCGGCGGTGGAGTGGATATGAACGCGTGGCTCGATCGTGTGCCGGCCTTGGTCGAGTCGTGGTATCCGGGCCAGGAAGGGGGCACCGCGCTCGCGGAAATCCTTTTCGGCGACGTCAATCCCTCTGGCCGCTTGCCCGTCAGCTTCGAGCGGCGCTGGGAAGATAATCCCGCGCACGATAGCTATTATCCTGAGTCGGGCTCCAAGCGCGTCGAATATAAGGAAGGTGTTTTTTCCGGTTATCGTGGCTATGAGCACCACGGGATCAAGCCTCTGTTTCCGTTTGGGTACGGCCTCTCCTACAGCACGTTTCGATATCAAAATCTGTCCATCCGGCCGGTCGGGCGTGGAACGCCGCAGACAGACGCACCCGGCTCGGACCTACGCTACGAAGTGTCTTGGGACGTCACAAATACCGGAAACCGCGACGCCGCCGACGTTGGTGAAGTCTACGTGGGCGAGGCTCATTCGCTTGTGCCGCGTCCGGCGAAGGAACTGAAGGGCTTCGCGCGAGTGATGTTGCGCGCCGGGGCTACCCAGCGAGCCAGGGTGCTACTTGATGGGCGCGCCTTCTCGTACTACGACGTGAACGCGCACGAGTGGCGCGCGGATCCGGGCGAGTTTACGATCTCGGTTGGGCGCTCCGTCGATCGCATCGAACTCAAGGGGGCGATTACGTTGACGCCACCAGCGGCAGCGTCAGCTACCGTCAAACCTTAGTGCCGCCTCGCAACGCCTCTATTTCTGAATCCACTGACCGATCCGCGAACTCCAATCCATGCCATCGGGTGCGCCACCGCATCAGCAACTTGCCTCGACCGGACGGTTGCCGCGAGTTGTGACCGGTGGTAACTTATCTGTGACGTATGAGGTAGGGCGCATCAGCATGGAATTGCTTCTCAATATCTTCGGGATGCTCATCGTCGTAGGCCTCCTGGGAACTTGGCGCACGCGCTGGGTCCACCAGCGCCGCCGTTCTTCCCGGCATTCACTGCAGGAATTGAGCGCACTCAGCGTCGCCCTCGTGTTGCTTTTTTTTGCGGTCTCGATGACGGACGACTTGCACTCTGAAATTGTGGCGCTGGAGGAGTGCTCGGCGCACAAGCGTGATTTTGTTTGCTCGCCGGCCCCGCACGCGCTGCCGCAATCGGGAACGGCGTTGCACACATCGTCTTGGGCAATCGTGCCAGCAGTTCCGTTCCTCGGCCCTTCGAGTCGGCTGCAGAAATTGGAGCCGGCCGCGCGGCTCGGCCTATTGGCTCTCTCAAGTGACCAGGCATCTGGTCGAGCTCCTCCCGTCTCATTCCTGTAGCGTCGGCCGTTTCCCCTTCCAATTTTTCGAAAGTTGACCGTCTTTATGTGCGCATCCGCGCATAGGGTCGTTGTCAGCCATTTCCGGCCGCGTTTCACCGGCCCGCCGTAAGGGTCCTGCGCCGCCCGTTCGCGGCGTACCATGGCGCCGCAAGGGAGTCGGTCGTATGAAATCAGTTTTTATTCTTTTGGGCCTGACCGCGGCGTTGGTGGGATGCGGTACGGCCAAATCCAAAGGTGACGCGGCCTCGAATCAGCAAAATGCCGATTCGCCAGGCATCGAATACGTCGCTCCCGATTCAAAGGGAATTCAGACGCAAGCTGCGCGCACGAGCACGATTCCCGAATATCTCGATCTGCCGGCGCACATCGAAGCCGACCCGACGCGCGTCGTGCATGTCTTCGCCCCTACCGGCGGCCGGATTGTCGAGATGAAAGTTCGTCCCTGGGATCGTGTGGAGAAGGGACAAACGATGGCAGTGCTGGAGAGCAGCGACCTTGCCCGGGCGGTCGCCGATTATCACAAAGCTCTTGTGGACAATCAGGTGAAACAGAAGGCGCTCGTCCGTTCTGAGGACCTGCTGGACCACAAGGCAATTTCCGAAAAAGACTACGAGCAGGCCCAGGGCGATGCGCAACAGTCTCAGGCGGAGGTTGAAGCCGCCCGCGAACAAGTGCAGGTATTCGGCATGGACCCCGACCACGCCTCGACCCAGCTTCTCGTGAAAGCGCCGCGCGCCGGAGTTATCCTGGATATCGGTGCGGCACCCGGAGAGTTTTCGCAAGCGCTTTCCGCGCCGGCGCCGCTCGCAACCATCGCGGACATCACCAGCGTCTGGGCCCTGGGCGATATTTATGAACAAGATCTCTCTGTTGCAAAGTCGGGACAGGAAGCTCAGGTCACCCTGAACGCTTACCCCGATCAGCACTGGGCCGGTCGGGTTGGCGTGGTCTCGGGCGCTGTCGATCCAGCCACGCGCACTCTCCACGTCCGCGTCATTCTGCCGAATGCCGGCGCTCGTATCAAACCTGGCATGTTTGGTGCGATCCGCATCCTGCGATCTTCGACTGAAGGAATTCTCGTGCCCGCTCCCGCCGTCATCCGGGAAGGCAACAACGCTTATGTGTTCATAGGGAAGGGAAACGGCCGCTTCGAGCGCCGCGCGGTCAAGATCGGCCGCACTCTCGACGGATCGATAGAAATTGTTTCCGGCGTGAACGCGGGCGAAACGATCGTCTCGGAAGGCACGTTGCTCCTCCGTTCAGCGGGGCAGGACTGATTCGCGATGCGCAACCTGATCGCTTCGTTGCTCCGTTACCGGCCCTTGATGATTGTCCTGTTGGTCGCCTGGATCGCGGGCGGAATCTATATGTTCCTGCGCCTCGACATCGAGGCGTATCCCGACCCATCCCCGCCACTCGTGGAGGTGATCACCCAGAATCCTTCCTGGTCGGCCGAAGAAATGGAACGACAGGTTACCGTCCCCATCGAAACGGTCCTCTTCGGTATTCCCCATCTCGAGTTCGTTCGCTCGACCGCGATATTCGGCTTGAGTGACGTGAAACTGTATTTCGATTATGGGAGTGAATACTTCTGGGACCGCCAGGAAGT
The DNA here is from genome assembly GCA_003166795.1 of Acidobacteriota bacterium. Classification (GTDB taxonomy): domain Bacteria; phylum Acidobacteriota; class Terriglobia; order Acidiferrales; family UBA7541; genus Palsa-295. The sequence goes on along the minus strand of PMUS01000078.1, from coordinate 22,430 downwards.
CTTGAACCGTCTGCAGTTGGTTTCGCTGCCCGCGAATTTGAGTCCGCAGCTCTCGCCGGAATCTCCCGTTGGAGAGATCTTCCGCTATCGTCTCTATGGGCCTGCGTACAGCCTCAACGAGCTGAAGGCCACTCAGGATTGGCTCGTCACGCGCGAAATCAAGCAAGTCTCTGGCATCGTTGACGTCGCGGGTTTCGGCGGCAGCACGCGCCAATATGTTGCGGAGGTGGATGCGCGCAAGCTATTGCAGCTTAACGTGACACTTCCGCAGGTTATCGCCGCCGTCTCCGCCAGCAATGCGAATGCGGGCGGTAACTACCTGACCATGGGCAGCCAAAGCGTCAACATTCGCGGGGTCGGCCTGCTGCAGTCAGTCGAGGACATGCGGAATGTCCTCATCGCGACGCGCAACGGAGTGCCGGTTTATTTGCGGGACATCGCGGACGTTCACGAGGGCTCTCAACCGCGCTTGGGTCAGGTCGGCGTGGATCACGATGACGATGCAGTCGAGGGAATCGTCCTTCTTCAACGGGGCGAGCAGTCGCTTCCCGCGCTACGCCAGCTCAAGGTGAAAGTCGGCCAGCTGAACGGCGGTTTGCTGCCGCGAGGAATGAAGCTGGAAACCCTGTACAACCGCAGGGACCTCATTAACGTAACGACGTCAACGGTCCGGGATATCGTGATCGTCGGTCTTAGCCTGGTAACGCTGGTTCTTATTATTTTTCTTGGCGACATTCCCATTTCTCTGATTGCCGCGCTCACGATTCCATGTTCGCTGTTATTCGCGTTTTCGCTGATGGTCTTCTCCGGCCGATCCGCGAACTTGATTTCCATTGGGGCGATTGATTTCGGGATTCTGGTTGACGCGGCGGTAATCGTTCTCGAGAATATTTTCCGCCGCTTTCAATCGGCCGATTCCAACGTCCATACGTTCGACCTGATCGCCGATGCGACCGCGGAAGCCGTCCGCCCGGTCGCGTTTTCGGTCCTGGTGATCATCGTTGCGCTCATCCCGCTTTTCACGATGGAAGGTGTGCCCGGGAAAGTTTTCGCGCCAATGTCTGAAACCTATGGCTTCGCGCTCATAGGCGCATTCCTGTTCGCGGTGTTCTTCGCGCCGGTGCTCGCCTCCTGGATAAACCCCGAGAAGATACGCAGTCACCATACCCACCTGGTTGCCTGGCTGGGCAAACACTACGCCGAGGGTATCCGATGGACAATGTCGAACCGAAAGACGGTGCTCGCGATCGCGGGATCGGCGCTCGTCGCCACTCTAATCGTCGCCTTTCTCTTTCTGGGCGGCGAATTCATGCCCAAACTCGAGGAAGGGAACCTCTGGGTTCGCGCGACACTGCCTCAAGACGCCTCGTACGAAACGGGCGCCCAGATGGCCCACGAGTTTCGCGAAATTCTCCTCGGCTTTCCCGCCGTCACGCAGGTGGTGTCGCAAATGGGCCGGCCCGATGACGGTACGGACGTTACGACCTTCAATAATATTGAGTTCATGGTGTCGCTCAAGCCGCCAAGTCAGTGGCCGAGCGGCTTGACCAAGGACAAGCTGATCAGCCAGATGGACGAGCAGCTCGAAAAATATCCCGGCATCGATTTCAATTTTTCGCAGAATATTCAGGACAACGTCGAAGAAGCGATGTCGGGCGTCAAAGGCGAAAATTCTCTGAAACTTTTTGGCGACGATATCGACACGCTGGTCGCAAAGGCTGGTGAGATTCGCGATGTCATGGCGTCGGTTCCCGGCGTAGCCGACCTGGGCGTCTTTCAGGAGTCGGGGCAGCCCGAGCTTATTGTTTCCATCGACCGCGCTGCCAGCGCCCGGTACGGCGTGATGTCCGCGGACGTCAACGCCGCGGTCCAGGCGGCCATCGGAGGCCTTCCGGCAACGCAGATTCTGCAGGGCGATCGCCGTTTTGATTTCGTGATTCGCTACCAGCCTCAATTTCGCACTTCCGCCGAAGCTATCCGCAACATTCTTCTCCCGACGCCGACAGGCAGCAACGTGCCCCTTGGCCAGGTGGCGGACGTTTCCCTGCGCCAGGGAGCTTTCATGATTTTTCGGGAGAATGGCCGCCGTTATATTCCCGTAAAATTTAGCGTTCGCGGGCGCGACCTCGCTGGAACTATTCAGGATGTGCAGAGCCGTCTAACGCAGAAGGTCCATCTTCCGGAAGGCTATCACCTCGAATGGGCCGGTGAGTATGACAGCCTCCAGAAGGAACAGCGGCGTCTCGCCGTCATCATTCCAATCACACTGCTCATCATTCTTGCGCTGCTATTCACCGCGTTCAACTCTCTTCGGCATGCGCTTTTGGTTCTCGCGATTCTACCTTTCGGCCTGCTGGGAGGGGTACTGTCGCTATTGCTGACTCACACGCCCTTTAGCATTTCTGCCGCGGTTGGATTTGCCTCGGTGATCGGAGTGTGCACGCTCGGTGGCGTCGTATTTGTTTCCGGCATTCGCCGGAAGGAGGGCGGCTCTCGTTCCTTGCGCGCGAACATTGAGCTCGCCTCGCTGGCCGAGATGCGGCCAGTCGTGATGGCTTGCGCCGCGGCGTGTCTCGGACTGCTTCCTGCGGCGGTTTCGACGGGCATCGGCGTGCAGGCGCAGCAGCCGCTCGCCCGCGTGGTCGTGGGCGGCATGATCACTTCGCCGCTGGCGATTCTCTTTCTGATACCCGTCCTCGCCAGCTACTGGTTGCCACCTAAAGACGAAACCACCAGCGGGACTTCGAAGTAAGAGTCCACGGATTGTCAGCGTCTCGCCGCGAAAAAATTTTGGAGTAGCGCCGCAGCTTCTTCGGCCAGGATCCCTCGCGATAACTCCACGCGATGATTGATCTGCGGGTGATCGAGGATCGAAAAGCAGGAATGCACCGCGCCGCCCTTCGGATCGTCTGCGCCGTAAACCAGCCGCGTGATTCGCGCCTGCACCATGGCGCCGGCGCACATGGCGCACGGTTCTATGGTCACGTAAAGCGTCGTGCCGAGCAGGCGATAATTGCCGACGCCCTTGGCTGCCTCGCGTAGCGCCACGATTTCGGCGTGCGCTGAAGGGTCGCAATCGAGAATCGTGCGATTCCCCCCGCGTCCCACGATGCGGTCGTCAGAGACGATCACGGCTCCCACGGGCACTTCGCCCCGCGCTCCCGCAGCCTGTGCCTCTTCGATCGCCGCTTGCATGAAGGTGAGGTCCGCTTTGGCAATCTGTGTCATCGCGCGCCAGAATAGCACGACGTTGCGCACCCTTCGCGCCGGGAGGTTAGGCTACTTTCTTGCGTTGGAAGACGCGTGTGAGGAAGTACATGGCGATCCCGCCAGCGACGACAGCGGCGCCCACAACCAGCTCGTTCGTGCTCCCGACGGATTCCTGGCTGTTGCGCACCAGCGCGGTAGCGATCAGCGCGAGTGGAGGGAGCCCGATCAGAATCGCGCCAACCGTGCCACCCGGCACGCGGTATGGCCGCTTCAGATTTGGCTCACGTATTCGCAGCGCGACCAGCGCCCAAAATTCCAAAAGAATACTGAGCCCGGTTAGCAGCACATCAAGGATCAGGCTTCGCTCGAATCCGAGCGGATAGCATAGCGCCCAGAACAGCGCGCAAGCGATCACGGCCACCCACGGCGCGCCCGTGCGCGGATGTCGCCGCGCGAACACCTTCGGCAGATAGCCGTCCTCAGCCATCACCACGGGCAGCCTGGTAAACGACATCATCAGCGCGCCGAACGATCCGACCGCGCCAAGGACTCCAGCGAGCGTAATCGCCAGAGCCAGCGCCTGGCCTCCGACGATTCGTCCCACGTCCACCCAACCTCCGGTCGTCCAACTATTCGGATCGAGTCCGATTTGCGCCACAGCCGCGACGGGCAGCAGGTAGCCCGCGACGACCAAAATCACCGCGCCGAACATCGCGCGCGTATATGTCCGCTGCGGCGCCTCCACTTCGCCCGCAATCGTCGAGAGATTGTCCCAGCCCATGTAGTTCCACATCGCAATGAGGATTCCGCCCAGGAAGTCAGCGTGACGCAGTGGAACCGCGCCGGACGAGTAGGAGTGGCTGTGGGACATGGCGAATATGACCAAAACCGCGAACGGCGCGAGCAGCACCACATTGAGCACGACAGATCCATCGCCCACGGCGCTCGCACCGAATATGTTCCACGCCGCGCACAGAGCGATCATCGCAAAGCCAATTGCAAGCCCGCGCCAACCGGCCACCAGTCGCGGCGCAAACCGCGCGATATATGCCACGAAAAGATTTGGGTACAGCGCCATTTCGAACACGCTGCCCGCCATCGTGAGCCACGTTTCCTGATAGCCCATGAAGCGGCCCATGCCGCGCCGCACCCAGATGTAGAACCCGCCCTCTTCGGGAATGGCCGTCGCGAGCTCGCTGACCATCATCGCGGTCGGAATGCTCCAGAGCAGGGGCGTAATAAGAAGGATCAGCAGCGTGGCCTGATAACCGGTTTTTTGTACGATGTCTTCCAGGCCGTATGGGCCGCCGGCCACCATGAAGTAGGTCGCCGCGATCATCGGCACGACCGTCATTTTTCGAGCGGCCGCAAATCCTGTGACGCCGTTCGCGCTAGCGGGAGCGCTGGCAGAAAGCGTGCCCAAAAACTCTCCTCGCCCGTTTCGCCGCTCAACTTCGACGTCCCGGGCCTACCGAGCCAAAATCGTTGTTGCGCAGTGTAAACTAGAAATCAACTTCGTTCCCGAATTAACTCAACTTTTTTCACATTGACGCCTCGCAACTTCGCAGTTGGCTTTGTCGTCCGGCAAGCCTTCGTTATAAGATGACCTCCTCATTGTCCGCATAGGGACTCGATGGAACTACGCAAAGACCCCATCACGCGCAGTTGGGTAGTCGTCGGACATCCGGAGCGGGAAAAGGAACGCGCCGAGCCCTGCCCGTTGTGTCCCGAAAACCGCACCAACGCGCGCGTGCTGGTCGAATTGCCCGAGCGAGGGAATTGGCAGGTGCGCGCGTATCCGCATTTCCGCCCGCTCTACCACATAGAGGGCGACCCCGCGCGCAATGCGGACGGAATCTTCGATCGCATGGCCGCTATCGGGGCGCACGAGATTATTGTCGAGACACCCATACACTCGCGCACCTTCACGCAGCTGACCGACGAGGAGATCGAACGCGTGCTGCAGGCCTACGCGCTGCGAATCGAGGACTTGAAGCGTGACGCCCGCTTCAAGTACGTCGCGGTATTCAAGAATCAGGGACCGGCGGCCGGGGAGGAGTGGCCGCACTCGCACTCCCAGCTTTCCGCTACGACATTTGTCCCCCGGCGCATCCTTTACGAGTTGCGTTCCGCCCGGGAGTGGTACCGCGAGCGCGACCGCTGCGTTTTCTGCGACATCCTGCGGCAGGAGATTCGCCAGACGAAGCGAATCGTGGACAACGTCGGCGATTATTATGCATTTTGCCCCTATGCCTCACGGGTGCCCTACGAGACATGGCTGATTCCAAAGACCCACTCGCACCAGTTTGAGTCTCCCTCGCCCGACGAGAAGCGCCGCAACCTGGCGACTCTGCTCGGCCGCACGCTGCGCCGCCTGCTCCAAGTCAGCGGCAGCTACCACATGGTCTTGCACACCGCGCCCAACACCCTCCAGACCAAGGGCGAGTTGAGCGACTACTGGGCCACCATCGCCGGCGATTACCATTGGCACATCGAAATCCTGCCCATCCTCGAGACTCGCAGCAAGTCGTACAGCATCAAGGAAGTCTATTTCAACGGCACTCTGCCTGAGCAGGCCGCCGAACGCCTTCGCCAGTTCGATCCCGGCAAATAATGACTGCCCATCCGCTCTCTCATCCTTGTGCATCGCAACGCGGCGGCATATTTTTTCGCCTAATATTCCTGATCTTCTTCCTATGCCTTCTTTTCCTCCTCTATCTCGCGCGGAATCCACTGCTGCGGATGGCCGCCAGCTTCTGGATCGTGGACGAGGGTCCGGTGGCTTCCGATGCCATCGTGATTTTGGGTGACGACAACTACAACGGTGACCGGGCCACGCGCGCCGCCGAGCTTCTCAAGGCCGGCTGGGCGCCCCGAATCGTTGCGAGTGGCCGAGGCCTGCGTTCATACGCTAGTGTCGCTGAGTTGGAGGAGCATGACCTCACCGACCGCGGGGTTCCAGTCACAGCCATCGTTCGTTTCGCCCACCGCGCCGAAGATACGCGCGAGGAGGCTGCTGCAATCAGCCAGCTCATCTCCGCTCGCGGATGGAAGCGAATTATTCTGGTGACGTCGAACTACCACACACGGCGGGCGCGATATATTTGCGAGAGAACGTTCTCGCCCGGCACCGTTCTTCGCGTCGTGGCCGCGCGGGATAGCGACTTCGATCCCGACAACTGGTGGCATACCAGATTGGGAATCAAAATTTTTGGCCACGAGTTGGTGGGAATGGTGGTCGCGATGTGGGAGATGCGTCGCAATAATGCGCAAACTTCCGACTCCGGCGCTCTTGAGTTCCGCCCCGCGAAGGTTGCCGATCTGGACGTTTCCAGTACACTGCTTGTTTACAGGTAGTTGCGGCTGTACTATAGTTTTCCCACCGCAGAGGATGGCTGCCACCCGCCGCAGCGTCCCCATTTTTGGAGGGAGGATTGTTATGTGGCGAAAATCTCCAGAGGCAAAGCCGTCTTCAGAGTCCTATAGCCCGCCTGTTTCGGCTCCGGTCGCATCGCAGGCTCCGGTTCCAGTACCGGCTCCGCGCGTGCCAACGCAGGCTCCGCCTGCTCCGTCGGCGCCCATCGCAGAACCTGCGGCTGCGCCGGTGAGCCGCGCCACGTCCAAAATCAGTTCGGGCCTGAAAATTAACGGAGAATTATCCGGCGACTCAGACCTATACATTGATGGCGAATTGCACGGCAAGATTCGTCTGGGGAATAGTCGCGTGACGGTGGGACCCAACGGCCGAGTTCAGGCTGATATCGAGTCCCGCGAGATCGTGGTTGACGGCACCGTGCAGGGGAACCTGAAGGCAAGCGACAGCGCGCATTTCGGCTCGTCGAGTCGCGTCACGGGAAGCGTCATGACGCCTCGCATTGGGATAGATGACGGTGCGAGGTTGCGGGGCAAAGTGGAAACGACGCCTGCCCGTGGGGCTTCAGCAACGGCCCCTAAAGGGCGAGATACCGCGGATCTCCAACCGATAGCTGCCAGCGCGGTAGAGGGCGAGTAAAGCGAAACATGAACTGGACGGCAAAACCCCGCCCGGGTGCCGCACATCCGGCCACCGGCGCAGCAGCCGTGAGGCCCGGTCCAACGCCGGCCGCTGTCCCGTCAGGTAATCTCCGCATCTCAAATGGTCTGAAAGAGTTTTTGTGGCTGATCAGCGACGTTCCCCACGGCCGCGTTCTCGATCTGGGTCCGGTATGGCAGTCCACCGTCAGCTTTTTTGTGGACAAAGGCTATCGAGTTTCTACCGAGGACCTGCTGAGGACCTGGAAGGACTTCCTTTCCGCTGAGGAAGAGGGATTTCGAGCGTCTCCCGTCGGTGGCGACTCGCAGAGGATTTCGCCGTCCGTGCTCGCCGATAAATTTCTCGAGAACGCACTACAATACCCGGAGCGAAGTTTTCATGGAGTGCTGGCGTGGGATCTCCTGGATTATTTCGACCCGGAGGTGGCTCCACGGCTGATGGCACGCCTTTCGCAGGTGCTTCATCCCGGCGGCGCCATGCTGGCGATGTTTCACAGTCGCGCCACGGAACGTTTCCATCGCTATCGCGTCGTGGACAGCCAGACCGTGGAGTTGATACCCGCCGCCACTATTGCCGTTCATTCTCATGTGTTTCAGAATCGGGAAATCCTCGGTCTGTTTGCTGATTTCCGGTCCTCGAAGACTTTCGTCGGCCGCGATCAGGTCCGCGAAGGCCTCTTCCTCAAGTAGCCTTTTCCCTCGATGCTATCCAGAGACGTGAACGCGCTCGCATGACAACCAAATCTGGGTCGCTCACATCTGCCTATCCGGGTGTTTGGAGCGATGATGGGTGGGTTGGCCTGAATGGCGCTGGATCGATTCGGAGCTTGCTTCCTCCAGCCGTTCCTCAAGAAAATGGAACCTTTTCCAGTTAGAATGGAACCTCCCTACACCCTTTGAATCCCCTCGGAGATAACGTCTCGATGAACAGGCCGAAGCCTATGAAGTTGGTGAACGCGGTCGGGAAGTGCGCGGCGGCGCAAAGCGCTACCGGATTGTGCGGCGAGACACATCGGCGATCGCCGATGAATCGTCTTCTTGCCATGATTGCCCTGGTGATCGCGGGTGGCTGGAGCTTACAGGCGTGCGGCGGCGGCGGGAATAAGACCACCGTGACTTCCGTGGCGATCACGCCGGCTACGGTCACAGTCCCGTTGAACACCACGACTCAATTTACGGCTGTTGTAAATCTCGCCGATTCGACGATTTCAACGACCACTACGGTAACGTGGGAAGTGAACGGTATCTCGGGCGGGGAGTTGTCAACGGTCGGCAGTATTGTGCCATCCGCCGACAACCAGCTCGTAGGCGTATATACGGCTCCCAGTTCCGTGCCAACAACAGCCACTACGGGAGTCACTCAGGTTGGGCAAGTCAGTATTACCGCAGTCGCGACACAGCCCGCGACCTCAACTAACGGCAATACAGTCCCTTCGGTAACATCTAATACCGCCATTGTTACGGTCGGGGCCGGTACCGGCCTCACGGTGTCTCCTACGTCTCCCACCGTTGCCGCGAATCAAGTTCAACCGTTTACCGCATTGCTGAATGGCTTGACCGATCTCGATGCGACTTGGACGGTGACTCCGTCCGGCAACGCTGACGTGTACGGTTCGATTGATTCGAGAGGGAATTACACTGCGCCCCTGAGTCCCCCACCGGGCGGCACCGTCACGATCACTGCAACCGATCCTGCTGCCGAGGCCCCGGCAACGGCGACCGTCACAGTTGTCTATTCGGACGCCTCTCTTACGGGTCAGTACGCTTTCTCCTACACCGGAAGCGATCAGTCAGGTTTTCTGGCGGTGGCGGGTAGCTTCGCGACGAATGGGAAAGGCACGATTCTCAGCGGCGTCGAGGACGTCGAAAGCTTCCTTACGGGAGTCACGAAACAGGAATCCATCAGCGGCTTTTACACCGTCGGACCAGACGGGCGAGGCACGGCTAATATCAGCAGCAGCCAGGGAGCCCACGTCTGGCGGTTTGCACTTTCGACGAACGCGCACGCCCAGATTATCCTTTTCGACGCCAATGCCACGGGTGGCGGGACGATTGACCAGCAGAGCCTGAATGCCCTTTCGAATTCGTCGTCTGTTATCACCGGCCCCTACGTATTCAACGTGCTGGGTGCGGACGCTGATTTTAATCCCTTGGGCATGGCCGGCAAGTTCTCTGCGAACGGCTCTGGGGACATTCCTGGCGGCGGCACGATTCTGGATATAAACGATAACGGTATCGCCGGATCAGGCGTCGTTACGCGAGGCAACACATCGCTCACGGGCACTTATGTATTTGATCCTCTGTTTCCCGGCACTGGCCGCGGGACTTTGACGCTTACCAGCGGGCCGACCGGCGCTCGTGAGTATGCGTTTTATGCTGTCGAAGGCCCGTTAGCTTCCGTAACACATCTGCATCTTATCGAAATTGACCGCGTGGCTTTCGTCGCTGGAGATATGTTCAGCGCCCCGGCGGGATCCACGCCGCTAACAGCCGGGAATTACGTCTTCACCGGCGGCGGCGATGCGCTGACCGGAGGGTCCGTAGTCTCAGCCTTCGCGACGGGCGGGGTTTTCACGTCGAACGGCACTGCCGGTGTTTCCGGCGGCGTCTTCGATGCGAACGTCGGTGGCACATACAATATGGGCCCGGCGATTAACTCGTGTTCGTCCTACGCTACCGACGGGGTCACGGGCCGAATTGATCTCACGCTATTCTCAGGCACTGGCGCGTGTCCAACCGGGGCGAATTCCAGCACCAATGAATTTGCGGTCTATCAGACTTCGCAGGGAACTGCCTTGATGTTGGAGATTGATTCCAACGCCTTGGCCACGGGCACGGCATACCAGCAATGCGTGCCGCCGGCAGCCGCGTGCTCGGCGTCCGTCGCGCTTCTGAGTGGAAGCTTCGCGATCGGATTGACCGGTCAAGGTGTTTTCCACGATAACGCCTCGGCTTCCCAACCCGACGTATCGGGCCAACTTATTTTCAACGGCACGGGGATCACTAGCGGGAATCTCGACATTAATACCTTCAGTTCCGTCTCACAGACCGACCCGATCAGTGCCACTGGTAATTCGTTTGGTGCGCCCGCCTCGACCGGTCGCGGCACCGCTGTCCTGACGACGACGAGTCCGGCCGCCACCTTCAATCTGATTTATTATCTCATTGACGACAACACGGCCGTGTTGTTCGATCAGGACACGACTCCGATCGCGACCGGTATCATCGCTCGACAGTTCTGAACCAGGCCACCGATCCTATCTGATTACGATTGCCGGCCGGGATCCCGCCCGCGCCGCGCTGGATCGCCCCCGCAAGATTTTCCGCTTGCACATGGCTCATTCCGGGCGTATGAGTGCCCTAGCAGGAGCCCATGTGCGGGGGAGGCACAACTCCGCCGTGCATAGTTCCTTGACACTTTTTTTGCATCGATCCTGCGGCGCTAACCGCTGGCGGTGCTTTCAGCTTCGCCGCGGCCTAGCGGGTGAACAAGACGGGGAGCTGCCAGGCTCCCCGTTTTGCATTTACGGTCTCTCGGGATTTTCCTCGGCGGGAACTGGCGCAATCGCTGCGTTCGTTTTAGCAGCCCTCGCCTTCCAGGCGTGATACGCAGCAGGCATCAAGGACACCACAATCACACCGGCGATGATGTAGTGAATTCGCTTGTCAATATTTGGGACCGTCCGTCCAAGCGTGTATCCCACGAGAACCATGCTCCATACCCACAGGAATCCGCCGACAACGTCGTACACCAGATAGCGCGAGTATTTCATTTTCGCCGCTCCGGCGACCGGCGGGCAAAACGTCCGGATGATCGGTACGAACCTCGCGATGATGATCGTCTTTCCGCCATACTTTTCATAGAATTCGTGCGCGCGCTCGAGGTGCCTCTTTTTGAAAAATCGGGAGTCCTCGCGCCGATAGAGGCTTTCGCCCGCCTTCCACCCGATCAAATAGCCCAGCTGATCGCCGGCGATCGAGCACAGCGTCACGAGCGTCAGCAACTCCGCCAGCTTCATATGCCCTGCGCCTGCAAATACGCCTGCGGTCACCAGCAGGGAATCGCCCGGCAGAAAAAATCCCACGAACATCCCCGTCTCGACAAACACGATCACGCACACCAGCAGCGTTCCGCCCCATTCGATTAACCCGCGGACGTCGTACAGTGCTGCCAGAAGGTGCTTGAGAACTTCGATCATGGCCTTGAATTCCAGTCGTTCGAGTTGATCCGCGGCCCCTAAATCCAGTATTTACAATGACAAGAGAGTCAACCGTCGGAGCCTTCGCCGCCCCGCCAAAGTCATAGTACTTCAATCCTACCAGTCTTAGACCCCTGTACCATTGGTCAGGTTGTTCCATCGTTCGAGAATTGACTTGTTCATGGAAGTCACTCTGAGGAGGGGGACAACGATGGAAGGTGGCTACGAAGTCTGGATGGGGCAGCCCGTAATTCTTCGAGTGGTAGCAGGGAACCTACGCGTACCTCTGCGTGGGCGGTTGCTGTCTGAGACGACCGAAGTCGTCCGTTTGCGCATCGCGGACAGCTGGGATGTGGATATTTTCAAAACCATGGTTGTTGCCGTCGAGCACGACAATCCCGTTTACGTTCTCAATTAGAGGAAGCTAGTGAGCGCACTTATCGGCAGTGATTGGAAATCGGATCGCGGTGGCCCGGCCGCCGAAATGATTCGTGCGGCCGGCTTCGAGAAAAAATCTATAAGGCGGAGAATCACGGCGGTTCGCGACACGCTTATCGTGCTTGCGATGCAAATAGTCTTCCGGGCGACGATGTTCCTGCGGCACCTGAATTACTAGCTCAGCTCGCGGAGCGCTAGCCCAATAAGGTTTGTCGGCCCAGCGGTTCCCCTCAGTGCCCCCGACCCCCGGGTCTGATCCCCCTCAGATCCGGGGTTTTTCTTTTTAGGCATCGGCAGTTCTCCGCCACCATTCTCTTTGACTCCCCGGGCGTCCTCGACCAAAATATGCCGCAGCCGCGTGGACATGAAACTCAACTTTACCGATTGGGTCGTCATCGCTGCCTACCTTCTGTTCACCCTCATTCAGGGGCTTTACTTTCGTCGTCGATCGAGCGGCAGCACCGCCGATTATTTCGTGTCCGGCCGGCGCGCCGCCTGGTGGCTGATCGGGACGTCCATGGTCGCGACTACCTTCGCGGCGGATACACCGCTGGTCGTCACCGGCCTCGTCTATCGCAATGGCATCGCGGGCAACTGGATCTGGTGGAGCATGCTGCCTGCGGGAATGATGACTGTCTTCCTGTTCGCGCGGCTCTGGGTTCGCGCCGGTCTGTTGACGGACGTCGAATTCGCCGAAATGCGCTACGCCGGAAAGCCCGGCGCGTTTCTTCGCGGATTTCGCGCCATCTATCTCGGCCTCCTCGTGAACTGCGTGATTCTCGGCTGGGTCACCAAGGCGATGACTACAATCGCCTCCGTCGTACTCGGCATCAGTGACCGTGCCGCGCTGGCCCTGTGCGTCTTCTTCCTGATACCGTTCACGGGAATCTATGTCGCGCTCGGCGGTCTCTGGGGCGTTCTCTGGACGGATCTGTTCCAGTTTGTCCTTAAGATGGGGGTCGTCATCGCGGTGGCATGGTACGGGGTCGGCGCTGCCGGAGGGATGCACGCGCTTCTCGCGAAGCTCGACGCCCTCCACTCCGCAGCGGGACCATCGTCGTCGAACATCTCTTCCTTTTTTCCTGATTTCTCGCGCAGCTTCGCGAGCGAATCTCTGTGGACCATTCCTGTCATCACCTTCTGCGTCTATCTCGGCGTCCAGTGGTGGGCATTCTGGTACCCGGGGTCGGAACCGGGAGGAGGCGGCTACGTCGCCCAGCGAATTCTAAGCGCCCGCACCGAGCGCGACGGGCTGCTCGCGGTCCTGTGGTTCAATTTCGCGCACTACGCGCTGCGTTCCTGGCCGTGGATTCTGGCGGCCTTGGCGGTCGTCGTTCTCTATCCTCATCTCGCGCAACCTGAAGCGGGCTACGTCCTGCTTGCCGTGGATCATCTTCCCCGGGCCGCGCGGGGGCTACTCGTCGCTGGGTTTCTCGCGGCCTTCATGTCCACGATTGCTACTCACCTGAATTGGGGGAGCTCGTACCTGGTTTCGGATTTCTACCGGCGATTCGTCCGACGCGCCGAACCCGAGAAGCACTACGTCGTCGTATCCCGCTGGGTGACGATCCTGCTCGTTATTCTCAGCGCCTGTGTCTCCTGGGAACTCGCCACGATTCGCTCAGGTTGGGAAGTTCTTCTCGAAGTCGGCGCCGGAACAGGCAGCGTGTATCTGCTGCGCTGGTATTGGTGGCGCGTAAATGCGTGGAGTGAAATCGCCGCGATGTCCACGGCTCTAATCGTTTCGCTGACGATCCGCTGGGCCGCGCCGTTTCACGGCTCCGAGCCCGCCGTCTTCGCGAAGCAGACGCTAGTCACCACGTTGGCCACGACCCTGGCATGGGTCATCGTCACCTTGATGACGCCGGCCGAGCCGCGCGACACGCTTTTGCGATTTTACAGGCGCGTGCGCCCGGACGCTTTGGGCTGGGGGCCCATCGCCCGGATTGCCCCCGAAGTGGTTCCGGTTCACGACCTGGGGCGCAATTTACTCGACTGGATTGTAGGCTCTGCCATGGTATATTGCGCCCTGTTCGGGGTAGGTAAGATATGCTTGCTGTCCAGGGGAATCGGAGTTCTTCTCCTGGTCGGTTCTCTGGGTTGCGCCCTGTTCCTTTATCGCGGCCTCTCCCGCATCCCGCAAGCGGCGGATTCATGACCCGGTGTTTGACGTCGGGACTGGATAAGCTCTTTGTTCGGCAGTTTCGCTTGGCCGGCAGAGAACATTGGTGAGTGTTGAAAACTGTTGAGCTTGGGGCGAGGAAGGCACTCGTCGTCGGCTTGCTTAAATAGCGCGGTTGAACTTAGCAAGGTTCGTCAGATTCAAATACGGGGCCAAATTCAGACGATCGGGATGAAACCAGACCCGATTTGCGTTTATGAGTTTGATGCCCTCCGCACGGGCGGATGCCCGAGGAGCAGCATTTATGAGAATTGCCGGAGTCGCTAGCGCATTTCCCAAGTACTACCACAAGCAGGAAGTTCTCGTAGGTGCGCTCAAGAACTATTGGAAGGATCGTTTGGTGCAGCCCGGCATTCTCGATCGCCTGGACGAAAGCATGAAAGTGGACGGCCGGTTCACGGCGCGGCCGCTCGATTTTTACCACAACAACATGCAGACGTGGGGAGAGGCGAACAACGTCTGGATCGAAGTGGGTCTCGAGATTGGTGAAAAGGCGCTGTGCCATGCGCTCGTCGCCGCTGGGATTGAGCCGCGGGACCTGGGCGCGATATTCGTTACCTCCGTCACTGGCATCGCAGCACCGTCGCTTGACGCGCGCCTCATCAATCGCATGGGCCTTTCGCCGAATATCAAGCGCATCCCGATCTTCGGGCTTGGCTGCGTGGCCGGCGCCGCCGGAGTTTCCCGAGCCGCGGACTACGTTCGCGCCTATCCTGATCAAGCGGCTGCGTTGTTGTCCATTGAGCTGTGTTCGCTAACGCTCCAGCGCGACGACATCTCGATGGCGCATCTGATCTCGGCAATGCTCTTCGGCGACGGCGCCGCGGCGGCCGTGGTTGTGGGAGACGAGGTCGAATCGAACGGGCCCGAGATTTTGGCCACCAAATCCGTCTTCTACCCGAATACCGAGCGTGTGATGGGATGGGACATCTCTGAAAAGGGATTTCACATCGTACTGTCACCGGAAGTTCCGGATACGGTGGTGAAGCATCTGGGCAAGGATGTGGACGAGTTCCTTGCGGAACAAGGTGTCCGCCGTAGCGATATCCAAAGCTGGATCATGCACACCGGCGGCCCGAAGGTTCTCGAAGCCACCGCTACAGCTCTCGACCTTACTGAAAAGGATCTGGAGGCGTCGTGGGAATGTTTACGCAAAGTGGGCAATATTTCTTCCACGTCCGTCCTCCTCGTTCTCGAGGATGTTTACCGCCATCGTCGCCCGGAACCTGGAACATTGAGCATCCTGGCCGCCATGGGGCCTGGATTTTGCTCCGAGCTGCTCCTCTTGCGCTGGTAGTCGGTTTCGTGGGAGCCGAAATTGCAGGCTGATGTCCTGGTCGTAGGCGGGGGCCCGGCCGGACTGGCCGCGGCCATTGCTGCAAGCCTGAAAAACCTCCGCGTCACCGTTGTTGATTCCAGAAAGCCTCCCATCAATAAGCCCTGCGGCGAGGGTTTGCTGCCCGAGGCAGTGGCGGCGCTGCGCCGTCTCGGAGTTGACCTCGATTCGGGTCCGGGTTTTCCCTTCCAGGGTTTTCGGTTCTCGGACGAAACTTCTTCGGTCAGCGCTGAAATTCCCAGAGGACAGGCCTTGGGCCTGCGCCGTACGGCGCTCCACCAGCTCTTAATTGACCGCGCCACCGAAACCGGAGTCACCCTGATGTGGGGCGCGCGGGTCTCGACTCTTGGTTTTCACGGCGCCTGCGTCAACGGCACGTTCATTCCTTGCACGTGGCTGATCGGCGCCGACGGCCAGCATTCCAGTGTCCGCCAGTTTGCGGGCTTGGGCCCGCGCCGCCCCGAGCGATCCCGGTTCGGTTTTCGCCGGCACTACGCGATCACGCCCTGGACCAATTTTGTCGAAGTCCATTGGGGCGAGAGATCGCAGATGATTGTGACGCCGACCGGCGCGCGGGAAATCTGCATTTCGCTCTTCGTGGACGATTCGCGCCTTCGAATGGATCGCGTCCTCGATCAATTTCCCGCGGTTGCCGCGCGTCTTCGCGGCGCCCGACAGCTTTCTTCCGAGGCCGGAGCGGTCACGTCTTTCAGCAGGGCGCGCGCCGTCGTGCGTGGAAACGTGGCGCTGGTGGGTGATTCGGGTTGTACGGTGGATGCCGTCACCGGGCAGGGCTTGAACCTCGCCTTTCAACAGGCCATTCATCTCGCCGAAGCGCTGGCCGCCCGTGACCTCGCGCAATACGAATACGAGCACCGTCGGATCATACGCACCGCCGTGCGCATGACGCGGCTGTTTCTCTGGATGAATTCCAGCGCGGCGCTGCGGCGCAAGGCGCTCCGGCTTTTCGCGGCCCACCACGACCTTTTCGCGAAGATGATCGCCGTCCATACCGGCGATTCCACGCCGGACGCGCTAGAGGCTTCTGCGATTTTGAACCTCGGCTGGCGCGTCCTCTGGGCCTGAGAACGTGACTCGATTCGTCCACTTACTGTCGGCGTTGTGGCGCGCTTCGGCGATTCTCGCGATTGCACTCGGCGTCTTCGTTCTCGCTCCGGCGCTCCGCGCGCAGGACTCCGTAATCACTCTCGATCCGGCTACCACGGAAATCGATTTCACGCTTGCGGCCACGCTTCACACGGTTCACGGAACCTTCAAGCTCAAGAGCGGCCAGATTCAATGGGATTCCTCCACCGGACGTGCAAGCGGCTCCATCGTGATAGACGCGACCAGCGGCAACACGGACAACGCTTCGCGCGACAAAAACATGCACACCGATATTCTTGAAAGCGGCAAGTTTCCCGAAATCACCTTCACACCGGGGCAGATCAAAGGTGCGATTCCGAAGGAGGGGACAGCCCAGATAGATGTTGAGGGAGTGATCCGCCTTCACGGTCAGGATCACGACGCCACACTCGCGTGTACCGTGCAGCCGGGCGCAGTCGGGTCGGTGCGGACCTCCATGCAGCTCGTCGTGCCTTACGTCAAATGGGGTCTCAAGAATCCGAGCACGTTTCTGCTCCACGTCGGCGACACGGTCAACGTTGATATCCACGCCACCGCACGCATCGCACCATCTGCCGCCCATTAGAACAACTTCGCATCGTGGCATACGTACGAAACAGATTGCTCCGCCATGTATGAATCTGAGAATCAAAACCGTTTCGTGAAAACAAACGCGCTCAATCGGGGTTTAGAATAGGACGGCCGCTGGTTGATGTCAGTTTGAAGGCT
Organism: Acidobacteriota bacterium; assembly: GCA_003166795.1. Lineage (GTDB taxonomy): Bacteria > Acidobacteriota > Terriglobia > Acidiferrales > UBA7541 > Palsa-295. Next base: position 5,179 of record PMUS01000078.1, on the reverse strand, counting down.
ACCGCGGGAGTACTAGATGAATGTCGGTTGTCCCGGCAGGATGCTTGCGATCGTGCTCGCGTTCAATATCGCCGCGCCTGTATTCCCGCAGTCCACGAATCAAAAGGAAACTTCCTCTTCCGTCACGAAAGGAACGCGTCCGGCAGCACTCACCGACCGCGAGCGCGTAATCCACGCGCTGAATCGCCTTTCTTTCGGCCCGAGGCCGGGCGACGTGGACGCCGTTATGGCCAAGGGCCTGGATGCGTGGATTGAAGACCAGTTGCATCCCGAGAGTATCGACGATTCGGCGCTCAACGCGCGTCTCGGACCCTATGCCACGACGCGCATGAATCCGAAGCAGCTCGCGCAATCCTTTCCTTCGGACACCGTGATTCGCCAGATCATCGCCGGTAAGCGGCCGATGCCCGACGATCCGGAAAGCGCGCTGGTGTATTCCGTGAACGTCGCGCGCATCAAGCAGCAGGAAGCCATTAAAGCCCAGACCGCGGACGCGAACGCCGCCGCCAAGATGAATGCCGGAGCCGCTGGCGACAGCGCTGCGAAGCCGGCGTCGCCATCCGCGGCCGAGGTGCAGGGGCGCGCGATTGCCGATAATCTGCTCGCGCTCCCCAAGAACCAGCGCCTCGCCGCTCTTGGGAATTCGCCTCCCGAACAACTGATCAATCTCCCGAGTCTGTTGCGCGGAGATCAGCGCGATCGCTTGTTCGCCGATTTCTCGCCCCAGGAGCGCGAGACCGTCCGCGCGCTGGCAAATCCGGCGGGAGTTGTCGCTTCCGAGCTGCAACAGGCGAAGCTGATCCGTGAGATCTATTCCGAGCGGCAGCTCCTCGAAGTGATGACCGATTTCTGGTTCAATCATTTCAACGTTTTCCAGTACAAGAACCAGTGCGTCTACTACACGACCGCTTACGAGCGCGACGCGATTCGTCCTCACGCTCTCGGCAAGTTTTACGATTTGCTCGTTGCCACCGCCCAAAGCCCGGCCATGTTGATGTATCTCGATAACTGGCTCAGCATCGGGCCGCATTCCCAAGCGGCGGGCAAGAATGGCCAGAGTGGCCTGAATGAGAATTACGGCCGCGAGGTCATGGAGCTGCACACGCTCGGCGTAAACGGGGGGTACACGCAAGCGGACGTCACCGAGCTCGCGCGAGTCCTGACCGGATGGACGATCGCGCAGCCGGATGATGGCGGCCAATTCCAATTTGATCCGAAGCGTCACGATCCTGGAACCAAGACGGTTCTCGGCGAAAAATTCTTTGAAGCGGGAGTAGACGAAGGACTCCAGGCTTTGAGCATGCTCGCGCACCGTCCTGCGACCGCCCGCTTCATTTCCAATAGCATCGCCACCAGGTTCGTCTCCGACGATCCGCCCGAGGCTCTGGTGGATCGCATGACCGAGAAATTCTTATCCAGCGACGGCGATATTCGCGAGGTCTTGCGCACGATGCTCCATTCGCCCGAGTTCTGGTCGCCCAGGGCTTACCGCGCGAAGATGAAAACGCCGCTCGAACTCGTGGTTTCCACTCTGAGGGCTACTGGCACAAATGTGGTCTCTCCAGACGCCCTCCTGCAAAATCTGAGCGCCATGGGTATGCCGCCCTACGGCATGATCGTCCCGACCGGTTACTCGGAGAAGTCGGAAACATGGGACAACGAAGGCGCGCTGCTCGCGCGGATTAACTTTTCCACCGCGTTGACGCAGGGGAACCTTTCGGGCGTGCAATTCGATCCCGGTGCGATCGTTACCTTGGGAATAATTACGAGTTTAGACCAGCCTCGAACCAAAGCGATCCTCGCCGAAAAACACACGGGCCTGGATTTCGCCATCGCGCTGACGGAGGACGCCATTCTTCCTGGCGAACTTCTGCCCAAGGACGAAGCGATCATCCGAAAGGAGACGCAGGACCCGGACGCGGAACGCAACACTTCGGCGCTGGCCAATCGGCTGCGCCTCATCGTCGCATTCATTCTCGCCTCGCCCGAATTTCAACATCGCTAGGGCGGAGCCGGCCTGCGCCAGGAGTCACCAGCCGGTTCTGAGTTCTTTTTCCAACCCTTGCAAGCGGGGATGTCAACAGCGCGGGACCGAACGAGAGTTTTCCTACAGTGGCTGATCTGGTCTCGAAATCGTTCGCCACATGTGCGCGACCGGACTTCCGTCGTTCCCCAGCCCCTCCTTCGGCTGTTTGAAATGGCGTCCGATGATGTCGAGGAACGGCTCGATCGTCACAACCACATTCGGATCGAAGGCGTACAAATCGTTCACGGCGACCATGCGCGGTTCCATATACCACTTGTGTTTGCGAACCATCTGGTAGGTCGCTTCAATGTAAGGTGGCGGGACGTAATCCGCGCCGAATAATTCCCGGTAGAGATCGGGATACTCGTAGCCCACGGAAGGATCGGCGTAGTACCGCAGCGCCTGGTGGTACCGAATCGCGAATGTCACTTTCTCCGAGACGTACGGCTCGAAGAGCTGCGCTCCCCACCATCCGTGATCGGTCCGCATGATTTCCTGCACCACGTCGTGAAGCAGGCACGCGAGAACGATCTCTTCAGACATGCCGTTCTTCTTCGCCAGGTTGGCGCTCTGCAACACGTGGTTGGCGGTGTCCGCAAAACGCAACTTGAAAAAATCGGCCAGCGTTGGATTCGCGGGCATCGGCGCGAGTCTTTTCACGTTGCCGCCTGTGCGCGGCACCATCAAGAATCCCACGCCCGCGCGATAAGGCCGCGTTTCAATCTGCGCCTCGACTTCCGCCACGGTGGGATATTTCTTTGGGGGCTGCGCCTCGCCAGATTTCTTCGCGGCGATGGCGCTATTCAACTCCGACATCATGTGCGATTCGAGCGCGTCGGCGCGCGCTTCGTCGTCCAGGCGCTTCACGCCCTCGGCGCCTCCGAGGCTGTCGAGGAAAGCCTTGTGGTCAATCTCCATGCCTCTATCCTAGCTGCAAGTTCCGTGCGGTGCAAAGGAACCCGTGGCGCTCCGTTTACGCACCGGTAATCTTTCGCACTCTGTTAAACTCCTGGCTAGACACGAGACGATAGTCGAGGAGAGCAAAACATGAAAGTAGGAGCCCGCAACCGAATCATCGCCAAAGTGACGGACATTAAGAAGGGCGGCGTAATGTGCCTCGTAAAGGTCAATATCCCCACATCATCTGGCATGGCCTCTGTGATGACACTCGAATCGCTGAAAGAACTCGGCATCAAGAAGGGTGACAAGGTCGAAGTAGTGGTCAAAGCGGTGAACGTGCTCCTGATGAAAAAGTAGGCAGCACGTCGCGGTGCCACCGCTAGGCGCTTTTGTCGGTGACCAGCAATTCCTTCGCGCGCTGCGCTGCTTTCACCACAGCCTTGATCAGCGTGACGCGTAATCCGCCCTCCTCGAGTTCGAGGATGCCGTCGATCGTGCAGCCCGCTGGAGTCGTCACCGTATCCTTCAGCAGCGCCGGATGATGCCCGGTTTCGATCACCATTTTCGCTGCGCCCAGCGTCATCTGCGCCGCGAGCAGCGTGGCGAGTTCACGCGATAGCCCCACCTTGACGCCGCCTTCCGCCAGCGATTCCAGAATGATGTAAATAAACGCAGGCCCGCTCGCGGATAATCCGGTCACCGCGTCCATGTGCTTTTCGTCCACGACCACGGTCTTGCCTACCGCGTCGAATAATCGCCGCGCTGTCTCCACCTCCTTTGGTCCGGCGAATTTCCCGGCCGCGATCGCCGTGATTCCCGCGCCCACCACCGACGGCGTGTTGGGCATCGCGCGAATCACGGGGACTTTTCCGCGCAGGCGCCGCTCAATGTATTCAGCCGGCACCGAAGCCGCGATCGAAATCAGTAGCTTCTTGTCGGTCAGCTCACCGCGTATTTCGTCCACAACCTGCCCCACCGTTTGCGGCTTCACGCACAGAAAGACAACGTCCGCCTTTTTCACCGCCGCGCGATTATTGTTCGTCAGCGAAACGGGCAGCTTCGATCCGTTCTTGCGCTCCGGTCCGGCGTGTTGCACCGTCGCGAAAATATTCTGCGGCGAGACGAGTCTCTGCTTAACGAACGCCTCGATCAAAATCCCGCCCATTTTCCCCGCGCCCAGCACGGCCAGCCGCATTTGATTCCCTGTGTGTGCCATTTCGCTTGTTCCCCTTTCGCGCTTTGATTCGGACTGCTTCGTTGGGAAGATTCCGGTTTCCAGTGGCCTGATAATCGCGCTCGCAATCGGGCGGGCGCGCCGGGGTTAGCCCCGCGGGAGATGCGGACGCGGCTTGCACGGTCGTCGTGTGAGAGGAAGCATGCTGAGGGGAATGATACAAGAGGACGCGGCAGACTCAAAAGCCTTCCCTCAGCTTTTGGAACTATCGCGTGCCTTGAAAGGAATCATCAGTGTGACGGGATGTGCGCGCGGATGTACGTGCGGCAGTGCGTGAAAATGAGCGCGCGACGAATATTCCCGGTCTAATCCGCAGGAGGTGCTTGATGAATACCACGGCGCTCGACGGTAAGAAAAACCAGAGTCTCGCGGAGATATTTTTGTGGTGGTTTATTCTCGCGATTTTCGCGGCCGCTGCGCTTTTGCTGCCGGCCCGCCGTGCCGGCGCGCAGACGGCAGGCGCGGGCCCTCTTCCGGCAGCCACGCCTTCCGATCAGCCGCCAGCTTCACCTCGCTCCACCGCCCCCGCGGAGATTGGTGGGAAGCCTAACCTTTCCGGGACCTGGGCGTTGAACAAAGACGAGAGCGATGATCCTCGCGCAGCGATGCAGCAGGCCGGCAATTCCGGCGGCAATGGCAATGGCAACGGTGGCGGAGGCCACGCCGGTATGGGCGGAGGCATGGGCGGCGGAGGCGGCATGGGAGGTGGCGGCGGCTGGGGAGGTGGAGGAGGGCAACGCGGGGGCGGAGGCAACGGCGGCGGTGGCGGCAGGCGCGGACAGAATGGCTCCGCCACAAATGATCTCTCGCAGCTCACCATCGACCAGACTGCTTCGTCCGCGAAAGTGACCAGCGAATCGGGCGAAGTGCTGGCGCTTTATTCCGCGGCGGATTCCTCACCGGCGAATTCATCCGCGGGCTCGTCATCCACCCCGCCTGCCGGATCGCAAACTAGCTCCCAGACCAATTCCCAGAACAACTCAACGACCAGCGGGTCAAATAGCTCAAGCGGCGACAGC
>PMUS01000001.1 GCA_003166795.1 Acidobacteriota bacterium | reverse complement strand
CGGCCTATTGGCTCTTCTGGTCACCGGCACCAATTTCAGTGTTTCCTCCGGAGTAGGCTTCCTGGCGCTGTTCGGCGTGTCGGTGCAAACTGGAGTCATCATGCTGGAATACATCAATCAGCTTCGAGCGCGGCGTTATTCCATCGAAGACGCCGCGGTCGACGGGGCGGTCCTGAGGCTGCGGCCCATCATGATGACCATGTTGGTGGCAACGCTCGGACTGCTGCCCGCCGCTCTGTCGCATGCCATCGGTTCCGACTCTCAGCGCCCATTCGCGATCGTGATCGTCGGAGGCCTCATCGCAGCCCTTATAATGAGCGTCTTCCTGCTGCCTACGCTGTATGTGTGGATCGCCGGCGATCGCGACGTGTTGCCCGCGGCCGAAGAAGGGTTTGAGGTGGGCGAGCACGTGGATTAAAAAGGACAAGGCGTCGAACACTTGACGCGGTAGCGGTGCAATTTGTGAAATCGTTAACCACCAAGGCCACCAAGGTACACGAAGGAACCATCTGAGGCCAAAAGCCTTCGTGATCCTTCGTGCCCTTGGTGGTCCAGGATTTCATCGGCTCACCGTGAAACTGCACCACTACCAGGATTTTGTCAGCCGCCAGTCACAAGCCCGATCGCAGATCAATCGTAGACAGGAAGCGAGGCTTCTGACGCGCTTTCGTCAGCTGCTCGAACGAATACGCGATCTTGAGCAGCGTAGGTTCGCTCCAGGCGCGTCCAAAAAACGAGATGCCGACCGGCAGTCCCCAAAGATGACCAGCTGTCACGTTGATATTAGGATAGCCGGCGACGGCAGCCGCGCTGGAACTGCCTCCGCCGGAGTGGTCGCCGCCGATGAGGTCGGTGAGCCACGCCGGGCCGGCCGTGGGAGCGACGAGCGCGTCGAGTTTAAATTTGTCCATGACAAAGTCGATGCCCTCGGCCCGCGCGAGTCGGCGATTCAAAGCCAGCGCATCGAGATACTCTTTTGACGTAAGCGAGCCCTTCTGTTCCGACTTTAGAAAAATGTCCTGCCCGAAGTAAGGCATCTCCCGATCGCGATGTAGCTCGTTGAACTCAATCACATCCTTCAAGCTCTTAACGGTAGAGTTGCCGCGGCGAGCCAGATAGCCCGCAAGGTCCGCTTTGAGTTCGTATAACAAAACGGTAAATTCGCTGTCGTCGAACTTGCCAATGGTCGGAATATCGGCGGGATCGATAATCTCCGCGCCCGCCAGCTTCATCCCGCCGATCATGGTGTCCATTAGCCGGTCAACGGCATCGTTGAAGCCGAAGTATTTACGCACCACTCCCAGGCGCGCGCCTTTGAGTCCCGCGGGATCGAGAAATTTCGTGTAGTCGGGATACTGCCTGCGTTGGCCATCCGCGGTCGCGGAGTCCTCTGAATCCGCTCCAGCCATGGCGCCGAGCACAATGGCAACGTCGCGCACCGTGCGAGCCATCGGACCCGCCGTATCCTGAGTGTGCGAGATGGGAACGATGCCGGTGCGGCTCACAAGTCCCACGGTAGGCTTCAGCCCGGCCAGGCCATTTGCAGAGGACGGACAGACAACCGACCCGTCCGTCTCCGTGCCCACCCCGACGGCGCATAGATTCGCCGAGACACCAGCCCCGGTGCCGGAGCTCGATCCACAAGGATTGCGATCGAGAGCATAAGGATTGCGAGTAAGTCCGCCGCGCCCGCTCCATCCGCTGGTCGCATGATTGGAGCGAATGTTGGCCCACTCGCTGAGATTGGTCTTGCCGAGGATCACGGCGCCGGCCTTGCGCAACTGCGCCACCACGAAAGCATCGCTCGAAGGCCGCGAGCCCAGCAGGGCGAGCGATCCCGCCGTCGTATTCATGCGGTCGCCGGTGTCGATATTGTCTTTGATGAGCACGGGAACGCCATGCAGCGGACCGCGCGTCCCCTTCGATTTGCGCTCCTGGTCAAGCGCGCCCGCGATTTCAAGGGCATCGGGATTAATCTCGATCACGGCATTGACCGTGTGTCCGGACTTGTCGATCTCCTGAATGCGCGCCAGATATTTCTCAGTCACCGAGCGAGAGGAATAACGGCCCGACTGAAAAGCCTTCTGCAAATCGTCAATCGTAATCTCGTCGAGTTCGAAGTTGGCTTCGACATTGCTCTCGAGATTTCCATCGGCTCGTCCGGGTACAGGCGCGGGATCGAGCACGCGAGCCGATCCGAAGGCCGGAAAGGCAGCCGCGGCAAGCGTCGCGGTCACGCCCGCGCGAAGAAAGCGGCGACGCGAAGTATCTTTCTGGAGAACGAAATCTGCGGACATTTAAGCTCCTGCGACCATGAAGTGAAACAGCTACTGCTCGCCTGTCTGAGTCCGTTGGTTCATTATCGTTTCTCTGATCTTGAATTTCTGAACTTTGCCTGTCACTGTCATAGGAAATTCATCCACGATCTGGATGAGCTTCGGAATTTTGAAATGAGCGATCCTGGAGGCGCAGAAGGATAGGATTTCGTCTTCTGTCAGCGTTGAACCTTGCTCCAGTTGAATCCAGGCTGCGACCTGCTCTCCATACTTTGGGCAAGGAATGCCGACGACTTGCACCATGCGAATTCCCGGGCAAGTGTACAAAAACTCCTC
>PMUS01000048.1 GCA_003166795.1 Acidobacteriota bacterium | reverse complement strand
GCTGGCGATGAGCTGATCCACGCGCGTGATGTCCATCTGCACGATGCGGCCGGCGCCGATATTCAGGTGGCCCACTTCGCTATTGCCCATTTGCCCTTCGGGCAAACCGACGAAGGGGCCGGAGGTGTGGATCAGCGTATTGGGAAAATCCTTGAGCAGGCGGTCGTAGTTGGGCTTGCGAGCGAGGGCAATGGCGTTGCCCTTGGTCTCCGCGCGATAGCCCCAGCCGTCGAGCACAGTTAGCACTATTGGTCGCGGGCGTTTAGCCATGGCTGGTCACGCGATAAATCGGCGAAGATGCTGCGCGCGAACCCCCTCGTTTCTGTGTCGGGTAGCGGGTGCACCAATCCTTTGTTTTGAATGAGTTACGGAGAAATCTACTCGGCACCGTGTGTCGAGTAGAACCGCGCGAATTTCGAGGGGTTGAGCCCGGTAATGCAGATAACGCGACGGACGTGATGGCAGCACCTGAAAGATACCTCGTCGGCCGTAGAGCGGCCTCGCTTCTTTCCTGCGTCAGGACAGACGGTGCGGCAATCCTCATCGGATAGGCAAACGAGTGCATCGCGGAGGCCGAGTTGCAGCTCCGACCTTCCGCCATCGGCCCCCGTCTTCCTGCGAATTCAGAGTGTTCCATCATCACGAATTACGTTAGCACGAGGGCGAATCGTTGCAAGGGTGTTGTTGGTGTAAAGAATTTCGGAGGCGGGAGGCGAGACACGGCGGACTGGCAGGTGAAGCGAGGCCGGCCTGTGGGAACGGAGGCCGGCCCCCGGCAAGCTACTGGGTGTTCTTGGCATCCTTGACGTCCTTGAGGTCCGGGCGAACCTTCATTGACGTCACGGTGTATTCGCGCTCCTTCGTATTCCCCTCGCGATCGAGCACGTACATTTTGTCCTTGTGAATCCGGTATTGAACGCTATCCCCGACGGGAAGGAGCTCGGGGTGCTTCGTATCCACGGGACGGATGTGATAGACGATGCGATCGCCTTGCAGAACATACTCCTGGCATAGCACCTCTTCCGTGTTCTTGTGCTCGCCATCGGTGCCCAGGATTTCGCCCGTCACAGTCTTGCTGCCCTTTTCGGCCATCCCGCAGGACGATGCGTCCATGGAAAGCAGCACGCCCTTATCATAGCTAGGCGGGTCCTTCGCCAAGGTAACCGTCGCAGCCACGAGAATTAAGCCTATTACCATCAACCCAGCTTTCATGATCAAACCTCCGTAAAAGTATTGGGGGCCTTCCTACATACAATATGGGTATGCGGGCGGCGGTTTGATTGGGGGAAAACCCTACCGTGTCGGACCTGTAACCTGTACGGAGGGACGGGTGGTACTACCGCGCAGAACGCCAGATTGTCCGGAACCGGACAGATGACGAGCGTGCCTGTGTGTAACATGTGGTCGCAGTCGAGATGGTAAAGGCGGCTTACGCGTTGAATGATGACGAAAACAGACAGCAAGGCGATTCCAGTTCAGTCGAATGAAATGCCCATCGCGCGGAGCGCGGCTCGCGCTCGCTACCGCCGGTGGCCGTGGGCATTAGCCGCTTTCGCGGTTATGTTCGTGGCCGCGGTGGTTCTCTTGGCGCGTTATTTCCCTTTCTCGGAAAAGAACGTTACCCAGTCTTTGCGGACAACATTTCCGAGCACGCTGAAAATCGATCGCTTCGAGGCCGTCTATTTCCCTCATCCCGGTTGCAAGGTTGAAGGCATCACATTTGGTTCGAAGGCGAGCGCATCGGAGGCATCGCCGCTCGTCACGATTCAGAAGTTAACAATCCAGGGAAGCTATGCCGACTTTCTATTCCGGCCCCACTACATCTCGCGCATCTTCCTGGACGGCCTTCGCGTTCAGATTCCATCGCTCAGCAATGTAGGCGGTTTCGGCGGCGGATCTTCGACCTCGCAAATTACCATTGGGGAAATGATCGCAAACGGGGCGTTAGTCGAAATCGCGCGCGCCGGCGACCATCCGCCGCTGCGGTTCGACCTTCACGAGTTTAGTCTGGGTTCCGTCAACGCGAAAGACAGCATGTCCTACCGAGTGATCATGCAAAACCCCGAACCTCCGGGAGAAATCAGGGCAAGCGGACATATCGGCCCGTTCAATGCGGGCAATCCGGGCCAGACCGCAGTCTCAGGAACATATTCAATGGATCGCGCCGATCTAGGCGCTTTCCATGGCATCGCAGGAATCCTTGCTTCGCAGGGAACGTTTTCGGGTCCTCTGGCACATATAGACATACAGGGCACCACGGACGTTCCGGATTTCGAGGCTACACACAGTGGGCATTCGGAGCGTCTGCGTACTCACTTTCAAGCGGTTGTAGATGGCACCAACGGCAACGTTGCGCTGAACAGCGTGGACGCAACGTACCTGAGCACGCAGATCAGCGCCAAGGGCAGCGTAGCGAACAAGAAAGATTCGGCCGGCAAGTTTACATCGCTCGACTTCGCGATACGTAACGGCCGCATTCAAGATGTTTTGCGTATCTTTGTGAAGGAAAATCTCCCTCCGATGTCCGGCGTAACCGATATTCAGGCGCATGTCACGTTTCCCCCGGGGAAAGGGCGTTTCCTGAAAAAGATCGCCCTGGTGGGCGAATTCGGGATCAGCGACGGGCAGTTCGAAAAACCAACCACGCAAGAAAGCGTGGACAAGCTAAGCGAGGTTGCTCGAGGACAGAAGAAGGGCCAGCAGATCGCTGGCGAAAACAATCCCGCGGACAAAGTTGTTTTACGATTGGGCGGACACGTCGAAGTTCGCGATGGTGTGGCCACATTTACGAATCTTTCCTTCACCATCCCGGGCGCGGATGCGCAATTGCACGGCACTTACAACCTGCTGGACGGGAAGATCGATTTTCATGGCACGGTTAAAATGGATGCCAAAGTTTATCAGAGTACGAGCGGAGTCAAATCAGTCTTCGCGATAGCCCTCGATCCGTTCTTCGACAAAAAACACGGTTCAATCGTCCCGGTGCTAATTGATGGCACGTATCATAGCCCGCACTTTGGCATCGACCTGAACCCGATCAAAAAATAGCTACGCTAAACGACGGCGGAGTCAGTGGATGGCTGGGCTGGCGTCTTGACCGAGCTGGGCCAAAGCGCGCAGGCGGACGCGGCGGCCGTAACTGAACGCCCAGATCATGGTGACGATGGTCAGCGTGCCGAGCAGGATGGGCGAGACGATCAAGACAGTCGCCGCCGATGCGTGGTAGATCAAAATAATTCGAAGAATCAGCTCGCCCACGAACGCGCATCCCCACACGATGGTAATCAGCCGATGGGCAAAACGCACCTGGGGCAGCTGCCAGGCGGAGTTGAATCGCGCCTGCCGCTGCGGATCGGTTCCAGCAATGAAATGGCGCCCGAAATAAAACATCATGGGGCGCGGCAGCAGCAACGATACGAAGCAAGCCAGGCCGAACGCGCCAGTGAACAAGGATTCGCGGACTAGCAAAAGGCGCGCGCTGCCACCGAAGAGCAAAGCAACACAGTCGGTGGCAATCCCCAGCAGAACCACAATCGAAATCGGATCCACCTGCCCGCGGCGCGCGAGATCGAAGATGCTCTTGCCGATGGGGAACGTGGTGGCGATCAGGAGGGCGGTAAGCTCGGAGGGCGAGAGGTAGCGTTTCGAAAGCTTATAGAGAATTACGGGGATGATGGCATTCAGGACGATATCCCAAACGGCTCCGCCGAGCGGCGGCCGCGATACTTGCACATCGGAAGCTTGCGTCATGCAACCCGCTCTCGATCGCCGCGGAACAGCGCCGTGACGCACCGTGCAAATTTTCGAATCGCTAGCGCGGCTTCACTTCGTAGCGTCCAACCATTCCTGCCAGCATGTGATCGCTGATGTGGCAATGGTAGAGCCAGATGCCGGGCGCGTCCGGGACCATGTCCGCGGTCACCATTTGCGCAGAAGTGACCACTAACACGTCCGTGCGTTGGCCCGCCACGAGTACCGTGTTGCCGTGCCAATGCGGCGTGTGCGCATTGTTGAAGTCTCCAAGGGTCGCCACATACCAGCGCACGCGGTCGCCTTGTTTCATCGTCATCAACGGCATATTTCCGAAAATGTAGCCATTGATGGACCACTTGATATTCGTATCCGCGAACCCCGTCCCGACGACGGTTCCGGCCATCCCGGCGGGAGTATAGGGAACAAATTTTTTCCGATCCACGCCGTTTGGATCGGTGGTGTGATCGCGAATGTTGTCCTCCAGATACCAGCTTTCATTCTCGTTGATCGCGATGAACATACTCACGAACTCGTGGTCCACATCTTTCGGACGGCCGTCGGGAAGGGCCATGCCGCGCCGCGTGACTACGATCACGCCAAATAGACCGGAAGCGACATCCTGCAATTCATCCGCGTGCGAGTGGTAAAGCCAGAACACCGAACTGGGATCATTCGGCCCGGGGCCTGACCGCTCCGGTATCTGCCACAGGTAGGTGTGTGTCGCGCCAGGCGGGACACCGCCATCCGCTTTATCCGCGCCGGAAGTGCCGTCATTGTAGTCCGCGCCTTCGGAATCTTTCTGATACAGAACTCCATGCGGATGCATGCTGTACGGATGCGACGCGTTGTTCTTGAATACGACCTTGATGGTGTCGCCCACTTCCCCGCGCAACACCGGACCGAGGAGGCCGAGATATTGTTCTTCGGGAGCGCGCACTTTCAACGTCGAGAACGAAGCGTCGGTATATTCACGATACATCGCTTTCTTGTACACGCGGCCGATCCGGTGAGGCCCCGGCTCGGTGTAGCCTTTTTCGAGTTCATCAAAAGGCATGCCCATCGCCTCATCGCGGCCGGACGGCGCGTAGTCCCAGTTCACCTCGTCAGCAGCGACGTAGTAGGTGCGGGTCTTGCCGGGGGGCTCCGCCGACGCCGCTTGCGGACGAACGACAGGCGCGAGGAATAGGGCTGCCGCGAAACAGGCCAGGGCCAGTAAGGCATTTGTGACACTTCGCTGACTCATTTCGCCTCCGGGGTGTGGGATGTGCCGTGTCTATACGGAATCATCGCTCGCGGGATGATCGAGGTGGATAGACGATGCTCGAAGAGCTGCGCTAGCGGCGCGGCTCGCTGGAGGGCGGGACGATGCCCTTGAGGCGCAGATAAACAGCGATGGCACCGTAGCATTCATTGTCGTGCGCGACATTGCCGGCGAGCGCGGCCAGGCGCGGCGTCGGTCCGCGGAAGCTTTGTATCGGGTCGTTCGCGTTGGCGTCGGAGAGAGCGGCGTAGGCAGCGTCGCAGGTGTCGAAGGAATCCTTGAGCGCGGCGACGAGATCAGCCTTGGTGGTTTTCGATCCGGCGCTGGGAGTCTTCGGAGTGCCGAGCGCGCGCGAGCAGCCGCCGGTCTGCGCGTCGGCCACGTGCGCGATCCAACCGCCGAAGCTGCGAACATCCGGAGTGGGCTTGAAGTCGTAGCCATCGTCCGGCATTTTGTCCGCGGCCTTCAGCAGGTTGTTCTTAACCACGTTGTAGCTCTGGCGAATCGCGTCCACGACGCTCGGTGCTTGCGTGGGCGCGGAAGCGGGAGCCGGCGCTTGGGCGCGAGCAGCGAGCGGCGAAACGAGCAGTCCCGCGAGACCTACCATGATGATAGCGTAACGATTCATTCGAGTTCCCCCCTGATCCGGACGAGGCCGGCGACTTTCGTACGAGCCGGATTATAGACCCTAACTGGTTCAACGAAATAGTGAATGAAGCGAATACATGCCGCGACAAAACCAGCGCAATGGTGAGCGCTTCGCGCCGTCCTTTATGTCGGAGCTGAAGCTCCGACCCGCTGAAAAGAAAGGGGCAGGGACCCGAGGGGCTATTTTGCGGGAGGAGGGGCGACGAAGCTTGTCAGCTCGCTGTTGTGCGATATCAGAATCAGCCACGAGCCGTCGGACTGCTTTTGCATCACCGCGTTGATCAGGGTCTTGCGATTGGGTCGCGGACTGCCGTCCGGAGCCTTCGCACCGGTCAGCTCGCAATCAACATCTGCCGCGGCTAGATCGGCCGTAAGAAAACGAATGCTGCGAACTGTCGAGGTTTGGCGACTATCCTTGAAGATCGAGGCGAACATGGGCGCGTGAAATGCTTCGATGTTGGCGCGGCCCTGAGCGTGTACGCCCGCGATGTTTGTGAAATCTGCGTCGTCGGTGAAGGTCGCCGCAAAGGCATGCGCGTTGTGGATGTTCCAGGCGCTGACGAAATTCGCGACGGTCTGGGCGATGGCGGCGCGGTCTTTCTCGTGCGCGTCCGGTGCGGAATTTTGGGGCATGGCGACTGCAAACCTCGCGGAAGAAATCGCAAACCAAATCAGGGCGACGATAACTCGCTTCGTCGCTTTCATCTTCAACCCACCGATCAAACTTTGACGATATGGCGAGCCCATCGGCCGAGCAAAGGATAGGAAGTCCATTCGCCGCGGCCCGCTTTAATCCCGAACAAGATGCCGAACAGTATGTTGGAAAGATAAACTGCCATGAAACCCATCCAAATGAGACCCATCCCTGCGAACAAGGCGATCGGAGGCGCCTGATTCGGAGGCGCCTTTCCGATAGTCGAAAACACGGTCGAGAATATGACGGCTATCCACAGAAACACTCCGATCATCCCCAGCACCATGAGCGTAATTTGCCAAAGCAGCGCCTGCAAGGCATGGAAGCGAACGAACTTCGAGTCCTGTTTGACGAGAAAAATCACGAGGGGGCCGATCCACCAGGTAAAAATCTGCAGGATGTGAGCCAGCATCGCCATTGTCTTTTCATCCTGGGTCGGGGCCGGAACTGAAATCGCGTCGTTCATGTCGCGTCTCCCTTCCTGAACCAAGGACGACTGCGCGGGTAACAGCCTCGCCCTAGTGCACCGCGAGGGCGGCGCGGCCCGGGAAGCGGGCGGAGGAGCCGAGCTCTTCCTCGATGCGGAGGAGCTGATTATATTTGGCGATGCGGTCGGTGCGGGAGGCGGAGCCGGTCTTGATCTGTCCGGCGCCCATGGCGACGGCGAAATCGGCGATGAAGGCGTCTTCGGTCTCGCCGGAGCGGTGCGAAATAATGGCGGCGTATTTCGCCTTGCGCGCCATTTCGACGGCTTCGATGGTTTCGGTGACGCTGCCGATCTGATTCAGCTTGATCAGAATCGCATTGGCGACTCCTTCGGAGATGCCGCGCGCGAAAATCTTCGGGTTGGTGACGAAAACGTCGTCGCCGACGAGCTGGATTTTCTTGCCCAGCTCCTTGGTGATGAGCTTCCAGCCGTCCCAATCGTTTTCGGCGAGGCCGTCTTCGATGGAAATGATGGGGTACTGGCGCACCCAGTCGGACCAGAACGCGACCATTTGTTCGGAGGTACGCGCGGACTTGTCGGATTTCTTGAAGACATATTTTTTGCTGGCAGCATCGTAGAACTCGCTGGCGGCGGGATCGAGCGCGATGGAGATTTGGTCGCCGGGCTTGTAGCCCGCGGCGGTAATGGCTTCGAGAACGCGGTTGACCGCCTCTTCGTTGGATTTCAGGTTGGGCGCGAAGCCGCCTTCGTCGCCGACGGCAGTCGAGTAGCCGTTTTTCTTCAGCACGGCCTTCAAGGCATGGAAAACTTCGACGCCCCAGCGCAGACCCTCGTGAAAACTTGGCGCACCGATGGGCATGACCATGAATTCCTGCGGGTCCACGGAGTTATCGGCGTGGGCGCCGCCGTTGAGGATATTCATCATCGGGACGGGAAGCGTGCTGGCCGAGGTGTCGCTGGAATATTTCGCGAGATACTTATAGAGGGGCTGGCCCGCGGATGCAGCCGCCGCGCGCGCGGCCGCCATGGAAACGGCGAGGATGGCGTTGGCGCCGAACTTCGATTTGTTCGGCGTGCCGTCGGCTTCGATCATGCGGCGGTCGAGCGCGCGCTGGTCGGAAGCGTCCATTCCGGCGACGGATATGGCGATGTCGCCGTTGATATGACCGACGGCTTTCAGCACGCCCTTGCCGAGGTAATGCGACTTGTCGCCGTCGCGCAGCTCGATGGCTTCGTGCTCTCCGGTGGAAGCGCCGGAGGGCACCGCGGCGCGGCCAACGATTCCGCCTTCGAGGCGGACATCGGCCTCAACAGTAGGATTGCCGCGCGAATCGAGAATTTCCCGGCCATGAACAGCGATGATTTTTGTGGACATAGTTTCTCCGAAGCCCTTCTAGCAAGCAAGAACCAAGGTCTGAAGTTTACGGGAGTTTTTTCATTCGGCCAAGTCCGCAAGAAGTTTGCGGCCGCGGGCGCGCATCGCCGGAGTGCCAACGCCCGTTAGTTCTTTCAGCAGCGGCAGGACTTTCGCTTTGAGTGCGGCGTCTTGAGCGGCCAAGCCGGCGAGGCCCTGCATGGCGCAGGTTTTCACGATGCTGCTCTTGTCGCGGAGATAGTCCAACAGGATGTCCACGGCGACGGAGCGTTCCTTCGCGCGAAGATTCATCCTGGGAAAAAGCAGCGCCATGTGCCAGCGAACTTCTTGCTGGCGAGTGCGTCCTGAAATTTCGAACAGAATGTTCTTGTGGGACCGAAGAAGCTCTGGCCGTGGCACTGTAATTTTTTCCAAGGCATCAGCAGCGCGCATACAGACGACCGGATCCTCGCTCGCCAATCCCTCTATGAGGATCCGAAAGAGGGCTGGACGGGCAAGGACTTCGGTGACGACTTCGTTGGAGCGGCCAATGCTGCGACGGTCACCGCCGGCAAGTTTTTTCAGTATCCGGTGCGGCATTTGAGCGAGAGGCGCCAGACGGACCGCTACTCCGGTTCCTCGATCATGGATTCCGGGCGGACTACCACGACGACGCCATTTTCGGAGACGGAATACCGGGCGCGATCGGCCTCCAGATCGTGGCCGATCACGGTGCCTTCGGGCAGCTCCACGTGGCGATCAATAATCGCGCGCCGGATGCGGCAGTGGCGCCCGATGGCGACGTGGTTGAAAATAATGGAATCTTCCACCTCGCTGTAACTGTTGACGCGAACGTCGTAGCCGAGGACGGATTTGCTGACGCGTCCTCCGGAAAGGATTGACCCGCCGGCCACAATGGAATCCAGCGCGACACCCATGCGGTCCTGATCGGCAAAGACGGTCTTCACCGGAGGATACTGGCGCTGCCAACTGTGCAGCGGCCAGCTCGCGTCGTAGAGGTTGAAAACGGGCGTCACCGAGACCAGGTCCATATTCGCTTCGTGATACGCGTCAATCGTTCCCACGTCGCGCCAGTAGGAAGTTTCTTTCTTATTTTCGTCGCGGAAGTTATAGGCGAAGACGCGATATTTTCCGATGATGCGCGGGAGAATGTCTTTGCCGAAGTCGTGCGAGGACGCGGGGTTCTCGGCATCGTCAATCAGGATCGGCACCAGCAGCTGCGTATTGAAAAGATAGACGCCCATCGAGGCGTTGCACTTGTCGGCGCGAACGCCCGACGGTTTGGGAGTGGCGGGCTTCTCCTCGAAGCCGGTGATGCGCCAATGCTGGTCCGTTTCCAAGACGCCGAATTTACCGGAGGCCTCGGCCGGGTCCATTTCGATGGTCGCGACGGTGACGTCCGCACCGGCGGCGACATGCTGCTCCAGCATCTTCTGATAATTCATTTTGTAAATGTGATCGCCGGAAAGAATGAAGACGTAGTTCGACTGCTCGCTGCCAATCGAATAGATGTTCTGATACACGGCGTCGGCCGTGCCCTGATACCAGTGCTGCGACACGCGCATCTGGGGCGGCAGGACCTCCATAAAGTCGCCGTAACCCATCAGCGAGGACCAGCCGCGCCGCACGTGCCGGTTGAGGCTGAGCGCTTTGTACTGGGTTAGGACGAACACTCGACGGAGGTCGCTATTCAGACAGTTTGAAAGGGTGAGATCAATGATGCGGTAAACGCCGCCGAAAGGAACCGCGGGTTTCGCGCGATCGCGCGTCAGCGGCCAGAGCCGCTCGCCCTGGCCGCCGGCCAGGAGAACTCCAATCGCGTTGCGCATGATCGGCATGGATCGTGTCGCCGCCCGACCGCCGCCTCCGGTCGCCGACCATTCTAGCAGCATGTCGGTTGCGCCGCAGGCCCGGCGGCTCGCGCGGCCAAGCCTGCGCCGGGCGAGGGAGTCCGCATATGTCCTCAAAATAATTATGTACTAAAGAGTTAAATACACGAGGTATGGGGCTTAATAAGCAATTTAAGTCTTGACTTGGAGGATAGCCTCCGATAGAAGAAGTGGTCAATAGCCGGTTCGCGTTGATGCCGGTTACACTTGCTGGAATCGATTGGTCCAAGTCAAGACAAAGGGACGGGGGTGAATACGCGTGGCAGAAGTTGTAATTCAAGAGGGTGAGTCTTTGGAAAACGCTCTCCGGCGTTTCAAACGGAAGGTGCAGTCGGAAGACATCATCAAGGAAATCAAGAAGCACAGCTACTACATGAAGCCGGGGGAAAAGCGTCGCGCCAAACAGGCCCTCTCGCGTAAGCGTCTCCGCAAGAAGCAGCGGCGTGAGCAAGACTAGGCAACCGCATCACTTCAGTCTTTCCAAGCAGCTTCGGGCCAGCGGGCGGATAAGAGCCGCAGTCACATGCGGAATCTTATTCGGCCGCTTGCCGCGGACTGCACCGCCGCTGCCTGCCCCGTGCGAACCCGGCCCCCGGAGCAGCATATGGAATACCATGACAAGGTCCTGAAGTGCGCCGACTGTGGAGCTGAATTCATCTTCACCGCCGGCGAGCAGATGTTTTTCGCGGACAAGGGATTTAAGAACGAGCCCAAGCGTTGCAAGGCCTGCAAGGCAAACCGCGCACAAGGAAGTGAAGCAGGTTCGGGAAGCGTCCAGCGCGTAGAGACGAAAACGGTGTGCTCGCAGTGCGGGAAAGAGACCACCGTTCCGTTCAAGCCGACGCAGGGGCGACCGGTATATTGCCGCGAATGTTTTCAGCATCGGCGGACGGCCGGAGCTCCAAGCGCGACGGCCTAGCCTGACGATCGTCGCGCCGGCAGTCTGAAGGCAGCCAACTCGTCTCCGGGACGGGGGGCTGCGTAACAAGCATGGACCTGCGCCCCTCGTCATTCCCGCAATATCATGGAGCCGCCTTTCTGTTCAGTTCCTCCCGTATCCGCGGCGTGATCCAGATAAGGTTCGCTCCCAGTCCCTGAATCGTATCTATTGAGTAGATGGCTTCAGCGAACGGGCAGGATCCGTCGGCCTCGAAATACACATCCCAGGTCACTCGCTTTTCAAGTTCTTGACTCAACTTCGCCCGCAGTTCCTCTCGAGGGACCGGTTGCCCATTCACGTAAAACCCATGCTGGCCGTCCACATAGACGCTCAGTGTTACTGGCCAGGGGCTTTTCTGCCATGCGACCGCATTTCGCTCTCCGAGATTCACCATCAAGCCATGGTGTGGTTGGTGGCCAAGGACCGCGAAGAAAAACACCGGGATTAGAAGTATGCAACCCCAGAATAGCCCGAAATGCGGCAAGTCTTTCATCAGCGGCATCGGGCGATGCCGTTGCAATGGAAGAAGATTTGTCAGAACCATCGCAGGAAGCATTCTAGGAATCGCCCGCTCGGGAACACCCCCCCAAAGCCAAAACCGAATGACCAGGACAAATCCGGTTGCGATGACCCATATCGAAAACCAATTCAAGCCCGAATACAGATCGCTTGGATGGACATGCGTACGTACCTTAAGTCTGGGATTGCGAGCGTTGAGGCAGCTCGCGCCTGGGAATATCGTCGCGTCGAAGGCATAGCGCGGGTTTTCACCGAGAAAGACGGCCAAAGTGAGACCCGAGTCCTCCCAGGGGCTGGATCCCTTATCTGCAGGTTGGCCTTCGCCCGTCACCGTCCACCGAGTCCTGAGTACAGCAGACGGTTCGCAGCCTGCGGGTGTTGGTAGCGTTGCCTTGCTAAGTTCGACGTCAACGTAATACAGGGTGTCGAGTTCAACATCGAAAGTGGGGGTTGAGATGTGGCCGGGTGAGAGCGAAATGGGTATATCAAGGGCAACCCGTGGGTGCGGCGCGAGCCAGTGAATCGAATAGATCAGCAAAGCGCTGCCGACGACCATCAGGACGATGCCGAGGCGCCCCGTTAGGGGTATACGCATATCGATTTAGACCCCAAGAAGCCAGAAACGTTCCCAGTCCCCCTTTTATCAGCAAAAGCACAGTCCCACGCCAGCGGTTGACTAACGTTGCAACACGACAGGTTGCCCATTACCAAAACGAAAGAAGCGTTCGTATCTTCCCAATCCCGCGATTTCAGCAACGGCGCGCCGACAGCTGATAAGCCTGATACCCGGAAACTAATCTACTACCAACCTGTTGCCTTCATTGACCGTGAAAGCGCGCCGTCCTAAAATGAACGGGAGCGGGAGGCGGAGCTTCGATGGACGAGAAAGTTCTGCGCGACTATTTGCGGCGCGCTTTGAGCTGGCACGAATCGCATGTGGACTGGAAGAAGGCGGTCGCGGGGATACCGGAGAAAAAGCGCGGCATGCGGCCGAAGGGGGCCGATCATTCGCCGTGGGAATTGCTCGAGCACATGCGCATCGCGACGTGGGACATCTTCGAATTTTGCCGCGACGGGAAGCACGCATCGCCCGACTGGCCCTCGGGATACTGGCCGAAAAAACCAGCGCCGCCCAATGCCGGCGCGTGGGAGAAGAGCGTCCAGGAACTCGAGCGAGACCTGCAAGCGATGGGGCAACTGGTGATCAATCCGAAAACCGACCTGCTGGCGCACATCCCGCACGGTTCAGGGCAGACAATCCTGCGTGAGGTGCTGCTGCTCGCCGATCACAACGCCTATCACCTGGGCCAGCTGGTCCTCGTCCGCCGGCTGCTGGGTTGCTGGCCGGAAAACTGAGACGCAATTCGCGCCTGACGCGCCAAACCAGTCATCCTAATATTGGTACAATAATGATGACGCAGGAAAGGGACCAAGGGACACGCACGGTATGAGCCGGGAACAGGCAATCGCGGAATCGGCAGCATCGAAGGACGCGCAGGAACGCGTCTGGGAATCTTTTCGCCGCTGGGGATACCTGCAGGCAAATCTCGACCCGCTCGGCGATCTGGAGCCTGCACCGATGCCCGAGCTTGATGTTTCGGGGCCGGAGGCAGACGCGGCTCGCCGAGTCTACTGCGGAAGCATCGGCGTGGAATTCATGCACATCGCCGATCGCGAGCGACGCCAGTGGGTGCAGGAGCGGATGGAATCGGAAGCCGCGAAGCCCGATCGCGCGCGAATTCTCGACCTGTTGATACGCGCGGACATTTTCGAGCAGGTGCTGCAGACGCGCTATCTGGGCACGAAGCGCTACTCGCTCGAGGGCGAGTCGGCGCTGATCCCGCTGCTCGATTCGATCCTGAGCGCGGCCGCCGAACAGGGCGCCGAAAAAGCCATGCTGGCGATGAGCCATCGCGGGCGGCTCAACGTGATGGTGCAAATTGTGGGGCGCGCGGCTGCCGATGTGTTCGCGCGGTTTGAAGATGTGGACCCCCGGAGCATTCTGGGCGGCGGCGACGTGAAATACCACATGGGCGCGACCGGAACATTCCACGCCGCAAACGGCCGGGAAGTGGGAATGCATCTGGTCTCCAATCCCAGCCATCTGGAAGCGGTGGATCCGGTGGTGATCGGCCGCACGCGCGCGAAACAAATGCGCCGCGGCGAGAACGGCCGCCGCCTGGTGGTGCCCATCACCATGCACGGGGACGCCGCATTCGCCGGGCAAGGAATCTGCGCCGAGACGCTGAACATGGCAGGCGTCGAAGGCTTCGCGGTGGGGGGCTCGGTCCACATCATTGTGAATAACCTGATCGGTTTCACGACCCCGCCGAAGGAAGGCGGCTCGTCGCGTTACTCTTCGGACCTGGCCAAGCGGCTGCCGATTCCGATTTTCCACGTGAATGCGGAGGACCCGGATGCAGTGGTGCGCGTGGGCCGGATGGCGCTCGATTATCGCTACGAATTCGGAACGCCGGTGTTCATTGATCTGATCGGGTACCGCCGCCACGGCCACAGCGAAGTGGACGATCCCACGATCACGCAGCCGCGGCGCTATCGCAAGATCGAGGCGCATCCGCAGTTGTGGCAAATCTACGCGGAGAAGACGGGCGCGGACGCTGAGCCGATCGTGCAGCGCGTGCGCGAGGAATTGGACGCCGCGCAACAGGAAGCGCAGGAAATCGAGAAGAGCCCGCCGATGCGCCGTCTGCCGCGCTATTGGGGCGCATTCCAGGGCGGGCGATACGACGCGTCTTTCGAGGTGGCGACGGCTGTTGCCGAAGAGGTGTTGACGCCAGTGGGCGAAGCGCTGGTCAGCTATCCGCCTGGGTTCCACGTCCACGCCAAAGTGAAGAAGCTTCTGGAGCAGCGGCTGGAAATGGCGCGCGGTAAGCGCGCGATTGACTTCGGAATGGCCGAGGCGCTGGCGTTTGGCTCCCTGCTGGCGGAGGGCGTCCCGGTGCGACTCACGGGACAAGACACACGGCGAGGCACATTCAATCAGCGGCACGCGGCATTGATTGATATCGAAACCGAGGAAGAGTACGTCCCGCTCGAACACCTGGCGCGGGATCCGGCGTGGTGCGAGATTTACAACTCACCGCTTTCCGAAGCCTCCGTGCTCGGCTTCGAATACGGATTCAGCCGCGACTATCCCGAAGCGCTTGTCCTTTGGGAAGCGCAATTCGGCGACTTCGCGAATGGCGCGCAGATTGTGATTGACCAATTCATCGCCGCGAGCGAGGACAAGTGGAACTTGCTGTCGGGCATCGTTCTGCTGCTCCCTCACGGTTACGAAGGCCAGGGCCCGGAACATTCCAGCGCGCGCATCGAGCGATTCCTGGAGCTCGCGGCGCGCGACAACATACAAATCTGCCAGCCCTCGACCGCCGCGCAATATTTTCACCTGCTGCGGCGGCAGGTGCTTCGCACCTGGCGGAAGCCTTTGATCGTCTTCACGCCGAAAAGCATGCTGCGGAATCCGGCGGCTTCGTCGCCGCTCAGCGAGCTGACCGGCGGGCGCTTTCAAAACGTGATCCCGGACGTGGGCGACGGCTCCGCCGAGCGCGTGCTGCTCTGTACCGGAAAAATCGGCCACGAACTTGCCGCCGAGCGAAAGCGCCATCCGGAGAATTCTCCGGCGATCATTTTCGTGGAGCAGCTATATCCCTTTCCCGAAGCGGAACTCGCCGCGGAGATGGATCGCCATGCAAACGCGCGGGAATTTGTGTGGGTGCAGGAAGAACCGCGCAATATGGGAGCGCACGAATTCATAATTCCGGAGCTCGAGCGGCTGGCCCGGGGCCGCGCGGTGTTGTCCGTGAATCGCTCCGCGAGCGCCAGCCCGGCGACCGGCTCGCACAAGGCCCACGAGATGGAGCAAAAGACGCTGCTCGCTCTAGCCTTCGGGAAGTAGCGCGTTCGCGCCGCGATTTTCCTTCAGACTCTTGACAGGATGAGGCTGTGGCCGCTGACCGCGACCGGCCGCAGGTCGTTCGATGAAAATCCCGCGTTTCGAAACATCGTCTGATATTCCGAAGCGGTATAGGCGTCGCCAGACGGGGTCATTCCCAACATCGTCATGGCGAATGCGGCCGCTCGCGTCGGCGTGATGCGATCTTCGTTGGGGACGAAATCGAGCGTTACGACCAGGCCGCCGGGCGCGAGCGCGGCGCGAATCTTGCGCAGCAGCGCTTCGTTCGTGGGCGGATCGAAATGATGGAGGAAGCTCGTCACCAGCACGATGTCGTAGCCCGAGCCGAATTCCACGTCGAAAGCGTTGCCCGGGAGCCGATGGACGCGCGCCTCGACGCCGGCAGCGCGCGCGTTCTCCATCGCGACTTCCAGCACCTGCGCCCAGTCCTGCGCAAACACTTCCGCGTTCGGATTGTGAATGGCGAGCGCGATGCCAAATGTGCCGTGTCCTGCCGCGATATCGAGCACATTCCATTTTTTGCCGGCGGCGGCATCGAGGACTTGCGCCATCTCCTCGGCGATGGGCCGCATCATCGGCGCCATGGATCGCGCGAATTCGACCCAGATCGGATTTTCCGCCGAGATCGAACCTTCCCCTTCCAGGACCGGGCGCCCGGTGCGAATTCCGTCCGCAAGGTTCATGAACGCGGCCACGGTTCCTGGCATCGTGAGAAAGCCTGACGTCGAAGCCATGGAAGCCGGCGAGCGCTGGTCGAGAAACACCGCGGAATCCGGAGTCAGAGCGTATCGTCCGTCGTGCTTGGTTAAGAATCCGAGGATGGTGAGGTAATTGCACAGAATGCGTATGCCTCGCTCGGCGGCTTTGCAACGCGTCGCAAGCGCGGCGACTGTGTCAACGCCTTCACCGATGGCCGTGAATACGTCGAGGTCGATTCCCGCTCGCAGAGCGGCGGTGCCTTGATAGCCGTTCAGCGTCTGGTACACGAGGGTTGGACTCGGTTTTGCGACTCCTGTTGGCGTGGCCATGTTTTCCCCTTCGACGTGATATCGCGTCAGTGCGCTTGTGAATTTTCGGCGAAGCACCAATGGACGAAGTCGGGAGTGTAGCGCGCGACGATCGCGGGCGGAATATCCGTCTCGTTCAGGCGCTGAAAATCAAATCGGATTCGGCCGCCGCGATCCACCGTAGCAGCCAGAAATCCATAGACGTTGGTCATCGCCGCGTGCGCCGCGCCTGCCTCCGGCGGCAACGGGTAGCGCACCGCGCCAGCCGTCCCCACGATCCATCCGGGCAGAATTCCGCCGTGCGCGCGCCAATAGTCGGTGTTGAAAGTGCCGTCCATGAAGTAGTGCGAATGGCTGGCCAGAACGTACACCCGTTTGTGTTGTTCGTTCTGAGCGCGCAAAAGGTCAGCGTACACGCGCAGCCCGGTTTCGGTTCCACCCTCCGATTGATTCATGCTGTGACCCTTTGAAAGGCTTTCCGGCAGCGCCTCATGCATTCCCACGACAATCGTGCGAATGCGCGCATTCGCGGAATCGGTGCGGAGCGTTTTTTCGAACCAGGCAATCTGGTCCGCATCAAACTGGTCCTTGGTCGCGTTGTCGAGATTGATGAAATCCACTCCGCTCTCAATCCAGTGATAGTAGGTCTTTGGCTGGACGTCGGTGGGATCGTCGAGCAGGCGCTGCGCGCGCAGATTGGGCAAATCGAGCTGGCTCGAGAATTGCGCGAGGAATGCGGCGTGATCTTTCGGCGGGATCGTATCGTGATTACCGATTCCGAGATAAAAAGGAATGTCCCCGAATGGCGCGATCTGATTCGCGATGAAATCATTCCACGCCATGTCCAGGTATTCCGGCTTGGTCAGCGGCTTCGAGAGATGCTCGGGCTGGTGAGCGATGTCTTCGTCCACACCGTAGATCGCTCGCAGGTCGCCGAGATGCCAATAGAATGCGGCTCCGCTGTGCTTTACGCCCTCGGCGATGCCCGGCATCACCACGTCGCCACAGTTGCGCGAATCGCCGGAGACGGCGAACTTCCAGGTATGCGCCTGAGCCCAAATTGGCGACGCTGCGAGCGGGGCGATTAAAAGTGCGATTGCAAGTAATGAACTTCGCCGATCCACTGACCCTCCGCAAATTGCGCCGCTGCTCAACACGCAATCATCATGCGCGGCGCAGGCCATTGTCCCGCGACGGTGGAGCGATGGCAACACCACCCCTTACGCCTGCGCGTCACGCGACATTGTCGGGCCCGAAAACGAGTCCGCCGCGGGGTACACTTATTGCAGCGGCGAGTGACTCCTGGGAGGAAACTTGAAGCGCATTCTGGTGGCGGACGACGACCGCACGACCCGGCAATGGATTTCGGAAATCCTCCGCGCCGAAAAATTCGCGGTCACGATGGTGGCCGATGGGCGCGCCGCCTGGAACAAAATCCAGAAAACGAAATTCGACCTGGTCCTGCTCGACGTGTGGATGCCGAAAATGAGCGGCCTCGACGTGCTAGCCGCCCTGCGGGGTAAAAAGTCCCACCCGAAGGTGATCGTCATCACGTCCGACGATACGCCCGGCACGCTTTTGGCCGCGGTGCGGGAACACGCCCATCATTACATCGCGAAGCCCATCGAACGAGAGAAGCTGATCGCGCTGGTGCAGGAATCGCTCGGCCAGAAATCGCGCACGCCTCCAATCGAGGTGATTTCCGCGCGGCCGGAATGGGTCGAGTTATTGGTACCCTGCACGCTGGAAGCGGGCACCCGCCTGGAAGCCTTCATGGAGCATCTCGAAACCGGGCTTCCCGACGATGTGCGCACTTCAGTGGCCCAGGCATTCCACGAGCTCTTGATGAATGCGATCGAATGGGGCGGCAAACTCAATCCCAAGCGCAGGGTCCGTATTTCCTATTTGCGCGCCAAGCGGATGTTGCTCTACCGCATCGCCGATCCCGGCTCCGGATTCAAATTCGCGGACCTGGACCATGCAGCCATCACGCACGGCGACCGCCCCATCGAACACGGCCTAATCCGCGAACAGAAGGGATTGCGCCCGGGCGGGTTCGGCTTGGTGCTGGTGCAAGCGAAGGTTGACGAACTCCTCTATAATGAGGCCCAGAATGAAGTTGTTTTCGTGAAGTACCTCGATTGACGTAATCGAGCCCGCCGCGCCACGACGCGCTGCCATTGGCGACTGGTACCTCCGTAACATTGACCCGTGACGAAGCGAGAGGTTACTTTACGTTTAACCATTCGGCGAAGCTTCGGCTCGGCGACATGCCGGCGAATTCCGACGCAAGCGTGCATGTATCGCGAGCGGTTTCGGCGCAGCGACGCCGTTCTTTTTCATTCGCGACGAGAACCAGACTAAACCTGTCCTGGGTGACATCTGAATGATGGCAGCACTCATTGCCGCTGTTTCGCTGGCCGCACTCGCGCAGGTCTTTGTCTCCTACTGCCGGTCCGTCCTGGCCTCCGCCAGAAAAGTGGAGCTGTCGGCGCGCGTCGTTGCGCTTGCCGGCATGGAAGGCGAGAGCCTGACTGCGGGTGACTTTGACCGGGTTCTGCAACTTGTTCGCCTGTGTCCCGAGCACGACGCCGATCGGACAGGAGTCCGCGCCGTCGAAATCTACTACGGCCTGCTTCTGATTCTGGGCCGCGTAATCGGCGCGCTCAATCCACGCGTGAGCATTTGGACAGAACACGAGCGCCAGGGCTGTTCGCACTTTGCCGCCGCCGTTCTCGACCGGTGCATCTCCTCGAGCCGCAGCCTCTTCACTCAACAGGCCAGCGACCGCTTATAACTCCGCCGTCGCTCGACCCTACTTCAACCGGCTGCTACCATGGATACAGGCCGGCATTTCCGGCCGAGCATATGCGGTCGGTGAAATCACTCGAAAATCGGGTCCTGGAAACCATTCGCCGCGCGCGAATGCTGGCGCCCGGGGATCGCGCGGCTGTGGCTGTTTCAGGAGGCGCTGATTCAGTCGCGCTTCTGCGGATGCTCGAAAGTCTGCGCGACAAGCTGGGGATCGCTCTGCTCGTCGTTCATTTCAATCACAAGCTTCGCGGCGCGGAATCAAACGCGGACGCTCGATTTGTCGAGGACCTCGCGCGCGAGCGCGAACTTAACTGCGTCGTCGGAAGCGAAGACGTTGCGGCCGCGGCAAAAGCGCATAAATCGAATTTGGAGGACGCCGCCCGGCGCCTCCGGTACGCATTCTTCGAGCGCGTGGTCGCAGAAGGCCGGGCCACCTGCGTTGTCGTCGCGCACACCGCAGACGATCAGGCCGAAACGGTTCTGGCGCACATTCTTCGCGGGACCGGGCCGACGGGGCTTGCGGGGATCTATCCTGCGGTGGGTTCGGTTGTGCGGCCGCTGCTTGGCGAGCGCCGCGAAGACTTGCGAGATTACCTGCGCCACCTCGGGCAGAACTGGCGCGAAGATTCGACGAATCGCGATCTGAGCAGGCAGCGCGCGAGGATTCGCGAACAGCTCCTGCCATTGCTCGAGCGCGATTTTTCTTCGCGGGCGGTGACCCACCTAGCCGGGCTCGCCGGGCTCGCGCGCGAGGAGGAAGTCTTCTGGAGCGCGCTGGTGGAGGATCGCTTCCGCGCGCTCGTCCGTGGAGACAAAGGAAAACTCGGGATTCCAATTCATGATCTCCTCGCACCCTTGGATGTGTCGTCTGCCGCACAACCCTCCGCGCTGCGCACCTTGACCGAGCGCTTGATTCGCCGCCTGTATCAGGAGCTGCGTGGCGGCCCGGGCGGGCTCACTGCCATCCACGTGGAGCAGGTGATTCATCTGGCCTCTGCGTCCTCGAGCGGGAGCCGTGCCGAACTTCCCAGGGGCATCCTGGTGGAGCGAAATTTCGGCGAGCTGATTTTCTCTCGCTCCCACAGCGCCGGGCGTTCTTCGGGCGCGCGGAAAACCGTCTCGCTCGAGAATGCGTATCTATATGTAGTGAGCCTTCCGGCGCTTGGCGTCGCGTCTGTCCTGGTTCCAGAACTGAATAGGCGCTTCTGCCTGAAAGTGATTGACTGGTCTGTCTCAGAGCGCGACACTAAAAGGGATAGCGCGGTTCTCGACGCTAATTTGCTTCGCGAGCCTTTGATTTTGCGGAACTGGCGGCCGGGAGATGCATATCGGCCGCAGGGGCGCCGTCAGCCAAAGAAACTGAAGGAGATGTTCCTGGCGGGCCGCGTTCCGAGCCGCGACCGCGCCTCCTGGCCGGTGCTGGAAAGCGGTGGGCGCGTGGCTTGGTCGCGCGGGTTGCCTCCAGCGGACGAGTTTTGCGTCCGGGAAGGCACTGAGGCCGGAGTGGTAATCGAGGAAATACAGCTTTGAGGGGACGATGAAAGTCGCGTTTACTCGACAGCGTCTTGCGACGAGGGTGGGCCAACTGGGCCGCGCCATCTCGAAGGACTATGCCGGGCGGACGGTTGACGTGGTCGTGGTGCTCGAGAATTCGTTCCTATTTGCGGCCGACTTGGTTCGCGAGATTTCCAGGCCCGTTTCCTGCCACTTCGTGCGCTCGGAAATGCGCGATGTTCGATTCGGAGGACAGGAGTATCGCGAGATTTTCTTCAGCACGGCGCCGCCGCTTCGCGGCCGCGATGTGCTGGTGGTGGATGCGGTGCTTAATACGGGCGTTACGCAGGATTTCCTGCTGAAACGTCTGGAGGAAGGCCGGCCTCGCACGCTGCGGCTGGCCGTCCTGTTCGACAAGCCCGCCTCCCGCAAAGTTAACCTGAAAGCTGAATACACTGGCTTCGCGGCTGCATCTAAGGAGTGGGTGGGATATGGATTGAGCGGCGACGGCGGATTGTTTCGGAATCTGCCTTACGTTGCGTCGAGGGCTCTGCGCGCGGGCGGCAGGGCACGGCGCGCAACCGTTCGCAGGAAAGCATCCAGAGGGTGAGGTAATCCGGTGAACTCAACAGTACGCACGGTTTTGTTTTGGGCCATGATGATCGCGCTGGCGTTCGTCTTGTGGGAAATGGCTTCCAGGGGCGGGCCGGCCGCGAAAGAAGATGAGCCCAGTTACTCCAATTTTCTCGCCAAGGTGGACAGCGGAAACGTCAAGGACGTCTCCATCCAGCTGTCGCCGAATAGCGCCGAGCTCCAGGGCGAATACCGGGACGGCAGCAAGTTCCGCGGCGTGACCGTCGCCAACACGGCGATTACCGACGTCACCAAGGTCCTTCAGGACAAGGGCGTCCTCTACAACTACAAGGAAGTGAAGGAAGCGAACTGGGTCAGCTTGCTGATCAACTTCTCGCCGATTCTGCTGATCGTGGGCATCTGGATTTTCATGATGCGGCAGATGCAAGCCGGAGGTAACAAGGCGCTGAGCTTCGGCAAGTCGCGCGCGCGCCTGCTGACCGCGCAGCAGAAGAAAGCCACGTTCAAGGATGTTGCCGGAATTGACGAAGCCAAGGAAGAGCTCTACGAGATCATTGATTTCCTGAAAGATCCGCAGAAGTTTCAGAAACTCGGCGGGCGCATTCCGAAGGGCGTGTTGCTCGTCGGACCTCCGGGCACGGGCAAGACTTTGCTCGCCCGCGCGATTGCCGGGGAAGCAAACGTTCCATTCTTTTCGATTTCGGGTTCGGACTTCGTCGAAATGTTCGTCGGCGTTGGCGCGAGCCGCGTCCGCGACCTTTTCGAGCAGGGCAAGAAGAACGCCCCCTGCATCATCTTCATTGATGAAATTGACGCCGTGGGCCGCCATCGCGGAGCGGGCCTCGGCGGCGGACACGACGAACGCGAGCAGACGCTGAACGCTCTCCTCGTCGAAATGGACGGCTTTGAATCGAACGAAGGCGTCATCCTGATTGCGGCCACCAACCGGCCGGACGTGCTCGACCCGGCGCTTCTGCGCCCGGGCCGTTTCGATCGCCGCGTCGTGGTGCCACGGCCTGACGTCAGGGGCCGCGAAGAAATCCTGCGCGTTCACACGCGCAAGGTTCCCCTTTCGGAAGACGTGGATCTCTCCGTGATTGCGCGCGGCACGCCGGGATTCTCCGGAGCCGATGTGGCGAATCTGGTGAACGAGGCGGCGCTGTGGGCGGCCCGGATGAACCGGAAATTCGTCGCGATGGTGGACTTTGAGATGTCCAAGGACAAGGTCCTGATGGGCGCCGAGCGCAGGTCCATGATTCTGTCGGACGAGGAAAAGAAGAACACGGCATACCACGAGGCGGGCCACGCGCTCGTCGCGGCAAAGACGCCGGGTGCGGACCCGTTGCACAAGGTCACGATCATCCCGCGCGGCATGGCGTTGGGCGTCACCATGCAGTTGCCCATCGACGACAAGCATACTTACACGAAGGAATTCCTCGAATCGCAGCTGGCCGTGCTGATGGGCGGACGCGCCGCCGAGGAGATTTTCCTGAACCACATCACCACGGGCGCTGGGAATGACATCGAACGCGCCACCGAAATCGCGCGGCAAATGGTGTGCGAGTGGGGCATGAGCTCGCTCGGACCACTTACTTTCGGCCGCAAGGAAGAAGCGATTTTCCTGGGCCGGGAGATCGCGCAGCACCGCGACTATTCGGAGGACACCGCGATCAAGATTGACGTGGAAGTTCGCGGAATCGTCAACATGGGATATTCACGCGCGAGGCAAATTCTGGAAACGAATAGCGACGCACTCGAACGCGTGGCGCGCGCGCTGCTCGATCGCGAAGTGCTCGACGCGATCGAATTGAAGCTCCTTATGGACGGCAAGACGCTGCCGGATAAGATTCCGCCCCCGACCGCGCCGCCTGTCGCATCCCGCGAACCACAGATGACGCTGCGCCCCGAGCCTCGCCCCATTCCGGGCTTGGCCAAGGGCGAAAAGCCCGCGCCGGCTTAGATTTGCGCTGACCCGCCGCCAGGCTCATTCCCTATTCGCCGGTGGCCGGCCTGATGGCTCCTTACGGCCACGAGCCTCTTGACGGCGGGGAAATTGGCGTAGAATACCCGCATGGCGAACCGACACGCGGACACATTCGAACTCGATTGCCCCTGCTGCCACGCGAAATTGACCGTGGACCGAACTCTAGGCGTCGTCCTCGCGCATGTCGCGCCCGTCAGGCCCCCTTCCGTGGATCTCGACGACACCGCCAGACTGCTCCGCGACCACGACGATTCCGTTGAAGCGAAATTCCGAGCCTCGGTGGAGGCTGAGCGAACTAAGGAAGATGTGCTCGCGCGCAAGTTCGCCGAAGGCTTGAAGAAAGCCAAGGACGCGCCCATCGAAAAACCCATCCGCGATTTCGACCTCGACTGATCCTCCCTATGCGAGTCCTGCTCATTGCAGCTCTCGCGGCGCTTCTCGCACTGGAACCTGGCATGACGGCTGCGCCTGCTCCGCGTCCTCAAGATAAGCACGCGCAAAAAGTGGCGAGATTACCCGCGCCGCGCCAACTGGACAAGGGAATCGTGTGGACGCGCGACCCAGCAACCGGCGAGCTGCGTGCGACGCCTGCAAGTGCATCGGCAAGCAAACCGCCGGGTGACGCGGCGCCGGGCTCGCACGCCATGCAGGTCGTCACGCAGATGGTGCCCGTCACTTGCGTTGTGTCCGCGGCCGATGGATCCGCCGTGCCAGGGCTGCGACGGGAGGACTTTCGCATTTTCGAGGATGGCGTCGCACAGCCGATTGCCTACTTCGACGCCTCGACCGCGCCCGCAAGCGTGGCGCTTGTGATTGACGCGAGCCCCAGCGTGCTGCGCGACTCCGACGAAATGAAACAAGCGGCGGATGCGTTGATCGCGGCGCTTGCGCCGCTGGATCAGGCCGCCGTGGTGGATTTCTCCGCGCATACTTACCTGCAGCTGCCCTTCTCCGATGTGCGTGAGCAGGCTCGCCGCGCCGTGGCGCGCGTGGATGTGCGGGAACTTTTCGGCGATGTGGGAGGCTCGAACATCTATGAAGCGGTGTATCTCGCCGCGAAGGAATTGTTTGCGGGCCGCACCGGCCGCAAAGCGATTCTGCTGCTCACCGACGGGCAGGACAGCGGCCTCGGGCTGACGTACGACCCGGCCAGCGCCGCACCGCAGCCGGGACGCCCCGCCGACCGGCTGACATTCGATGACGTTGCACGAACGCTCGCGGCGCAGGATATTCAGCTGTTCGCGGTGTCCACGGAAACCCGGCCGAAGGTCATGACGCCTGAATGGCTCGAGGAGCACAGAGTCGCGACGATCTTGTCGCCGAACGCACGCCTGCTGGACATTCCTCCGTACACTCTTTATCTCGCCGAACTTGTGCGCCGCGCCGGCGGCCAGCTTTATTTTCTTCGCGAAGCCGGGACGATGGCGGATACGTTCCGGAAAATTGCGGAGAAGATTCGCGCGGAGTATAACTTGGGATTTTATCCGCCTGCGGACGTAAGCGGTGCGGGCACGCGGCCGGGCTGGCATTCGCTGCGGGTCGAGGTTCCGGGCGAACCTGGCGCGCAAGTCTCCCACCGCGCTGCGTATTACGTTCCAGCCGCACCGTAGCACCTGCGCGCACCCTGGAGCTTGGCCAGTTTGAATAATCTAGCGGAGGGGCACTCGCACGAGACGAGTTTGTCAGATGCCGGCGTACCAGGCGTAGCCTGCCTCAGGAGACGCAGAGCCCAAGCCCTTGCCGAATCCCTTCAGACTGTCGGTGACTGTCAGATGGGTAATGAATTTCACGCTCTTGTACCCGAGTTGACGGGGGAGCCGCAAGCGAAGCGGCCCGCCATTACCCACTGGAAGTTCATTGCCATTCATTCCATAGGCGAGAAAAGTCTGCGGATGCAACGCATCCGCCATATCGATGCTTTCCCACCAGTCGGGTTCAATCGAGAAGTAGACGACGTATCTGGCTTTCGGTTGGGTGCCGACGACTTCCAAGACGTGGGAGAGAGGCGCGCCTATCCACTCAGCTATGTACGACCAGCCCTCTTCACACGCCAGTTGAGTGATCTGGCTGCGAATGGGATAGCTCTTCAGTTGGTTAAGCGAAAACGAGGCGGGCCGGTCGACCAGGCCGTCAACGGAGAGTCGCCAGTCAGCGAATCCTCCGGACTGCAGGCGCTTGAACGCTTCATTCGGGGGTGCCATTTCGTTCGCCAAGGGGATCTTGGAAATCTGGTTGCGACGAAACTCACGGGCTAACGAGTGCCTCGTCAGTAGCCGTTGGGAAGCGTAGGTCAGCGTTTCACCGAGGCCGTAGATTCCGCCGTGATCGGGCGGGACCAATCCATACTTTTGCGCCATGCGCGCGGCCACTCCCAGGGCCGAAACACCCGCTGCGGCCGCAAGTCCGGTAGTGATCAGTTTGCGGCGTGAGATATCGCTCATGTGCGCTCCAGATTCGTATCCGCTTGACCCGTGATCATCGCTCGCATGCGGGTCCTGAATCCGGCAATACAAATCATCACAACGTGTACCAGCAGAAAAAGCAAGAGCAATACGGTGTCCAAGAAGTGAATCGTGCGCGCGGATTGCTGGCCACCCAACAAAGTGACGGTCGCCGGAACTGCCGAAACAAATGCGGGAGACATCGCCAGACCCGTCCAGATCATTAAGGGGAACAGAACGAAGATCACGAACAGGTAGGTAAGCCGTTGAAGCAAGTTATACGACCAGGCTTCCGCCTTACTCGGCGGTTTGAAGCGCAAATGGCCGGAGACAGCGGTCGAAAACGCCCGCCACGAAAGATCGGCCTTGCCGGGGAGCAAGTCCTTCCACAAATGCCCGCTGAAGAAACTGAAAATTACGTACAGTACGCCGGTCAATACGAGCACCCAGGCAGTTTGAAAGTGAAGATACCGGCTCCAGCCGTTCTGGTCCGGCAGCACGTACCCGTAGCCGGTCGGCACCAAGGCCCTCGAGGAAGGGATCGGTAGTTTGAACAACGGTGTAGTCAACACGTTTCCGGTTTCGCCCCAATAGAAGCGAGGGTGAGAGATCACAAGTTCAGCTCCGCTGACAAACAGAGCAACAAAGCACAGGGTGATAATCCAGTGAGTGATGCGGACTAAGGCAGAGTGCCGCGAAGTAACCGTGGTGGCCGAGACGCCCGAAGCAGGACTTGGGACGCAAACGGAATCACCCATGCGCGGGATGGTACCACGCGGCGCGCAAATTACACACGCTGGGCGGAGCGCTGGGATCGTGGTCGGGACACTTCACTTCCCTCTGCTATTTGATCGGTGTCCCCCGAATTCGGGGCGGATTGGGTATGCTTTACGTCCACGTGATCTGCGAGTTTCAAATCAACAGCCGACGTCTTTAGCGAGATCGTTCCCTCACCTGCGCACTTGGCCATAATCCTCGAAATGAAACTCCGATCAGCTAGTGCAGCAGGCGAGGCAAGACATTGGAAATAAAATTCACCAAAAAGTGGGCCAACATATTCGCGTTCAAATCCCGCCGCCAGAGATACATCGCTGCCAAAATCGCGCCCAACAGCAGGGCCAGGAGCACGCCTATCCAGCCTAAGGAGTAGTGTCCGCAGCTAAAAATAATCAGCGGCAACAGAAATACCCCAACGCGGCCAAGACCCGCTTCCTTCAGTTTTTCCATCGCGTACCCGCGGTAGCAGACTTCCTCGACGATCCCCGACCGCAAAACGACGAGCAACACCAGCCACGTCGGGAGACGATCGAACCCTGTTCCGGGATCCTCGCCGTGATAACCGGTGAAGTGCACGACCGTTCCGGCCACCGCGAAACACATCGCCGCGGTTAGCACGGCCCAGCCCAAAGTTTTCCACCAAACCGATGTGCCGATGCCCACTGCGGAAAGGGGCCGATGCTCTCCAACCCGTACAAGCAAGAGTAGGAAAATCGCCAGAGCAAAGTAGCAGCATTCACGAGCCAGAATCACGTGCGGTGACCGCGGATCAGAGCTGAAGTGCAAGAACGCTCCGCGAATCAGGAGCATCCCAAACAATGAGAGAAACAATCCGAACCACGCTGGTGTTCTGCGTTGTGCCGCTGCGACGCTCGCGGTGCCCATGTTCCGTTCTCCTCTGCAGTGACCGGATGGCATCACTACTCAGCCGAGGTGGCCCAAAGGTCGTGAACCAAACCGGAGGAAGCTATCACAACCGGAATCGCGCGGGTGAGCGAAAACTATATGCCTGCGCCCCGGACTCGCCTGTGCGTTCTTTCTGCGCGATAGCGTAGCGTTCGTATCAGGAACTCGGCGATGAGAGGCCGCGAATCGGTCCCTTAGTTGCCAACTCCTGATTAGTCGGATAACCG
>PMUS01000086.1 GCA_003166795.1 Acidobacteriota bacterium | reverse complement strand
GTCGACCCATTGAGACCACCCGGCTTATCGGGAGTTAGCCGCGCAATCGAACCCCGGCCGGTATCGTCCTTCTTATGCTTGCTGCATGCACCGCAAGCTCTTTCAGGAGCCATCTCCACCGTCGCGCCCGGCGCGTCATTCTTGCGGGAACGGCTCAGGAATCGCCTCGCCATCTTTTCGAGGATCGGAGGCTCCGTAGTTCACCCCGGCGGCAATATCGCGTTGCACAGCCTGTCCGCCGCCCACGATGGCGGAGTATGCACCGTGAAGAATAATTTGATGGCCGCGCTTGGCAAGGTCTTCACGAATACCGGCCGGAATGCGATCCTCCATATCGACATCGCAGCCTGCAAAAGTTCGCTTGCTGAACCGGGCGGCCTCCAGAGCTTCTTGAATATTCATTCCGAAATCGACGACGTTGGAGACGAATTGCGCGTGCGCTTGCGCCTGGTTAAAGCCGCCCATGATTCCGAACGCAATCCGTTCCTGCCCGTTGGTCATGAAACCCGGAATGATCGTATGCAAAGGCCGCTTGTGACCGGCGAGCTTATTGGGGGAATCGGGGTCGACGCTGAAAAGCCCTCCGCGATTGTGGAGAGCAAAACCGGTTCCATCCGCCACGAGACCCGACCCGAACTCAGAAAAGTTGCTCTGAATGAGGGACACCATGTTCCCGTCGCTGTCGGTGACGCTCAGATAAGTCGTGTCGCCCCTCGTTGGAAGCTCCGGCTCCCCGGGCAGAACGTCGCAATTCGCCTTGGCCATCTCGACCATTTTCGCGCGCTGGCTGGCGTACTCCTTTGAGAGCATTCCGTGGACGGGAACCTGGCTGAAGTTGGGATCCGCGACGTAGCGATACATATCGGCGTAGGCCAGCTTCTTCGCTTCGATCATTGCGTGGAGAGCTTCGGCGGAGTTATGGCCGAACTGCGCGAGAGGAAACCTTTCCATGATGTTCAGCATTTCGAGCGTCGCGATTCCCTGCCCGTTCGGCGGAAGCTCATAGACGGTCCACCCGTGATACGTGGTCGAAATCGGCTCGACCCATTCGCTTGAATAATCGGCCAAGTCCTCCGGAGTCATCGTGCCGCCCAGCCTGGCGGATAGTGCCACAATACTCTTCGCAGTTTCGCCTCTGTAATAGGCGTCTCTGCCGCCGGAAGCGATCGATTCAAGCGAATGCGCGAGATCGAGATTGCGGAAAATCTCGCCCACTCGCGGTGTGTGACCATCCAGCAGGTAAGTTGCCGCGGCATTCCTATCCTGCTTCAAGAGATCCAACCCGTCCGCCCAATACGCGGCATCCCATTCGGGCACAGGGAAACCTTCGCGCGCGTAATAGATGGCGGGCGCGAGCACATCGGAGAATTTCTTGCGGCCGAAACGCGCAAGCAGGCTTGACCAGCCATCCACTGCGCCCGGGACCGTCACCGACTGAATCCCCTTTTGTGGCATCCCCGTAATGCCCTTGCTCTTGAGAAACTCGGCGGAAAGTCCCGCGGGAGCCCAACCACTTGCATTCAGGCCATAAAGCTTCCCTGTCTTCGCGTCATAAACGATCGCAAAAAGATCGCCGCCGATTCCGTTCATCATGGGCTCAACCACGCCCATGACCGCATTGGTTGCGACTGCCGCGTCAACGGCGTTGCCACCGTGGGCCAGCACACTCGCTCCAGCCTGCGCCGCCAATGGGTTTTCCGCCGACACAACTCCCCTTCGTGAAATAACCATTGAGCGGTTTTGCGTGCGGTCCTGCCCGCTTGCTTGCGAGGCAGATACCATGATCGCCAGTGGAAGAAAGATTACGCAAAGCGTCACGCGCACGAACTCTCTCATGTATCTCCTAGCTGAAACAGCCGCTGCTGCAGAGGCTCCGGGAAGCCCTTCGATCGACAGACACCATGCGTTTCCGACGGAAGCCTAGTGTGAGTAGTGAACGATGTCAAACTCGGAAAAATCGAAGAGGATTTCCAGCCAAAATGGATCTGCCAATTCTCTTCGCCTAGGTCCTGATCATCGCGGTAACCGGACATCTCTAACTTTGTTGTGGCGCGAAAACCACTCGCCTATACTCGGCTTCTAACGAAACGAGGGAGATCCTTCATTGCGCAACCGGGAAGCCGCGCGTTACGCGCGCTGGGCGGCAATCACCGCAAGCCTGATCGCATTGGCGGTTGGCGGCGTGTACGCCGAGCGCGCCCTTCGGCGAGCTCGCGCGAACCGCGGCGCGCCCGTGGCCGTTCCCGTGACGGTGCAGCAGCAATCGGCGCAGTTCTCGTTCTCCAAAGTGGAGCAGGATCGAACGATCTTCACCGTCCGCGCGTCCCACGCCACGCAGTATAAGGATCAAAACCGCGCCGTGCTTGAGGACGTGTGGATCACCCTTTACGGACGCGACGGGAGCCGCAACGACAACATACACACGCGCGAATGTAGCTATGAAGGATCGCAGGACGTCCGCTGCGAGGGCGATGTGGAAATTGACCTGGCGAATGCGCACCCGGCGACCGCGCTAGCGGGAGGGCAAGCGGGCCTGCTTTCCACGGGCACCCTCGAAGTGAAAACCAGCAATCTCTCGTTCAATCGCAACACGGGCGAAGCCTCCACTCCCGCTCCAGTGGAGTTTCGTTTCCCCTCGGGCCAGGGGCACGGCGTGGGAGTGACCTACAGCACTAGCGATTCGATCGTGCGCGTCGAACAAGCGGTTGAATTCGAGCTGAACGCTTCGAGTCAGACAGGCGGCATGCCCGTAACCGCGACCGGAAGCAGCCTCGAAATCCGGCGCGCCGACCGCACCGCGGTGCTCAAGGGGCCAGCGACTGTGAAGGAAGGCGCCCGCGAATTGTCCGCGGATACTTTCCTGGTGGAACTCGACGCGGATTATCACGCCCGGCGCGCTGTCGCCGAGGGCCACCCGCAAATTCGCACCGCAGAGGGCGGCGGGAAGATCTCAGTTACGGCTGAACGATTTGAGGCAGTCCTGAATCCGGATGGCTGGGTCGAGCACGTCGTCGCGCACGGCAACATTGCGGGCACGCGCCAGACGGCGTCCGGCACGGATCGATTCTCCGCCGCGCACGCGGAATTCACCATGGTGCCACAGAAAAATCTCATTCAGGACATGACCGCGACCGGTGCAGTGACGGCGGAGTCGCATCAAGGCGGCGATTCGCATATTTTGAAAACGGACGCGTTGCGCGTCACATTTTCCACCGGCTCCGGCGCCGGGCGTCCCGGCGAGCCACCCGGAAAAGCGGATCAGCAAAGAATTGAGAGCGCCGAAACCCTCGCGCCGGCCACCATTGAATCCAGGAGCAGTACCGACGTCACCACACTGCGCGCGAAGAAATTTGTGGCCCAATTGGGACCCAGCGGGCATCTCGATAAATTATTCGGGCATTCGGGCGTCGAAGTCCGCCGGCAGATCGGCAACGCCGCGCCGCAAGTGCTTTCGGCCGCGGAGTTG
Source organism: Acidobacteriota bacterium (assembly GCA_003166795.1). Lineage (GTDB taxonomy): Bacteria > Acidobacteriota > Terriglobia > Acidiferrales > UBA7541 > Palsa-295. Next base: position 2,454 of record PMUS01000086.1, on the reverse strand, counting down.
GTCGCCACGTTCGGGGCACACGGTGATTGGGACACGCTCGATCAACAAGGAAGCGTCCGCTTTCAGCAGTCCGATCGCCAGGCGACCGCCGACCATGCCCATATCGTTCGTGCCACGGACACAATCACGATGGACGGATCGCCGGTAATTTCCGACGCGATGAGCCGCACGACGGCCGCCAATGTGATGGTCAATCAGAAATCGGGAGAGCTGCACGCCACCGGCGGCGTGGTATCCACGTATGTACCCACCGCCGAGGGAGACGCCCTTAGCCTCGGCTCTGGAACCGCGCATATTTCCGCGGACGCGCTTTCCGGCACGGTCGGTTCGAACCACGTGATCGTTACCTACACCGGACACGCGCGCCTGTGGCAGGGAGATTCAGTCCTAGATAGCGATCAGATCGAAGTCTGGCAGGACGATAAAAAGTTGCAGGCCACTGGACATGTCGTCGCGGTCTTCTCGCAGATTTCTGGGCCGTTCGCGGCGATGCCCGCAATACACGCGGGCTCCACGCCCAATCCTCAAACCGGCCCAGCCTCCAAACCGGCTTCCGGCGCAGGTCCAAGCCCCACGCTGTGGAAGGTCCTGGCGCCGACCCTGACCTACTGGAGCGACCAGGGGAAGGCGCATCTTGAAGGCGGTGTAATCGCCAGTTCCGACCAGGGCTATCTCGAATCCCGGACTCTGGACCTGTTCCTCAACGCAGCACCGCCTGGAGCGGGAGGGGGCCGCGCACCAGCACCGGGTTCAAAGGTCTCCCCGGGCGCATCAGCGAGCGCACCGGGGGGCCGGCAGCTCGAAAGGGCGCTGGCTCAGGGGAGGGTGGTTGTGCGCCAAGGAGACCGCCGCGCCATGGCCGAGCAGGCCGAATACACCGCCGCGGACGGGAAATTCGTGCTTTCCGGCGGCAAACCCACGATTGCTGATGCTTCCAGCGACACAACCACGGGCCATTCGTTGACCTTCTTTGTGGCCAATGATACGATTTTGATTGATTCGCAAGAAGGTTCGCGCACACTAACCAAGCACCGGGTTGAGAAATGAACCGGTATGTTGAAACTCCAAGCCTCCGATCTGAGGAAGTCGTATCGAGGTCGGAAGGTCGTTAACGACATTAATCTGGAGATTCAACAGGGCGAAGTGGTCGGGCTGCTCGGGCCGAACGGCGCAGGAAAGACAACGACATTCTACATCCTGGTCGGACTAGCGCGTCCGGACTACGGGCGTGTCATGCTGGACGGCGAGGATATCACCGACCTCCCCATGTATCTGCGGGCCCGCAGCGGCATCAGCTACCTCCCCCAGGAACCGTCGGTCTTTCGCAAACTGACTGTCGAAGAGAACCTGTTGGCTGTTTTAGAGACGCTTGCGGTCACTCCCGAGCAAAGGCGCGACCGCGTCGAGGAGCTTTTGGCGCAAATGGGACTCGAGGGAATTCGGTACAGCCAGGCTCACGTGCTATCCGGCGGCGAGCGGCGGCGCCTGGAAATCGCGCGCTCGCTGGTGCTCTCCCCGTCCTTCGTTCTCCTCGATGAGCCGTTCGCCGGGATCGATCCGCTCACCGTCGTGGACATACAGAAGATCATCGGGGATCTGAGCCAAGCGGGAATCGGCGTGCTGATGACCGATCACAACGTGCGCGACACCCTGGCGGTCACAAACCGCGCGTACATCATCAGCGACGGCAAAATCCTGGCGGCCGGAACTCCCGCGGAACTTTCTGCGGACCCCGACGTTCGCCGCATCTATCTTGGAGAGGGCTTCAAGCTGAACTGACACCATGAACTGGCTCGCACCCAAATTGCATCTCCGGCTGGCGCAGAAGCAGATTCTGACGCCGGGCCTCGTCCAGATGGTCAGCGTGCTGGCGCTGAACCGTCTCGAGCTTCGAGAGATGATCAATCAGGAGATCATGGCGAATCCGGTTCTGGAAGAGTTGGCCGAGGATGGCGTCACCGCCGACAGCTACACCGACGAAGCGTTCCTCAAAAAGGAAACGGAAAAAGTTCCGGAAACTCCCGCACCCAACCCATTTGATGAATTCGATTTCGGTTCTTTCTTCGGGCAATACCTCGACACGGGCGCGGAGCGCGCCGCGGGCGGCGAGCACGAGGAAATCGAGAAACCTTCGTTCGACAAGTTCCTCTCCTCGCCGGCGAGCCTGACCGATCACCTCGCGTGGCAATTGAGCGTGAGCATCTGCACCGAAACGGTCCGTAAGATCGCGGACACGATCGTCGGCAACCTCGATGAGAACGGCTACCTTTCGGCGACGCTCGATGAAATCGCGCAGTCGGGAAACTATTCGATGGATGATGTCGAGGAAGCTCTTGCCGTGGTGCAGGAATTCGACCCTCCCGGCGTGGCCGCGCGCAATCTTGAGGAATGCCTGATCATGCAGGTCAAGTTGATTGACCCGCAGAACACGCTCGCGCAGCAGATCATCGCCGA
>PMUS01000015.1 GCA_003166795.1 Acidobacteriota bacterium | reverse complement strand
AAGGCTGGACGTACGTCTCCACATTCGCGCCGGTTCGCACCATCCTGCTGTTGTTCGCGATCGTGAGCTTGATGGGATGGCCGTTCACAGTGTTGATGCCCATATTTGCGGCGAAAATTCTGAAGGGCGGCCCGCATACGCTCGGTTTTCTGATGGGGGCTGTCGGAGTGGGAGCCCTGGTTTCAGCAATATCACTTGCAATGCGAAGAACCGTGCTGGGGCTCGGAAGGATGATTCCACTTTCGGCGGGAGTCTTCGGCATAGGACTGATCTTTTTCGGGCTGTCACGAAACTTTTGGGTTTCGTTTGTGCTCATGCTCTTTTGCGGCTTCGGACTGATGCAGCAAATGGCCGCCAGCAATACGATCATTCAGACGGTCGTTGACGACAGCAAGCGAGGGCGCGTGATGAGTTTTTACACCGTGGCTTTCGTGGGGATGGCGCCTTTTGGGAGTTTGCTCGCGGGCACCCTGGCGCACGCGATCGGGGCGCCGCGAACCGTGATGCTAAGCGGGGCGTGCTGTATCGCCGGTGCGATCTGGTTCGCCACCCGCCTGCCGCAGATACGCCAGCTCATTCGACCGATCTACAGGGATCTCGGCATTCTTCCGCCCGCGAACGCCATAGTCGAAGATAGCGTGGCCCGTTAAGCCCGTTCGCAATCGGCCATGCCGCACCTTAGAGCTCGGGGTCGGGCGTGTCGGGCAAATCGGGCAGATCGCCGTGAGTGACGCCGCGCAGCTCCGCGCGAATAATGTCCGAAGAAAAGCCGGCGCGAAGCAGGCTGCGATAAATCGAGGCGATCTTGTTCTGGCCGAGCGCGCCGCGAACATGCGATAGCTGCCGCTTGAGGCGCGTGCCTACGGACGCCGCCTCATCCGTCTCGGCGAAGACGGAATCGAGCGCGGCTTCGATGTGCCGGTCGGGAACGCCGCGGCCGCGCAGTTCGCGCGCGATGCGGAAACGTCCTTGGCGGCGCGATTGCGCGTGGTTACGAGCGTACTCGAGCGCGTAGCGAGCGTCGTCGAGATACCGATTCTCGCGGAGGCGAGCGACGACCGTGGAAACCACTTCCTTATCCTCTGCTCGGCGCTCCAGGTATGCGCGCATTTCGTGAATCGAATGCGCGCGGCGCATCAGAGCGCGGAGAGCCGAGCCGTAAAGCTGCTGCTCGGTGGCAAGCTTGCGCGGAGAGGAGCGGGAGCGCATGTGGAAGGATAGTTGAGGAGACAACGGAGGTAAAGGAAGTAAAGGAAACGGTGGTGGGTCAGTCTGCGAGCCGCGACGACGAGGCGTCACCCGTTGGGCCCAAACCTCGACGAGCCAGTTTTCCGGTAGTCCGACTTATCCGGCACGACGGCAGATGCAGCGGTGATAGACTTTCCGCATGGTCAAGAAGAAACGTGCAGCGAGCAAGTCAGCTCAAAAGAAAGCCACCGTTCGGAAGAAGATAAGCCGCGGGAAGAAGCCAATTCAGCACAAAAAGCGGCCGAGCGATGACGCTTCGGCACAAATACATCAAGGCGTTGGCCTAGCAACAGCGGGACAGCCATCACAGCGCGTGGGAAAGTAACAACGTCTGGCGTCCTCTCGATGAGGAGCGCCGTCCAGGAGCTAATCCATGGAAAACCCATCGCCACCCCGAGCTGCGGCGAATCCGACGGGACGCAATATAGATGCAATCGCCAAACTGGAGCATGACGCCCTTGGCCGGCGGACTACCACGGAGCGAGTCAGCGACATAATTACGAAGCTTGTTGGCAACGTGGGCTTCCTCGCCGCTCATGTGATTCTAATCTTTGGGTGGGCTTTGCTAAACCTGGGAGTAATCCCGGGATTCAAACCATTTGATCCATTTCCCTTCGGAGTGCTGGCGCTCGTCGTCTCTTCTGAAAGCGTGTTTTTGACCATCTTCGTGCTGATCAGTCAAGGCCGAATGTCTCGCCAGTCGGAACGAAGGTCGCATCTGGATCTTCAGGTCGGGATGCTTTCCGAGCAGGAGCTGACGACGATCCTTCAGATGCTGCAGAAACTTTGCCAACACATGGGAGTGAACGTGGACTCCTCTAAGCAGGAGGTTCAGTCGTTTAGTAAAACGACGGACGTACACAAGTTGGCTAGTGAGCTCGAAGACAAACTTCCCGAGAAATAGAAATGGCCGCCGCGTGCGGCACGGAGATCCCCGTCGGACGGCTAGTGTTTGCCGAGGCGCTCGAATTCGTTCATGGCGCGTTCCATATCCTCGCGGGCGGAATCGGCGGAGGAACGGATACCCTGAACGCGGAGGTGGAAATCGTCCGGGTTCGAGGCGCGCAGCAGGGCTTCTTCGAGTGTGATGAGGTTGCGCGAATAGAGATCGAAGAGCGATTGATCGAACGTCTGCATGCCGTATTGGCTGGTTCCGGCGGCGATGGCCTCGCGGATCATGCGAGTCTTGTCCGGATTGATGATGCAATCGCGAATGTATCCGGTCGTAATCATGACTTCGACCGCAGGCACGCGTCCCGTACCGTCGCTCTTGCGGACCAGACGCTGGCTGACGACCGCCTTGAGCGTCCCGGCGAGCTGCAGACGAATCTGCTTTTGCTCCGGCGGCGGGAAGACGGCGATGATGCGCTGAATCGTTTCGGTGGCATCCAGCGTGTGCAACGTCGAAAGAACCAGGTGGCCGGTTTCAGCCGCGAGCAGAGCCGTGGAAATGGTTTCCAGGTCGCGCATTTCGCCGACCAGCACTACGTCGGGGTCTTGGCGTAACGCGGCGCGGAGGGCCGTCGAGAACGACGACGTGTCCACTTCGACTTCACGCTGATTGATGAATCCCTTTTTGTCGCGGTGCAGATATTCGATCGGGTCCTCAATGGTGATGATGTGCTCGGCGCGCAGCGAATTGATGCGGTCAATCATGGCGGCCAGCGTCGTGGACTTACCGGAACCAGTCGTGCCGGTCGTGAGAATCAAGCCGCGCTGCTCTTCGCAGACCTGCATGAGGATGCGCGGAAGTTCGAGCTCTTCAATCGTGCGGATTTTGGTTGGGATGACGCGCAGAACCATGCCGACGTTGCCGCGCTGCTGGAAGACGTTGACGCGGAAGCGGCCCAGGCCGGCGACTCCGTAAGCCATATCCAACTCAGCCGTTTCCTTGAACTTTTGCTTCTGTCGGTTGGTCATCATGCTGAACGCCATCGAGAGCATCTCTTCCGGCGTAATGCGGGGAACGTCGGTGAGGCCGCTCAGCAAGCCGTCCACACGGAGATATGGGTGATTGCCGACCTTCAGGTGCAAGTCGGAGGCGCGGCTATCAACGGCGCGGCGCAGCAGATCATCAATATTCAGGGCCATCGCGAATACTCCCCGGTTACCAATCTGAAGCCAAAACTAGCATGGGTTCTAGTACCCCCACAAGGACGCCTGGGAAGCGAGTTTCTAGGGGCGCAACGGAAGCAGAAGGACGGGCCGAAAGAGGAAGGATGACAGTCGAAAGCCGCTAGGCGGGGGGCTGATCGCGGAGAAACATGCGGTCGTACAGGACTCCCGCGATCACACCGCCGAGCAGCGGACCCGCCCAATAAACGCCATGGTTCTGCCAGTGGGTTGTCGCCAGCGCAGGGCCAAACGCGCGAGCCGGGTTCATTGCCGCCCCCGTGAACGGGCCACCGAACAGGGTGTCCATCGTGATCGCGAGGCCGACGGCGAAGCCTGCAATCTTGTTAAATGCGCCTTTGGCGTCCGCGACGGTGGCAAAAAAGACGAAGACGAGCAGGAACGTCATGACGGCTTCGATCGCGATGCCGTGGGCGCGAGTGAAGTCACCGCCTAGGTCCGGCGTGATTGAGCCGAGGGCCTTGGCGGTCCATGTGGTGTCCGGGATGGTGAGTTTAATCAGATACGCCGCCGCCGTGGCGCCGAGCAATTGCGCGATCCAATAGGAAATGGTGTGCAGCGTGCCCAATCGTCGCGTGACCCAAAAGCCAATCGTGATTGCGGGATTGAAGTGTCCGCCGGAAACGTGCCCAAGAGCCGTGACCATGATGCCGAAAGCGAGCCCGCTGGCGACTGCAATGCCCAGGAGTCCCACTCCGCCTTGGCCCGTGGCGGCCAAATATTGATCGGCGCAAATCGAACCGGCGCTGATGTAGACGAAAGCGAAGGCGCCGATGAATTCGGCGAACAGTTTCTGCGGAAGACTGTACATGCGCCTCTTTCTCGACCGCGCGGATTCTACTGAATTGGGGAGGGGGAGTCAAAGAATCGCGAGTTAGACGATCGTCAATGGCCGCTGGGATTACCAAAGCTGCGTTTATGGCCGCGCGCCAGTGATACCCGGATGCAACATCACCGTGCTTTTATTTCCGCCGAAGCTCAGCGGACGGCGGCGCTTGGGACGTTCAGCGGAGAGAGCCAGCCATGGCGGTCGGGCGTCTTCCCGCTGGTAATGGCGAAAAAGTCGTCCTGGATGCGCTTAGTGATGGGGCCGCGCGCGCCGGCGCCGACCTTGATGCGGTCAATCGAGCGAACGGGAGTGACTTCGGCGGCGGTGCCGCAGAAGAAAACCTCGTCCGCGATATAAAGCATCTCGCGCGGAATCACCTGTTCGGCGACAGGTATGCCGAGGTCGCGGCAGATTTTCATAATCGAATCGCGCGTGATGCCGGGCAGCGCGGAATTCGCCAGCGGTGGCGTGGAAACGGAGCCGTTCATCACCACGAAGATGTTTTCGCCCGACCCTTCGCTTACGTAGCCGTTTGTGTCGAGCGCGATTCCTTCCTCGTAGCCATTCACTTTCGCTTCCATGCGAATGAGCTGCGAGTTCATGTAATTCGCGGCGGCTTTGGCCATCTGCGGAAGCGTATTCGGTGCCGGGCGATTCCACGAGCTGATGCAGACATCCACGCCGGCGCGCAGCGCTTCCTCGCCGAGATATTTTCCCCATTCCCAACAAGCCAAATAAACCTCAATGGGATTGTTCATGGGATTCACGCCCGCATCGCCATAACCGCGCAGGACGATGGGACGCACGTAGCACGCGGGCACCTTATTGGCGCGCACAAGCTCGAGGCTCGCCTGGCAGAGCGCATCGAGCGTGTAGGGAACTTCCATCCGATAAATGTAGGCGGAGTTGATCAGGCGCTGCATGTGCTCGCGGAGCCGGAAAATCGCCGGGCCCTGCGGCGCGTCGTAGCAGCGGATCCCTTCGAAGACTGCCGAGCCATAGCTGACGACGTGCGACAGCACATGGATCGTGGCGTCGTCCCACTTGATGAATTTGCCGTTGTGCCAGATCTTTTCTGTCTTGGGCAGGCTCATGAATCTCTCCGCACCATGCAAGGAAACTTTTATCGATCCCTGAAGGCGAAATTATAGCACACGCATTTTCATCCGCAGGGGCGGCATGTTGCGGAACGTGCGTAAAACAAGGCCAATTTGGCGGCCCGCACGGGCTGCAGTCAAACGCGAGCTGACGCGCGGGTTCCGGGAACTTCAGTGGGCGGGTAGATAGTAACGGCAAATGCTGGCGATCTGGCCGCGCAGTTCTTGATCGTCGCTGCCGTCCTACAAAGTGTTGGCTTGAACGAGGTGGGTAAAATGAATGTCGCGCGAAGGAATGCGGCGGAGGCGCTCGGACGCGAGGTCGTCCTCAGTTAAAACTTTCTTCTCTGCGCCTCGTTGACCGGTCACGTCAACCGCACTGATGAGAGCCGCCAGTCTCCCATCAATTTGGAATACCCCTACGGTTACGTTCAGCCACCGTGGCTCGCCTTCCTTCGTGAGTATCCGCGTTTCGTAGCTGGCCGCAGGCGTGTCGGCGTCCAAGCCGCCGTTGAATCGCTCAGCCAGCCCTTTTCTTAAATCCTCCGGCATCAACTGCGAAAAGCTCTTCGCGAGAAGTTCTTCGCGACTGTAACCGGTCAGGATCGCGGCGGCGCGATTCGCGTAGATGCACCGCGTCCCCTGCTCGAGGAAGACTGCCGTTGGAATCGCGTCCGCGAGCGTACGGAACTTCCTTTCGCTCGCCATCAGCGAGCGTTTCGAGCGCTCGCGCTCTTTCCGTGCTGCCCTTTGTTCCAGAGCTCGATAAATAGCCACGGGTAGCCGGTCCATGCGATCTTTCAAGACATAATCCGAGACTCCGTGCTTCAGGCATTCAACCGCTGTTTGATCGCCGAGCGCTGCCGTGAGGAGAATAAATGGAAGATCGCAGTTCTCTTTAGTGAGTAGATTCAGCACGTCCATGCCGGTCCAGGAGCCCAAGTTGTAGTCCGCGAGGACAATGTCATAGTTTGTGGTGCGTATCTGGGCGATAACTTGTTCCGCCGTCGTGACCAGATCGAATTGAATGTCGAACTGCGCTTTGCTCAGGAACTCCAGGCAAAGTTCTGCGTCCGCCGGATTGTCTTCCACCAGTAGCACACTCAAAGGAAATTTCGGCGCCAGGTTGGCTTTGGGCTCGCGTTCGTTGGTCATTTCTCAGTGCCTCCGGATGAGCCGAGGAATTCACCTCGGCGGGCCAAGTTGTTCCTTGCCTGTCACACACAAAAGGGTAGAAGGGAGTCGCAAAAATATAGGCCGACTGACGATTTCCCAAATGGCGCGGATGTTGTTCACTTTCAGATAGTTAGAATCGATCGGAGGGACGCCCCGTCTCATCAGCATGGAAATTGGACGGCGACGGACGGCTTCAGTCGGTGTGATCGTCGGGGCCCTGGAGATCGGGACCGGCGATGCCGGAGATGCGGCCCCACGCGCTGGTTTTCCAGTTATCCGTGATTTCCTTCGCCAGAATCCAGGGGGGAACTTCCATATAAAGGAAACGCGAGAGAGCCTGAAGGTAGGGCTCGTACATCGCGCGAAGGTCCACGAGCTTCTTGTGCGAGGCCTCGTCGTCGCGAAGCTGGAAGCCGGCTTTTGCGACCAGCACGCGGAGGCGCTCCAGCTCAGGAGCTGGCAGGCGATCCTCCTCGTGAGCAGACGGCGCCTCGTTGAAGAGCTGCGCGAGATCAACTACCGTGTGGCGGCACATCGCGAAGGTGAGGCGGGCCTGCCGCGAAGCCGTGCTATCCACATACGCCAGCAGGAAACTGCACGAGTCGAGAATCGCTGTAAGCGACGCGATCCAGGATTCATTGGTGTGCTGCGAACGGAAGTAGCAAACGCTTGGGTACGACACGTGGCTTTCGAGAATGTCGGCCGAGGAATGCTCCCAGTTGTAGAAGAGTCTCTCGAGCGCCTCCGCCCCGCGCGGCCCTGCGTGGCGGCGCAGGATTTCGGCGGCGGTGGGGGGCGAACCCGCGCGCGCGTCGAGCAGAACGATATTTACCTCGCGGCGGGAGAACGCCTGATAGATTACCGGCAAATAGCTCAGGACCAGCGCGAGAAAGCCGAATCCTATTCCGCTCTCGACTACCACCATGAACCGTTCCGGCCAGGTGTGCGGAATCACATCGCCGAGGCCCAGCGTGAACATCGTGGTGCCGCTCAGATAGAGCGAGGTCTCAAAAGTGGGATGTGTTGAGTCCCGGGCGGCGCCGCTGTGGTAGAGCAGCGCGAAACCGAAAATTATAGCGGCAGCCCAGACGGCGAATAGAATCAGGATTGAAAGCGGACCGTAGAAGCTGAGAAACGTCTCGCGAGATTTCGCGTCCCGGAAGCGGTGGGCCAGCGCTCTCCAGGGGATCCACGTGGTCCGGTAGACCAGGACCGCCAATCGAAACCGGCGCCTGACCCGGCGCGGGAGAATCACGGTCTCGAACGCCTCCCATAGCACGACGACAACGATCATCACGCCGGCTACGGCGGGGACGATCATGCCCCTTGCTCCAGGCTCGCCGTCATCGTGATCTCAGCTTTCAACAGTCGCGACACGGGGCAATTCGCTTTTGCGCTTGCAGCCGCCGATTCAAAGGCGGAGGCCGAAATCCCGGGAACTCTCGCAGCCACGTCGAGATGAACTTTGGAAATCGTCCATCCTGCATCGAGTTTTTCGAGCGAGACGGCGGCTTTGGTCCGAATACTTTCCGGCGTGAAGTTCATCGTGCTGAGCTGGGCCGAAAGCGCCATGGTGAAGCAGCCGGCGTGGGCGGCGGCAATCAGCTCCTCGGGATTTGTGCCCTGTCCATTTTCAAACCGCGTGGAGAAGGAATACGGCGCGCTGGAAAGAACGCCGCTCGCCGTCGAGATTGTTCCTTTTCCGTCTTTCAGCGTGCCGTTCCAGACGGCGGTGGCTGCTCGTTGCATGAAGTGTAGCCTCCGTGCGAATAAACAATTTACGGAATCAGAACAATTTTGCCGTACGCGCCCGCTTCCATCACCGTTTTATGGGCGCGCGCCGCTTCGGCGAGGGGAATCTCCTGTCGGATCACCGGGCGAAGAGTTTTGTTCTCCAGCCCCGCGACGAGCGCCGAATGGATGCTGACGACATCCTCGGTCGAAGCGTTCCACATGCTCATTCCCAGGATCGTCGCGTCGCGGGTCATAATGTTGCGCGCATCAATTTCCGCGTTGCCGCGATTGCCCACCACGACGGCGCGCCCCTTGGGTGCAAGAATCGGAAGATCGCGGCCCAGGTTCACGTTCGCGAGCATTTCGATAATCACGTCGTAGCCGTGGCCGCCGGTCAGCGCCAGGGCTTCGTCGAAATGGCCGGGTGCGTTGTGATCGAGCACCTCGTCAGCGCCTTCCGCGGCGACAAGCTGGCGCCCGCGATCGGAGCCGACCGTGCCGATCACGCGCAGCCCCGCGGCTCGCGCGAGTTGCACGGCCGCGATTCCCACGGCTCCGCTCGCGCCGTGGATCAGGACCGTCTCGCCTCCGCGCGCCCGCGCTCGATGAAAGAGCGCGCGAAACGCGGTGGAGTATGGAATGTGCATGGCCGCGCCCTGCGCGAAAGAAACGTTCGCTGGCAGAGGAAACACGAAGCGCTCGTCGCAAAGCGACTGCTCGGCGTAAGCGCCGCTCAGGCTGCCGGCGATGTACACGCGATCGCCGGGCTTGAATCGCGCTGCATCCTTACTATTCGAAGCGGGGCCCACGGATTCGATTGCACCGGCGCCATCGGTTCCCGGCGTCCAGGGCAGGAAAGGCTTTCGCGGATACGTGCCCGCGCGCATGTAGGTATCAACCGGATTGACGCCGATGGCGCGCAAGCGAACGACAACCTGCCCCGCGGCGGGTTTCAGGTCCGGCATTTCTTCAAGCTTCATGACCTCGGGTCCGCCGAATTCCTTTACGCGAATCGCCTTCATCGATTCTCCTGTCCTTCAGCCTTGGATGTAGGCCGCCGTAGGGCGGATTCCGCGAATGTCACCGCGCCGCGGAATTATTTATCCGCGGGAGATTGTTGAGCGCCGGATGCCGCCAGTCTCAGCGCCAGGTAATTCGCGCTCACGCGGTGAAGTCTTGTGCCCCACACGTTTTCCCAACTCCCGAACAGCAGAAAAGGCACCAGCGCCGCGAGCACCCAGAACTTGGCGCGACGGGGCAACTTGGCTTCTGGTTCCCACCGAAAAAGCTGGCGTGAAACTTCAAACGCGACCCAAAATCCAAGGGCGAGCGCAAGAAAATCCTCCAGTACCTCGGCGGGCGTTGACGCCCTCGTGGCGGCCGATTCCAGACCCGTGGCTAAATATTGCGCCGGAATGAACAGCGCCGCTCGCTGCATCCAATGAGGGAAAATGGCGAGCGGAATCGTGGCTCCCGAAAGAAAAAGAAACGCCATCCAGATGAGGTTATTGATCATCTGTGTTTCCTGCATGGTGTTGGTCACGCTCGCGACGATCAGCCCGAGAGACGAAAACGTCGCGGAACCGATCGTCACAAGCACGAAAATGGCCCACAGATTTCCCCACGATTGCATGTGGAGCACCCAGCGACAGACCAGAATCTCAATCGCGACCACGGGCAACGCCATGAAATAGTTGGAAAGAATACTCGAAGCGAGCATCGGTCCCGCGCCCACGGGCGGAAGCCGGAAGCGCCGCAAAATGCCTTGCTCGCGGAACGTGACAAGCTGGACGCTCAGCCCCCAGAAACTTCCCATCACGGTCGTCGTCAGCATGGCGCCGAGGATGTAACCCACCCATTCCGTCCGCTTGCCAAAGAAAACGACCGCGCCTACCAGAAAAATGAGCGGCATCGCGAGGCTGAAGAAAAAGAAGGCGCGATTGCGCAAAGCCAGCCGGATGCGAATCTTAGTCAGTGTCCAAGTGTGTTTCAAGGCGTTCATTCCAGTGTCATCCTCGCGTCATTCGCGCAGCCGCCGGCCGGTCAATTCGATGAACACATCTTCGAGCGACGGCGAAAACATTTCCAGGCTCTGCAACTCGTTGTTTTCCGCCTCGAGCTGCTTGACGAGCGCCACAATCGTTTGCGGCGGCCGGGCGGAATGGAGCACGAAGGTGCCCTCAAATTCGCGGCAATTGGCAACGCCCTCGAGGCGCCCGAGCATTCCGTCGGTCAGAGGGCGCGCGAGACGGACCTCGATGCGAGTCGTGCCGGCGGAGCGTTGCTTTAACTCGCGCGGCGTCCCCTGCGCGATCACGCGTCCCTGATCCACGATGGCGACGCGGTCGCACAGCCGTTCGGCTTCCTCAATATAATGCGTGGTCAGCAGTACCGTTTTCCTGCCGCGCTTGAGCTCTTCGATGATGTCGTAAATCTCGCGGCGCACCTGCGGATCGAGGCCCGCCGTCGGCTCATCGAGAAACACGACGTCGGGCTCGTTCACCAGCGCCATTGCCAGCGCCAGGCGCTGCTTCTGGCCTCCGGAAAGGTGGCTGTAGAACGCGTCGCGCTTTTCATCGAGCTGGAATCGCCGCAGCAAATCATCCGTGTTTGCGCGTTTTTTGTAGAACTGGGCGAAAAGATCGAGGGCTTCCTTCACGCGGAGCTTGTCCGGCAGGGCGGTAGACTGCAGGACCGCGCCGATCTTTTCCTTGAAGCGCTCGCCGCTCGTTTCCGGGTCGAGCCCGCATACGCGCACCTTGCCGCGATCCGCCGTGCGCAGTCCCTCGAGGATTTCCACGCAGGATGTCTTCCCCGCGCCATTCGGTCCGAGCAAGCCGAACACTTCGCCTTCCTCGACCGCAAAGCTGACGCCGCGCACCGCTTCCACGGCGCCGTAGCTTTTGTATAGATCCTCGACCTGTATGATTGGCTCGCCCACGGAATGAATCCCTTTGTCTCGGGGAGGCAATTCTATAACACAATCGCGATGGCGGCGCGAATCAGCGCTTCGTCGCGCGCTTGCGTCCGGCCGATTTCTTCTTCGGCGCCCACGCGTAACGCTCCATATCAATTCGTCGGCCTTCGATCGTCACGCCTTCCGTTTCCAGCAACCGCCGCTGCAGACTGCCGTACGGTTCCCGAATGATCAGACGCCCTCCCGCGCCAACCACACGATGCCACGGAATGCCCCGGCCGTTCGGGCATGCGGCCATCGCGTAGCCAACGGCGCGCGCGCCTCCGCGAAACCGAAGCTTGCGCGCCAATTCTCCGTAGGTGGTCACGTGTCCGCGCGGGATTCGTTTTACCAGCTGATAGACGGGATCCCAGGACATGTTTTCGACTCCTTGCGGGCTACGCGGCCGCTCGATTCAGCATCTTAATGAGTACGATAGATGTTTGCCCACCGTTGCCGTGCGAAAAGCGCGGGAAAGCCCCTGTTTGCAGCATTCCCAGCACTGGCGCAGGTTCCTCACAAGCATTAACCAATTCGATGCAACTCCCCGCCATCTATAGCATCGTACCATTGACGGTGTAGTGGATGGGTCATACACTACGGCCCAGTGAGACGTAGTGCCCGGCTAAAAGGAGACAGTTGTGGCTTTCGTTCGGCGAAAAGGCAACACCTATTTCCTGGTGCACAACGTGCGCCGGCAGGGAAAAGTGCAACAGTTGCAGCTCGCGCGGTTGGGGGAACGGCCGCGTATCACCGACGAAGTGGTCCGCACTGTTTCGCGGAGCCACCCTTTCCTCGATTTGGATTGGTCGCACCTGCGCGAGCGGGTGAGCAGCCGAGTCGAGCTGTTCAATATACGGTCGCTATATTTGCAAAACCTGATGCATTCGCTTCGAAACCTTAACCTGGACCTGGCCGATCTGTCGCCGCCGATGCTGGTGCTGACGGACCGAGCCAATTCGAGCCGGGAACTGGTCACGCAATTGCGATTGCTGCGTTCGACGGTGGACGTCAAGCTCGATCAATTCGAGCGGTCCGAACCTCGCAATCTTGAAAGCGGCAGAAAGTTCCGGTAGGGAGCATGACCATGGGCGCGCAAGCACTACAACTCGACCCGACCCTTCGCAGCGTGGAATCGCGCGATTTTGAGGGTGGGCTGCGTCGGAAAATCGTGGGGCAGGACGAAGCGGTGCAGGCCGTGGTGGACCTGTATCAGGTGTTTCGCGCCGGCCTGAATTCGCCCGGGCGGCCGGTGGGGAATCTCTTGTTCCTCGGGCCGACAGGGGCGGGGAAGACGCGCGTCGTGGAAGCGACGGCCGAAGTGTTGTTCGGCGATCCGCGCGCGGTGATCAAAGTGGATTGCGCCGAATTTCAGCATTCGCACGAAATTGCGAAGCTGATCGGCTCGCCTCCGGGATACCTGGGGCACCGCGAGACGCATCCGCTGATCACTCAGGAAGCGCTCTCGCAGCACCATACCGATAAATTGAAGATCAGCTTTTTGCTGTTCGACGAAATCGAGAAGGCGTCGGACGCGCTGTGGCAATTGCTGCTTGGCATACTCGACAAGGCGACGCTCACGCTCGGCGACAACCGCCGTGTGGATTTGTCCCAGACGATGATTTTCATGACGTCGAACCTCGGCGGCGGCGAAATCACCGAGCTGATGACCGGCGGAATGGGATTTGCTCCTCTGGTGCGGCCTGAATCCCAGGTCGGGCTGGACGAGAAGGTCGAGCGAACGGCCTCGGGAGCCGCGAAGCGGAAATTCTCGCCGGAGTTCATGAACCGGATTGACAAGGTAGTTGTATTTCACCCCCTGCGCTCGCAGCAGCTCGAGCAGATTCTGGAAATCGAGCTCGGAATGGTTCAACAGCGTGTACTGGAAACAGCAAGGGGCAGATTCTTGTTCCGCGTCACGCAGGCGGCGAGAGATTTTCTGCTGCGCGAAGGGACGGACCTGAAATATGGCGCGCGCCATCTGAAGCGCGCAATCGAACGGCATGTGGTGTACCCGCTCGCGAGCCTGCTGGCGACAAACCAGGTGTCGTTGGGCGACGTGCTCTCGATTGACTGGGACAGGGTCGAGAACGGCTTGACGTTTATGAAGGAGGCCGAAGGAGCATTGGTGCCCATGGCTTCACCCGTGCCCGAAACACTGGCCGAAGCCGCCGCCGCGATCTCCGATGGCCGCGAGCTTTCGTTCCCCTCGCCGGCAACCGCCGTGGAAATCGCGCCGACAATGGCTGCACAGCGCGCTTTACCCGTGGAGAAGGCCAGGAACACGAAAAGTTAAGGATTTTGCCGGCGATTTCTGCTCGCGAAGAAATCCACGGAGCCATTCGCTGCGCCGGCGGCGCTTGTCTCGCGCACGCGGTGTGGCCTACTATGAAGAGTAGGCGACGCCGGCCACAGCGGAAGGACCGCCACAGTGACGACCGTCTGCACGCAATGCGATAAGCCGGAAGCGCAATGCACGTGCGAGAAGTATTGCTGTTTTTGCCAGTCACAGCAGCACGTCCGCCTTTGTGAAGACGGTCTCTACTACTGCCCGGATTGCCGTGAAGCGTGCGACGTGCGAGTGGCTGAACCTGGTGATCACCGATGAACCCTGAATCCGGCGGAATGGCTCCTGTGGTCCCGCCTGGTCGGACCAGCCGCGTCGAATGCACGTTCGACAACGATCCGCGGCTGATTGCCTCGATCGGCGCGATTATCTCTCACGCGGCGAAGCGAGCCGGGCTGCCCGAAAAAACGCAGGAGCATGTCGCTTCCGCCGCCGTTGAAGCCTCTCGCGAGATGCTGATTTCCGCGAACGGCAAGGGAAGCGGCGCCTCGAACACCAAGATTCTCGTTGAGGAATTTCCCGATCGCGTCGAAGTGACCATTGAATCGTCCGCTGCCGCGAAGCCGGAGGGAATTCTCAAGCGTCTGGAAGGAACAGTCACGGAGCGCGTCCGGTGCGACGGGCGCGAAGGCCGCGTGCGCGTCACGCTCGCCAAATCGTGCAGCACGGCCAAGTCTGGTTCCACGACCTGACGCGAAGCGCCGGTTAATCCGCTCGCAACTTCCGCTCGCAAACTCGACTCGCAAGTTCTGCTCGGAGCCACCACTCGTTTCGGCCGCCGACTCGAAGCAAATATCCCGAGTACTTCCTACATCGGTGTCGCGAAAGCGCGAGTCTTGATCAGCGAGAGAAGCTGGTCCTGGCTCACGGGGGCTTCGATCTTCAATCGGTCGCCGCTCGGCGCCAGGCGGATCTGATCGAGCGCGCCTGCGAGGTCCGGGTGATCCTGCGCCTCCTGATACCTGCGCATCATCAGTGCACCCTGCATACCCGCGGCCAGCAGGTTCGCGTCGTCCGGAGTGGCGCAGACCGCCTGAAAGCGTGCGTCAATACCCTTATCGGCGACAACGCCGATGGTCAGCGCGCGTATGCGATCGACGATGGGGGCAGCCTGCGCGAACTGCGTCGCTTCCGGCAGCAATTGCTGCATGGCGATGTGAGCGTAGGCTTTGTCGAGCACCGCCCAGATGATCCCGCTGCCGTTGGCTTCTCCGATCAGCGGAAATAGCACGTCGTTCGTCAGCAGGCTTTCCGTGACGCCGGTGCGAACGTCAATCAGTTTTTCCAAAGCATCCCGTTGTCCGAAGGCCGCGGTATTCGAATCAATGAACATGAACAGAATATCGCTGGCGCCGGCTCCGCTGCCGAAGGCGTAGAGATGATATCCGTGCACTTCGACCATGGGCAGTTTCTGTTGTTTGAAGCGTTCCTCGCTGGAGGATGGATCGAACGATCCAAGCGCTACGCCGACCACTTCTTCGCCGCTGGTCTTCGAAGGCGAAATCGCGCCCCAGGCGAGTTCATCCACTTGCGAGTTCGGATCCACGCCCGCCGTTGCCAGGAATTTCTCGAAGTCACGGAAGCGGCTGGGTAGCAGCTGCTCGCGAAGCTGAGGGAACCACGGATATTTTCGCGCCGATTTCAGATCGGCATACGCGAACTCGCCCACCTGTTTCGGGAACATCCCGATGATCGCGGTGCTGAGCGAACCCGCCGAGCTATGCTGCGGAACGACCACGACGGCGGCCAGCAGGAAACCAGCAGCCAGCGCGGCAATTCCAGCGGTACGACGAATTGGATTTCTCACGTTTTCTTCACCTCAGAACTTCCCATTTTATCTTATCGGCCGGTCGCCGCGGAACTTTCGTCAATCCGTGACTCAAGAGACAGCACCTCCGAACGTACGTGGCTGTCGAAGGTGGCATCAGTGACCGATTCCAGATTGACACTCACGTTCGCCAATGCGCCGCGAACCGCGGTCGCGGCCATCATCCGGCCCACGCACACATCTGACAACATAGACGTGCCCGCCATCGGTTCCAGTTGCCCGAGCTTGTCGAATACCATTGCCGCTTTGCGCGCAATCTCCAAAGGCGCCTCAACCGCGGCCATGAGCGCCTGCTGAATCGCGCGGTCGCGGAACTCCTGCTCGTCCGGAGTCTCGCGGGGCAGCCGGTGCGCTGTGAGCACGGATTCAAACGACGCCGCGTCGCGGTCGATTCCTTCCGCGAGCGCCTGGGATGCCTTGCGGAGTTCATCGGCTATATCCGAGAGAGGCTCGGCGTGCGCCGCAAGAGATTTCTTCTTGCGCGAAATATCGGCCACCTTCTGCCCCAGCGCGGCGCCCAGAGCGCCCGCCAGCGCCGCCACCGAACCCCCGCCGGGCGCGGGCGTGGGATTCGCAACGGCATCAATGAACGGCTGCGCGAGTCCGGCAAGTTTTGCCGGAGTCTTTTCTGCCGCCGCAATCAGAGATTCTTCCAGTCGGTTCTCTAACACCTGCTGCGGAGAAAAGTTTTCTACCTGCAGATAGAACTCGGCAGTCATTTCGATCGCGCGCATGGGAATTAAGCCTACGATTTCGCTGCCGACGATTCCCACGCCGAGGCGCTCGGCCTCGCGCTTCACCGTTTCAAAGACCTGATGGATCGGCGTCTGCTGGAAGTCCGTCAGGTTCATTGAGACTTGCGCCAGATTGCGCGCGCGCAGGTCCACCCCCATGGCTTTGACGCAAGGCATTCCGCCGCTGGAAAAGCGAATCGTCTTGGCGATGCGCTTCGCGATATCGAGATCGGGAGTATTCAGATTGATGTTGTACGCGATCAGGAATTTGCGCGCGCCCACGACGGTGGCGCCGGCCGTCGGATGCAGGCGCGGCTCGCCGATATCCGGTGCGCGCTGCGGGTTGCGAACCACTTCCTCGCGAAGCCCTTCGAACTGGCCCCGGCGAATGTTTTCGAGATTCACGCGCTCGGGCCACTGCGCGGCGGCCTCGTAGAGATAGACGGGGATGTGATAGCGCTCCCATATTTCCCGCCCGGCCTCGTTCGCGAGTGCCACGCAATCCTCGATCGTGACGCCTTCGATGGGAATAAACGGGACCACGTCGGTTGCGCCCACGCGCGGGTGCGCGCCCGTCTGTCGCGTCAGGTCAATCAATTCGGCGGCTTTTCCCACGCCGCGCACGGCCGCTTCCCGCACCGCGGCGGGCTCGCCAACCAGCGTGACCACGCTGCGATTGTGGTCCGCGTCGCTTTCCCGGGCCAGCAGATATACGCCCGGGACCGCGCGCATCGCGTCCACGATGGCGTCTATCTTTGCCATCTCGCGGCCTTCGGAAAAATTCGGAACGCACTCGACGAGCTGCTTCATGGTTTAACGCTTCTTGGAGTGGATGATCGCGCCGCGTTTCATGGTCAGGCTGCAGAGGTTCACGCCAAAATAATACGGAATTTCGCGATAGCTCGCCACGTCAAACGCAGCGAGGTCCGCATACTTGCCAACCTCGAGCGAGCCCGCGCGGTCATGCAGGCGGAGCGAATACGCGGGATTGATCGTGGCGGCGGAAATAGCCTCGGCGGGAGTCATGCGCATCTGCGCGCAGGCAAGCGACAGAATCATCGGCATGCTGAGCGTTGGGCTGGTGCCGGGGTTGAAGTCCGTGGCCAGCGCGACGATGGCGCCGGCATCAATCAGCTCACGCGCCGGAGCAAAGTGCCCGAGACCAAGGTGAAAGCAGCAGCCCGGCAGCAAAGTGCAAACGACATTTGAGAGTGCGAGAGCGCGTATGTCGCCGCCGTCCACCTTTTCGAGGTGATCGGCGCTCGCGGCGTGCAGCTCGATCGCCAGGCGAGCCCCTCCCGTGTGCGCGAGCTGCTCGGCATGGATGCGAGGCACCAGCCCGCACGCGCGGCCCGCCGTCAGAATCCGTCGCGATTGCGCCAATGTGAACGCGCCGCGGTCGCAGAAAACGTCGCAGAACTCCGCGAGCCCGGCAGTCGCAACCGTGGGAATCCAGCGCTTCACGAGTAGATCCACGTAGGCGTCGGGACGGCGGCGAAATTCCGGCGGAACGACGTGCGCGCCGAGAAATGTGCAGGCGATATCGAGCGGTTGCTGCTGATGCAGTTGATGCAGGACGTCGAGGATCTTCAGCTCGCTCTTCCAATCGAGGCCGTACCCGCTCTTGGCTTCGAGTGTCGTGGTCCCGTGCGCGGCGAATTGCCGAAGATGCGCCCGCGCGCGGTCGCGGAGGGAACTCGAGGAGGCGCGCCGAAGATTCGTCACGGTGGAGCGGAT
Organism: Acidobacteriota bacterium; assembly: GCA_003166795.1. GTDB lineage: Bacteria > Acidobacteriota > Terriglobia > Acidiferrales > UBA7541 > Palsa-295. The sequence goes on along the minus strand of PMUS01000015.1, from coordinate 41,843 downwards.
TCCGCCGCCCGCGCGCGCGATCTGCGCGTACGTTTTTCCGGAAATGCGCTGCTCGTATTCGGCCGCGCGGCTCGAGGGGAAAATCAGGTGAGTGTGCGAATCAACAAAACCGGGAAGGACCACGCGGCCGCCAAAGTCCAATTTCTCGGCGCGGCGCGCTTCCTTCAGGCGTTCGATGCGGCGGCGCGGGCCCACCGCGGTAATTCGATCGCCGTGCACAAGCAGTGCGCCATCGCGGATCAAACCTAATTCCGCGAGCGCTCGTCCGCGTCGCGGGACAGATCCCCGCAGCGTGAGCAGCTCCGAGCAGCCGGTGATCAGCCAATCGGGCACGGCAGTGGCCCCGATACTAGCGCGTAAAGTTACAAAACACTATTGCGACAAAACGGATCGCCCATCAGAGCATCGGAACTTTGACGCCGGACTTGCGGGCAAAATCAATGGCCTCGGGATAGCCGGCGTCCACATGGCGGGCGACGCCGATGCCGGGGTCGTTGGTCAGAACGCGTTCGATGCGCGCGGCCATTTCCTTGGTTCCGTCGGCGACGATGACCTGCCCGGCGTGCAGAGAGTAGCCGATGCCGACGCCGCCTCCGTTGTGAATCGAAACCCAACTCGCGCCGCTCGCCGTGTTGAGCAGGGCGTTGAGCAGCGGCCAATCCGCCACGGCGTCGGAGCCGTCGCGCATTTTTTCGGTCTCGCGATAGGGTGAGGCGACAGAGCCGCAATCCAGATGGTCGCGGCCGATGACGATGGGCGCTTTCAATTCGCCGCGCGCCACCAGATCGTTGAGCGCGAGACCGAATTTCGCGCGCTCGCCATATCCCAGCCAGCAGATGCGCGACGGCAAACCCTGAAACCGCACGCGCTTTTGCGCCAGCGCGATCCACCTGCACAGGATTTCGTCGTGCGGGAACATTTCGAGCACAAGCTTGTCCGTGCGATGGATATCGGATGGCTCGCCGGACAGCGCGGCCCAGCGAAAGGGACCGCGGCCTTCGCAGAAAAGCGGACGGATGTATGCAGGCACGAAGCCGGGAAAATCGTAGGCGTTTTTCACGCCTTGCTGAAAGGCGAACGTGCGGATGTTGTTGCCGTAATCGAACGTGATTGAGCCCAACTTTTGCAACGCGAGCATGCCTTCGACGTGCCGGGCCATGGATTCCAGCGAGCGCTTTTGATACGCGTCAGGATCGCTCTGGCGAAGCTCGGCGGCTTGTTCGACGTTGAGTCCCTGTGGGATGTAGCCGCCCAGGGGATCGTGCGCGCTGGTCTGGTCGGTCAGCAGATCGGGGACGACGCCGCGGCGGGCGAGTTCAGGTATGACGTCAGCGCAATTTCCGACGAGGCCAACCGATGTAGCTTCGCGCGTGCGGACGGCATTTTTAAGGATGCGGAGCGCTTCATCAAGGTCGTTCACCATCACATCGCAGTAGCCGCTCTTCACGCGCCGCTTGATGCGCTCAGGATCAACGTCAATTCCAAGAAAAGCCGCGCCGTTGAGTGTCGCAGCCAGCGGCTGCGCGCCACCCATGCCGCCCATCCCGCCGCTGGCGACAAGCTTTCCAGCAAGATCGCCCTGAAAATGTTTGCGGCCAGCCGCCGCAAACGTTTCGTACGTGCCCTGCAGAATTCCCTGGGACCCGATATAGATCCAGCTTCCGGCGGTCATCTGGCCGTACATCATCAGGCCCGCGCGGTCGAGCTCGTCGAAGTTCTTCCAGTCGCTCCAATGGCCGACCAGATTCGAATTTGCGATCAGGACGCGCGGCGCATAGGAGTGCGTTCGGAAGATTCCCACCGGCTTGCCGGATTGCACGAGAAGCGTCTCGTCGTTTTCGAGCGCGCGAAGCGATGCGACGATGGCGTGAAAACATTTCCAGTTGCGCGCCGCTTTGCCGCGTCCGCCGTAAACGATCAGATCCTCCGGCTTTTCGGCAACCTCGGGATCGACGTTGTTCATCAGCATCCGCAGCGCCGCCTCCTGCTGCCAGCCTTTGCAGGAAAGGGATGTGCCGCGCGGGGCGCGCACGGGCACATATCCGGTCGCTTCGTCGGCGGCGAGCCTCACCATCGCTGGTCTCCCCGCAATTTCGCATGTTCGATCCGGGCATTCACCGGATCATCTTAGTACGGATCAGGCGGAGTGCAAGAGCGAGGTGGTCGGAACTCTGTTCTCCGGTCGCAAGCAGGGCGGCGCATTGCGCGGCGCGCGGCCAATGGGCTAGAGTGGCGGCGATGACTTCAGAGTATCCGTCCATCGCGAAATGTTTTCTCGATGCCGTGGATACGTACGCGAATCCGCGCGCGCAAATGTATCGCAAGCAGAGTGGCGGGCAAGCCGCGGTATGGGACTCGATTTCGGCGAAGGAAATGCTGCGCCGCGTGGCGGGCCTTGCCCGAGCGCTTGCCGAACTCGGCATTCGGCCCGGCGATCGTGTGGGCTTGTTCGCTCCTAACTGTCCCGAGTGGGCGATTGCGGATTTTGCCATCGAGGGGTTGGGCGCGGTCAGCGTGCCCGTTTATTTCCACGAGTCGCTTGACCGGCTCACCTACATTTTGAAGGACTCGGGTGCGCGCGTCGTCTTCACTTCGGGCGAGGAAGAGGCGCGGAAAATTGCCGAGTGCCGCGGCCAGTTACCGGCGCTCGAGCACGTAATTTCCGCCGCGCCTCCCGCCGACTTGCACGGCGATATCCTGCGTTACGAAGCGCTCATCGCGACAGCCGGAGACGCCGACGTCGCGCAATACAGAAGCCGCGCGGCCGAAGTGACCGCAAAACAACTCGCCACGATCATCTACACGTCCGGCACGACGGGCGAGCCGAAGGGCGTGATGCTGAGTCACGCGAATTTGACGTCGAATGCGCTCGACTCGGTGAAGGACATCGAAACTCTGCCGGGAGACGTGGGTCTGTCGTTCTTGCCGCTCGCGCACGTGTATGAGCGCGTGGTGGATTACACTTATTTTTTTCGCGGCGTCACGGTTGCTTACATCGAGCAGACCGAGATGGTATCGCAGGCGCTCCTCGAGGTTCATCCCACGACGGTGGCGGCGGTCCCGCGTTTCTTTGAAAAAATCTACGCGACCATCATCGAAAAGGGGCGCCGCGAAACCGGATTGAAGCGCGCGATTTTCGATTGGGCGCTTCGCGTTGCAACGCAGGCGGCGCCGTGGCGCGCGTATGGCAAGAATGTCGCATGGAGCGTCAAGCTGCGCTGGCGCGTGGCGAACCTGATGGTTTACTCCAAAATCCGCGCCGGCATGGGCGGGAAAGTTCGCACCTTTACCTCCGGAAGCGCCCCGCTCGCTGTCGAGCTGCTGGAATTTTTCTGGACGGTGGGCTTGCCGATATATCAAGGTTACGGGCTCACGGAAACCTCGCCGGTCGTAACCGCGAGCAATCCGAAGACGTACAAAGTGGGCACCGTAGGGAAGCCGATTGCGGGCGTGCAGGTGAAGATTGCCGAGGATGGCGAAATTTTCGTCAAAGGTCCATGCGTGATGCAGGGCTATTACAATAAACCTGATCAGACGCGCGAAGCCTTCACGCCCGACGGATGGCTGCTTACCGGCGATATCGGGCGGGTTGACCAAGACGGCTACCTCCTCATCACGGACCGCAAGAAAGAGCTGCTGAAGACGGCCGGAGGCAAAATCGTGGCGCCGGCGCCGATCGAGAACCTGCTGAAAACTTCTCCTCTGATTGCGAACGCGATGGTCGTAGGCGACGCAAGGAAATTTACGTCTGTGCTGGTGGTCGTCAATTTTGCGGGGATCGAGGAAGAAGCGCGCAAGGCGGGCCGCGAATTTTCCACGCACGCGCAGATGCTTTCCGATCCGTGGGTCAGGGATCTCTATACGCGGGAGCTCGAGCGGCTGACTGCGCCTCTCGCGCAATATGAAAAGCCGAAGAGGTTCGCGCTGATCGAGAAGGATTTCACGTACGCAAGCGGCGAGCTGACGTACACGATGAAGTTGAAGCGCCGCGTGATCGAGGAGCGGTATAAGGATGTGATCGCGAGGCTGTATGCGGATGTGGAAGAACCGCGGCCGCAGCGAACGATTTAGCGCGTGTCGCTCTCTTCACGTCGCGGGGGAGCCATGAAGCCGCAGCTTCTTGATCTACTTGCTTCTATTGAACGCCACGGGCGCGAAAACGATGACCGAGAGTCAGACCGCGCCCGGAAAATGCTCAATCTCGAGCCTGAAACAGCGCAGTTACTGAGCATCCTGGCTCGAAGTGCGAGAACCAAGCGCGTGCTGGAAATTGGTACGTCAAACGGCTACAGCACGATTTATCTTGCGTCGGCTATGGCCGAGACGGACGGAAAGATCATTTCGATCGAGCGCAGCCCGGACAAACAGACCATGGCCCGTGAAAACCTGATTCGTGCAGGATTGCTCGATTACGTGGACCTCCGATTGGGAGAAGCTACGGCAATCGTCAGCGAGCTTACTGGTCCGTTCGACTTCGTATTTTTCGACGGTGACCGGAGCAGCGCGCCGGAGCAAGTTCGACTATTGCTTCCCAAGCTCGCCCCGACGGTTCTGATGCTGGCCGATAACGTGCTTTCGCACCCTGCCGAGATCGCCGGATATCTTTCCGCGGTTGCTGGTCTGAAAGGGTTCGAACATATGGTCGTGCCGGTTGGAAAAGGGCTGAGCCTCGCTTATCGAAGCGCGGCATGTACAGCCGAGGGCGCCGTCGGAGTAGAATGAGCGGCGGAGAAAACTCGATGACGGACCAATTGGTGATTGCGGGGCGCGCGTTCAACTCACGGCTGATCGTGGGCACCGGGAAATATCGCAGCTTTCAGGAAATGGCGCGAGCGCACGCGGCTTCGGGCGCGGATATGGTCACGGTGGCCGTCCGGCGCGTGAACCTGACCGATCGCACGAAAGAATCGCTGCTCGATTACATTGATCGCGAAAAAATATTCATCCTGCCGAATACGGCCGGCTGCTACTCGGCGGACGAGGCGGTGCGCGCGGCGCGGCTCGGGCGCGAAGTCGGGCTTTCGGAATGGGTGAAGCTGGAAGTGATCGGCGACGAGCAGACGCTTTTCCCCGATACCGAGCAGCTGATTCAGGCGACCAGGACGCTGGTAAAGGAAGGTTTCATCGTGCTGCCGTACACCACCGACGACCTGATCGTGGCGCGCAAGCTGATCGATGCGGGCGCGTCGGCGGTGATGCCGCTTGGCGCGCCCATCGGTTCGGGCATGGGCATTCAAAATCTGGCGAACCTGCGCATCCTGCGCGAGCGCATCACGGAGGTGCCGCTGATCGTGGATGCGGGCGTGGGCACGGCGTCGGACGCGGCGATTGCCATGGAACTCGGCGCGGATGGCGTCCTGATGAACACCGCGATTGCCGGCGCGCACGATGCGGTGCTGATGGCCGAAGCGATGCGCGCCGCAGTGGAAGCGGGGCGCAAAGCATTCCTCGCCGGACGAATCGAGAAGAAATTGTACGCGACGGCTTCCAGTCCGTTGGCTGGAATCGTGAAGTGACGACGCCTGCGAGATTCCTGCTTCTCCTGGCAAACGGATTCGTCGCTTACTACTATTGGAACGAGCACAAACTCGGAATGTCCGTCGGGCGCACCGTGCTTCTGCTCTTTGTCTCGCTCGTCGCGATCAATGTCGCCCTGTATTTGGGGCAGAGGCTTGGTGAGCGCCGGGCCCAGCAGCTCGCGGCGCGCAGGAACCAGCGCAGATAATTCAAGCCCCGACAACGCCCCTGATTTATCGGAACAGAATATGCCAGGAAATGTCCACGAGGGCGTGAACGAGCGCGCCGGGCAGGAGCGACCGCGTTTTCATCCACACGTGCCCGTAGCACAAGCCGGCGATCGTCGCTAGCAGCACGTACTTCCAGTTGGGGAATGGCGCGTGGAAGATGTGCGAAAAGCCAAAGATCACGGAAGCAACGACCAGCCCCGCCCACTGATTTTTCAGCGCTCGTGACACCAGATTCTGCAGCAATCCTCGAAACAGAAATTCCTCGGGCCACGCGGTAAAAAACAAAACTCCCAGCGCCGTAAGCGGAGAACTGCGCGCGCGCGCGAGCGACGGGTTAAACACCAGGAAGCCCATCTCGAGTCCGAGCGGTATTGCGATCGCGGCAAATATGGCGAAGTGCAGCGCAAAATTCGCCGTGAAGCCGCGTCCCCAGGCGACGGCGTAGCCGACCCCATCGAGGCGGCGCAGCAGCACGAACGCAGCGACGGCCGTGCTGAGCGCCATGAGAATCGAGAGCGTGTGCGTCAGCGGCGGCGGGTAGGGGAATACCCGATACATCAGGCGATAGGGAACGGGAAGCGCAATCGGCAGCCAAATGATCAGAAGCGCGGCGTAGTCTTCCCACGTCCCAGGCGATTTTCCGGCGCTGCTTGCGAGAAGAAGCGCCGGGAGAACGGCGTAGGCCGCGCCGAAAAGCAACATCTTCCAGTCGCCCGTCACCGCGAGCGAATAAAGGAGAACGCCGAAAAGTGGCGCGAGCGGGGCGAGCAGTGCGCCGCGTCCACCGAGCGCGCGTTGGGCGGCAGCGAGGACGCGTGGCGCGGCGAGGAACAACTCGAACGCGAAGAGCAGCGCCGCGATCCCGAGTGCGATAAAAAACGCGCGGCCGTGGAAGCCGAGACGAACGCCTTCGACCGCCGCGGCTGCCACCACGAATGCCCACACGACGAAGGCCGTCGGGAAACTCATCTGCCAGGATTTGGCGGTTCCTGCCATGCGTGATGAGTTTACCGGACGCCGCGCGCGAGGCGATAAGAACTTGATTTGGTTTCCGGCCTCGGCGATGCTGTCGCGTGCCAAACCCGCCGGCAGCATCGGGAAAACAAAGGCTCGCGTACATTGACTGGATGCGCGGGCTCGCCTGCGTTCTGATGTTTCAGACGCACTGCTACGACTCGTGGCTCGGCGGCGCGGCGCGGGACACCTCGTTCATTCGCTGGTCGCAGTTGGGCGGCACGCTGCCTGCCCCGTTGTTTCTCTTCCTCGCCGGGATTTCCAGCGCGCTGCTTACGGACCGGATGCGGAAAAAGGGAATCGCGCCGAATGCGATTGCGCTCACCACGATCCGGCGCGGCGCTGAAATCTTTGGCCTGGGACTCCTGTTTCGCGTGCAGGAGTTCGTGCTCGGGCAGCCGTGGGCGCCGTGGACCGATCTGCTCCGCGTGGACGTGCTGAACGTGATCGGGATTTCGTTGATGCTGATGGGCGCCGCGAACTGGATGGCAAGAAGCCAGGCGGCCAACGCGATTCTGGCGGGCGCGATCGCGCTCGGGATTTCGCTTGCCACGCCGCCGCTATGGACGACGTGGCGGCCGCGGTGGCTGCCGTGGTATCTCGAGTCGTATATCAATGGCGTCCATACCTTCAACGTGCCGCAGGCGTGGCTTTTCCCGATCTTCCCGTGGGCGGCGTTCGCATTCGCGGGGTTAGCTACGGGATTTCTCCTGTTCAGCGAATGGCCAACGAAAAATCCGGGCCGCGCCACGGCTCTTTTCGGCGTCGCTGGCGTTGGGATCTTTTACCTGTCGTCATGGTTCGACGCGCTGCCCGTGCATCTTTACGCCGTGTACGACTACTGGCACACGAGCCCGAATTTTTTCCTCGCGCGAGTGGGAGTCCTGTTGGTCATCACCTGGGCTGTGTACGCGTGGTGCCGCTGGGGACTGGGTCAGCTCGGGTTCAGCCCGCTGATACAACTGGGGCAGGCGTCGCTGCTGGTCTATTGGGTGCACATCGAATTCGTTTACGGCCGATTTTCGATTCTGCACAAGCGGGCGCAAACGATTCCGACCGCAACGCTCGGCTTGCTCGTAATTTTCGTGGCGATGGTGCTGCTGGCCATGGCGCGGACACGGTGGAAGGGCCGCGGTGGAGACATCCTGGCGCGAATGGGCGCGTTCCGCGAACGCCGCAAAGCGGCTAGGGAGTCTTCGGCGGGCCGGCAGGTTGCGGCGCAGGCGACGGGGACTCCGCTGGCTTCGGCGAAGTCTTGAAAATATATTCGCCAGGGCGGGCCAGGCCCATTTCTTCGCGCGCGATGTGCTCGATCGCCTGCGGATCGGTCTTGAGCGATTTCACGCGGTCCTGCAATTGGCGGTTCTCTTCGTTGATCAGATTGATTTCTTCCTTGACCGTTGCGGCTTCTTTTTGCGCGCGGCGCATGGCCAGCACTCCGTGCGTGCCGAAAACATCCTGGAGCAGCAGCAGGCTCACAGCCGCGGCGAGGAACCAGTTCGCGTTCCGGCGGATAAAATCGCGCAGCTGTTCGGCAAAGCTCATGGTCGGTTCCGTCATTGTACGATCCACGCGCGCGCGTCTTCCGCGAGTTTTTGGGATTCGGCCGGCGTCGTTGATTCGGTGTAAATGCGCACGACCGGCTCGGTGCCCGAGGGCCGCATCAGAACCCACGCGCCATCGTCGAACGTCAGTTGCACCCCATCGGTGCGGTCGGTGCGCGTCACGCGCCGGCCGGCGAATTCCTTGAAGTCCTCACGCAAGCGGGCGGGCAATTTGGCCTGTGCATCGTCAGGTAGATGGAGATTCATGCGGACCGGCCAGAATTCGCGGCCGACCCGGCGGAAAAGATCGCGGAGCTGATCGGCCACCGAGGCCTGGCGCGCGGCGATCATTTCGGCGACAAGGAGGCACGCGAGAATCCCGTCTTTCTCCGGAAGATGGCCGCGAATCGTCATGCCGGCGCTTTCTTCTCCTCCGAGCGCGATCTTATCTTCGCGAAGAAGCGGACCGACGTACTTGAATCCGACCGGCGTCTCATAAATCTTTACGCCGTGAAGCTTGGCGACCGCATCCAGCAGCTGAGTGGTCGCGACGCTACGGGACGCGCCCAGCTTGTAGCCGCGCGTCTCAAGCAGATAGTCGAACACGAGGCCGAGAATGTGATTCGGCGACACGAACCTGCCGTCGCGGTCCACGATGCCGAAGCGATCGGCGTCGCCATCGGTCGCCAGGCCCGCGAGAGCTTTCTTTTCGGCGACCGCTTTCATCAATGGCGCCAGGTTTTCCTCGGAAGGATCGGGTCCGGTGCCCTCAAAAAGCACGTCGCGTTCGGCCCGAATTTCGGTTTCGGCAATGCCGTGATCCGTGAGAATGCGGTCGAGCCATCCGGCGCCGCATCCATGGACCGCATCGCAGACGAAGCTGCCGTTTGCTTTCGCCAGCACGTCGAATCGAATCATCCGGCGAAGCTGCTCAAAATATGGTTCGCGCGGGTTGATGCCGGGGAAGTCGTTCTCAATCTGGTGATGATCTGGCGGCCCGTCCGCGAGCGCTGCGGCGCGCTTCTCGATATCCTTTGTGATCTCCGGCAGCGCGGGTCCGCCGTCGGGACCGGAGAATTTCAGACCGTTGTACGCCGCTGGATTGTGGCTCGCCGTGATGTTCACGCCGCCGTCCAGCTTTCCGTGCAGGATCGCGTGCGCGATCACAGGAGTCGGAGTGGCCTCGCCGCACAGGAGCACGCGGCAACCGTGGGACCGCAGGACCGCCGCGGCGGCCAATGCAAATTCCGGCGAGAAGAAACGAGTGTCGCAGCCGACGATCAACGTCGGGGATTTCTTTCGCGCGAGCACGTGGCCCGCAATCGCGGCCGACGCGCGGCGCACGCCCGGGAAAGTGAAGTCCTCGGCAATAATGCCGCGCCAGCCTGAAGTCCCGAAATGGATCGCTTGGCTCGTCACGCGGCGCTATTGTATCTTGTCGCGCAACCCGCGCGTATCAAGTAATCACCGGAGAGAGCATCTCAAGAGTAAAGGTGGCGATGACGGACAAAATCGTGGTGCTGGTCACATGCGCGTCGGCATTGCAGGCGCGGAAGATCGCCCGCTCGTTGGTGGCTGCGAGACTCGCCGCGTGTGGCAACGTGGTCGAGGCGCCCGTGCGGTCAATTTACCGGTGGAAAGGGAAAGTTGAGTCGGCAAAGGAGTTTCTGCTCGTCCTGAAGACTTCCCGGAAGCGTTTTGCAGCCGTCGAGCGCGCGGTGCGGCGTTTGCACACCTACCAGCTGCCCGAAATCATCGCACTGCCGATTGTTGATGGCATGCGCGACTATCTCAAGTGGATCACGGAGTCGGTCGGGCCGCCGAAACGATGAGGGGATTCGCCCGCCCCTCTGCTACGGCCATCGTAGTTCAAAAGTTGACTGCACCTGAAGCTTGAGCGATACATCCAATTGGAGTAAAACCAGAGCGTCATGAGACTTCAGACAAATCGCCAACGGTTCTGGCTGAATTTTCGGTGGGGTGCCTCACTGGCAGCCGGCTTGCTCTGGGCTGGAATCGGTCTCGCCCAGGAGACTCATCCCAGCCAGGAAGGCGCTACGCCGGCTGCGCCGCAGAACCAATCAGGCAATCAGGACCAGAAAGAGCAGAAGTCCTCTGATTCGCTCACCACGAAGATCCGAATTCAGGTCACCGACGCGCACGACAAGCCCGTCTCCAACGCCAGCGTGTACGTCCGCTACTACATGTCGGGCGGCTTCTTGCACCATGAGAAACTGGCCGAGCTAAGCTTCAAGACGAATCAAGAGGGTGCGGTGAAAGTCCCCGAGATTCCGCAGGGCAAGATTATGATCCAAGTGATTGCGACGGGCTGGCATACGTTCGGCAAGTGGTATGACATAGACAAGGACGAAGAGTCTGTTTCAATCAAGCTTGAACCGCCGCCGCATTGGTACTAAGAAATTTCTGCCCCAATGTTTCTAAGTATTTTCCGCGTGACACTTTCTTTTTCCCGCAAAATCACCGCGAAGCGTCTCGACTTCTCTAAAAATATTTTGCGGAAGGCAAATCTGCCCGGAATTTGTGCAAAGAGGGCTAAGCCCAACTCTGGCGCGCGCTTTCGAATCGCCGTCGAGACTTTTCCACACGGTTTTCAACAGAGCTGTTGAAAACTTTCACAAAACATTCATCAATTTTTGTGTGTCGTGCAAAAATGTGGCGCGCAAATTGCCTTGTTGCGCGAACCGCTCGAGGTCTCGCCACCTCGTCGCGGCGTGATAACATTCTCTCCCGCCGGAAGATACGCTCAAATCAAAATGAAAGAGTTAATTCTCAACGCGGATGATTTCGGATACACCACGGGCGTCAACGAAGGAATCGTCCGCGCGCACCGTGATGGGATTCTGACCAGCGCCACGCTGATGGCGAACGGTCCCGCGTTTGATGACGCCGTCGCGCGGGCCAAAGCCAATCCGGCTCTCGGAATTGGATGCCATCTCGTTCTCACCGGGGGATTCTCAGTCGCTCCGAAGGAAGAAATTTCATCCCTTGCGGACGCGCAAGGGCGCTTGCCGCTATCGCTGGGCGCACTCGTGGCTAGAGTGAGCGTGGGAAGCGTGCGCACGAAGGAAATCGAAAGGGAATTGCGCGCTCAGCTCGAAAAAATCCGCCGCGCCGGGATCGAGCTGACTCATGTTGATACGCACAAGCATACGCACGTCCATCCGCGGGTCATGGGCGCGGTCGGACGTGTCGCGCGGGAATTTGGAATCACGCGCGTGCGCAATCCTATTGAGAATCTGGGAGACTCCTGGCGGACGGCGCGAAGCGAGAACGCGCCCCTGCTTGGAAATATGGCGGCTTCGCTCGCCGTTCGAGCGGTGGGCTCATGGTTCGACGCCATCTCGCGGAAATACGGGCTGCGCTCGCCCGATCATTTCCTGGGTCTGGCTGTGACGGGACACTTGAGCGCCGCGGCATTGTGTCGCTTGATTGACACAGTTCCCGAAGGCCGCACGGAAATTATGTTGCATCCCGGGGTTTACGATGCCGACCTGGTGAAATCAGGCTCGCGCCTGCAGCAACAGCGTCGAACGGAGCTGGACGGCCTGTTGGCGGAGGAATCGAGACGCGCGGTCGAAGCCAACCACATCCGCCTGATCAGTTATCGAGAATTGAACTAGCCTCTACAGTTGGCGGCGCGCCCGGCGCGGCCTAAGGTAAAATTACCGACGAATCCCAGCTCCGAATGCTTCTCACAAAAGAGGACATCATGAAGAATCTGAAGATTGCAGTGGCTTGCGCGTTCTGTTGGACGATTCTAGCCGGCTCAGCAAGCGCCCAGATGGGTATGAGCATGCGCCCCGCGATGCCGGCGGGCGTTTTCACCGGGACGGTGGGTTCCGGAGCGCAATATGAGTCCACGACATCGGACGGCGCCAAGACCACCATCGAATTCGCGGTCGTCGGCAAGGAAGCGGTGAACGGGAAGGATGCTTACTGGCTGGAGTGGACCGCGACCGCCGGGCACATGGGCGAGATGGTGATGAAGGTGCTGATCACGCCGGATTCGACGAGCGGCGCCACCTCGCGAATGATCATGCAGATGGCCGGACGTCCCCCAATGGAGATGCCATCCCAGAGCCGCACGGGCAGCCAACCGGCTCCGAAGATGGACATTCGCGGCGAATCAGAGGACGTCGGCAAGGAATCCGTGACGACTCCGGCGGGCACGTTCGTTTGCGAGCATTACCGAGCCAAGGATGGCAGCTCCGACACGTGGATTAGCACCCAGGTCGCTCCGTTTGGAGTGGTAAAGACGCAGGGCAAGAATTCTTCGATGCTGCTTATCAAACAGGTCACCGACGCGCGCGACAAAATCGTGGGAACGCCGGTGCCATTCAGCCCGCAGATGATGATGCAGCAGATGCAGTCGCCCAACCAGTAGGAGCGGGCTGGCCAATCGCGGCTCGACGTCTACTCCAGGTCCGGTGGGGTCACCTTGGCGATCCATGAATCGTAGTCCGAGGTGTAGCCCACCTGCTCCTGACGAGCGCGGATGCGCTTCTCGATTGCCGCCACCTGTTCCTGCGACAGGGCCGGGAGGGATTCCACGACCTGGTCAAGTGCCCGAGCTTGATCGGCCGCGCGTGCCTCCGTGGATGCAACCGACGCCGCTCCGGCCGCGTCGCTATCGCCAGTGCGCAAATACTCCTCAACGAGTCGTTTCGTAACCTTTTGGCTGTGCACCAGCGACACGCGGATGTTTCCTTGCCCCGTCACCACGTTTCCCACGCCGAACACGCGATTGGCGCCGGAGTAGCGTGGCAAATCTTCATCAGTAAACGTGTAGTATTCACCCTTCATCGCGACGCCCGGAAGAATCTCCGGCACGGAGCCAATCGAGGAAATCACCAGCGGCGCTCGCAGTTCGTGCTCCGAGCCGGGAATCGGTTCCGCCTTTCGGCCTTCGATCTTCGTCTCCGCCACCTTCAGGCCCACGACTCGTCCATTTTCCACAACGAGACCCGTGGTCAGCCGCCGATCCTGAACTCGAAACAGATACCTGTCGCGCGCGAGCCGCAGCATTTTCAGTCGAACCATCTCGGTCTTCGCGACTTGTTCCGGAGTCGCTCCATCCGGCGGCTGCGCCAGAGGCATATCCTGCTCGCGGCGTCGGTAAATCAGCAGACACCCCTTCACGCCGAGCGACTGCGGATCCACTCCGTGCGCCTTGCAAGCTGCGGGGATGCCTTTTTCGAGCTCGTGCATGCTGGTCGAAATTCCGCGAGCCTTCAGCGCGCGATCGTAGTTCTCGATCTGCAGCACTTTCACCACGTCAATGGACGCGAGCCCTCCGCCGACGACGATCGTCTCGTCCGGAGTTTCGTAGCGAGGCCCCGTGTAGTCCTTCTCATTCTTGTGGTTGTACCAGTAAATGAACGGGTTCTGGTAAACGAGCCCCTTGTCCACGAACTCTTGCGCTCCCGCGACGCCCAAATCCCTGTCGCGCCACGCGCCGTTCGCCAGAATCACAGCCGAGAATCCCCAGTTGTTGCAGAAATCTCCGAATTCCAGATCGCGGCCGAGTTTGGTCGAGGGCACGAAGTAAACGCCGGGTTTCTTCAGGCGCGCGTCAATGCGGGCGTATTCCTGCTTGCGCTGCTCGACGTGCCAGAGCGGCAGCCCATCCTCGATTTTGCCGTAGGGACGTTTGTTCTGCTCGATTACCGCGACGCGGATGCCTCGGTCAGCCAGAATTTCCGCCGCCACCGAGCCGGAGATGGCTCCGCCGACCACCGCGACAAAATGTTGGCCGTTGTCAGGCATTCGCGCTCAATCGTGCTTCTCGCCTCAACCTCAGAGCGGTGGATTGTACACCGCCCCGCCGCATTCCGAGCGCTTCTAGTGCCGCCGCCTCCGATCTGATATATTTCCGGCACTGGGGAATTCAAGGGTTTGCCGCGCGCCAAAGTAGGCTGCAGTCGCGACGGCATCGAAGGAGACGCAGGCCATGCATGTAGGCTACGGAGCGGGTTTTCAACACCTCGGCGGCTATTCCGATCGGCAGTTCTTGCGCGAGGAGCTGGGGAATTGCACCAACGCCGAGGGTCAGGGTTTCGAGTCCGTCTGGGTTACCGAGCATCACTTCGACGACTACTCCATCAGCCCCGACCCGTGCCAGGTGCTCTCCTACATCGCCGGCAGGACGAAACATATCAAGCTCGGCTCGATGGTGATCGTCGTGCCATGGCACGATCCGGTGCGCCTCGCGGAACAGATTTCGCTGCTCGACCACGTTTCCGACGGCCGCTACATTCTCGGCTTCGGCCGCGGCCTCGCGCGCCGCGAATTCGAAGGCCTGCGCATTGACCAGAACGAGGGCCGCCAGCGCTTCGACGAATACGCGCAGCTCGTGCTGGACGCGCTGGAGACCGGCTTCATCGAGGGCGGCGCCACAGTGAAGCAGCCGCGCCGCGAAATTCGCCCGCGGCCGTTCAAATCCTTCAAGGGCCGCTCGTTCGCCGCCGCCGCTTCGGCCGATTCAGTGCCCGTGGTGGCCAAGCTCGGCCTGGGCATGCTCGTGATCATTCAGAAGTCCTGGAAGCTCGTGACCGCCGACATGGAGCGCTATCACGCGCTCTGGAAGGAATTCCATCCCAACGAAGCGGCGCCCAAGCCCTTCTGTTCCGGCTTTACGTTCGTGGACGAGAGCGCGGACCGCGCCGAAGAACTCGCTCGCAAGTATCTCGCCCTGAACTATCGCACCGCGCTCGAGCATTACGAAATGCTGGGAA
This sequence comes from Acidobacteriota bacterium, assembly GCA_003166795.1. GTDB lineage: Bacteria > Acidobacteriota > Terriglobia > Acidiferrales > UBA7541 > Palsa-295. The sequence continues at coordinate 26,783 of PMUS01000015.1, read as the reverse complement.
AACATTTCGACTCGATCAAGGGCTACGAGCGCTATTCGGACATGAGCAAGTACCTCAACGAAATTGGCCAGGACAAGGCCGTCGAGGATTACATCCAGCTCATGGCCTGGGGCACCCCGCAGCAGGTCCTCGAAAAGTTCGCCGGCTACAAAAAGCTGATAGACATGCAGGGCATCATGCCGAATCTGAATTTCGGCGGCATGCCGCACGACGAGGTCCAGCGCAACATCGCCTGCTTCGTCAAGCACTGCATGCCCGAGCTGAAAAGCTGGCCAAGCGCCACCCTCGCCGAGCCGAAAGAACTCGCCCTCGCCGCAGTGTAGTTGACGTTCAGGTTTAAGTGTAGCGCCGGGGTCTTTAGCCCGGCAGCCGTCGATTGGAGACGTACACGTGCCGCGAAAATTACGGCCGGAAACCCGTGCCGCGCTAAAGACCGCGGCGCTACACGTAAATCTCACGCCTCCCACCGCTGCGTTCGAGCGCAAGAACATCCGCCTGCGCGCCGAATCTTATCGCGGCCGGCGAATCTACTTCGTCACATTGTGTTTCAACCATCGGCCCCGGTTCGGAGCCAACCCTCGAGTTGCGCGCTGGATCATTTCCAAACTTCGAAAGCACGCCAGCGCATGCGAATTTTTCATTCACGCCTATTGCGTGATGCCTGACCACGTTCACGTCCTGGCGGCCGCCTCATCGGACGCAAGCAACCTGGTCAAATTCATCGAAGCGTTCAAGCAGGACACCGCGGTCGAATTCACCCGCAGAGTCCATCGCCCGCTGTGGCAGTTCAAGTATTACGACCACATCCTGCGCGGCGCCGATTCCGCCGACCGCGTCGCCTGGTACATCTGGTTGAATCCGGTGCGAAAGGGCTTCTGCCTCACGCCGACGGATTATCCATCCCTGGGATCGTTCACCGAACTGGGCGCGAAGCTGTTGAAGATCTCCGCCGCAACCGGATGGACGCCACCCTGGGAGTCTTAAGCGCAGCCTTGTCGCCGTAAGGTGTAAATGTAGCGCCGGGGCCTTTAGCCCGGCACTTTCCAGCACGCCACTTGGCATTAATTCCGTAGGGGCGCTGCTCGCTGCGCCCGCCGTTGCCTTCTCGTCTGAATTTCTCGCTGTCATTCCGAGCGCAGCGAGGAATCTCTCTTCGGATTTGTCGCCGGCGCGCTCCCGGTGGAAGGGCGGGGATTCATCCCCGCCACAAACGGCCGCGTCAGCGTCGCTCCCTTTCGGCGGATTTCTCGCCGACCCATGTGCCCGGCAGACATTCTTGGCAGGTTCGCGCCATTGATTCCGTCGCGTGAGTGCATTAATATGTATGTACAGTAGTGTAGCTACGAAGATGAGATTCGTCTGGGACGAGGAAAAAAGCCGCCGCAATCTCGCCAAGCACAAGGTGAGCTTCGAGACGGCAAAGCTCGTATTCGATGATCCGCATGCTGTCAGCCGACTGGATCGAGTGGAAGACGGCGAGGAGCGGTGGCAGACGTTGGGGCTCGCCGGTGGGATCGTGGTTCTCCTCGTGGCGCACGCACACCGCGAGCAGGGCGGCGAAGAAGTGATACGAATCATCTCCGCCCGAAAAGCGACGGCCAACGAAAGGACGGTCTATGACCAAGGTAACTAGAAGGCAGAAGAAGGAACTGGCCGCAGTCGCTGTGTTGCGCGACGCGCAGATTGATTTTTCAGACGCGCCCGAGGTGCGCGAATGGAGCCGGGCGGTGGTGGGCAAGTTCTACCGGCCCATTAAGAAATCGCTCACGATTCGCCTCGATGCCGACGTGCTCGCTTGGCTCAAGGCACAGGGACGGGGTTATCAGACTCGGATCAACCAGCTCCTGCGCGCGGCCATGGATAGTCGCTCGCGTCGCCGGAGAGCTTAAGCTGCGCCCCGTCTTCGTAGCGCCGGTCTTCAGACCGGCAGCCGTTGCCTTCGTAGCGAGCTCTCTGCGTCCCGGATGGTTCAGCGGTGCGGCCAGCTTCAGGTGGGCGCCTTTTCCTTTTCCGAGGTCGAAATGCCGCGCCTGCCGCGCCGATTGCTGGCCAGCTGCGCTCTTAAGCGCGGCATTCTCCGCCTAAGGTTCAAATGTAGCGCCGGGGCCTTCAGCCCGGCATCCTTGATGCCTCGGCCCTCCGCCACGCTTGCCGAACCGAAGGAGCTGGCGCTGGCCGCAATGTAAGCCTTCGCCTTCGTAGGGGCGCTGCTCGCTGCGCCCGCCGTTGCCTTCGTAGCGCGCATTCCGCGCCCCGATCTCTCATCGGGGCGGCCGCCTTCCAGGCGGGCGCTTTTGCTTTTTCCGGTCTCTATATGTAACGCCGTCGTCTTCGTAGCGCTGGCATTTAGGATTTTTCTTTCGTTTCCACCTTCGCGGGCCGATGCAACTGTTTCACCGCGGCCAATACTTCCGGCCTTGTCTTGCCCGCCTTGAACATTCCATGCATGTAATCTAGAAACGCGCAATACCTTTGGAGGTGTTCGCCATGCCTCTCCGGTGAAGGCACGTTCTGTGGATTGCGGGACAAACCGATGCACGCCATAAAAGCGGGAAAAGAGCCATGTGCGCCGTCGTGGAGAATGTTTATCGGCCTAAACGTTCCTTGCTTCAGCCCCGGTTGGCTAGCTTGCAGTAGCCCTCTACCCTCAAAAACAACCTCATTAACCTTGGAATAAAGGGGAGAAAGGCCGTTCGGCGTGACCCCGGACAGAATATGAATCAACTCCTTATCTGTGGCGATGAATAGGGCATAGAGCGTGCGAACGTACAATTCTTCGGGAAGCCGTAACCGTGAGTACCATGCAAATACCCTGTTTTCTGCCATGTCCCTACAAATGGATTCCCGAAGCTCCGCGATAGCGACGCGAGTCCAAATTGCCATTTTTTCGGGAGGTGCAAACTGAAGAATCAGTCCTTGGACGATGGGATCACCGGCATGGGGCCCGGTGGTCCGGCAGCCGCTCACGGGGCAATGAGGATTGACTTTATTCGACGTCGCCAGACTCCTGCGTTTCTAGGATTCGAGCTACATTCCCTATTCCTTCGGGAACTGTATCGCTTCATGGGGATTCTTGATCGCAGAGATGATGTTCTCAGCCACCTTGGCAATCAACTTTTCTCCCCAAAACGGATCGGTCAACTCATAGTAGATCACTCGAACATGCCTGACATCGAAGGGCACATCAGCCTCGTTAGAAGAAATGAGCACGACGGGCTTGTGGAGTGCGTGGGCGAGTCCAAGCTCGTATAGGACGTTTGGATTTCTGCCTGTCAGCTCGGCCACCAGCACTTTGGCGCGTTTCAAACCAGTCCATATCTGGTCGATGATTTTGCCTGTTGCGAAAATATCGGTGTCCGCTCTAACCGGGGTCAACCCCGCTTTCTTAATCGCTGGTTCATAGATGGTCGCATAATACCCACCGATTGGATTCGCAAACGGCATCATCACGAAGCAGGTATCCTTGGCTTCAACCGTTACGCCCACTTTTACCTTCTTCAGATGGTCGTCGGTAGTGATAGAGGCCACCCCGGCCACTTCAGAGGGTGTGTGTGTAATATCGAGTACGCGCCTTTTACCGTTTACCTCTTCCAGCAGCTGAGCGGCCTGCAAATCTTCAAGGAACACGGTAATGAACTCGCTCACCCGGTCAGTGGGAATCTTGAAGGTCTCAGTTGCGGTGTTGGCCAAGAACGACGTTTCTTCGGGCAGGTTCTCGCCCCGATAGTGTTTGTAGACATCGGAGATAAGCGGCGCCTTGAGAAGGGCCTCGCGGATGGCGTCTACCTTATCGCTGGGAGTCTGAGGTTTCACAATGCGGCGAGTGATGTCGGTGGGCTTGACCTTCCCGGATGACGGACGTTCGAACAGTCCGTACTTGATGGCCGAACTGATTTCAACTGCGGTCGGGCCGCCCCACCCGAGACCCGCAAACTTCGCAGCTTCACGATCCGTGCAGTCCTTCCCGGCGTTGTTCTCTAGAACAGCTTGCGGAATCCGCAGACACTTGAGAATGGGGTGCTTGGGGTACTCAAGAGGCATGCCGCGCTTGGTTGCTCCGCCGACAGTTTTCGTGCCTCGCTTGTGCCTCCTCTTTTTGCCCTCGCTCTTGCCAAGTTGGGCTTCTGTTCCGACGGATCGTGTACTGTCTTCGGCCATATTACTTGGATGTTATCGCAACTTGAGTACAAGATCGCAGAAAAAGTGGGGCATTCTCCCTCGGCGCAACCCGGTGCAGGGAAACCAGAACGCGCCGCACGGAGGACAGAACAAACCACGCAAGTTTGGAGGGGCATCGCCAATGTTAAGATCGAGGTAGATGCGCTACCCCACTCAGCGGCAAGTATTAGTACAAATCGCGCGGCTCGAAAAGTTCATTAACGATTGGCGAATGATTCCGGCCACGGCTGTTGTGCGCAATAGAGTTTCCCTCGCTTTATTTTCTAAGGCACTGACCGTTGCCAGGGCGATCTGCGTTTTGGTCAAGGCCGGTTTTCCGGCCGAAGCGTTTGGGACGTCTCGAACCCTCCTAGACATTTACTTTTCCGTTCGCTACATGAGCAACAAGGATACCGAGGCGCGTGCCACCACGTTTGTAGAATATGCAGCCAGAATCCAAAAAGAGTGGGTCAGCCTCAACGCTAAGTATTTTCCCGACCGCACGCTTGAACTCTCACGTTCTCACGATGAAGCAATGAAGATCGCTGAAAAATTCCAGAGCAGACACCAGTGGACTCCACACGGCGGGCAGGCAAAATTCATGGCGTTAGAGCCGGATGGCTTCGAGGTGAATGAACTGGGTCTGCCAATCACTGGTGAGTTTGACTACGACGTGTTTTATTTTTGGACTAGCCACTACGTGCATGTGACCATCCCCGCTCTCGCGGGACATTTTGGCGAGGCGGGGGAAGTGTTCCGTGTGCGGTCCAGGAGTTCGAGCGAGAAAGACTACTCTCGATTAGCTTTGTTTAACACGGTGACTCTTCTTGCGAAGATCGCTATACAAGCCTGCCGCGGAATGCACGAGGAACAGCCGGAAGCGATCTTGCAGGATATGTTCAAGATGATGCCTAAATTCGTGCGGAATTGAGGAATGGTCTTGCGCTGGGCGGAAATTCACTCCCGTTTGAAGCCCAAAAACCGCTATCTAGTAGTAAGATTTCCTTCGTGCAGCTAGTCCTTGTACTTTTCCTGTCCCTTGTACCAGCTTCGCCGCGTGACGAATCGCGCTAGCATCATTCTGGCGTTGTGCGTTTCGAACACAAATTCGGCGCAATGCAGAATAGGGCTCCTAGGTCGACGCTGGACAGGGCTCCCGAGGCCACGGTGAGTGGCGCTCGGGAGATCAAGCGAGCCTGGGAGATCGGCCTCCGCGAAACCGGCGGCAGGCGGACGCACCGGTGCGCCCCGAGCTTCGCGCGCGACGCCAGGACTCGAATCACAAATCACCATTCGCTACTCACCGATCACCGATTCCTGCTCGAAAATCACCACATCCTACCCGACACTGCTGGACGAGTAGAAACACGCGTAACGTACAGAAAACAAACGTCGGCGATACATGCTACCCGACACTGGAAACGGGGGCCCTTCGGGCGCACCTATGAACAGCAATCCGCGAAAATTCCGCGTCGCGCCGATTCTGTGCCGGAATTTCTAATCGCGTTGCGGCTTGAAATACATTACGGCGAGCGGGGGCAGCTTCAGCTTGATCGAGTAGGGGCGATCGTTCCAGGGGAAGGGCTCGGCGCGGACTCCGCCGGAATTGCCGATGTCCGTGCCTTCGTAAAATTTGGAATCCGTGTTGAGGATCTCGCGATAGAAGCCGGGGCGGGGAACACCGATGCGGTAATTTTCGCGGACCACGGGCGTAAAGTTGCAGACGGCGACCACGAACTCCTCGCCGTCCCTCGCGCGCCGCAAGAACGACAAGACGCTGGCGGCGGCATCGTTCACTTCGAGCCACTCGAAGCCGGACCATTCGAAATCAACTTCGTGCAGCGCACGCTCTTTCACGTGCAGGCGATTCAAATCCGCCAGCAGCCGCTGGACTCCTCGATGCGACGGCGAAGCCTCAAGCGACCAATCCACCGAGCCTGCCTCCCAGAATTCGTCGCGCTGGGCGAGTTCGCTGCCCATAAAATGAAGCTTCTTCCCCGGATGCGCGAACAGATACGCGAAGAGGAGCCGCAGGTTCGCGAATTTCTGCCAATCGTCTCCCGGCATTTTTTCGAGCAGCGATTTTTTGCCATGCACCACTTCATCGTGCGAGAGCGGCAGGATAAAATTCTCGTGGAATGCGTAGAGCATCGAGAACGTCAGCTTGCCATGCTGGAACTGCCTGTGGATCGGATCGAGCGACATATACTGCAAGACGTCGTTCATCCATCCCATGTTCCATTTCAGATCGAACCCGAGACCGCCGACGTAGGTGGGGCGCGAGACCGCCGGCCAGGACGTGGACTCCTCGGCAATCATCAACGCGCCGGGGTGGCGCACGTGCAGCACTTCGTTCAGCCGTTTCAGGAACGCGATGGCTTCCAGATTCTCGCGACCGCCAAATGCGTTTGGAATCCATTCGCCCGGACCGCGCGAATAGTCCAGATAAAGCATCGAAGCGACCGCGTCCACGCGCAGGCCGTCTATGTGGTACTTGTCAATCCAGAACAGCGCGTTCGAGAGCAGGAAATTCTGCACCTCGTTGCGCCCGTAATTGAAGACGAGCGTGCCCCAGTCAGGTTGAGTGCCGCGCCGCGGGTCCGCGTGCTCGTAAAGATGCGTGCCGTCGAAAAATGCCAGGCCGTGCGCGTCGCGCGGGAAATGCGCCGGCGTCCAGTCGAGAATCACGCCCAAGCCTTCCTGGTGGCACCGGTCCACGAAGTACATGAAATCGGAGGGCGTGCCGAACCTGCTCGTCACCGCGTAGTAGCCGACGGTCTGGTATCCCCAGGAAGCGTCGAACGGATGCTCCATGATGGGCATCAATTCCAGGTGGGTGTAGCCCATTTGCTTCACGTAGGGAATCAGTTCTTCGGCGAGTTCGCGATAGGTGAGCCAGCGGTTTCCTTCTTCGACTTTGCGCCGCCACGAGCCGGCGTGAACTTCGTAAACGGACATCGGAGAATGCAGCCAATCGCGCGCGGCGCGCGCTTTGAGCCACGCGGAATCCTTCCATTGGTACCGATCAATGTTGTAAACAACCGACGCGGTCTTAGGGCGCAGCTCGGCCGCGAAACCGTAGGGGTCGGACTTCAACCCGAGTTCGCCTCCGACTCGGGAACGAATCTCGAACTTGTACAGCGCGCCTTCATCCAACCCGGGCAGGAAAACTTCCCAGATGCCGCTTGCGCCCCGGCTGCGCATCGCGGAAACTCGCCCGTCCCAGGAATTGAAATCACCGACCACGCTGACGCGCTTCGCGTTCGGGGCCCACACGCCGAAATGAACTCCGCGGACGCCGGCAACCTCGCGCACATGGGCGCCCAGCTTTTCGTATTTCAGGTAATCCGAGCCCTCGCCGGAGAGGTATAGGTCGTACTCGGTGAGGATAGGCGGAAAAGCGTACGCGTCGTACGTTTCGAATTCGGCGCCGTCCGCAAAGCGGAATCGCAGGCGATACGCGGACGGTGCGACCGCCCCTCCGCTGGCGAGTCCGATCGCGCTCGCTGGAATGATTGCCTCGAAGACGCCCGCCGGATGGATCAGTTTTGCGGAATAGGCAGCCTGACCAGCGCTCCATATCACGGTCAACTCGCGAGTCCCCGGACGAAGCGCCCGGATGGCCAACGCCTTCTTGCCATCGCGTTCGACCCAGTGTGGGCCCAGCGTGCGAAACGGATCCGACTCTTCCGCGCGAAGCAGCTCTTCCAGATCGTCCGGAAAGCCTGCCGCTACAGGCGTCGTCGCACTCGATGGCTTCTCAGGTTTGTTCATGCGCTCCCATCTTACTACCGGAGCGGGATGCGCAGCGCCAAACCTAGCGTAGATATCCCCAGGGGCGTTGCGGTCTTCGCCATTTCGAGCCGGCGAATCGTGGGACTCGCCACCCGCCGGGGTTCTCAAAGGGTTACGCGTTGATCAGATGTAAACCCCTATGTAACAAAGGGCTTTAGTAGTACCGACGTACCATTGTGGGCCTTAGTACCCGCCTCTATAAAGGGATGCGGGGTACATTTGTGCGGAGTGCTGTGTAAACTCCAGCCCTTCAGCTCTCTACCGAGCCATGTCCAGCAGAAACACGACGCTTCGTCCAAAGCAGAATGGCTCGCCGCACGCCTCCAAGCGTGCGGACGGTAAATCTGCACCACCATCTCAACCGAGCGCTGCCGGGCCGGGAAAGAGCGGTCTGCCTGGTGACGGGCAGTTCGAAGCCGTCTTCTCCACGAATCCGCTGGCAATGTACATCGCCAACGGAGAAACGCTCCAGTTTCTCGAGGTCAACGCCGCCGCCGTCAGCCAATACGGCTATTCGCGGGAAGAATTCCTGCGCATGAAAATTACGGACATTCGCCCACCTGCCGAAGTGCCGAAACTCCTGGATCAAGTTCAGCGGAACGGGACGGCATTCGCCAAACTGGGCCATTGGTGGCACCGCCGGAAGAATGGTGAGGTTTTCGAAGTTGACGTGACCACGAAAGGAATCTCATTTGCGGGCCAGGAAGCGGTTCTGGTGGTCGTGCAGGACATCAGCGAACGCCGGGCTGCCGAGCAGAGACTAGCGGAACATGCGGCCTATTCAAGCGCGCTCACGGAGAACAGCCCACTGGCGACCGTCGCACTCGATCTGAACCGCCGCGTGCGGACCTGCAATCCGGCCTTCGAGCGCCTGTTCGGCTATTCGTTGGCCGAGATCAGCGGGAAGGAACTGGAGACTCTGATCGCGTCCCGAAACGATCGGGAAGAAATGCTCGGATATGTTCGCCGCGTCATGTCGGGCGATATCGTGCGTGCCGTTAGCAGACGCCAGCGGCGGGATGGCTCGCAGGTGGACGTGCGGATTATCGGCGTGCCGCTGATCGTCAATGGAAAGCAAACGGGCACGTTCGGCATTTACGAGGACATCACCGAAAGAGGCCGAGCGGAAGAAGCGCAACATCGCGCCGAGGAAAAATACCGCCGCCTTTTCGAGGGCGCCGTCGAAGGCTTTTTCGAGTCAACGCCGGAGGGGCGGTTTGTCACCGTGAATCCCGCCATGGCGCGCATAGCGGGCTATTCTTCGGCCGCGGAGATGATTCGAGAGATTCAGGACATCGGCAAACAACTGTACGTGGATCCGGTCACGCGCGAAGACCTCCGGCGAGGGTTGGAAGAGAGAGGAATCCTGGAAGGATTCGAGTGTCCCATGCTGCGCAAGGACGGCAGCATGATTTGGGTTTCGATGAACGTGCGGGCGATTCGTGATTCGACCGGAAAGATCGTCAGCCACGACGGCACAGCAGAGGATATTACCGATCGGAAGCGATCCGAGCTGATCCGCCAGGTCACCACTGAAATCATTCACGCGGTCAGCGTGACGGACAATCTCGATGCGTTGCTGCGGCTCATTCACGCGTCGCTGGGGAAAGTACTCGACGCGGGCAATTGCTTCGTTGCGCTGTGCGAAGCTTCAACCGGGAAATTCCACTTCCCATTTTTCGTGGATCGCTACGACGCGGCCCCAGCTCCCGACAAAATGGAAGACCTGGACCGGAGCTGCACTTCTTACGTCTATCGCACCGGCCAGGCGATGCTGATTTCGCAGGACCGCTTCGATCAGCTGGCCAGCAAGGGCGAAGTGGAACTGGTGGGCACGGCTTGCCCATCGTGGCTCGGCGTTCCGCTGCGGACGCCCGCGGAGACGATCGGCGTGCTCGTCGTCCAGAACTATGAGCGCGAAAATGTTTACACATCGCGCGACCTTGAATTCCTCTCCTCGGTCGGGGGGCAGATCGCGCTAGCCATCGAGCGAAAGCGCTCGGAAGAACGCGCGCGGGAAAGCGAAGCGCGCCTGCGACTGCTGATCGAACAATTGCCGGCGGTATTGTGGACGGTGGACAAGAATCTTCGTTTCACTTCCGCCGTTGGATCGGGTCTGGCGCGATTGGGCCTCAAGCCGAATCAGATCGTGGGGATGTCGCTTTCCGAGTACTTCGAGACCGGGGATCAGTCTTTCGCACCCATTGCCGCCCACCTTCGCGCGATTGCCGGCGATCCCGTCACGTTTCCTGTGGAATGGAAAAAAGGCTCGTATGCATGCCACGTCGAGCCNNGAGGAACAGTTCCGCCAGGCCCAGAAGATGGAAGCTGTCGGCCGCCTCGCCGGCGGGATCGCGCATGATTTCAATAACCTGCTGATGGTGATTCAGGGCTACGCCGATTTGCTTGCAGACCGGCTCCCCGCGGGCGAATCACTTCACCGGAACGCGGAACAAATTCAGACGGCCGCTCAGCGCGCCGCTGCGTTGACGCAGCAATTGCTAGCCTTCAGCCGCAAACAAATACTGGCGCCAAAGATCCTCAACGTTCACAGCGTAGTCGCCGACATGGAAAAGATGCTGCAGCGGCTGATCGGCGAGGATATCGAGCTTCAGACTTCCTCCAAGCCCGATCTCTGGCTGGTGAAGGCCGACCGCAGCCAGATCGAACAGGTGGTCATGAATCTGGCGGTGAATGCGCGAGACGCGATGCCCAAGGGCGGACGCCTGATGATTGAAACCACCAACGTGGAGTTCGACGCGTCGGTGTCGCATTCGCCCGCGGTCGTGGCTCCCGGAGAGTACGTGATGCTCGCGGTCACCGACAACGGCTGCGGCATGGACACCACGACGCAGGCGCACATTTTCGAGCCCTTCTTCACGACGAAGGAGAAAGGGAAGGGCACCGGCCTTGGTCTCGCGACCGTTTACGGAGTTGTGAAGCAAAGCGGCGGTTACGTCTGGGTGTACAGCGAGCCGGGTCATGGCACGACATTCAAGATTTACCTTCCGCGCATCGAGGATGGAACCGCGACTGCCACGCGCGACCGGAGTGCGTCGGCGGTCCCGTTGCTCCGAGGCTCGGAAGTCGTTCTGCTGGTGGAAGACGAAGCGGGAGTTCGCGAACTCGCTCGCGAATACCTGGAGATGAGCGGCTATACCGTGATTGTGGCGCCCGACGGCCACACGGCCATTGAATTGGCCGCCATGCACGCTGGAACAATTCATCTGCTGATGACGGACATGGTGATGCCCGGAATCGGCGGGCGCGAGCTGGCGGAACGCGTGCTTGCGGTGCGCCCGGATATCAAAATCCTCTACATGTCCGGATACACAGACCAGGCAGTCGTGCATCAGGGCATTCTCGGAACCGATGCGCCTCTTCTTCAAAAGCCTTTCACGCTGGCCACGCTGACTATGAAGTTGCGTGAGATTCTAGCGCCCGCAGTCGTGCGCTAGATTCCAAGCGCGTCTCCTCCCCGTTCGAATGCGCGTGCCGCAGGCAATCCTCCGGTTATTCAGGCTTGGGATAACGTAGAATCTCCTCGCGGACCGCAAGCATCTGTGCCCGTACGAATCCGGGGCGGATGGCTGCAAAGCGTTGATGACCCTCTCGTCCAGCGATCTCGGTTGTCCGGAAAAGCGGCTGCTCGTATGCTGCGCGCGCACCAGGAACGAGCCGCGGATCGCGCAGGAGATTCGCGAACTCGCCGCGGGCCCGCTTGATTGGGACTTTCTTCTCACATCAGCCGCCGAGAATTCAATCCTTCCACTGCTCGCACGGCAGCTTTCCGCAGCGGCGGCGGATATCGTTCCGCCCAGCCAGCTCGAGCGCCTCAAGATTGGCGCGCGCGCCAATGCGGTGCGCTGCCTCGTCCTGACGGCGGAATTGATCAAGATCACGGACCTCTTCCGGTCGCAGGCAATTCAAGCCATGCCGTACAAGGGCCCGATTCTGGCGGTCCAGGCTTACGGGGACGTGACGCTGCGCGAGTTCGACGACCTCGACATCATTTTGCGCGAGCGCGACATGGGGAAGGCGAACGACGCCATCCAGGGAGCCGGGTATCGCCCGCGCTTTCCGTATGTTTTCGCGTCCGGCCCCTCGTCCAGTAGATCGTCCGTGATCCCCGGCGAATACAATTACCGCGAAGAAGAGCGGCGGCTAATCGTGGAGCTTCACACGGAGTGGACGCTCCGCCATTTCCCGGTTCGGCCGGACTTCGACGATATGGCGCGGCGGCTGGTCCCTGTCGCGCTCAGCGGGCACGAAATACCGACATTCGGGCCCGAGGATATGCTTCCCCTTCTCTGCGTTCACGGATCGAAGGACTTTTGGGAGAGAATTTCGTGGATCGCGGATATTTCAGAATTCGTCCAGTCGTATCCGCAGCTCGATTGGGATCAAGTGTTCCGGCGCGCGGATATCCTGCGCGCACGGCGCATGCTGGACATTGGACTGGCGCTCGCCGCCAATCTACTGGCCGCGCCTCTGCCGAATGAAGTATCCGCGCGAGTGCAAAGCGACTCAGTCGCGGCGGCTGTGGCATCCGACGTGGCGCAACGGCATCTCGCCCGCGAATCACCCGAGCGCGACGCGGGCGCGCGATTCCGCTTTCGCCGGCGAATGGTGCAGGGAATGCTTTCAGGATGGCGTTACTCGATGCGGCTCGCCACCCAGCCTGCCGACGAAGATGGCGCGATGATGAACTTGCCGCGTCCGCTTTTGCCGCTGTACGCCGTTCTGCGCCCGCTTCGCCTCTTGCGCAAGTATGGATCGTCCGGCGAACGCCCCGCAGGGCATAATTGATCTTTGCAAACGTCAGGTTGAGCATCTGAACCGCGGAGGAGCTTCAAAATGGAACTTGGGCTTAAGGGAAAAGTTGCGGTCGTCACGGGATCGAGCAAGGGGATTGGCCGCTCGATCGCTGAGGGGCTGGCGCGCGAGGGCGTGCAGGTGGTCGTCAACAGCCGCAATGCGAAGGAGCTTGAGGCAGCCGCTTCTGAAATGCGCAGCGCGGGCGCGACGGTACATGCCGTCGCGTCAGATGTGACCGATGCCGAGGGCGCGAAGCGGCCGGTTGATGAAGCGGTGCGGCGCTTCGGCGCGATCCACATTCTCGTCAACAATGCGGGCGGCGCCGGACGCTTCGGCTCGTTCGACGACCTCACCGATGACGAATGGCTCGGCGTATTCAATCTCAACGTTCTTTCCGCCGTTCGCGCCACGCGCGCGGCGCTGCCTCACATGCAAAAGCAGAAATGGGGACGCATCATCAACATTTCTTCAGAGTCCGGCGTCCAGCCCGATGCCATGATGCCGCACTACAACGCTTCCAAGTCCGCGCTCAATAGCCTGACGAAAAGCCTTTCGAAAGCGTATGGCAAGGACGGGATTCTCGTGAACACTGTGTCGCCCGCTTTCATTCGGACGCCGCTGCTGGATGGCATGCTCGCGCAGCAGGCGAAGGCACGGGGCATCAGCATGGACGAGGCCGAACAGGTGATGCTGCGCGAGTTTCGGCCCAACATCCTGCTCGGCCGCGCCGGCAGATCCGACGAGACGGCCGGCATCTGTGTTTTCCTGGCGTCGGAGCAGGCGTCGTTCATCACCGGCTCGAATTATCGCGTTGATGGCGGATCTGTCGCGAGCCTGTAATCTCGAATATTGGATAATTTCAACGGGTTCGGGCCGCGGCCCCCGCGAGGGCTAAGGAAACATCCCCGGGCCCGTGCCACGTGCGCTAAAATGATCGTTCGAAGTTCAGGAGGAGAGCATGAGCCTAACCGCGAAACCGACCGCCGCCCCCCAGGATGCGACGCAAACCGAGAATCCACTGAAGGCGCTGATCCGCTTCGGCCAGTCCGTTTGGTTTGATTACATTCGCCGCGATCTGATCACCAGCGGCCAGCTCGCGCGATTGATTCAAGACGATGGCCTGCGCGGCATGACTTCCAACCCGACCATTTTCGAGAAAGCTTTCGCAGGAAGCCCGGATTACACCCAGCCGCTCGCGGAACTCGCCAAGCGCGGGGACCTCGATGCCAAGGGAATCTACGAGCATCTCGCCATCCGCGATATTCAGGACGCTGCCGATGCGCTGCGGGGCGTGTACGACCAGACCCGGCGCCGCGACGGTTACGTGAGCCTCGAGGTTTCTCCCTACCTTGCGCACAAAACGCAGGAGACGATAGACGAGGCGCGCCGCCTCTGGAAGGCCGTTGCGCGCGAAAACGTAATGATCAAGGTTCCCGGCACGCCCGAAGGAATTCCCGCCATTCGCGAACTTATCGGCGGCGGCATCAATATCAACGTGACGCTGCTCTTCGCGCAGGACGTGTATGAGAAAGTCGCCGAGGCTTATATCGCGGGCCTCGAGGATTTTGGGGGACGAGGAGGCGATCTGAGCCGCATCGGCAGCGTGGCGAGCTTTTTCGTCAGTCGCATTGACGCGCTGATTGATGGCAAGATTGCGGACATACTCAAGAATCCGCCGGCCGCGACCGACAAAGATTTGCTCAGCAGCCTGCAAGGCAAAGTGGCGATTGCGAATGCCAAGCTCACCTACCAGCTCTACAAGAAAATCTTCAGCGGGCCGCGCTGGCAGGCGCTCGCGGGACGCGGCGCGCAAACCCAGCGAGTCCTCTGGGCCAGCACTGGCACGAAGAATCCGGCGTATAGCGACATACTCTACGTGGAGGAACTGATCGGCCCCGATACAGTGAACACCGTGCCGCCCGCGACCTTCGACGCGTTTCGCGATCATGGCAAGCCACGCGCCAGTCTTGAAGAGGATTTGGACGCGGCGCACAAGACGATGCTCGATCTTCCGCGCTCCGGAATCTCCATGAAGGCAATCACCGACCAGTTGACCGAAGACGGCGTGAAGCTTTTCGCCGATGCCTTCGATAAGCTCCTCGCCGCCGTCGAGAAACAAGCGAAGCTCACCACGGGCGCCTCTCTAAAGCGATGACCGACAAATTGCCGGAATCGCTTGCGAAGGCCGTGAAGGCCACGCTCGAAGACTGGAAAGCTAACAACAAGGTGCAGCGCCTCTGGGCGCGCGATGCGTCCCTCTGGACCAATACCGACGAAGGCAAGTGGCTCGGCTGGCTCGGGATTGTCGAAGAGCAGCTCGCGAAACGAAAAAGTTTCCAACAGATTGCCGAAGAAATTCGCGCGGCTGGATTCACTCACGCTGTGCTTCTCGGCATGGGCGGCTCGAGCCTCTGCGTCGAAGTCCTGGAGCTTACATTTGGCAAGTTTCCGGGTTACCCCAAAGTCTCGACACTTGATTCCACGGATCCGGCGCAAATCAAGTCTGTCGAGTCGAAGCTCGACATCGGTAAAACGATTTTTATCGTCTCGAGCAAATCCGTGAGCACGCTCGAGCCAAATATTTTCAAGCAGTATTTCTACGAACGCGTGAAACAGGTTGTCGGCGCGGCCGAGGCCGGGAAACATTTCATCGCCGTTACGGACCCAGGCTCGAATATGCAGAAAGTCGCCGAGGCCAGCGGCTTTCGCCACGTCTTTTTCGGACTCCCTTCCATCGGAGGACGCTATTCGGCGCTTTCCGATTTCGGGGCGATTCCTGGCGCGATACAGGGGATTGACGTCGGCAAGTTATTCGACCGCGCGGAGAAAATGGTTCACGCCTGCGGCGCCTCTGTTCCCGCCGATCAGAATCCCGGCGCGATTCTCGGCGCGACACTGGGAACCCTCGCCAAGAGCGGCCGGGACAAGCTCACGTTCTTCACCTCGCCCGGAATTTCGGATTTGGGCGCGTGGCTCGAACAGTTGATCGCAGAGTCCACGGGCAAAGAAGGTCACGGCATCATTCCAGTGGATCGCGAGCGGATCGGCCCGCCCGATGTTTACGGGAACGACCGGGTGTTCGCCTACCTGCGGCTGGAAACAGCGCCGGACGCGAAGCAGGATGCCGGCGTCGCTGCGCTTGAGAGCGCCGGCCAGCCTGTTATCCGCATCTCCGTGCCGGAGATCTACGACCTGGGCCAGGAATTCTTCCGCTGGGAATTCGCCACAGCCGTGGCAGGTTCGGTGATCGGCATCAACACATTTAACCAGCCCGATGTGGAAGCGAGCAAAATCGAAACACGCAAGCTGACCGATGCGTACGAAAAGTCTGGATCGCTTCCGCCGGAATCTCCCGTGCTGCAGGATAGCGGCATGAAACTTTTCACCGACGAAAAGAACGCGGCGGCCCTGAAACAGGCCGCGGGTAGCGATGCGACGCTCGCCGGTTACCTGCGCGCGCATTTGAATCGCCTGCACGCGGGCGATTACTTCGCGGTGCTCGGCTACATCCAGATGAACGACGCGCACGAATCGCAACTGCAGGCGATTCGGCACGCCGTCCGCGACAAGCGGCGCGTGGCCACATGTCTCGGCTTTGGTCCCCGATTCCTGCATTCCACGGGGCAGGCGTACAAGGGCGGCCCGAATTCCGGCGTCTTTCTGCAGATCACTTGCGACGATGCCGCCGATCTGCCCGTTCCCGGCCACAAGTACACGTTTGGCATCGTGAAAGCGGCGCAGGCGCGCGGCGATTTTCAGGTGCTCGCGGAACGCAATCGCCGGGCGTTGCGCGTCCATCTCGGGGCGGATGTGGCGGCCGGGCTCGCGAAGCTCGCGCAAGCGATCCAGCAGGCGTTGGCCTAGTCGCAATTCTTCTGCAGTTAAACCGGCCCGAAGTTATCCGGAGGACCATCCGTGGACACGACCGACTCGCCGAACGTCACCCAAGACACTCTCGGCGCCCCAGCTGGCCCTTGCGCAATGGTCATCTTCGGGGCGAGCGGCGACCTCACCAAGCGTCTCTTGATTCCCGCAATCTACAATCTTGCGGCAGGGAAGCTACTGCCGGAGCAGCTCGCCATCGTGGGAGTTGCGATTGAGAACTTTTCGATGGACCAATTTCGCGAGCAGGCCACCAAGGACATTCATCAATTTGCGACGCGAGAAGTTGCCGACGAACTTTGGAGCTGGTTCGGCAAGCGCATCTATTACGTTGCCGGTGATTTCAAAGATCCGAATCTGTATTCCAAGCTAAAGGACACACTCGCGCAGGCGGAAAAAGAGCAGGGAACGAAGGGAAACACGCTCTTCTACCTCGCCATCAGCCCGGATTTTTTCCCGGTTGTCGTGCAGCAGCTCGGCGCGGCCGGACTGACGAAACAAGAAGACGAAAAGTGGAAGCGCGTCGTGATCGAAAAACCGTTTGGTCACGATCTCCCTTCCGCGATCGCTTTGAACAAGACCATCGGTGAAGTGCTCGAGGAAAAACAGATTTTCCGCATTGACCACTATCTTGGAAAAGAAACGGTCCAAAACATAATTGCTTTTCGCTTCGCGAACGGCATTTTCGAGCCGGTGTGGAACCGGCGCTACGTGGATCACGTGCAGGTGACCGTGTCGGAGACCCTCGGCGTGGAACAGCGCGGAGGGTACTACGAAACCGCCGGCGCCCTGCGCGACATGGTTCCGAACCATATTTTTCAGCTGATCACACTGTGTGCCATGGAGCCGCCGATTTCCTTTGAGGCCCAGGCGGTCCATGATGAGCAGACGAAAATCCTGCGCGCTATTCAGCCTCTCGTCCCGGAACAGGCCGTGCGCGGCCAATACGGCGCCGGAGAGATTGACGGAAAGCAGGTTGTCGCGTATCGCAGCGAGCCGCACGTCGCGCCCGATTCCCAGACGCCCACGTTCGTGGCCATGGCGCTGCACATTGATAACTGGCGGTGGGCAGGTGTGCCGTTTTACCTGCGCACCGGGAAACGAATGAGCAAGGTGGCCACGCAGATCGTCGTGCGGTTCCGGCGTCCTCCGTTCATCTTGTTTCGCAACACCTCTGTTGCGAAACTCGCTCCCAACGAAATCGTGATCAACATCCAGCCGGACGAGGGAATCTCGCTNNTTCCAGCGCGCCGATATGGTCGAGGCTTCCTGGACCGTCGTCCAGCCGATTCTCGACGCCTGGAAGGCAACTCCCGCAGATGACTTCCCGAATTATGCGGCTGGTTCCTGGGGACCCGAAAAATCCGCCGAGCTTCTGCGCAAGGACGGGCGCGAGTGGCGCGTTCCCGCCAGCGGTGATGGCCGGCATCGCCCCGCCGGGTCTGGCCCGGAGAAAAAAACAGGATGACATATCGCCTTTAAACCTGCCGCAGCCCCGCTTTTTGCTATAATTCGCCTCACTGAACCATGGACTTCGACCACCTCATCACATTTCTCGAGATCGCTAAACAGGGCAGTTTTTCGCGCGCGGGGCAAAAGCTATACCGCTCGCAACCTGCCGTGAGCGCCCAGATTCGCCAGCTCGAGCAGGAATACGGGCAAAAGCTGTTTGATCGGGTAGGCAAGTCCGTGCGATTGACGGTCGCGGGCGAGGCGCTTCTTGAATACGCCGGCAAGCTTCTGACGCTGCGCAACGAATCGCTGCGCGCCGTGGCAGACCAATCCAGCTCGCCGCACGGCACGCTGGCCATCGGCGCGAACGAAGCCACGTGTCTCTACGTGCTGCCCGACATTTTTGCCGAATATCACCGTCGGTTTCCGGGCGTGCAGATCAGCATCTATCGCAACTTCAGCCACAAGGTCCTGGAGAAGGTCGAGGACGGCACCGTGGACGTCGGCATCGTAACCATGCCGGTGAAATCGCCGAGCCTGAAGGTGCACTCCATATATCGCGATCGGCTGATGCTGATGGTCAGCCCGGCAAATGCGCTCGCGTCCTACAAATCCGTGCGCACCAGCGACATCGCCGGGCAGCCGCTGATCTTCCCGAAGACGGGTTTCACGCGCCAGGTGCTGGACAAGCAGTTTCGTCCCTTCCGGTCCCGGCT
This sequence comes from Acidobacteriota bacterium, assembly GCA_003166795.1. Taxonomy (GTDB): domain Bacteria; phylum Acidobacteriota; class Terriglobia; order Acidiferrales; family UBA7541; genus Palsa-295. Next base: position 7,962 of record PMUS01000015.1, on the reverse strand, counting down.
GCGCATCACGATGGAATTGGCAAGCGTCGGGATGATCAAGCGCTTCGTGGCCGCGGGGCTCGGGGTTTCATTGATCAGCGAAGGATTTGCGCAGGACGAAGTGCGCGCGGGCCAGGTGAAGCTGATACCGGTCTCCGATATGGAGGTATGGCGGGAATTGGGGCTGGTATACCGGCGCGACCGTACTTTGCCGCGTTCAGCTTCCGCCTTCGTTGCCCTGGCACGCCACGGCGTCAATGACGCCAGCGCCGAGGGCGAGGGAAAAGCCCCGCACAAGCGCTGACTGAAAACAACACGCCGCACGGAGCCCCGCTCACTTAACCCGCTTTGCCACCAGGTCTTCCTTCGCCGCACCGGCAACGTCGCGAGTGAACTTGATTTCGTCCCCAGAGATCTTCCCGGTGTAGGTAATTGCGAGCTTCTGGCCCTGGTAGTCCAGATTCTCGACGAACGAAACGTCGTCGCCTTTGACGGTCCCGTTTTGTATGTCCGTCGTTCCATTGTCGGACTTCGCCGTGCCCGTCAGTTTTTCGCCATCCACTTTGAATGTGTAGGTGTAGTGCTGCTCGCCGACTTGCGTATTGAATGTTGCAGTCCATTGCCCAGTGATGTCCGCAGCCAATGCGGACAGCGCAAAACCCAGCACGAGGACAGGTACAACGGCGGCTATTCGAAGTTTCATCTCGTAGTTCTCCTAAGGAGGTTTTTGGCGCGGGACCCAGATCTCTTGTAGGCCGGTGCAGGGAGAAAGTCAATCAGGAGGGCTTGCGCAGCTGCTTGTAGAGGTCGTTCGCGGCCTGGAATTCCTGCCGAATTTCCTTGCTGGCGAGATTCGTGCGCAGAAAATCCACTGCTTGGGCGAGGCGATCGAGCGCACGCGAGATATTGTCGGTATTTGTCAGCAGGATGTCGCGCCAGATGTCGTATGGGCTTCCGGCGAGCCGCAGCATATCCTGCAAGCCCGATCCCGAAAGGGCCAGCGGAAGGCCCGTCTCGTCCGTTTCATCCTGCACCACGCGCGCGAGAGCAACGGATAGAAGCTGCGGCAGATGCGAAACGATCCCAACCGCCCAATCGTGCGTTTCCGGATCGGACCAGATCGGGCGCGCTCCGATGGCGCGAACGATTTCGACGAACGCCTTCACGCGCGGATCGGCGTCGGCCTCGGTTGCCATCAGGGCGTAGGGCGCGCCGCGGAAAAGCTTCGCATCCGCGTGCTCGACGCCCGATTGTTCCTTGCCCGCCATGGGATGCGCGCCGAAAAATCGCGCCCCGCCTCGAAAGTGGTTCTTCGCTGCGCGGCAGATGACGGCTTTCGTGCTGCACGCGTCGGTGACGAATGCGTTCGGCCCGGCCGATTTCGCAATTGCGCCCAGCGATTCGATGGACGCGCCGATGGGCAGGGCGATGTAAACGAGGTCCGCACCGCGCACCGCGGCCGCCATATCTGGGGTGGCTTCGTCAACCACTCCCGCAGCGCGGGCGCGTTCGGACGAACCCCCGCGGCTATAGCCAACGAAGGATACGCTGGGAAATAGTTGCCGCAGCGCCAAGGCAAACGAGCCGCCGATCAGGCCTGTGCCGATGATCGCTACTCGGGAGAAGGGAACTGTGCTCGCCATGATTCAGTTGCCGCCCGTCATGCAGGCCGCATCCGCGCCATCGCGAGCAACCGAACGCTCACTTCTTGCTCCTGCCTGCGGCTGTTGATTCCGGCTTGATCCAGGACATTTGGGCGCGCAGTTCCCGGCCCACGGCCTCGATGGGGTGATTCTTGTCCTTCTCCAGAAGCTTCGTATACAGCGGGCGCCCTGCTTTGTTTTCGGCCACCCATTCCTTCGCGAATGCGCCGGATTGGATTTCTTCGAGAATCTTCTTCATGTTTTGCCGGACGTGGTCGTCAATCACGCGATTTCCGCGGGTGAGGTCGCCGTACTTCGCCGTTTCGCTCACGAACTTGTGCATCTCCGCGATTCCGCCTTCGTAAATCAGGTCCACGATCAGCTTGAGTTCATGGAGGCATTCGAAGTAGGCGGATTCGGGCTGGTAGCCCGCGTCAACCAGCGTTTCCCATCCGGCTTGAATCAGCGCACGCGCGCCGCCGCAGAGCACGGCTTGCTCGCCGAACAGATCGGTTTCGGTCTCTTCGGCAAAGGTCGTCTGAATGACGCCCGGCCGCGTGCCGCCGATAGCGTGCGCGTAGGCCAGCGTGCGGTCGAACGCATGTCCCGAGGCGTCTTGTTGGACAGCCACGAGACAGGGAACGCCGCGGCCAGCTTCAAACTGCCGCCGGACAAGATTCCCGGGACCTTTCGGAGCGACCATGGTGACGTCCACTTCCTTTGGCGGAGTGATCTGGCCGTAGTGAATGTTGAAGCCGTGCGAGAACATGAGCATGGATCCGGCCTTCAGGTTCGGCGCGATTTCGTTTGCGTAGATCGGCGGCTGCGAAGTATCCGGCGCGAGCATCATCACCACGTCCGCGCCCTTGGACGCTTCAATCGGCGCCGAGAGCTTCCAGCCATCCTGCTCCGCCTGCGTCCATGAGGCACCACCGCGGCGCAGGCCGACAACCACGTCAAGCTTGCTATCGCGCAGGTTCAGCGCGTGGGCGCGTCCCTGGCTGCCGTAGCCGATCACCGCGATGCGCTTGCCCTCGAGCGCCCTCGGGTTTGCATCCTTTTCCCAGAACATCTTTGCCATCAGTCTTCTCCTTGGAATTGCAAAATTTCTGTTTATCAGGCGTTCGTGATCGCGCCTTCGGACGCCGAAGAAACAAGTTTCGCGTATTTCGCCATGACGCCGGATTTGTAGCGCGGCGCGGGCGGTTTCCACTGCGCGCGGCGCTCGTCGAGATTGGCTTCCACGTCGAGCCGCCTGGCGCGAACGTCGAGTGTGATCTTGTCGCCGTCGCGCACGAATGCGATCGGGCCGCCCTGCGCGGCTTCCGGCGCCACATGTCCCACCATCAGGCCGTGCGTCGCGCCGCTGAAGCGTCCGTCGGTGAGCAGCGCGATGGATTCGCCCAGCCCCTGGCCGACCAGAGCGCCCGTTACTGCCAGCATTTCCCGCATCCCCGGACCGCCCTTTGGTCCCTCGTACCGGATGACGACCACATCGCCAGCTTTGATCTGTTGCTTCTGCACGGCTTCAAACGCGGCTTCTTCCGAATCGAACACGCGCGCCGGGCCGGAATGAAAAATTCTCTCGTGGCCGGCTAGTTTCACCACGCAACCCTCGGGAGCGAGCGAGCCGCGCAAAATCGCCAGGCCGCCATCCTTCTTAATTGGATTTGCGAGCGGCCGAATCGCTTCCTGCCCGGGCGTCTCCTGAGCGCTTTGGATTTCCTCGAAAAGGCTTCGTCCCGAAGCGGTTGGCCCATCCTGCAACAGACCCGCTTCCCGAAGGCGCTTTCCCAGCAGCCGCATGCCGCCTGCGTGAAACATATCCGGCGCAGTGAACCGGCCGCCGGGTTTCAGATCGGCAAGAATGGGAGTCTTCGCCGAGATTTTGTCGAACTCGTCGAGCTTCAGGGGCACGCCTGCATCGCGGGCGATTCCCAACAGGTGCAGCACGGCATTCGTCGAGCCGCCTGTGGCTGCTACCGACGCGATCGCGTTCTCGAGCGATGCGTGCGTGATGATCTGGCTTGGACGAAGGTCTCTGCGAAGGAGTTCCATCACAGCTTTGCCACAATCTATCGCGACTTGTAGCTTGCGCGGATCAACGGCAGGGACTTCGTTTGCGCCCATGGGGGAAATTCCGAGAAACGAAATCGCCGTGGCCATCGTGTTGGCCGTGAACTGACCGCCGCACGCGCCCGCTCCGGGGCACGCCCCGTCTTCGAGCTCCGTCACCTGCTGCGCGGTCATCTTGCCCGCTGCGAATGCGCCGGGCGCCTCGAACACGTCTTGAATGGTGACATCGTGGCCCTGAAATCTTCCGGCCATGATCGAGCCGCCGTAGAGCACCAGCCCAGGAATGTTCAGTCTCGCGAGCGCCATCACCGTGGCGGGAATAGTCTTGTCGCACCCGCAGATCGCCACGACCGCGTCGAACGCATGCGCACGAACAAAGAGCTCGATGGAATCAGCGATCACTTCGCGCGAAACCAGGGAAGCCTTCATGCCTTCGGTGCCCATCGTGATTCCGTCGGATATGACGATGGTGTTGCATTCGATGGGCGTGCCGCCCGCCGCGCGGATGCCTTCCTTTACCTTTTCCGCCAGCGTGCGCAGGTGGAAGTTGCAGGGCGTCACCTCGCTCCATGTGTTGGCCACGGCGACGAGCGGCCGCGCCAGGTCGGCGTCGGTCAGCCCGGTTGCTTTCAACATGGCGCGGGCCGGCGCCCGTGCGATTCCTTTTTTTATTGCGTCGCTCTGCATCTCGAATTGGCCTTTCGCGCGTTCCTAAAACAAAAAGCCCCGCGACCTGTCTTCAGGTGCGGGGCGCATTCGCCTAAGCGTGGCTTAGACGGGCGGCCCACACCCTACGATTACATATACGGAATAGCTGATTGGTCGCGTCATAGAGTAGCGTCTCATTCCACAATGGACAATCGGTTTCCTCTAATTCGACCGGCCGCGAATTCCCTCGCATGCGAGAGATGCCGCGCCACACAAGCTAGTAGGCGAGATTCCATCGGATAAGTCAAATTTGCAATTATTGCGCGCGGTATAAGCCTCATTTATGAAGGCCGAGCAGGAGTCTCCCGCGCCAAAATCGCCCACGCGAATGCCGGTTGACTGCATCGGCAGCGCGGCGTAGAAGATGATGTCGCCGACGCAACATTGTTTCGTTCCGCTAACGTTGTAAGACACGGGCCCAATAATGACCCTGCAAGCCCTTCTAAGAATCGAGTTGCCCATCATCCAGGCGCCCATGGCTGGCGTGCAGGGAAGCGCGTTGGCCATTTCGGTTTCCAATGCCGGTGGGTTAGGCTCGGTGCCATGCGCCACGCTTGGTCCTGACGGGATGCGCGAAGAATTAACGCGGATTAAGGCTCAAACCTCGGGACCATTCAACGTAAATTTCTTCTGCCACAAGCCTCCAACGCCCAGCCCGGAGCGGGAAGCCGCCTGGCGAGCGGCGCTTTCTCCTTATTACAGAGAGCTCGGGCTTGACGTAAACGCCATCGCCACGGGTCGAGGGCGTGCGCCGTTCGACGCCGAAGCCGCGGATGTGCTGGCCGAGTTCGAACCCGCCGTGGTGAGCTTTCATTTCGGCTTGCCGTCGGCCGACTTGCTGCAACGAGTGCGAAAATGGGGCGCGCGGATACTCTCGTCGGCTACTACGGTGGACGAAGCGCGTTGGCTCGAGGCGCGCGGGGCCGATGCCATCATCGCGCAGGGACTTGAAGCCGGAGGACATCGCGGGATTTTTTTGTCGGACGACTTGACCAAACAGGTCGGCACTCTCGCGCTACTGCCGCAAATCGTCGCGGCGGTGAAGGTTCCCGTGATCGCTGCCGGCGGAATTGTGGACGCGAAGACCGTCGCAGCCGCCATGTTGCTCGGCGCTGCCGGAGTGCAGGTCGGCACGGCCTACCTGCTTTGTCCGGAGGCGACTACCAGCGCAGTGCATCGCGCCGCGCTGAAAAGTGAAGCTGCGGGCCACACAGCGCTCACAAACCTCTTTAGCGGCGGTCCCGCGCGCGGGATCACGAATCGCGTCATGAGGGAACTTGGCTCGATCAGCGCTCTTGCGCCCGCGTTTCCCCTGGCGGCCGCCGCCATGGGCCCGTTGCGTGCGAAGGCGGAAAGCGACGGCAGCGGAGATTTCTCGCCCTTGTGGTGCGGCCAGAATGTCACCGGATGCAAAGAGATATCCGCCGCCGAGCTTACTCGAGAACTGGCCGCGGGATTCATTCGCTCACAGCCGCAGCTGCTTTCCTGAATTCCAATTAAAGCGCTTTCGTTTCAAACGATGCTTGACGCGTCCCGAAGGCGTTTTGTATAGTTGCGTTTCGAGCTGCAAATCGGAAGTAATTGCAAAGGATAGCCGAGAGCGCGTGATGCACTTGTACTCTAGCTATTTCGCCTTTACTTACCGCTTCCCCTTCGCGGGGGAGCGGGCCGGCGAAACGCGCGCGGACAAGACCAGCAGCTAACAGCCGCACAAAGTTTCGAATACCGGCCGCGAACCTCGAAGCGAGGGCGCGGCTTTTTTGTTGTTCCGGCTCGATGCCGGGGAGGCGACGCGAGTTCCATGAAAATCACCGACTGGCGAGGCAAAATCGACGCAATCGATACAGCCCTGCTGCACCTTCTGAATCTCCGCACCGAGCTGGCTCTGGAGGTCGGAAGACTCAAGGATGACGAAGGCGCCGCGCTTCGCGTCCCCGCGCGCGAACAGGAAATTCTTGCCCGCATGAAGAGCCTGAATCCCGGCCCGCTGGCGATCGACTCCGTGTCGAAAATCTATCAGGTGATCCTCGACGAATCCATTCGCACGCAGCAACAGCACGGTTTTGGCGGCGCGCCGCAGCGGCCGCCGAAGAGGCCGCCCCGAAAATGAAAGTCGCGAAAAACGCGCGCGTGGCGTTTCAGGGGGAGCGCGGCGCCTTCAGCGAGGAGGCAGCCGTGAAACTCCTCGGCGAAGGGATTTCGCTCGTTCCGCGCCCGACGTTCGAGGCGGCGTTCAGCGCGATCGGCGACGGCCTGTCGGATTTTATCCTCGCTCCGATTGAAAACAGTTTGGCGGGCTCGGTCCACAGGTCTTTCGATCTGCTCGTGGACAGCCAGTTGAATATTCTGGCGGAAGTGATCATACCGATCGCGCACAACCTGATCGCGGCGCCGGGGAGTTCGTTCGACGAAGTTGCGGTGGTTGAATCGCATCCGGTTGCGCTCGCGCAATGCGAGCAGTTTTTTGTCGCGAACCCGCGTTTGAAAAGAGTGGTGACGGAGGACACGGCGGGCAGCGTGCGTGCCGTGGTTCACGCCGGCGACCGCACGCGCGCCGCAATTGCAGGACGCCGCGCCGCGGCGATCTACGGTGGCGTGATCCTGCGCGAGCATCTCGAGGACAACAGCGAGAATTACACGCGATTCTTGCTTCTTTCGGCCTCGGCGGATTCGGCCGAGAATGCGGACAAGCTTTCGCTCGTCTTTCAGCTCGATCACCGGCCAGGCGCGCTGGTTCACTCGCTTGAGCCGTTTGCGCGGCGGAACGTCAATCTGATGAAGATTGAGAGCCGGCCGGTGCATGGAAGCCCGTGGCAATACCGTTTTTATCTGGACTTGCAGGCGTCGAGGCGCGATCCGGAAGTTGCCGCGGCGCTGGCCGAATTGGAAAACCTGGTGGTGGATCTGCGGATTCTCGGGTCGTATGTTTCCGCGCCGCGATCGGACAGCACGAAATCTTAGCAATCTGCGAGGACTCGAAAATGATTTTCAACATGCTGGGTGCAGCGACCGACAAAGATATCGACCATATCGTCGAACGCATCAAGGAGTGCGGCTACGAGGCGCACTTGATTCGAGGCAAGGAGCGGACCGTGATCGGCGTGGTCGGCAATAGCGACCGCCGTCGTGAGGAGTTGCTCGCGCTGAGCTCCGCGCCGGGCGTGGAAGAAATCGTGCGCATCTCGCATCCGTACAAGCTCGCTGCCAGAAGCATGCGGCCCGAGGGGACCGTTCTCGATCTGGGCAAGGGCGTGACGATTGGCGGAACGGAAGTCGTGGTGGCGGCAGGGCCCTGCGCCGTCGAAAGCCCGGAACAGATCGCGAGCATCGCCGCAAGTGTGGCCAAGGCGGGAGCGAAGCTCCTGCGCGGCGGGGCGTTTAAGCCGCGGTCGTCGCCGTACAGCTTTCAGGGTTTGGGCATCGAAGGATTGAAGATGATGCGCGACGCAGCGGACAAAAACGGCTTGCTGGTCGTCAGCGAAGTGATGGACCCGTCGCAGATCGAAGCCATGCTTCCCTACGTGGATGTGCTGCAGGTCGGCGCGCGCAACATGCA
>PMUS01000109.1 GCA_003166795.1 Acidobacteriota bacterium | reverse complement strand
TCCGGTGGCGCGCTGGTTCTGCCTGATTTGAAGGATGGCTCGGGGACAACTTGGCACCTAGCCATTGGCACAGGAAAGAACGCCGTAGAAGCTCCGCTTAGTCGAATCTATATTGTGAATAGGGATTCGATGGGCAAATTCAACGCAAGCAACGACAGCGCGATCTACCAGGAGATCACCTCGAACGGACTCGGCGGCGACACCGGCGTCTTCGCGATGCCGGCATATTTCAACAACACCGTTTACTACGGAGCCGTCGGTGACAACTTGAGGGCATTTTCCATTGTCAATGCCCTGCTTGTAACGCCTGCGGGATCGGCGAGCGCTGCTTCCTTCGGTTATCCCGGGGCCACGCCGGGCATTTCCGCGAATGGAACTTCGAACGGAATTGTTTGGGCCGTGCAAAACGGAGATAACGGAGTTCTTCACGCCTACGATGCGACGAATCTGGCGACGGAACTGTACAACAGCACTCAAGCCGGCAACCGGGATCAATTCACGGACAACAAATTCACAACGCCGATGATCGCCAATGGGAAAGTCTATGTGGGCACGCCCAACTCGGTGGCTGTGTTCGGATTGCTGAGCCAGTCAGCGAAGCTGCTCAGAAAATCTCATCCAACGAATGTGCAGCGCGGCCGGTTGCCGATGCATAAAGCCCCACATCCCGGAAGCAGCACTCCGGGCAATTGAGTCCCTAGTCATCCGGATGGACGCCGAGGCGCTCGTTATCTTCGCCTGCTTCGAGCGAACGAATGCACATTGAGGTGCTCTCGGCTGAGACGACGGTCACTGGCGCGCGAAGACCCCCGGGGAATATCACGACCGCGGTGTAACTCCCGATTAATTCGCTAACCGGACATCTCTAACAATGTCGGCTAATTCCTAGAGGTAACCGGCTTGGGATATGCTGGGATTTTTCAAACTTGCCACTAACCAAACGCCTCGTCAAACGCCGTTGCTGTGGGGAAGGCGTAGACGGGGATTCCGTCCGTGGGGTTAGCGGCTGACTCTTCGTTCCGCGGCGTTGAGTCGAGCGAGCGCGGGGTGCAGGGCGCTGCTTTCCGCGGTGGGGACGCGCGGCAGAATGGCGGGAAATCCCATGGGGACTCCGCCGTTGGGAAATCGTTCCGCGGCCATCAGATCGCCCGCCTTTCGCATCAAGCTCACGCGGCCATCGACGTTAAATTTCTGCAGGAGGGCCGAGACGTGGAATTTCACGGTTCGCTCGGCGAGGTTCAGCTTCGAGGCAATTTCCTTGTTAGAGAGATTCTGGCTTACCGCGCGAAGGACCTCCTGTTGGCGCTGACTCAAATGCATGGGCAAAGCCGTGGCCATGCAGGATTCGATCAATTTGCTGGTGCGCGGTCCCAGGCCGTCCAATAGATCTTCGGCAATCGCTACCATGACGCTGAAGTCCGCCGGCGTTTGCCCGCGCACCACGCACTGCATCGCGAGAAGACTAATGGCTTCCTCAACGGGCAAGCTTCCGTCCGGGCCGGCACTCACTTCAAAGCGCTTCGTCCCCGTGGAGCGATCCATGAATACGAATGCCTTCGGATGCAGTCGAAATCTGCGTTCAATTGGTCCCCCAATCTGGTGTTCCCTGCGGCGCTTCACGGGCCCTCCTCTCGAATCTTCGTTTTCCGACGCAAGAGGAATGCCACACGGCGAGCGCCTGACTCTACAGGAAGTGAATCGGCCAAACGGACCATTCCTTTAGGACGAGGCAGATGCGGTTGAATCGCGGCTAGGGAAAGTTTCCGAGTTACGGCAGCGCGTAAACGATGAGGGCCTGATCGCTGCCCTGACCACCGCCCGCCACCATGATGGCGACGTACTGCTTTCCATTCTTGCCCTGATAGGTGATGGGCACGGCAGTCGCCGTGTACTGGAGTTTCGTGGACCAAAGCTCCTGGCCGGTCTTCGAATCGAAGGCGCGGAAGCGATTGTCGTTGGTCGCACCGATGAAGACAAGTCCGCCCGCGGTTGCAATGGGCCCCGCAAAGGCGCCGGCACGGCCGGTATGCTGCTTCGCTCCGGGAAGTTCTTCGGTGATGCCCAGAGGCACCGTCCAGGCGATCTCGCCGGTATTGATGTTGACGGCGGACAAGCTTTCCCACGGCGGTTTCTGGCAGGGCCAGTTGCCGATCACTTTTCCGTTTGCGTCTTTCGCAGGCGCGCTGAAGCCGCCGTACTGACTGCCGGAGCCGGTGCCTCGATGATATTCAACTTCAGTGCCGGCTGTCTGCGCGTTATATTTTGGATTCTTCTCGAGGAATCCGGTCGAGCCCGAGTTCTGCATATTGACGAACACATATCCCATGGTCGGATCGGACGCCGCGCCGCCCCAGTTCGCGCCGCCGGTGGCGCCCGGGAAAATCAACGTCATCTTGGTGTCGGCCGGCGATGTATGGACGACCCACGGGGTGTAAGGGCCCGCGTTGTAGAAACTGCTCTTGTCCCACAATTCGTGGCAGGCCTGGGAGTGCTCGGGTGTGGTGTCGTCCGCAGTCACGATGTCGTCGCGGCTGATCGTGACGCGAGCCACGGGCGGCGGCTTCACGGGGAACGGTTGCGTGGGGGAATATTGCTCGGCGGGAGCGTCGCCCTTCGGAACAGGCCGCTCTTCGATGGGGAAGACTGGCTTACCGGTCACGCGGTTGAAGACAAACACGTAGCCGATCTTGCCGGTCTGCACCAGCGCAGGCACTTTCTTGCCGTCGTGCATCACATCCATCAACACCGGCTCTGGCGGCAAATCGAAATCCCACAATTCGTGGTGCACGGTCTGGAAATACCACTTCAGCCTGCCCGTGGTGGCGTCGGCGGCCACAAGAGTGTTGGAGAAGAGATTGTCCCCCGGGCGATCGCCTCCGTAGTAGTTGGCGGCAGGCCCGCCGAACGGCAAGTAAACGATGCCGTGCTTCTCATCCACCGTCACGGCCATGGACCAGACGTTAGTACCCCCGCGGCCCTTCCAGCTATCGCCGCCCCACGTGTTGTGGCCAACTTCTCCAGGTTGAGCGATGGCGTGGAAATCCCAGAGCTTTTTTCCGGTGCGGGCGTCATACGCACGCGAATCGCCGGGAACCCCCGCTGCCACTTCGTCCTGAGGGTGAAGATTGGTCTCGCCCGGACCATACACGTTCGCGCCGACGATGATGACGTTCTTGTAGATCGTGGGAACCTCGGCGAACGGGACGTCCATGGTGATTTCGCCGTTCTGGCCAAACCGGGGATCGGGCTGGCCCGTCTTGGCGCTTAGGGCGACCAACTTATGGCCGCTCGTGAAAAAAATGCGCGCAGCATTGTCCCCATCGCCTGACCAATAGGCGACGCCGCGCGCGGAGACCATGCCGGTGGGCCGCTGGTAGCTCCAGATTTCCTTGCCGGTTTCGGGCTCGAGAGCAAGCACACGGTTTCCGGCGGGCAAGTACATCGCGTCGTTCACGACGATCGGCGTCACCTGGCTGAATGCGCCGCCTGCCGGGCCCGCGCCGCCCGGACGCATTGGATAGGACCATGCGACGCTTAGCTTCGCGACATTACCCGCGTTGATCTGCGAGAGAGGCGAGAAACGCGAGGAGGCCAGGTCATGGCCGTACATCGGCCAGTCGGAGCCGGATTGAGCGTTGGCTCGAAGCGCCGGAACTACAAACAGAAGTGCTGCCACCGCCAGGACTTTCATCCGCGCGAAGCGCATCAGTAGGATCTCCCAGTTTCGTGAGCTGAATTGTTTGAACTCAGAGGAATAGCGCTATTCCTCTTCTTCCGCAACGCCCTGTGCTTTGGCGATGCGCTCGATCACGGCCATGTCCTCGAGCGTGGTGGTGTCGCCGGAGATGCCGCCCTTGGTTGCAACCTCGCGCAGCAAGCGCCTCATGATTTTCCCACTGCGCGTCTTCGGCAGGACATCGCAGAAGCGGACGTCGGCGGGACGCGCGATTGAGCCGATGGTTGCCGAGACGTGGTCCATCAGGGCTCCGCGCAGGGCGGGCGAAGCCAAGCTGCCCGAGCGCAGGGTGACGAAGCAGACGATCGCCTCGCCCTTGATGTCGTCCGGACGCGCAACCACCGCGGCTTCGGCCACTGTGGGATGGCTCACCAGCGCGCTTTCGATTTCCATGGAGCTCAGGCGGTGGCCGGCGACTTTGATGACGTCGTCCACGCGGCCGAGCACCCAGAAGTAGCCGTCCTTGTCGCACTGAGCGGCGTCGCCGGCGAAATAGACGCCGGGGATTTTTGACCAGTATTCGCGGGCGTAACGCTCATCGTCACCGTAGATCGTTCGCAGCATCGAAGGCCAGGGCTTCTGAATCGTGAGGAAGCCGGTCTCACCGGGAGGCACCGGCTCGTTTTTCATGTTGACCACGCGCGCGATGATGCCGGGAAGCGGCAGCGTGGCGGAGCCGGGCTTCGTGGGCGTGGCGCCCGGGAGCGGAGAGATCATTATCGCGCCGGTTTCCGTCTGCCACCATGTGTCCACGATGGGACAGCGATTTTTCCCGATCACCTCGAAATACCATTTCCAGGCCGCGGGATTGATGGGCTCGCCGACCGTGCCGAGGAGACGAAGGCTGCTGATGTCGTGCTTGTCAATCCACTCCTTTCCCCAGGACATGAATGCGCGAACTGCCGTGGCGGAACTGTAAAAGATGGTGACCTTGTAGCGCGCGACGATCTGCCAGAAGCGGTCTTTGGTCGGTTGGTCCGGCGCACCCTCGTACATCACGATCGTGGCGCCGTTGGATAGCGGGCCATAAACGATATAGCTGTGGCCGGTGACCCAGCCGATGTCGGCGGTGCACCAGTACACGTCTTGATCCTTCAGATCGAACACCAGGCGGGCGGTCCAGGTGCATTGCAGCAGATATCCCGCAGTCGTGTGCAACACGCCCTTTGGTTTTCCCGTGGTGCCACTGGTATAGAGGATGAAAAGCGGATGCTCGGAATCGAGCGGCGCGGCGGGGCAGTCTTTCGAGGCCGCTTTCTCGATCTCGTGCCACCAGAGGTCGCGCCCCTCCTGCCATTCCACGTCGTGCCCGGTGCGCTTAACCACGATGGACTTTTGAATCGTGGGACAATTCTTCAGCGCCGCATCCGCCGTTTCCTTCAGCGGAACGATCTTTCCGCGGCGGTAGCCTCCGTCGGCGGTAATCAGCACCTTCGATTTTGCGTCGGCGATCCGATCCACCAGCGCCGTGGCGCTGAATCCACCGAAGATCACGGAATGGACCGCGCCGATCCGCGCGCACGCGAGCATCGAGATCGGCAGCTCGGGGACCATCGGCAGATAGATGGCTACGCAATCACCCGGTTTGACGCCCAGAGACAGCAGCGCATTCGCGAACCTGCGGACGCTTTCGTGGAGTTCGGCGTAAGTGAACTGAAGAGTAGGGCCGTCCTCAGCTTCCCAAATCAGCGCGGGCTTGTTGCGATTGTGCAGGAGATGGCGATCGATGCAGTTGTGGGAGACGTTGAGTTTTCCGTCAGCAAACCATTTTGCATGCGGGGGATCCCATTCCAATACCTTAGTGGGCGGCTGGAACCAGTCGAGCAGTTCCGACTGTTCGCCCCAGAAGGCCTCGGGATCGCGCTCGGCGTCTGCGTACATTTTGCGGTACTCATCGAGCGACCGCACATTTGCCCATTGGACGAATCCCTCCGGCGGCGCTACGGGCTTCTCGTCGAGAACGTGAGGGTCAAACTCCAGCATCGAACCTCCTGGTTGCAGCGCCCATACGTTATTGGACTTAGGCGCTTTGGTCAAGAACCCGGATTCAGGGCGCCGACCGGGCGAATTCGAGCCCCCGGGGACTGTATACCGTTCTGTGAGCATAATTTGGGAACCTTTATACCCGTATTCTGGAATATGTAGCGAGAAGCAAAACGGGCCGTCCATAATAGATAGAGATGACTCAGACGACCGATCTTGCGGACGCCCTTCTGCTGCGACGGATGGCCGGCGGAGACGAAGAGGCTTTTGCGGAAGTCTATCGGCAAAAGCACCCCGCGATTTTCCGCTTCGCCCTGCACATGACCGGGAACTCGGCTGTGGCAGAGGACGTGACCCAAGAGGTCTTCATGGCGCTGATTCGCGATCCCAAACGATTTGATCCGACGCGCGGGAGCTTGGGCGGATTTCTTTTTGGCGTCGCGCGAAATCATCTACGGAAGCGCTGGGAGCAGGACCGGAGGCTCGTTTCCTTCGACGGCGATCCGGACGATCTGCGCGATACATCATCAGCCGGCGCAGGTTTCCAGCGCGCTGCTGGCGGAAAGGGCGCGAATTTCAATGGAAACGGCGGAGGCGCTTTTGCCGCCGCACCAAGTTGGGACGAATTTGCTTCCATCGAGACCATCGGCCGGGTTCGTCAGGCGGTTGGCACGCTGCCGGAAAATTACCGCGAGGTGGTGGTTCTCTGCGAGCTCCAGGAGATGAGCTACGAGGAAGCGGCGTCGGCGCTGGGATGCCCGGTAGGGACGGTTCGGTCCCGGCTGCATCGGGCGAGGGCCATGTTGGTGGAAAAACTTCGCGAACCGCATCCGGCGCGTAGAGTTTCGACGGTGGGTGAATGAACGAAGAGGTGAATCATATGGATTGCGCTCAATTCGAGGAAATCGTTCACGACCTGGAACGTCCGGGCACTGAAGGGTTCGTCCTTCGCGACAGCGCCTTGGCACACGCCGAATCGTGCGATCATTGCGCGAGGCTGATGACCGATGCGGAGTCGCTCGACGCATCGTTGCGCGAGGTGGCCCGGAGCGAGTCCGGCAAACAGGCGTCTCCTCGGGTGGGAACGGTGCTGATGGAGGAATTTCGGCGGCAGAAGAACGCGTCATCGCGCCGGAGAGTGCAACGGCAAATCGCGGCGCTCGGCGCCGCGGCAGCGGTGCTGCTGGTGTTAGGGATCTCGTTGCACCGCTGGATTGCGCCGAATCGGAATATCGCGCCGGTGCGAGGCGTCGCCGGGAATACTTCGCCTGTGGCGTCGCCGGTTGCGATTCCCGCGAATTCGCAGCGGCAAGATCAGGAGTCTGGAAGTGACGCTGACGATTCCGAGTACGCAACGGCGTTTGTGCCGCTCCCATACGCAGATGATCCCACCGCAGTTGACGGAGGCACCGTCGTCCGCGTGATTCTCTCGCGGCCGGCGCTTGCGTCGCTGGGCGTGCCGGTCACCGACCCGAGCGCGACGGACCGAATTCCCGCCGATCTGTTGCTGGGCGAGGACGGCACGCCGCAGGCGATTCGACTGGTTTCGCAATCGCAGGTGGATGAGTAATTCGACGAGGAGTTCATGCTGCCGTTTGTGGCGATGGCAGTTGCAGAAGGAGCAGATGAAATGACACTCACAAGCAGATTCGTGCGGATCGGTTGGGCGCTTACGTCTGTGGCGATGCTCGCCCTTTGCAGCGTCGTCCACGCGCAATCCAATTCAGAGCCCCCGCCTCCTCCACCTCCGGGGCACCACGGTGGTTTCGGACCGATGTCGGACGACGCGATGGCGTTCGTGGGATTTGAGGCCGGGCTGGCCGGCAAGACGGTGACCGGCGCACCTTTCAGCGCGACCTTTTCCACGCAGACGACACAGGCGCTCGCCGACGGAAATCAAATCCAGCACAGCGCGACCGGGACATTTGCGCGCGATAGCCAGGGGCGCACGCGCCGCGACATGACGCTGCCGGCAATCGGTCCCTGGAGCACGTCGGGGCAGGCTGCGCCGCACGTCGTGTTCATCAACGACAGTGTCGCCAGCACGCAGTACATTCTGGAGCCGGATCGAAAGATCGCGCGACAAATGAAGCGGTTTCGCGGCGACAGGCGCGGTGGGGCCGCATCACCCGACGTCGAAGGTGCGCCGCCAACGGGAGCTGAGGACGCGAACCGGCGTCCCAACGTGACCACGACTTCGCTCGGAACTCAGACCATTAACGGCGTGCAGGCGGAGGGCACGCGCGTCACGCACACGATTCCCGCGGGTGCGATTGGCAATGCCAACCCCATCGTGATTACGAACGAGCGCTGGTATTCATCCCAGCTGCAGACCGTCGTCATGATCAAGCGCAGCGATCCGCGCATGGGGACTACGACGTTCCAATTGACGAATATCCAGAAGCAGGAACCGGACGCGTCGCTGTTCCAGGTGCCGCCCGATTACACGGTGAAGCAGGGCGGTCAAAGGCGCTTTGGACGCGGCGGAGGACAACCGCCGCCACCAATAGCAGGGGACGGGACGGCCCAGCCAATATCGTCGCAGGATTGATCTCACCCCGAAAAAAAGTGCTCGCGGGCGGGATTCCCACACACGCCTCGCTCGCGAGCGCTCCCCCCACTGCACCGCACGCGAACGCCCCTGATATAATTTCGTATCGAACATGCCGCTGTTAAACGAAGACGAACTACGGAAACAGCTTCTGGCCGAGGGATTCGTGCACGTGTTTGTGTGGCAGGACGGTCCGCTGGAATTCTATTCCGACCATGCTCACCCGCTCCACTCGGCGCACATCATCGTCGACGGCCAGATGACGCTCAAGATGGGTGGGACATCCCAGACGTTTGGCGCGGGAGAGCGTTGCGATGTTCCCGCCGGAGCGGTTCACTCGGCCAAAATGGGACCGAAGGGCTGCCGCTACCTCGTCGGCGAAAAGTAATCAATTCCCGCGCCCCGCGGCGGGGTTGATGGCGCGGTCGAGAAGCTCGACGACGTGCAAGACCTCCTGACCCGTTCCGTGGATCGCCGCGCCGGCGCGAAGTTGCAGGATGCAGCCGGGGTTGGCCGTGACGATGACCTCGGCCTTCGTCGCACGCGTGGACTCCATTTTGAGAGCAAGCAATTCGAGCGATGCTTCGGTTTCCGTGACGTTGTAAACGCCCGCCGAGCCGCAGCACTGGTCCGCCAACTCCATTTCGATCAATTCCACGCCCGGAACGGCGCGAATCAATTTGCGCGGGGCTTCGCGGATTTTCTGTCCGTGGACCAAATGGCAGGAGTCCTGATACGTGACGCGCATAGGAATCTTCCGCAGAGGCGCGGTCAGGCCCAGATCCGCCAGGAATTCGCAGACGTCGCGCATTTTGCTCGTGAATTTAGCGGCTTCGTTGCGCTCCTGTGCATCCGCGGCAAAGAGATGCGTGTATTCCTTCAACGTCGAGCCGCAACCCGCAGCGTTCGTGATGATCGCATCGAAATCCCCGGCTGGGAATGCGGCGAGGTTGGCGCGGGCAAGATTGCGGGCCACATCGCGCACTCCGGCATGCGCGGGGAGCGCGCCGCAGCAGACTTGCTGGGCCGGCACAACCACTTCGCAGCCATTCGCCTGCAGCACACGGATGGTTGCGCGATTCAACTCACTGAAGGTGACCTGCGCGACGCATCCTGCGAAGAAGGCAACGCGAGCACGCCGCGGACCTTGCGCCGGGAACGTCTCCCCGAGATCGTCAAAGAAAAACGTCGACTCGATTTTGGGAAGCAAGCGCTCGCGGTCGCGCAACCCGAGCAAGTTCAGAATTCCCGTGCCACGCGCGAGCGCAGCCAACCCCGAGCGCTGATATATCCGCAGGAAGCGCGCCGCCACGGCAATTCTTCGCGGATAGGGGAGCAGCCGGCGATACACGAAATCGCGCGCGATACGCGAAGAAAGCGGGCGTGTGTAATGCTGCTCAATTTGCGCGCGCGCCACTTCGACGAGCTTGCCGTACTCGACGCCCGAGGGGCACGCCGTCTCGCAGGCGCGGCAATCGAGGCAACGGTCAATGTGCGTGACGAATCCGTCGCCCAGCTCGAGCCGGCCCTCATCCACGAGTTGCATCTGGCGAATGCGGCCCCGCGGCGAATCCGCTTCCTGGCCCCACAGGCGATAGGTCGGACAATGATTTAGGCAAAGCCCGCAATGAACGCAGCGCGAATAATCCGCGTACTCCGGCTTGTCCGCGCCGGCGAATCCGCTGAGCGGGGGAGTGGCTGGCATCTTTTCAGAGCCCTCCCATGAATCGACCGGGGCTGAGAGTGCCGCCAGGGTCGAAGACGTTTTTCAGTTTTTGCATCAGCGGAAAATCACCGGAAGGCTCGCCCCAGACGTTGATTTCGCTTTTCAGTTCCGGCGGGCACCAGGGCAACATGCAGCGTCCGCGGGGAACTTTTCCCGAAAGACTGAAAATCCGGCCGCATTCTTGTTTCAGCAGCCGAAGCGAGTTCTCGCTGCGGTCAATAGGCAGAAGCGCTAGATACGTCACGCCGAGACCTCGCATCATAACCAACCACGGAATCCCGACGGACTGAATCTCGCTCGCAAGCGCCGCCAGGTCTGTCGGCAGCGCGCTGATCTTGAAGATCGCGGCAGCCGGAGAGTGTTCGAGAATAGCGGCGGGCAAGCTGGCGATATGGCGGCTCACGTTTTCCGCCGGTTCGGCGCGCAGCTCCGTAAACGATTCGAGCGCGATCCGATCGACACCCCGGGCAAGCGCTTCCAATTCGCGGCGATCGCGGTTAAGAACCTGCTCGTCGCCCGCGAAGGAAACAACGACCGACCAGCGATCATTCTCGAACGAAATTGCCGCGCGCCTGCCGAGTTCGGAGCTAGAGCCTCCGCTCGCCGCGAGAATTTCCACGCTCTGCGGGCGAAGAACCGATCTGGCAATCGCGTGGCGCAATTCGCAAGCGCCGGCCGTTCCGCGAAACGTTGCGATGCAGGTCCGCAACGCGCGAGGCAGAGGGAACGTCCGGAAATTGATCCTTGTGATGACCCCCAAAGTGCCCAGGGCGCCGATCATCATTTTGTGGATGTCGTAGCCGGTGACATTCTTCACCACCCGGCCGCCGCTCTTCGCCGCGATCCCGTCGCCGGTGACGAACTCCATTCCGAGAACGAAGTCCCGTGCCGTGCCGTAGATCTGCCGCAGAGGGGAATCAACGCCGGAAGCGATCGTGCCGCCCACGGTCGAGCGGTTCATGAACGGAACGGCGAGCGGAAGAAACTGCCGGTGTTCGGCGAGGGCGTTCGCGATCTTTTGCAAGGTAATTCCCGGCTCGACGCTGAGAGTCAGATCGCCGGGATCGTACGCCACCATGCGATCCATGCGTGTCATATCGAGCGCGAGATCGTATTTCCGGGGCGGCATCCCGATTCCGAGTTTCGTTCGCGCGCCTGTGGGAACAATCGCGAGCTTTTCGCGCGCCGCAAATTTCACAATCTCGACAACTTCTTCGCTCGTGCCGGGCCGTGCGACCGCGGCGGGCGACTTGCCATCAATCTGGTAGCCGGCGATCTGCGCGGGATCGGTCGTGACGTTCGAGTCCCCGGTGATCTCGGCCAATCGCGACAAAACGCTGGCGCCGCTGACGCTCATGCGGAAGGCACGGCGGCAGCCGGCCGGGGGCGCACGTATATTTCGCCGCAGCCTTTCGAGGTGGGGAGAATTTTGCCGGGATTGAGCAGACCCTCCGGATTGAACACGTCGCGGACGCGGCGCATCAGCGCGAGATCAGCTTCGCTGAAAAGCAATGTCATCAAGCGGTCCTTTTCCATGCCGACGCCGTGCTCTCCGGTGATCGAGCCGCCCATCTGGATGCAGAACTCGATGATTTCATCGCCCGCGCGAATGGTGTCGCGGAATTGCTGTTCGTTGCGCTCGTCGAACAGAATGATGGGGTGCAGATTGCCGTCTCCGGCATGAAACACGTTGCCGATCTGGAGGCCGTATTTCTTGCTGATTTCGCCGATGCGCCGCAGCGTGGCGGGAAGTTTCGTGCGCGGTATCACGCCGTCCTGCGTGTAGTAGCTTGGCGCGAACCGGCCAGCCGCGCCAAAAGCGTTCTTGCGGCCTTTCCACAGCAGGTCGCGTTCGCGCGCGTCGCGAGCCACGCGCACCTCGCGCGCGTGATGCAGCCCGCAAACATCGGCCACGTCTTTTGCCTCCGCTTCAGCCACTTCGCGCAGCCCGTCAACCTCTATTAACAATATGGCCGCGCAATCTAGCGGAAACCCGGCGTGAACGTAATCTTCGACCGCGCGAATCGTCCAACCATCCAGCATCTCGCATGCTGCTGGCGTGATACCGCGCGCAGTGATCTCGGCCACCGTTTCGGTCGCATCGTCAACCGAGTCAAAAACGGCGAGTAGCGTTTTGACCGCTTCCGGAACGCGCGTGAGCTTCACGGTAATCTCGGTGACAAGACCGAACGTTCCCTCGGAGCCGACGAAAAGCCCGGTGAGATCGTAGCCGGGCGGATCGAGCGCGGCGCTGCCGAGACGCATCAGTTCGCCGTTGGGGAGCACGACTTCAAGCGAGAGGACGTGGTTCGTGGTGACGCCATAGGCGAGCGTGTGAGGCCCGCCTGAATTTTCCGAGACATTTCCGCCGATCGTGCATGCTTTCTGGCTTGAAGGGTCGGGCGCGAAATGAAGGCCCAGGTGCTCGACTGCCACGCTGAGATCGGCGTTGACTACGCCGGGCTGGACCGTCGCGCGCTGATTTTCAGCATCAATTTCAACGATGCGTTTCATGCGTGAAAAGGAAATGATGATCCCGCCGTGCCGCGCGATTGCGCCGCCGGAGAGGCCGGTTCCTGTGCCGCGGCCAACGAGTGGAACTTTGTGGCGATTGGCGAGCCGGACGATTTCGACCACATCCGCAGTGGCGCGAGGGAATACCACGCATTCCGGCCGCGCCACCTCAACCGAGCCATCGTACTCATAGAGCAGCAGATCCTCGGGCTCGTGCAGGACGGCACGCGGGCCCAGAAGCTTTGTCAGGTCGTGGAGAAGTCGCGAATCCATTGGCGTCGCGCGGGAGAACTGCTTGGTCCGCGCCTGCGGCCACTATAGTCGCCCGTTGCGGCAAGCGTCAACGAGCCTCACGTTGCATCGTGGAAATGGCACGTCGGGGCTACGCCGAGATTCTGCCGCGCGCTGCTTGAACTCGGGCGCACTGGTGTATTCTACTGGGCCGGTACGAATCACATTTCCCGCGAGGCACCTGGTGAGCAAGCCGAAAGCTCTTGTGACGCGGCCGCTTTTTCCCGCGGCGCGTGCGATTCTGGATCAGCATTTCAACGTGGAATACTGGACGTCGCCCGAGCGTATCTCCCGTGCGGAGCTGCTCAAGCGCGTCGCAGAGAAGGACGCGCTGGTCTGCCTGCTCACCGAAAAAGTGGATGAAGAGCTGCTCGCGCTGGCGCCCAAGCTTCGAGTGGCGGCCACGGTCTCGGTCGGCTACGACAATATTGACGTGCCCGCCTGCACGCGTCACAAGGTTGTGGCGACACATACGCCCGGTGTGCTTGATGAGACGACCGCCGATTTTGCGTGGACGCTGCTGATGGCAGTCGCGCGGCGTCTGGTCGAAGGCGACGCATGGATGCGCACGGGCACATGGCCGGGATGGGATCTCGATCAGCTTCTCGGCGGCGACGTATGGGGAAAAACGCTCGGCATCGTGGGATTCGGACGAATCGGCCGAGGCCTTGCTCGCCGCGCGCAGGGTTTTCAAATGCGCGTGCTCTATCATGACCAAGTGCAGGTCGCGCCGGAGGTGAAGAGGGAATTGCACGCGGAATTCGCCGCCTTCGACGGTCTCCTGGGCGAATCCGACTTCATCTCGCTGCACGTTCCACTGCTGCCCGAGACGCGCCACCTGATTTCGACCGCGGCGTTTGAAAAAATGAAGCGCACCGCGTATCTGATCAACACTTCGCGCGGCCCGGTGGTGGATGAAGCTGCGCTTGCCGCTGCGCTCGAACAAAAGAAAATCGCCGGCGCGGCACTGGACGTTTACGAGCACGAGCCAAAGGTGAGCGCGGCGCTGATCGCGCGCAAGGACGTGATTCTGGCGCCTCACATCGCCAGCGCCACCGTTGATACGCGCACGAAGATGGCCGTGATGGCGGCGACCAATGCCGCCGCGGTTCTTGAAGGGCGCCGCCCGCCGAACGCGTTGAATGCGGACGCGCTCGGTCTCTGATTCACGGAGGAATTCAAAATGGCACTCGTCACGCGCAATCATCCAAAGCTCACGCTCGAAGGCGCCCACGCGGTGCTCGGCGCAGCCCAGCGGCGGTCCGAGGAAATTCGCGTGCCCATGAACGTGGCAGTGGTGGACGACGGAGGACATCTGCTCGTATTTGAACGGATGGACGGCGCGAAGCCGGCGTCGATAGCGATCTCGCTGGTCAAGGCACAGGCCGCAGCGTTGCGGCGCGCGGCCACGGGGCCCACGATGGCGGGAGATCAGGTAAATGTGCCCACCGCGCTGGGACTGGCTATCGCGGATTCTGGGCATCAGACGCCGATTCGTGGCGGAGTGCCACTGGTCGTGGATGGCCAGGTGATTGGCGCGATTGGCGCAAGCGCGGGAACCGAAGATCAGGACCTCGACGTTGCGCGCGCCGGCGCCGCCGCGATTGAAAAGGCGTGAAGCAGACAGCTCAGCGTATTTTTCGCGAAGCTCTCGCGGCCATCGATATTCCCGCGACGATCGAAAGAAAACTTGCTCGCAGCGGATCGTCCATCAGGGCCGGAAATGCGTCAATCGATCTCCGCGATTACAAAACCCTCGTGGCAATCGCTTACGGTAAGGCGTCCTACGCAATGGCGCAGGGCCTGGCGCGCGTCCTCGGCCCTGAGTTTTCTCCCGAAGGCATTCTGGTGGTTCCCTCAGTTCCGAAAGCCGAACTGCCCGGGTGGAGGGTTTTCGTCGGCGGGCACCCGCTGCCGAATGAGAACAGTTTCGCGGCGGGCCGGGCGATTCTGGATCGGTTGGCGCGTTGCGACGAGCGCACGCTGATCTTCTTTTTGATTTCCGGGGGAGGCTCGTCGCTCGTCGAACAGTCGCTCGATCCTGCCGTGACGCTCGCTGATTTCGTGCGGCTCCATTCGGCGCTGGTTGCTTGTGGCGCGCCGATTGACGAAATCAACGCAATCCGCAAGCACCTGTCGGCGACGAAGGGCGGACGCCTCGCCGCCGCTGCGCCGCTTTCGATGAAACTCACGCTCGCCGTCAGCGACGTGCCCCAGGGGCAGGAATCCGCGCTCGCGTCCGGACCGACCTTGCCGGACCCAACCACGATTCGCGACGCCGTGCGTGTCGCCCGGGATTACAAACTGATGGAGAGGTTTCCCCCATCAATCCGCCTGGAGCTTGAGGCTCATTCGCTGCGCGAAACACCTAAGGCGGGCGACCCCGCCTTTCTGCGTTCCCATTTCGTTCGTCTGCTGGGCACACATGAACTCTTCCACGCAGCGCATCATGCATGCGAAGCGGAAGGTTATCTCTGCATTTGCGACGATGCGACGGACAATTGGCCGGTCGAGAAAGCCGTGGACTATTTGCTGGCGCAGCTCGCAGCCCATGCCAACGCGAATCCAAATCGGCCGGTGGCAGTTCTGGGCGATGGCGAATTAAGCAGCCCGGTCATCGGCAATGGAATTGGCGGGCGCAACTCCGCGTTCGTTCTGGCCTGCGTTGCGAAGATTGCCGGAAAAAAAATCACGGTGCTGAGCGCCGGGACGGACGGGATCGATGGGAGCAGCGCTGCAGCCGGCGCGGTGGCGGACGGCGAGACGCTCGCTCGAGCGCGCGCGGCCAGCCTCGATCCGGGGGAGTTTTTGCGTCGCTGCGACTCCTCCACCTTCTTCGCACGGCTGGGCGACACAATCGTCACGGGACCCACCGGCAACAATCTTCGCGATTTGCGGATACTCTTGGCGGAGCCTGTCGGACGGACGTAATTATTTTGGGGCTGGCTGCGCTCTCAGTAGGCGGAGCGCCAATTCGATGTAGGGTCCGATAGCTACCGTGAGTTCGCCCTTGCGCAGCAAGTCTTCCAGCGGAGCGATCGCGTCCGTATCGCCGCGCGCGGCGAGCGCGAAAATGGCCGCAATCCTCACGTCATAGTAGGGCTCGTTCAAGAATGAAATAAGCATGCGCGTGATGTCTTTGTTGGTTTTGTCGAGTTCCGCGACCGCTCCGATCGCCGCCTGTCGGCTGCCCATGGGTTTTCCGATCGCCGACCACTCCATCAAGATCGGCACGGCGCGGACATCGCCGAGCCTGCCAAATGCGCGGAGCGCTGCATCGCGAAGCGTGTCGTCGGGCGAATCCGATTTCACCGCTGCGGCGAGCGTGTCGAACGCATCGGGCGCCTGGATCCTCGCAAGCGCGCCGAGCGCCGCCGCGCGCACTCGATACGCCGGGTCGGCGGACGCGATCTTGTCGAGCGTCGAAGGAAGCGAGACGTCCCCCTTGAAATTCCCCAGTTCGCGCGCGGCGACTTCACGCACCCACGGCGCGGAATCGCCCCCAGCCGCGAGGACTCGCTTTTCCGCATCCGGGCCGCCGATCCGTCCAAGCCCCTGTAGAGCCTCCACGCGAACTCCCCAGAAGGGATCGTGCTGCGCCGCATCGCCGAGCGCCGCGACGGCGTTCGGGTCAATTTTCAGATTGCCGAGAGCGACTGCCGCTTCCGAACGGTCCGGAGTGGTCTCCGCGTTCTTCAGTTGGTAGATCAGCGCTTCCGGCTCTCTCTTGAAATCGACGGCTTTCAGAACTTGGTCGCCTTTGTCGAAGATCACCATGAGCGGGGGACCGTCCGCCGGGAAAGTAAACGTCTGGCTGGCCTGGCTGACTTCGATTGACTGCATCCGACGGCCATTCGCAGTGGCAATTTCGACATTGACCGGCACATCGAACAGGCCCACGCGCCCTTCGACCTTTTGCATCTGCTTGACGGTGAGCTTCACCGCGCGCGCGTCCGGCTCGTATTCATAACTTACGTCGAATTTCGGCGCGCCGGCGCCATAGACCCACTGATCGAAAAATTTGTCCACGTTGACCGACGTGGCCTGTTCGACCGCCTTCTGCAGATCGGCGGTGACGACATTTTGCCCGCGATTCACCTCGAGATAATGGCGCAGGGCGCGGTAGAAATCTTCGTCACCGAGTCTTTCATGCAGCATGCGGAGAACCCAGCCGGCCTTGTCGTAGATGTTGTCCTGATATTCAGTGGAGTCGTCGAAATCGCGGCTGACGATGGGTACCGGAAAAAGTCGGGGCTGCCGGTTCCATTCGTTCTGGTCGCGCCAGAATTCAAAGTCGGCGTCGTCCTCTCCGTACCGCCGCTCGTTCCAGACGCGTTGGAAATAATCGGCGAAGCCCTCATTCAGCCAAAGATTCGCCCAATCCTTGCAAGTGACCAGATCGCCAAACCATTGATGAGCCAGCTCGTGGGAAGTCACTTCGTCGGCTCCGTCGTGATCCTCCGCAGCGAGCTTGGGGTTTACGAGCGAGTGCGTGGTCAGCGTGGTCGCGCTTGTATTCTCCATCCCGGTGGCGACGAAATCGTCAACGGCCGTCTGGGCGTACTGCGCCCAGGGATAGGGCACGCCGAGCTTGCTGGCGAAACGATCGAGCATCTGCTTGGTGCGCTCAAACGTTGGTGCGATTGTGGATTCCTCGCCCCGAGGCACCACATAGCGTAACGGGATCCCGTGCCAGGAATCGTCGCGCTCCACGAATTCTCCGGCGACCATCGAAATCAGATACGTCGACAGCGTCTCGGCCTGCTTCCAGTCCCACGTCTTCGTGCCGTCAGCTTCATCTTTCACCCCGACGAGCCGGCCATTTGAAATCGTGATCCATGAGGCTGGGACGGTCACCAACATCTCCGATGTGGTGCGATCGTTGGGGTAATCATAGAGCGGGATGTAGTAGCGCGTGTCTTCGGCTTCGCCCTGCGTCCAAATCTCCCTCGGCTGCTGCGGATAGTTTTTGTCGGGGAGTACAAAATAAAGGCCCTTCTTCGGCTGGCCGTGATAATAGATCAGGATTTCATGGTGATCCCCGCGAGCTGCGGCCCGCTCGAGCGTCACTACGAGCTTGGCTGGCGTCACGGAGAACTTGGCCGTGCGGCCGTCTACCATGACGCTATCGATCGTCAGGCCGACGGAGTCAAGCTTGAGCTCGGAGAGATTGTCGCGCAGGGCAGCGACGCTCTCGGTGACCTCACCGCGCACCTGGCGCAGCTCTACGTCGAACCACAGGTGCATGCGAATGTCCTGCAGATCGTAATCGCGGCTGCGAGCGTAGGGTTCGTCCGCGCGGCCCGCAGATGGAATCGCCAGCGCCGCCAATAGCAGAAGCGCGCCCGATACGGCCGCAGTTCCAAGTCTTCGATGCTGGCACGCCCAACTCATTCCTTCTCCGACGAGTGGAATCAATTTTAGTAAGCCTCTCATTATATCCATGCGAGGAGGATTTGCGCTGGAGGCATGACGTTTCACGCCGGTTCGACTAAGATGCGTGGGTGACGCTACCGGGCTGGCTCGCGGCGGTTGTTTTATTTCTGCAATTGCCGATTCCGCTGTACTGGTTCGTCGTCCATCCACAGGTGAAGTTCTGGCGGCAGCATTCGCGCGCTGTTTACATCGTGGGACTTTCGAGTTCCTGGCTGCCGGTCACGATCGCATTGGTCGTATTTCATCGACAGCTATTTCGCTCCAACTGGCCTTCCGCAGGGATGCTCATGCTCGGACTCGCGCTGATTGTTTTCGAAGGCTGGATATTCTGGCGAGTACATCGCGATTTGGGAACATCTCGCCTGGTGGGGAAGACCGAACTTTCCGGCGCCGGTGAGATTGAGCGCGGCGGTATTTACGCCCGAATCCGCCATCCAAGATATACGGCGTCGTTCCTGGCAATTGTCGGCGCGTGCCTTCTGGCGGGCACTCGCGTCATGTGGGTGGCAGCGCTTACGTGGCTCGTGCTGATGCTTTTGGCCATTTCGTTTGAGGAGCAAGAAATGCGGGCGCGTTTTGGCGCGGCGTACGAGGATTACTGCAAAAAGGTCCCGCGCTTCGTACCCTTTAGCGGGATATCACGAAGCCGATGAGGTTTTATTTCCAGCAGCTATTCGATGTCGTCAGGACAAGTGGGGTATTTAGAAGCTCACGAAGTGGCCAAGCTCGATCACTCGCGAATCAGTTGCAAGGAGGGTTCGAGCAGCTTTCTGACTCTACAATCCAGAGCGCCAGAGCTGTGCCGCCCACTGCTCCCGCAACAACCGCCACGGTAGCGACATGCTTCCAATTAATCCCGGTGCCGCCAACGCCGGCCTGATTCTGACCGCCGCCAGGCTCAGGCGCAGCGAGAGTGGCCTCGTAGGTCTGGCCCTGCTCGATTGTCTTTTGTTCGCCGTTGAGGGCTGTAACGAGAAGAGTTCCTTCGTACACGCTAATCTGCATTCTGCTGGGGCTCAGCACAGCCACTTGCCCGAAAACGCGCTGGCTATCCGCGCCGCGGATCGTGCCGAGCGGCGTCCCGATCTCAAGCTGTTCGGGAGACGATGTGGAGAAGCCCATCGTTCCATGGTCCACCTTTGCCTGGGTTTTGTTCTCTAGCGGCACGAGCGTTGCCGCGCTGGAGGACAACAGATATACCTGGCCAGGTCCGACTTTCACGCGCAATGAGCCGACCGCATCGGTTGCCAGAGCGTCGCCGGAGTAAATGTCGGCTCCCACCGCAGCCTGGGCATTGTCGAGACTGGCGTGGTCGGCGCTTATAACCATTCCCAGCGGCTTTGAGCTCGCCGCCATCACGGGAAGGTTCAGCATGCCAACGACAACGAATGCGATAACGCACGAACGGGCGCCGGAGAGGATGTTGGAACGCACGGTTTCCTCCAAGAACTACAACGCAAATGTACCCGCGCGATCTTGCGGTGTCAATACAATCCGGATACTACTAATAGGGTATCCCGCGCGGCCGAACCGCGGAGTCTCGCACAGGAAACGTAAGCGGGTTGTGACCTCTGAGCCTGTTTGCTAAGCTACGACGCGGAGAGGTGTCCGAGTGGTTGAAGGAGCTCGCCTCGAAAGCGAGTGTTGGGGAAACTCAACCGTGGGTTCGAATCCCACCCTCTCCGCCATTTCAGTGACGTCTGCTTTCCGTCAGTTGAGACGCCCGCGCAGGTTCTTTGCCCGATTCACACCCGCGATTCTTAGCTGTACGGCTCGATTGAGACCCGGAACTGCGAGGACGGCCATAGGACACAGCGCTATGCACTACGGGGCCTGCAATCCAATTATGACTGCTTGCCATCCGTCCGAAGGTGAAATTGAAAACTGGCTCTGGTAGGAACCCGGCGACAACACGTTTTCGAATACCGCAGTCAGATAATTTGGCGTCGAGTTCAAATCCGTAATAAAGCCTGCCTGCGGCGTGAACACGTGGGGGGCGTCAGAGTCACCAAAGACCCAACTTACAAGCAGCCCGGACTGAGTGAGCGTGATCGAGTTGGAGCTGGCGCTCGTTGTGTACGTGCCAGGACTTGGGCTGGAAATCGCCGAAACGGTGGGTGGATTCGCCGTGTTTGCTCCCGCGATGGCTAAGAAATGCAGGAATATAGGCTCCTGAATAGCCGCCGTGACCGTGATCGTAGCGCCGGCAGGGCATGACGCCGGATTCTGGACGTAGTAGACAGTACTCCTCATGAAGTAGGAGATGCCCACCCAGTTGGAGGGCCCTGCCAGAACGTTCCAATTGTTCCCGCAGCTATCCGATATGGTGGGTTGAGGTATCGGCAGGCCGTAAAAGTTGTAGTAGTCTCCAAGGAACAGCAGCAGCGTCGAGGCGCCCGGATAAACGAACGGTCCTAACGAATACGTCGTTGGATAAATCAGGCTTGCGCTCGACCCCCATGCACCTGAAGACACAATCGTGGGCATCGGAGGATTCACTACTAGCGTGGCTGCTCTGCCGGCGTCGGCTGAGTAATCTTCATAACCCGCATAAACATTAGGAGCAGTGCCATCAGCGCTCAACATGACAAACCGCATAGCAGACGAGCTCGTCCACCCCGGTCGCGAAGTGATTTCTCTGACTATATTCGAAACGTCGATGAAGTGAGTGCATGTGTTTTGCCCGTTGTTTTGCAGCTGGCAGCTGCCATGGTCATCACCCGGTCCCGTAGTAGTGTAATTCGTGTACGCCGTCGTATAAGGCACGTCCAGAGGAGTGTTACCTGTCACCCCACTGAAAGCGGCCCCGTTGTCCTGCGCAACTCCGTATACGCGGAAAGTGTAGATACTATTGCTGCAGGGTGGCGATCCACAAGCAGCGCTGGTTGCAGAGCCATCGCTGCTCACCAGTTGCAGATAGGCCGATTGGATCGTGTCACCCGAGTTGGCGCCGACAGACGGAAATCGGTAGCCGGTAACCCACGCAGTTGTCAAACCACCCCAACTCCCCACCGTATCTGCTCCACCGGTCTCGGGAGTGCTATGCCAACCGCTGTTATTTTGGCTGTTGTAATAACCATCGTCGGCGTCATTGGAAATCTGAATCGTGTGAGAAACCAGGGGCCCTGTGCCGCCGCCATTAACGGATATCGTTAGAGTCGCGCTGCCTGTGCCCCCGCTGTTGGTGGCGCTGAGCGTCACGTTGAACGTTCCCTCACCCGTAGGAGTGCCGGAAATCAAACCGGAGGTAGCATTCACCGCGAGGCCGCTGGGCAATCCCGATGCGCCGAAACCAGTGGGCGAGTTGGTAGCTGTAATTTGATAGGAGAAAGCTGCCGCAACCGTTCCGCTGGCCGTGCCACTGCTGGTGATCACCGGGGCAGGCACGGTGACCGTCAGAGTCAGAGGTGCGCTGCCCGTGCCCCCGCTGTTAGTGGCGGCCAGCGTCACGCTGGAGGTTCCGGCGCCCGTAGGAGTCCCGGAGATCAAACCCGAGGAAGTACTCACGGTGAAGCCAGCAGGTAATCCTGATGCGCCAAAACTGGTGGGAGAGTTGGTGGCCGTAATCTGGTATGAGAAAGCGGTCCCTACCGTGCCGCTGGCCGTGCCGCTGCTGGTGATCGCCGGTGCAGCCATGATCATGGTCAGAGTCAAGGGCGCGCTGCCTGTGCCGCCGCCGTTGGTGGCACTCAGCGTCACATTCGAAGTTCCCGCGGTCGCAGAAGTCCCGGAAATCAAACCTGAGGCCGTGTTCACCGCGAGCCCGCTGGGCAATCCCGACGCACCGAAACCAGTGGGCGAGTTGGT
>PMUS01000034.1 GCA_003166795.1 Acidobacteriota bacterium | reverse complement strand
TCCGAGGACGATGGCACGAAGCCCAAAGGCGGCGACCTCGGCTGGATTGTTGACGGGCAGACCGTCCCCGAATTTCAGCAGGCCGCCTTCACCGTGCCAAAGGGCTCGATTTCGGATCTCGTCAAAACCCAGTATGGCTTCCACATCATCAAAGTCCTCGACCGCGAGACGGCGCACACCAGGACCTTCGAGGAAGTCCGCGATTCTATTCTGCAGCCAGTTCTCGATCAGAAGGTCAGCGCCGAGGCCGAGGATGTCTCGAACCAGATGGCCGCCGCCGTCCGGCAGTCAGATCGGCAGTCGCTCGACGACCTCGCCAAGAAATTCCATCTCGATGTCGGTGAGACGCCGCCGGTCGCGGTCACCGATCCGATCCTGCCGCTCGGCAACTCGCCGGAACTTCATCAGGTCCTGTTCGGGCTTCATACCGGGGAGTTGAGCCAGCCCATCCAGGTTGAAAGTGGTTTCGTGATCCTGACGGTGAAGGACGTTCTGCCGCCGCATCAGGCCACGCTCGCGGAGGTACACGACCGCGTGCTCGCGGACTACCAGCGCGAGAAATCCATTGATCTCGCGAGCGCCCGCGCTCTGGAACTCTCCAAGCGCGCCCAAGCCGGTGAGGATTTCGACAAAGCGGCGAAGTCGCTCGACCTCACGGTGAAAACCTCCGATGCATTCGCGCGAGGTGGCTCAGTCCCCGACGTCGGCACCGCCAAACAGCTTGCCGCCGCCTTCAAAATGATGATTGGACAGGTCAGCGGTCCCACTCAAACCGGTGAAAACTGGATTGTCTTCCGCAATGTGGCTCACGACGCTCCCAACATGGACGATCTCGCGAAACAAAAGGACGACATCGAGCAGCAATTGCTGCAGACCAAGCAAAACGCGGCGTTCGATGCGTTCCACACGATGCTCGTTGAGCGCCTAAAGAAGGAAGGCAAGCTCACCATCAACGCCGAGGCTATGAATCGAGTAACGCACCCGAGTTAGCTTGCGAGCGGCGACTTTTCCTTCTAAGTACCTGTAAATGCAGTGCTTATAAAACTCACCGTCCCCCTTGCCCCAATTCTCGCACTTGGCTAGAATATTGGCATCCGTAGAGCCTGCCCCGTAGCCAGCGGGGCCTGACCTGCAGGCGCAAGCCTCCCCCGGCCTGAGGAACCTTGGCAGCAAGCGCTTCAAACCCCGTCCTGAGGAGCATTCTGATGCCGACGAAGAAATCCAAGGCGAGCAGGCTCGAAATCCTTGTCCCAGTGCATAGCAGCGCCAGAGGCCCAGCGTACCGTCAGGGCTTCGGCATTATTCCGGTAAACGGCAAGCTGAGGAACGCCATGCATAGCAAGAATCCAACGAGTGCAAACGAGTATCGTTGCGCGATCGAGCGGAACCAGAACGGTAAGTACAACGTCCGGGTTCGGGCGGTCTTTGGACCCGGTGAGCGCGATTCCGAAAATGGTGGGTCGGAGCAGAAGGGCCACAGAGGATGGATGCTACCTGTCTATTTCCTAGCGTCGTCGTTCAACGCTGCGATGAAAAAACTCGAGGAATCGCTCCAGCTCCTGCAGAAGAACGAAGCGCGGCTTCGCTTCTGGGGGGTCGAGCGCACGGACGACCCGAACCTGGCGGGAGATCTGCTGCAGGAATTCGGTCTGTGGCTCGATCGCCGCAGAGAGTTTCCTCGCAAGGTCGCCGAACTCGGCGTGCCGCGCGAGCGGCCGGTTCCCGCGTCCATGCTGGCGCCGGTCCGGCGCATCCTTGCGGACTCCGTCGCGCAGGAGCGTCCCGTGGACCGCACCGCCATCGCCGGCGACTAGCACCGGTTCCTTCAAAACCAAATTTCAGGATTTTCTGCCACGAGTCACTTGCCTCGGAGGAGAACCTCGCCGTGACCCACGATCACGTCGTTCAGCGAGAGCCGATATCTATAGGATCCGGGATTGATGCCGGGGCGCGCGGTGCCGCTCGATAGACGAACCCCCGGCGGCGCCTGAAAAACGTTCGAAGAAAACGGGCAGCGCTGCGCATCGAATTCGATTTTGAGATTGCCCGCGTTGGAGAGCCACGAGACCTGCTCGCCGGGATCAATCACTACCGCTTCCGGCAGCAAGCCCACCATCACCATTTTTTCAGACACTCGTTTGTCCTTCCGGTTCCCGGAATCTATGCAATCTCGCGAACGGCCGCGGCAATGTGCCTCGCGGAAATCCCGAACGCGTCCACCAGCTCTTCTGGCTTGCCGGAATGCGGCATGTTCCTCACCGCGAGCATTCGATATTTCGAGGGCGCCACTCCCGCCTGTGCCAACGCCCCGAGAACTGCTTCCCCGACGCCGCCTTCGGGCCAGTGGTCCTCGACCGTGACCAGACGTCCGCCCGTCGCCGCGATCTGCTCGGCCAAGGCCTTCCCATCAATTGGCTTCACACAGTAAAGGTCCACCACGCGAATCGCCGTGCCGCCGGATTTCAATTCATCCGCCGCTTTCAGGGCCTCGTGCACGGTGATGCCCGCACCGATCACAGTCACGCGATCCTGCGCGCTCTGCCGCGGGACCTTGAATCCCGGAACTGGGAATTTCTCGTCCTTCGAATAAAGGATCGCGGTCTTGGGACGCGACGTCCGCAGATAGTTGATGCCGGCGTGGCGCGCCATCGTTTCGGTCAGGCGTTCGGTTGAAATCGCGTCGCTCGGATAAAAAACCGTCGATCCGTGGATGGCGCGAAACATCGCCAAGTCTTCCAGCGCCATCTGCGAGGGGCCGTCCTCGCCGATCGAGACGCCGCAGTGCGACCCGCACAGATTGATATTGCTGCGGCTGATCGCCGCCATGCGCACATTGTCATACGCGCGCGAAAGGAAGCAGGCGAACGTATCGGCAAAGGGAACTTTGCCCCGGGCCGCCAGACCCACCGCCGCGCTCACCAGATTCTGCTCCGCGATGTATCCCTGAAAGAAATGATCGGGGTACGCGTTCCCGAACATGTCGGAGAATGTGGAATTTTTCACGTCGCCGGAAATGGCTACGACGTGCGGGTTGACTCCGCCNNCGTTCGCACGTAGGCCCTGCCAGGATCGGGCGGGACAACCACGGGAGCGCCGCCGATTTCCTTAAGCGCGGTGGCAAGCTGGTCTTTTGAAAACGCCTTTCCGTGCCATCCCTCTTTACC
>PMUS01000066.1 GCA_003166795.1 Acidobacteriota bacterium | reverse complement strand
ATTCTTGATATTCGCCGAAGGCGCGGCGCAGGGCGTCGGAAATTTCGCCGACTGTGGAGTAGGCTTCGACCGCCGCGAGGATCGCGGGCATGAGGTTCTCCGTGCCGCGGGCGCGGCGTTCGACTTCTTCAAGCGCGGCTTGCGATTTCGCGGAGTCGCGGCGGGCTCGCAGGGAGTTCAGACGAGCAATCTGCGAGCGCTCGATTTCAGGGTCCAAGCGCAGCGTGGGAATGGACTGGTCGCCTTCGGTTTGAAAACGATTGACGCCGACGACTACTTGTTCGCCGCGCTCCACGGCCTGCTGATACTCGTACGCCGACTTTTGAATCTCCATCTGGGGATAGCCCGCCTCGATCGCGCGGAGCATTCCTCCCAGCGCGTCAATCTTCGAAATGTAAATCTGGGCGCCCGATTCGATTTCGTTCGTCAGCTTCTCGATGGCGTAGGAGCCCGCGACGGGGTCCACCGTATTGGCCACGCCGGTTTCCTGCGCGATGATCTGCTGCGTCCGCAGGGCGAGCAGCGCCGATTGCTCGGTGGGCAGGGCGAGCGCCTCGTCGAGGCCGTTGGAATGCAGCGACTGGCAGCCGCCGAGCACAGCGGCGAGGCTTTGGAGCGCGACGCGTACGAGATTATTTTCCGGCTGCTGCGCGGTGAGGGACGAGCCGGCCGTCTGCGCGTGAAACCGCAGCATCAGCGAGCGCGGGTCTTTGGCGCCGAAGCGATCGCGCATGGTGCGGGCCCAGAGGCGGCGGGCGGCGCGGAATTTGGCTATCTGCATCAGGAACTCGTTGTGCGAGTTGAAGAAGAATGAAATCTGCGGCGCGAATTCGTCCACCTGCAAACCCGCGGTGACGGCTGCCTCGACGTACGCGATGGCGTTGGCGAGGGTGAAGGCGACTTCCTGCACCTCGGTCGAGCCGGCTTCGCGAATGTGGTAGCCGGAAATCGAAATCGCATTCCAATTGGGAATCTCTCGGCGGCACCAACTGAAGATGTCGGTTACGACGCGCATCGCGGGCCGCAGCGGGTAAATATACGTGCCGCGCGCGATGTATTCCTTGAGGATGTCGTTCTGCACGGTGCCTGCAAGGCGCGAGAGGCTAGCTCCCTGCTGCCGTGCGACCGCGACGTAGAGCGCCAGCAGGATTGCCGCGGTCGAATTGATGGTCATCGAAGTCGAGATGCGCTCGAGGGGAATACCGTCGAGCAGCGTTTGCATGTCCTCGAGCGAGTCAATCGCTACGCCGACTTTGCCGACTTCGCCCTGCGCGAGCGCGTGATCGGAATCCATGCCGATCTGCGTAGGAAGGTCGAAGGCGATCGAGAGTCCGGTCTGGCCCTGGGCGAGGAGGTAGCGATAGCGGCGGTTCGATTCGGCAGCGGATCCGAAGCCGGCGTATTGCCGCATGGTCCACAGTCGGCCGCGATACATCGTGGGATAGACGCCGCGCGTGAAAGGGAACTCGCCGGGATAGCCGAGGTCGCGCTCCGCGTCCCAGCCGGGCAGATCGGCGGGGCCGACGACAGTTTCCATCGGCAGGCCGGTCGGGGAGGCGGATTTCCGTTGGGAAAGGGACGCGCGATCTCTTGCGTCGCCGGTCATCGAACGCGCCGCGCGCGGCGAAATGCCGTGAAAGCAAACACCGCCATCATGAGCGCATAGATGACGACGAAGCCCGTGATCCACACCGCCGGGCGATGCTTCCATTCCTTCCAGACAACAAAAGCCCCGTAGAGAGCGAAAACTCCGAATAGCGCGCCGGTGAATTCGTGGAAGAGCTGGCGCGTAACGCGCCAGACCACGCGGAGAGTCACCAAGCTCGAACGCCAGAGCGCCTGAGTCAGGCTAGGGGGCATGGGACAATTCTAGGAGTTATCCGGCAAATGGCAAGCGCGGCGAGTATTGCGAGGCGATTCCGAGCGCTCAACCCTGTGTCGAAAACGGCGGACGCACGATCTATACTCTTGGCATGAATACTGAAGTAGAGCTTCTGTCGGCGCTGCGCCGCTACTGGGGGTACGACTCGTTCCGGCCCATGCAGGAGCGAATCGTGCGAAGCTTACTCGGAGGCCGCGACACCTGCGTGGTGATGCCCACGGGCGGAGGCAAGTCGCTGTGCTATCAATTGCCGGCCGCAATGCTGCCCGGAAAAACTGTGGTGGTGGTTTCTCCGCTGATCGCGCTGATGCAGGATCAGGCGGCGCAGCTCGCGCAAATGGGGATCGCGGCGGCGCTGCTGAACAGTTCTCTGACGGAATCGCAGAAATCCACGGTGATTCGCAAGGCGCGCGAGGGGCAATACCGGCTGCTGTATGTGTCGCCGGAGCGACTGGCGCGCGAAGACACGCTCGAATGGCTCCAGAAGGTGCCGATCTCGCTTTTCGCGATTGACGAGGCGCATTGCATATCGGAATGGGGACACGAGTTCCGGACTGACTACCGGCTGTTGAGCAGACTGCGGCTGAACTTTCCGCTGTGCCCGATCGCGGCGTTCACGGCGAGCGCGACGCGGCGAGTGCGCCACGACATCATTGACCAGCTGCAACTGCGCGACCCGGACAAATACATCGCGAGCTTCCACCGTCCGAATCTGAATTACATCGTGAAAGCATGTGACGCGCACACGCAGAAGGATCTGATGGTAACCGCGCTGCGGAAACATGCCGGCAGCAGCGCGATCGTTTACTCGCCGACCATCGCGCGAGTTGAAGAAACCGTGGATTTTCTGAAGGAGCGCGGAATTGCCGCGATTGGTTACCACGGGAAAATGGATTCAGCGACGCGAAGGGCGAATCAGGAGCGATGGATGTCGGACGAGGTGCGCGTACTGGTGGGCACGGTGGCTTTCGGATTGGGGATCAACAAAGCGGCGGTGCGCGCCGTGATTCATCTGTCGCTGCCGAAATCCATCGAGCAGTATTACCAGGAAGCCGGGCGCGCGGGGCGCGACGGCCAACCGGCGGACTGCCTGCTGCTCTGGCAGAAACGGGACACGGCCCTGCTGGTGCATTTCATCAAGGAAATGACGGATGCGGCGGAACAGAAGCGGGCTTGGCAGCGATACGACGAAATCCGCAGCTTCGTCGCGCCCGGGAAATGCCGCCATCACCAAATTTGCGCGCATTTTGGCGAGAGCCCGAAATGGAAAACCTGCTCGGCCTGCGACACGTGCAGCGGCGAGCCCGCATGGCTGACTGAGCAGCCCGCCGCGACGGCTGGCGCGACGCAGGAACCCCAGCGGAAAAAGGCCGCGCGAACCGCGAAGCGGGCGGAAAAGCAGGTCGCCAGCGACGTTGACCCGGAGCTGCGCGAATATCTGCGAGAATGGCGACGTGCCACGGCAAAACAGAACGGCATCGCGGCTTTTATCGTAATGCACGATACCTCGCTCGACGAACTATGCCGCAAGCGGCCCCGATCGCTCGTCGAACTGCTGCGCGTGTCGGGATTTGGCGAACGCAAGACTGAAGTGTACGGCCAGCAAATTCTGGAGGCGTTGCGAAACTTCCAGGCAGGGGCGCGGGCCTGAACCGCGAATGCGCCGGGAGCGAAGCTCCCAAATGACTACTTGCCACGGATGAATCTGCGCATTGGTTCGGCGCAAGGCGTCGGACTTTTGTCGGAGCTAAAGCTCCGACCCCCTAAAGACCGCTTCGATGGCGGCTGTGCGGCCGGGCGGGGGGACAGGTAACCGGGCCGATAGAACGGCCCACGGGGGCCTTGTTTCGGACTTGCTACGGACCTAGAATTGGAGTAGGAAGAGTTTCACAGGAGGTAATACCCCCTTGCAACTCGACGACCGCATGAAGCAGTTGCTGCGAGAGCTGGGTCACGCCATCAACGATACGGTCTCGGATTCCGAGCGGATCGCGGAAGCCATCTCGGGCGTGCGCGCGGCCGGATTCGACATTGTGCTGAAGCTCGATGCGACGATCGGACTGGCGCGCAGGACATCGCAAGACGCCAAAATGACGTCGCAGGACCGGCGCTTCCTGGAGTCGCTGCACATTCGCGTGGACGAAGAAGCGCTGGAAGAAGAGCACGCGGAGGCGAAGGTCGAAATCACTCCGCAGGATATCAAGTTTCTGAAATCACTGAAGATCTCATTCGATGAAGAACTATAAGATTATCGGTTTGGCGATCGCGCTTGCGACGGCGCCGGCATTTTTCGCGGCTCCCGCGCGCGCGCAAATAGCGGAAGCTGCCGCTGCATCGGTGGCGGCGCCGATCGTCACGAAGATCTTCAATGCCGTGATACCGCAAGGCACGCCGAAGGGGTCGAACTGGCTCAAAGCGGAAGTTGTCCATGCGGACTCGCAAACCATCATGGTCCGCGAACAGAAGAATGGGATGATGATTCACACCTTTAACTTTTCGCCAGAAATGAAGGACAAGATGCAGGCGATCCTTGACCGCGGCGGATTCCAGTACGGCGACAAGGTGAGCGTCCTTTTCATGCCCGGACAAACGGTAGCGCTGAGGATTCACGGCAAGCCGTCGAAATCGCTCTAATTTCCGCTGTTCCGCGCGACACCCGAAGAACCATGATTCGCCCGCCTGCCGTTGCCGGACGCTTCTATCCGTCGGACCCCCAAGAACTGGCTCGCCAGATCAAGGAGTACACTTCCGGCGCGACGAAGAAAAACCGGGCGATCGCGTGCGTCGCGCCGCACGCAGGTTACGCATACTCTGGGCGCGTTGCCGGGGCCGTCTATTCCGCTCTTGAGATTCCCGCGCGATGCATCCTGCTCGGGCCGCGTCACTACCCGCAAGGCCAGCCGATGGCCATCCTAACCGAAGGAAGCTTTCAGACGCCACTTGGCGAAGCACCGATTGATTCGGCCATGGCTGCGAAGTTGGCGCGCGCCTGTCCTCCGCTGCGCGAAGACACGGAAGCGCACGCGCGCGAACATTCGCTGGAGGTGCAGCTGCCTTTCCTGCAGCAGATCGCCGGGGATTTCCGGTTCGTGCCGGTTGTGCTGGCTACGGATCGCTACGGAGCAATGGAGGAGCTGGGGCATGGGGTTGCGAAGGTGGTGAAGGAGCAGAGCGAACCGGTGCTGGTGATCGCAAGCTCGGACATGAATCACTACGAAAGCGACGCCGTCACGCGGATGAAAGACGAGAAAGCGATTGCGCGCATCCTGGCGCTCGATCCGCGAGGGCTTTACGACACGGTGCG
Source organism: Acidobacteriota bacterium (assembly GCA_003166795.1). Classification (GTDB taxonomy): domain Bacteria; phylum Acidobacteriota; class Terriglobia; order Acidiferrales; family UBA7541; genus Palsa-295. The sequence continues at coordinate 2,625 of PMUS01000066.1, read as the reverse complement.
CGGCGAGGGAATCACGATGTGCGGTTATGCGGCGACGGTAGCGATGCTCGTCGCCGCGCGTGAACTGGGCGCGAAGGAAGCGACGCTGGTTCGCTACGCTACTTCCGGCGACGTAACCGGCGACCTCGATGAGGTGGTCGGCTACGCCGGAATTATTATTCGCTAAGGCAGGGCCACGGCAAAACACGCAGACAACTCGAGTACTTGCGGCGACAGAGCAGCGCAGAGGAAACCGCTTCGCGCGGACGAGTTATGCCGGAGCTGAAGCTCCGACACCATAAAATGCCGGCGGGACGCATTCGGCTCCGTGGCCTCCCTGCGTCGGCGCAGGAAGGGCACAAAGGCCCTCCGAAATACGGAAGCCGAGCGACATTAAATCTCAGGGCTTCAGTTGCGATTGGCCATGGATCGAGCGAGCGCGGGATTCGCGGAAACCGCGCCACGCGAGCCAGGCACGCCGAGACCATGAACGCGAGTCAGTCCCGCCGTCAGCATCAAGAACGCAAGCGCGATCACGGTCATGGCCGCGTTCGTTCGCCGCGACCTCTGCCGATAGCCGAGGAGCAGGATGCCGAGGCAGAACGCGAAAGTCATTGCGATAGCCCGGCCAGCCGGTTGCCAATCGCGATCCTGGAGACGACGGGCGAGACTGGGCGCGATCGGAGTCCCGACGTTCGGAACGTTGGGCGGAACAGCAGTCGCCCAACCGCTGGCGTTGACCAGATTCGTGACGTTCACGGAGCCGAGGCCGGTGGCAAGATCATACCCTGTGCCGGCGTTGTAGCCGGATTCGACGCCAAAGGCAACCGTGCCGCCGCCTCCGCCACCCCCGCCGCCATTTCCACTCCCGCCGCAGCCCGCGTTCACTGTAAACGCAACAATCGCCAACAGACCTATGGCTGTCGTCCAAATCCGCGACGTTCCGCGGAAACAAATCAGCAGGACTCCGACGCACAGGACGCAAACGAGCGTGACGAGCGTGGTTATCGTCGGCCGCTTGACCTGCCTAGCCACGGGCTGTACGCCGGCAGCATTCACAATGCAATCCACGCTGCCCGAGGCGCAGGGCATCGCGATCGTTCCAGTGGTTACGTCGTTAAAAACGCAGGTGCCGGGCGGAGGGGAATTCGCGTTGCAATTCGCGGCGAATTCAGCCTTAGCCAGGGAGTACATCACGTTATTAGCGTCGCCCTGCCGTGCAAGACTGTTCTTCTGAACGACCAAGGCCATGACGCCGGCGAACACCTGGGTGGAAACCGATGTGCCGCCAACAGAGAGGAAAACGCCATTGTCCAAGTTGCACGCCTGGCCGTCGATTCCGGAAAAATCTCTCTCGCACACGATGTAGAAGCTCGACGAGATCTCGCCATCGCCCGCAAACATGGAGACATCGGGAATGTCGCGCGTGGTGTCTGTGCTAGGCGAGACGCCATCCTGAAATGTAGGTTTCGGGTTCCCGCCCGCGCAACTGGCAACGGTGCTGCCGTCGGAAGTCGTGCAGGCACTCTTGCCGCCGGAAGCACCCACGGGCACCACAAGGCCGTTCGCCTCAATCGTGGCGTTGTTACAGACCGTTTGAGCGTCCGAACCGAACTCGCTGTTGAAGCCCGTTATGAAAACCGAGTTCGTGCAGGAGTCATTCCAGGTGGTTTCCGGAATGTAAGAGATGGCGGATGCTCCCGTGATGGGATTGTTGTTGCTTCCATTGCACGGATTCCAGGACGCGCAGAAATTGTTGAAGTCGTTGAAATCCGTACCGCCCACGGCGACGTTGAATGGCGTCGAAGCGATACCATTCACCGCGAGACCGAACTCAGCCGCCTGGGTCGGGGGACCGCTCACCTGCTGGACGTCGCAACCGGACGAGCCGTTATCTCCCGCGGAGACCAGCACGGTGATGCCCTCCGTCGCAGCCTGGCTCCAGAGGGTGTTATAGAAGGTGTTCCCGGAAGTACCGAGGCCGAGTTCACATTCTCCAAAACTCTCGCTCAGGATTGGAGCGAAGCCCGTGCTTGTACTCGTATGCGTGGAATTGGGAAAGTCGACGACATATTCGGCGGAGAGGTCGCCGCCAAATGTGGTGCCACTCGATGCCGAAGTCACGAGGTTGATGGTCGCACCCTGGGCAACGGCACCCGACCATTCCACGTCGAGGATGGCCTCGATCTCGTCACCATTTACCTGCACGCCAGGATCGCTGCTGCCCGGTGGAATGGTGACCACGGGAACGTTCACAGGCAGGCCAAACTGGCTCCTGAAGTCCGAGACATCCTGCAGGTTGATATTGCTATCGCTCATGATCGCGATGGTTACACCGGTGCCGTTAATCCCGCCGTTCAAGAGCGGGGTGATGTTGTAGATCGTGGCAAGGTCGGTGGGGCCCACTCCGTAGCAATTGGGCGACGACAATACGTTGCATCCGTTAGTGCCCGCGGGAAACGTAAAGTTCGGCTTCGCTCCGGCCGCCGCTTTCGGCTTGCTAGCAAGCCTTACGCGGTGCATTGGCTTCGGGAAAAAATTGTGAAGCGACCTCACGCCGGCGACGACGGGCGTGAGCGCGGTCGGGATGGATGGGTCGGTCGTGTTGGCCCAATGCTGCTCGCCATTGACGATGTAACTGTGGAT
>PMUS01000092.1 GCA_003166795.1 Acidobacteriota bacterium | reverse complement strand
GCCCACCTGCCGACGGTCAGGATCACCGGACCCGTCTGCGGAAACGCGGGCGGCACGGGGAGCCCAGCAGACGCATCGGCCATGCGGAGAAAACCGGCGCTCAGCGGCCAGGCGAGTCTGTGGGCCTTTTCCGGCGCGACGCCTTGTACCTCAACAAGTTTGCGCACGGTGTCGCGGCTCGGAGCAAGCACGAGATTCGCACGCAGGAGCGCGCGACGCCGAAAAAATCGCAGTGGCTTCCACACATCCACGCCGTGCGCCATCACAATCGTTTTGGCGCGCGGGCATGCCCGCCGCATCCAATCGGCGGGTACGGCGAAATTAGGATGGGCCGCGAGGATGATCGGTGTGCCGCCTTTTGCAGTGGTGCGCGCCCGGCCGATCGCGGAAAGAACGAATGACACTTTCGCGCGCCCGAAACCGCGAAACGAAATTGCGGACCCCGCTACGGCAAGAGAATGCGGGCCAGAAGGATCGTTGATGCTCAGAAAATCTGCGGACCATCCGTGGCGACTGGCGATCTCGGTCAGAGCCGCAGCGGTCAGGCGCCCGGCTTCCTGCACGCCACCTACGCCGAGCAATTCGGGGAAGAGGCCAACGATTCGATTACGTCGCGAGGTAAATTCAGGCGCGCTCATTTTCGGAACACGAAGACACCGTGTGTGGCAATGCGAGCGGGACAAATCTTTTCGACACCTGTATCCGCCCACGCGGAAAGCGGGGCCGTCACATGCCGGATTGCCCAGAAGATACGACGAGCGGTCGAGGAATGTTGGGACCTTGGATGCAAAGGCTCCGCGTCTGCGTTCGCCTGGCTGGAAGCGCCTCCCGTGAGCGTTTGCGCCACGCGGACAAAGAGCCGATCCAGCAGCAAGTATTCCTGGCCGAACCACCCCATTGGAGTTGCTCCGCAGGAAACAACCTGCCGGATCCAGTCCTGTGGACTCCGAGGGAAGATGTGTGCGTTTTCTCCCCGAAGGAGTTCCATGAGAATCAGCCGACCGCCGGGTTTGAGGACGCGCACCATTTCGCGCAGGGCCATCGGTTGCAGCGATCTAGGAATGTGCTGTACCACGGTGATGTCGGAGACACAATCGAACTTCGCATCGGCAAACGGCAGATAGCAAGCTTCCCCCGCGATGAGCGGCGAAGTGGTCCCGCATTCGATTGCACGGCCTAGCATCCCGGGGGTGGCGTCCACGCCCGTGGCCTGAAATCCGAGTTCTTGATAGCGACGCAGCCACCGGCCCGTGCCGCACCCCACGTCCAGAACGAGGGCGCCGCGAGAAATCTCCGCCAACGCAAGGGCCCGCCGTACGGCCCGAAACTGCAACTTGTCGATCAGCCGGTTGAACCATATCGGCGCGCCGAAATGCAGGACGGCGGCGAGTCCCGCGGCATCCGCGGAACGAAATTCATCCGCAACGCTTGTCCAATATTCTCTTGGCGAGTAAGCGCTCATGATCTTCGGGAGACACCGCGCGCCTTCGTGGCTTTTTCCCTGGGTGCTTGCGCGGCCTTTCTGTGCAGGACGTCCTCGAACACGGCGGCCAATTCTCGGCCGTTGTGCTCCCAGGTATATTTCACGGTTGTAGCTGCGGCTCTTTCGCCGAGCCGCGTCCGGAATGCTTCGTCTTCGTATAACCGGCGAATCATCGCTGCAAGCGCCATCGCATCCTTGGGATCATTGAGGATCAGGCCGTCCTCGCCATCCGTAATGATTTCAGAAACTCCCGCAGCCGCGGAAACGATTACCGGCAAGCCGCAAGCCATGGCTTCCGCAGGCGGCATCGCATAAGAGTCCTGGAGCGATGGCCCAGCGTAAGCATCCGCCGCCGCGTAATAGAATTCAATGTCCTTGCGCGGAGCCAGGAATCGGACCCGGCCTTCCAACTGTTTCTCTTTGACGAGGTCCCGACAGACCGACGAATCTTCGCGGCTGACTACGAGTAAACGAATCGGCAATTCGCGCAGCAGCTCCAACGCTTCCAACAGGACAGGAACTCCCTTGTTGCGCCAATCGTTGCCAACCAAAATAATCGCAAACTCGTCCTTTGCGATTTCGAGCGTTTTGCGCGCCTCGCCGCGCAAGGCGCTCCGGCTTATCGGATCAAATACGGAATGATCCAGTCCAAGGTAGATCACGGGAATTCGATCGCTCCGGCAGTACACTCGTTCAAGTTCTCTAGCGCTCTTCTGTGAATAGACCACCAGGCTTGTGTCCGGATCCGTGTAGGCACGACGCTCCAGCCAGTTGGAGACGGCGTAGTAGATATGGCGGTGAACGAGAGTCGGCCAATGCCACAGCGAGTTTCGCAAAAGGCTCATTTCGCCCTTAACCTGACGACGGTATTCCGAAAAAACGATATGCACGCAGATGACGTCGGCGCCTGGCCAATTCGCGCCGGAGCTAAAGAGGAGATCGTGCCGCAGTCCGCGGAAACAGCGGCCCCAATAAACCCAAAGGCGAATGGCGGCAAGCCACCACAAAAAGTTAAAAAGATGAGGCCCGGGCAATTTCGGTATGCGATGCCAGGTAAACTTCGAGGGATCCATGTCCTCGACGCGCTGGCTGTAGATATGTATGTCGAACACGTCCGGCAGGTGGGACAGCCATTCGGTCATGATTCGCTCGCTGCCGTGGCGCTTGTCGAGGAACGGCGAAACGACCGCAACGCGGAGCTTTCGCACTGGAGACTCTGGATCCTGCAAGCGCTCGTTCACCGCTGTCAAAACTGGAATCCACGCAGGATCGGTCTTTTTAACGGAACCAGACCAGGAGGCTGCACGCTGACTAGCAGATCCGGCAATCGGAAGAGAATTCCCAGGAGCAGCCACAGGTATGCATTGGAAATGAAATTCTGATAAGCGGGCAGCCCCGAATAGGTGAACACGTAGAGGAGCATGAACGCGTACCAGGTAATCGCGAACGCGACAGGAAACAGGCGTGTGTCGCGCAACCGGCGCGCGACCTTCCAGGAATAATACAAGACCGAGGCGGTCCAGAGAATCCAAAGAAAAGGAGCAACGATTCCCATCTCGACGATCAATTGACCGTAGCCTTGTTCGACAGCAAGATTCAGCGGGCGGGTCCCGAGTACCTTGGCGACATACTGCCCGCCCAACGACGCGGTACCGATGCCATTTCCAAGCAACCAATTAGGCTGATCAAAAGCGAGAAGAAGATTTTGGATGGGGTAGTCCCAACTGCGGGTCCCGCCTTCGTACGCTGCGCTCCGTGGATCAAGCGTCTCTGCATAAAAGGCGATGCGCGAGCCGGCATCTTCCGGAAACACCAGAATCAGTGCCGTAAGTGCAAGCGCCGTCACGATAGCAGTCCGGCGGATTGCTTTAACTAACCGGTGCGCCTGTCCCCATCGCCAGGGAGCTCCCCATAGAAATACGAGGGGAAGTACCACAGCGGTCATCACGACGCCAACGACCGTACTCCGGGAGCCGCTCAACAGAGTTGCGACGCCGAGTATACCGGCCACCGCGAAGATGAGCCTGCGGTGGCGGGGGGTGTGAAGCAGGAAATAAGCGGCCGTGCCGATGGTCAGGATAAACATCCAGACGATGTATTCGTCGAAACGGCCCGAACTTACGAAAACCGAGTCTGGAAGAGAAAGCACTCGATTGGACATCGGGGTTACTTTGGTCAAATTCCCTAGGTCCTCAAGTTCCGGAGCCAGGACTTCCGGATTCAGGAAAGTGTTGCCTACGATCGCCTGAATGATTCCCAGGATTGAAATCACGCCCGCAAGGACCGCGCTGACTACCAGGAACTTCCGCAGGTCAGCGTCGTTGCGCATCAGCGCGTACCCGACGAATAGAAGAGGTATGTAGTAGAAATACACCTTGAAGCCGAGCAAGCCATACAAAATGCTGGGTGAATTCTGATTAAACACTTGTATGACGCCGAGCCACACGAACAAGCTGAGAAATAGAAGAAACGGCGGACGAAATGTTTTTTCGCGGCCACGCCGGATCTCCACGAAGAGCGCGATATACACGAACATCAGTAATACGTCCTTGCCGAAAAAAAGCTCCAAGTTGTTGCCCATGAACTTCCGCACGAGGTCTTCGAAGAGCATCCAGACAAAAAAGAGATAGAAGCCCGTGCGCCAGTTGCGCAATACCGTGACGACCACAACACAGCCTGCAAACATCAGAACGGCATACCGGATAGACCGCATGTCCTGAGCGACAATCTTCCCGCCGACTATCCAGGCCAGCCAGAGCGCGAGGACAAACAGGCTCATGCCAATCAAGGCCTGGTTTCTTATGGCGGGGATTCGCGGGCTCAGCAAGCTCTTATAACCTTCGGTCTGCAGACATTGGTTCGATTTTGCGTTTCGGCGAGCACAGCAGCATTCTATATCAGCGACGCGCCTTCAGATCCTGGAACCGCATGGATCATCATTGGGACTCGCTGTCGGCGACGGGGACCACGTGCCTCATCCATTGCCGCGCAACGCGAGTCTTATTTTCGGTGAACAGCGAGACAAGCCAGGCAAAGCCGAGAGTCGCCACGCCTATCACCACGCCGAGTGCCAGATGTGCCGCATCCGGCTGCCATCTTTGCGGCGGGACGATCCAGGCTCTAAGAAAAAGCAGAAACGGGAAATGCAGCACATACAAGCTGTACGAGAATCCGGCTAGAACGTGGGCGACTCTTGGATAGCTCGTGCCACCGGTTCCACAGTTCATGTGGAGCACGCCGAATAAGAACAGAGCAAATCCAATACCAACCGCCAGATTGCTGCCGAGTTCGACCGACTTTCCCGTTCGCGCGGCAACGAGACATGCCAATAGCACAAGCAAAGAAACAACGACATAGAGTGCCAGCCGAGCTGTTGACCGGAATGGCCATTTGGAATATGCGACTACCAGCACTGTTCCCGCCAACCAGATGAGGAAGCCTGCCAATATCTGCCATCCCACGAAAACCGCCACCAACGCCGCGAGAATCGTAAGCGCGATTGCGCCGAGAATGGAACGCTTCTTCCAAGCGATTCCGGCGGCCAGCGCCACGGGAAACAGGACGTAGTACCAGAATTCGTTGGCCAGGCTCCACAGCGGTCCATTGGACCCGAACGTGGGGACAACGATCGTCTGCAGAAAAAACATGTTTCCGAGGAAAGTCCCGATCCCCATCCGCGTGTGGACGATGGCGAAGGCAAAATTGTCCAGAGGATGTGAATAGATGCCCGTCGAAGCAAAGATAGAGCTCCCGAGCTTGTCCCACAACAATCCGAAAAACAGTCCCGGAATCAAGACAACGTATAGCCGGGACGCGCGGTCGATCGCGTAATCGCGCCACGACCAGGTTTCCGACGCCCGCCTGCCCAGGATTGCCGAAGATATAAGGAATCCGCTCAATACAAAAAAAACGAGTACCGCTTCGTTTCCAAAGCCCGTGAAGAAATAGATTACCTTCAAAAGAGAGCTGGGACGGTTCACCTGCTGGAATTCGGCAAAAAAGAGCGCTCGCAGGTGGCCCAACATCACAGCCCAAGCCGCGAGCCCGCGAATCAGATCCAGATGAGCGGACGCTGCCGGCGTAAGTGCGCGCGGTTCAACATTTAATAGAGGTTTCAACTCTTTCCACGCTCGAGAAAATCAAAATAGGAGGATGCTATCTGATGCCATGAGAAAAACTTCTGCTGAGCGTAGCGACTTTTCTCGCGGAGGCGCTTCTGCAGATCACTGTCAGCGAGGACACGGCTTAAAGCTCTGCCTAAGGCTTCGCGATCGCGAAACGGAACGAACTCAATTCCAGCCTCTGCGAGTGGCGTACCTTCCGCGGCTCCGGCATAGCCAACGATCGGCACGCCGCAAGCGATTCCGGCGATCACGCTTCCGCGCCTCGGAGTGATTTCATCGCGAACGCAAAGCATCGCGTCGGATCGAGCGAGGGTTTCGCTCACCTCATCATCTCCGAGAATCCCCAACATGGAAATTTCAACGGGAACGTCCGAAAAAGCTCGCGCGATTTCTTCTCTCGCCTCTTCGGTGCCNNGTCAGACAGAAAACCGCGACGGTCTTCGTCTCGTCATCCCGTGCGCCAGAGAATTCCGCGCGCGTTGCTGGCTCCGGAACATTCGCACCAATGGGGATGATCGCCGCTTTCGCATCATTTTTCGGCAGCCAGCCGATTTTCCCGAGCGGGTCGGCGAAAATGGCTTTCGTCGCTCCCCGATACAACTTCCGAATAACCCAGTCCTGGCATGCGCCGCGGAAACGGTCAACCCAACGCGTCCCTCCTTGCCGGTGCGGTTCGTGGAACACGACCGCTACGCGCGCGCCACCGCCGCGAAGGATTGCGACCACAGCGAGCGCTGCAAATGGAAATCCGCGCCGCGACCAACTGAGCGCCGTGTATTGAACGATCACCCATTTGCCACGCCACGCGGCGCTCTCTCGCGCCAGCCAACGCAAACCCCCGATCCAGCCATTTTCCATCCATGGCACTCGCGCGTGTTTCAGCTCGATACCTCTCGCGCCCAACGCATTGCCCAGGAACGTGCAGTAGTCTTCCACGCCGTCAACAGGCGTGTCCCGCCGCCCAAGAAGTGCAATCCACATTTTAGTTGGCACGCCGGCCTTCGGCGACGATGACGTTGCAGCCGCGTTTCAATTGTACTTCGAAGAGCGCCAAGTGCTTGAACCGCGTAAAGATCCTATCTTTGTTGCCCCACCAGCCGCCTATGTTACGCCGGCCTCGCGACTGTGGCTCGGTATCGCGGGCGCCTTCGTCAGACGTGCTCCAATCAAATCGCGCAAACGCAACGAAGGGCGCTCAATCAGGAAGTATGAAAGTTCCGCGCAAGCGAAAATGGTGAGGAGATTCAAAGGGAACAGGAAAGAGTACGGCCCAGTGAACATTTGTTGCCAAAGGTATAGGCTGTAAGAAATGATCCCCACATGGCGAAGAAACCCGAGGTTGAGGACACACCCAGGAAGAGAAATCGGTTTCCTCACCACATAAAGCAGCACGATCGAAATTAAGGCCCCGCGCAACGTATAGCCGACCGGCCAATCGTACCGGCCTTCAAAACGGGCGGATAGACATGGTGCGAGGATGACTATGTAGAGGACCGAGAATGCGAACATCATGGGATGGAGCAACTTGTCTGCCCATCGGTTGAATCGGCCGTCCTCCCAAAGGAGGGCCATGGCGCACCCGAACATGATCATATCCAGGCGCGTGTGAAGCATGATGCCTTCGGCGCCGCGCCATGATGGCACAAACACGTAGGTCAGAAAACGCGAAACAGGAGAAAGCAAAATGACGCCGAGCGCTACATAGGTGCTTCTTTTCTTGCCGAGAAGCAGAAGACATGGCGGCCAGAGTAAGTAAAACTGTTCTTCTACGCTCAGAGACCAGATATGTCCTAGCAGCCAATTCTGCCCGTTCCGTCGGTAGTCCCACGTGTACGTCGCCGCGCTGATGAGGTCCCTGGAATCTTCAGTAACGCGGCCCATGATCCAGAGGATTACCACCACGGCCAGATAAACATAGAACGGCGGGAAGATTCGAAAGAAACGTCGAAAATAGAAGCTCTTTAGACTGATCGTGCCCTTGGCGTCATTTTCCCTGACCAGGAGATATGTAATGAGGAATCCGCTGATCACGAAGAAAACATCTACTCCTGATTGTCCAAGCCAACTGATTTGGGGAAAAGGGAAGAACACTTCTCGCCCAGGCTGTAGGCCGACGGCATGGGCGAAAATGACCATCGCTACCGATACAGCTCTTAGCCCATCGAGTGATGGGATCGCCCGAGATGTTGCTGTCACAGACCCGTCACCTCGAAGAATCGCCGCGACCAGTTTTCAGGGGCCATTAGCTC
>PMUS01000079.1 GCA_003166795.1 Acidobacteriota bacterium | reverse complement strand
TGGGATCTGAATGGCACGCTCGATCCCGTGGACAGTCCCGTCAACCAGTTCCAATATGCCGACCAGATTTCGTGGTCGCACAACAAACACACGATCAGGGCTGGAGCCGAATACGAAGCGACGCAGTGGAACCTCCTCTTCCAGGGCTTGGAACGCGGCGTGTCGGTCGTCGGGTCGTTCAACGACTTCCTCGTCGGCGAGCCCGGGAACATTCTGGAGTGCCTGTTTTGCGTGACGAGCGGACCAAACGGAATCCCGCACGAGTATCGCCTGCGCAATATGGACAGTTACGTGCAGGATGACTGGAAGGTCAACTCGCGCCTCACCGTGAACATGGGCCTGCGGTGGGAATACGACGGAACGCTGAGCGACGCGGAAGGAAATGCCACCAACATCTGGGTAAGCGCGCTAGGCTCAGTGCCGAACACGCTCGTACCGACCACGGTGGCCGCGGCGCTTGCGAACCCGGCTTTGAGCCTCGCGGGTAACGTGGTTCCAAACAACTACGCGAAGTTCTACGGACCGCCTCCTCCGGGAGTCCTGACAAATGCCAACAACACCGCGATCAACGACCGCGTCCCACTGAGCAATTTTGCTCCGCGCTTGGGGGTGGCATGGCAGCCCTTGGACAATAATAAGTTAGTCGTGCGCGCCGGAGCCGGCATCTTCTACGACCGCACGGGTCTCGACCGGTTCGTGCACGCGGTTGAGCAGGGCAATCCGTACTCCGTCACACTCGACTACGGCTTCCCGAACGCCCAATCCTTGGCCACCCCGTATGCAGCGCCTCAACTCGTGCCGCTGCCGCAGTATCTCCCGGGTGTGCCGCATAGTTATGGTTTTGCGCCTCGCTATTTTGACGGGGACTGCGCTGCCATAGGCACCTGCGCGTTCCCAACGGGTGGCCTCTTTCCAGGCAGCCCGGGCAGCTCGTTCCTGAGCACTCCGCTTTTGGATAACGACGTACATACGCCGCTCGTCCAGCAGTTCAACCTGGGTTTCCAATATGAATTCGTGCACGGCTGGGTGCTCGACCTTGGTTACGTCGGTTCCAGGGGAATCAACCTGACCGACTACAACCACAACCTCAACACCGCGCAGATAATTCCTACTGGCGGCAGCATCACGGTTCCCAGCAGCACCACCGGTACCACGACGATCACGGAGAACGATGACTTCAACGTGCTGGCTCGCGTGCCCTTCGTGGGCTACCAGCCTGAGGGCTTGCAGATCACCGCATGGGACGGCAAGTCGTCCTATAACAGCCTCCAGGCCACCGTCCGGCACCAGTTCTCACGCGGGTTGCAAGTTCAGGCCGCATACACATGGAGCAAGGTCCTCACAAACCTGATCGGCACGTCGGCCAACAGCAACAACGCCAACAATTTGAACCAGCAATACGGCCCTGCCAGTTTCAACAACTACCAGCGCTTCATCATCAGTTACAGCTACGACTTGCCCTTCGGCAAGGGCATGACGGGCATGGAAGGTAAGCTAATCGGTGGTTGGAACGTTTCCGGCGTCACCATTGCCCAGGATGGCAGCCCGATCACCATCATTGATGACCGGAACGGCCAGGCTTACGGTACGAACGGCACGGGCACCGACAGCGGATTCGCCAGAGCTCAACTGTGCGCTGGCGCCACGGTCGGTGACATCATTACGAAAGGCCCGATCACCTCGAAATTGGGTCTCCCCGGACAACCTGGCTACTTCAACGATTCGGCGTTTTGCGTGGCGCCTGATGTCCCGAATAGCGAGATTGTCATCGGACCCACGGGCGCGCCTGAGTTGCCCACGGATTACGGCAACCTGGCCCCAGGCGTTGTGCTGGGTCCGGGTGAATTCAACTGGGATATGTCGATCATCAAGACGACTCCGATATTTGGAGAAGGCAAAGTGCTGCAATTCCGGGCCGAGTTCTACAACATATTCAACCACGGGCAGTTCAGCAATCCGACGGGCGCATTCGCCGTCGGCAGCCCCCTGTTCCTGCCGAACGTGGACACGGCGAACTTTGGCCAGATCAACCAGACGTCCGTGAACCCACGCATCATTCAATTTGCCTTGAAGTTCCTGTTCTAGGCGCGGCACTCGCGGCGAGCGTGCCGCGGGTCGAATCAGATTTTGGCAAGCGGCTGGCCGGACCGAAAAGTCCGGTCAGCTTTTTTGTTTCCTGCCATCTTCGCTCATCCTGTTCGATGCGTTAGGAATCGTTATTTCCATACGCTTCGTCGGCGAAGTGATAATACGCGGCACAAACGCCCCCGTTCGATCTTGACTCCACATAGTCGTTGGCGTAGCGTCAGCGCAAAGCTACAATTTAGGTTCAGCGGAACGTTTCAGGTCCGTAAATACTCGCGGTTCTGAGGGAGGCTCTCTTCGTGGCGACTCATTTCACCTTAAACGGCAAACCCGAGACGGTGGACGTCAATCCCGATATGCCGTTGCTCTGGGTTCTTCGCGACACGCTCAATATGACCGGCACGAAATTCGGCTGCGGCATGGCGCTCTGCGGCGCCTGTACCGTCCATATCAATGGCGACCCGATCCGTTCCTGCGTCACGCCGATTTCGGCCATTGCCGGCAAGCGCGTAACCACGATCGAGGGACTTTCTCCCGATCGCAGCCACCCCGTCCAGCGCGCCTGGATGGAAATTGACGTTCCCCAGTGCGGCTATTGTCAGTCCGGCCAGATCATGACGGCCTCCGCGCTGCTCGCCAAGACGCCCAAGCCCACCGACGCGCAGATTGACGACGCAATGACCGGCAACATCTGCCGTTGCGGCACATACCCCAGAATTCGTAAGGCGATTCATCGCGCGGCTGAGCTGCACGCGGCTTCGGCTAAGCCGGCCAGCGCCAGCGCCGACGATGTTCCATCCACCGACGCTGTGCTGGCAGGAGGTGCGGAATGAGCGCCATCACCAATCCACTGGATCGCCGCAGTTTCCTCAAGACGGGCATTGCCGGCGCCACCGGCCTCGTCATCGGCTTCTACCTGCCCGGGCGACGCGAGGTGCTTGCAGCCGCATCTGCCACGCCTGCGGTCCTAAACGCCTGGGTTCACATCACGCCGGACGACAAGGTAACTATCCTGATCAGCAAGTCGGAGATGGGCCAGGGCGTGGAGACATCGCTCGCGATGCTCGCCGCCGAAGAGCTCGAATGCGATTGGAAGCGAATTCACACTGAGTTCGCGCCTGCCGACAAAGTCTATTACGACCCTGCGTTCGGCATGCAGGGCACCGGCGGCAGCCAGAGCATCCATTCCTGCTGGGAACCGATGCGCAAGGCCGGCGCGACAGCCCGCGAGATGCTGATCGGCGCCGCAGCCCAGAAATGGGGCGTGGACGCCTCGGAATGCCGCGCCGAGAATGGCGCGATCGTTCACAGCGCCACAAAACGCCGCGCGACGTTTGGCAGCCTCGCCGTGGCGGCCGCGCAAATCCCGCAGCCGAAAGACGTCAAGCTCAAGGACCCGAGCCAGTTTACGATCGTCGGCAAGCCCACCAAGCGCCTCGACACTCCGAAAAAGGTGAACGGCACGGCCGAGTTCGGAATTGACGTTCGCCGCCCGGGCATGCTCCACGCATCCGTCGAGCATTGTCCAGTTTTCGGCGGCAAAGTCGCCAGCTTCGACGCCACGAAAGCCAAAGCGATCCCCGGCGTCAAGGATGTCATTCAGATTCCGACCGGCGTCGCCGTCGTAGCGGACAACACGTGGACGGCGTTTCAGGGCCGCAAGGCTCTCGATATCAAATGGGACGAAGGTCCGAACGCCGCTGTCTCCAGTGCGCCCATCCGGAAATCCTTCGAGGATGCATGCGAAACATCAGGCGTGGTCTCGCGCAAGGAAGGCGACGCCGCCGCAGGGCTGGCAAGCGCCGCGCAGAAGCTTGAGGCCGTGTACGAAGCACCTTACCAGGCCCACGCCACCATGGAGCCCATGAATGGCACAGCGGACGTCCGGGCGGACGGCGTGGATCTCTGGGTGCCCACGCAGTTTCAAACGCCTTCGCAGGGCATGGCAGCCGGGATTGCCGGCGTGAAGCCGGACGACGTCAAGGTCCACACAACCTACTTGGGCGGTGGATTCGGTCGGCGCGGCTGGTCGGACTTCGTAGCTGAATCAACCATCATTTCGAAAGCCATGGGAGCGCCCGTGCAGGTCACATGGACGCGGGAAGACGATACGCAGCACGACTACTATCGCCCTGCCTCCTATATCAAAATGTCCGCCGGTCTGGATGCCAATGGCAAGCCGACGGCGTTCACTGCTCGCGTGGCGTGCGATTCGATCATGAGCTGGTTTTTCCCCGGCTCGATCAAGAACGGTCTCGACAGCAGCAGCGTGGAGGGCGTTTCCGATATCGCCTACGACATTCCCAACATACTCGTGGACTATCACCTGATGGCGGGGCCGATTCCGATGGGCTTCTGGAGGTCGGTCGGAGCATCACAGAATGGATTTTTCAGCGAGGGCTTTGTAGATGAGCTTGCAGCCGCGGCCAAGAAAGACCCGTACGAATATCGCCGTGATCTGCTGGCCAAGCAGCCCCGGCTCCTCGGCGTCTTGAATCTAGCCGCGCAAAAGGCCGGATGGGGAACGCCGCTGCCGAAGGGCCGCTTCCGAGGGATCGCCTGCCTCGAGGCGTTCTCGACGTACGCCGCCGAAGTCGTGGAGATTTCGATTGATAAGGACGGCACGGTGAATGTGCATCGCGTCGTCGCCGCGATGGATTGCGGCCGCGTAATCAATCCCGACACGGCAGAGGGGCAGGTTTCCGGCGCCATCGTGTACGGAATCACCGCAGCGCTGAAGACCGAGATCACGATTGACCGCGGCCGCGTGGTTCAAACGAACTTCGACACTAATCCGATGTTGCGCATGAACGAAGTTCCGAAGATTGAAGTCTACTTCGTCCCGAGCGAGGAAACTCCCACGGGACTCGGTGAGCCGGCCGTTCCCCCGGTCGCTCCTGCGATCGCCAACGCGATCTTCGCTGCGACTGGCAAGCGCCTTCGACGCCTGCCATTCAAGCCCGAAGATCTCGCGTAGCCGTCGTCATCGCCTTACGAAAAATAAAGGGACGCTCGTAAAGGGCGTCCCTTTTAATTTCTGGTTTTCAGATTTAAATGTAGCGCCGCGGTCTTTAGCGCGGCATGCTCGGCATTCCTGGAGTGACCGCGCACCCCTATCGCGAAAACGGGTACATCAGCCACGCGATTCCCACGCCGATCACCAGAAACAGCGCGAGCGACCAGAGCGCATACTTGATTCTCCCCGCGATTGTCAGCCGCCCAAGGCACGCGAAAGCCACCGATACGCACAGCGCGAAAAGCGTCATCGCCGCAAAATGGCTCAGCTGGATGCCGGTTCCGAACATTCAGGATTTCCGCCCGCAAGCGATCCGGTAGGCATCCAGCACGCCGAGCAAGTTCACCACTCCTGCAGCCGCAAGAAACCTCGTGCCGTAGTCGCCCGCTGCGCGCGACACGTCCGGCCCCGACGCCTCGAGCAGGCGCGGTAAAAAGTAGAATGCGCCCGAGCAGGCATCCGCCACGAAGCCCAGGGCGCCGAATGGATCGCTCGAGTGCGTACCGAATATCTCTCCGCGCATTCCGTAGCCCGCCAACGCAAGCCCTCCTACCGCCAAAAAGAGAAAGAGCGCGCGGCCCCAGCGCCGGAGCAGCAAATGCCCGAGCCCGGGCACAGCCCACGCGGCAATCGCCGCCAACAACGCGAGGGCGGGAACCATGTCGTTTCTTTTTGCGATCACGGGAGCGTCGGTTGCCATCGGTCAGCCAAGCAAGGGCAGGATCTCTTCCTGGACGGCGCCTGTTACGCGCGCCTCGCGTTCGCCTACGTACACATTTACCTCGCTGCGAATCCCGAATTCCGGCATGTAAATGCCCGGCTCGATCGAAAAGCAGGTGCGCGCCACGATCTTTCGGTCGTCGCGCGTCTCCAGGCTGTCCATATTGGCGCCGTTGCCGTGGACATCCTGGCCGATGCTGTGACCGGTGCGGTGCACGAAGTATTTCGCGTAGCCGGCCTTGCGAATCACCTCGCGCGCGGCATGGTCCACTTCCCACCCGTGAATCGTGCGCCCGCGTGCCACGGCTTCACGGACAAATTCAACGGCGCGGTCTCTCGCCCGGCGCACGACCCGGAAAATCTTCGCGTACGCCTCTGGTACCCGCTCTCCGAGGTATCCGACCCATGTGATGTCGTAGTAGACGCTCCCGGGCCGGTCGCATTTTGCCCAGATATCGAGCAGCAGCAGGTCGCCCGCGCGAATCGGTCGCGACCCAGTCGGCGTCGGCTCGTAATGCGGATTGCCGTTGTTTGGCTGCACCGCCGCGATGGGCGGCTCGGCCGTCGTGAGGCCGTTCGCGCGAAACCGCTCGAGGATCCACATTTGCAGCTCGCTTTCGGTCAAGGGCCGGCCTTCGCGCACGAGCGCTGCGGCGCGCTCAAAGGCCGCGCGCGTGATGCGGTCCACGATCTCGCCCGCCTCCAGGTGCGATTCGAGCTGCCCCGGCGTCCATGCCGCCTCGAATTTCTGCACTAGGTCGGCGGAGGTGACCACTTTTTTCTTCAGCTTCCGCACCAGCTCGACCGTTCCGGCGTCCACCAGTCCGATGTAGGGAATTTTGTTTTCGGGCGAATATTGCATGGCGATTTTCCGGGAGCCGGAGAGCAGCTTCCGCAATTGCGTCTGCAGCTCTTCCCAGCCCGCGTAAACCTGCTTGCGTCCTGTGAGCGAATCGAGCGCGCCTTGCTCGATTTTGTGCACCAATTTTCGCGGNNCGTAAAAGAGCCAGCCGTCCATCTTGCCGGCCTTCAACTCCGCTTGGATCGCCTTGATGTCCGGCATAACGACGGTGTGACCCTCCACAATAGAAAGCAGTTTCTGAGGCCAGTTCGACAGATCAGGCTGGCTTCGGTTCCAGCAGCGCCGCGACCTACGCGCGACACTCCAGCGATCGAGACACGCTTCGTCCGCCTCTTTTCGCCCGCGACGATTCTAACAGCCGAGACGGGCACCTTCAAACGCTCCGCCAGCAGCCTGCAGAGCGCGTGGTTTGCGCGGTCATCCACGGGTGGCGCGGTCAACCGCACCTTGAGCGCGCCGTTGTATTCTCCCTCGACGGCGTTCCGGCTCGCCCTTGGCGCCACGCGCACTGTAATCTCCACCGCGCCGTCGCGTTCTTTGATTTCCATTTGTTTCCAGGGGTTCCGCTTCAGAACATATCATTGGCACGACCTTCCCGCGTGCGATTCGCGATGCGGGAAATCCTTGCATCGCCCGAATTCCCTTCGTACAATGCCTCTCCCTTCAATAATTTCCCATGCCTTCTTCTGCCACGACTCCGCTAACGAAAAACCAGGTGCGCGGTTTTTGGGCCTCCTGGGCCGGATGGGCGCTCGACGGCATGGATTCGTTCATCTACGCGCTGGTTCTGGTCCCGGCGATGCGCGAGCTTTTGCCGAAGTCGGGTATTCCGGCAACTCCCGCCAACATTGGCTTCTACGGCGGGCTGCTGTTTGCCCTTTTTCTCGTGGGATGGGGGCTGGCGCTCATTTGGGGGCCTGTAGCCGACCGATATGGCCGCGTTCGCACTCTCGCGCTCACGATCCTTTGCTACTCGCTGTTCACGTTTCTGGCGGCATTCGGTCAGAACATCTGGGAGGTTGCGATCTTCCGGCTGCTCGCCGGGGTCGGAATCGGCGGCGAATGGGCGATGGGCGGTACTTTCGTCGCCGAGGAATGGCCCGAAGATCGCCGCAAGATGGGCGCGGCGTACATGCACACCGGGTACTATTTCGGGTTCTTCCTCGCGGCGCTTGCGAATCACTTCGTCGGCGAAAGCTACGGTTGGCGGCCGATGTTCATGATTGGCGGGGCGCCCGCGATTTTGATCGGGCTGATCCTTTACAGCGTCCGCGAGCCGGAACGCTGGAAGGCCCGCGCCAAGCGAGTAGCGAGCCCATTCGTTACGATCTTCAAGCCCGAGTACCGCCGTCGCACGCTGCTCAATTCCGCGTATGTCCTGATCTCGATCATCGGATTGTGGGCCGGCACGGTGTACGTGCCGACAGGAGTAAACGAGATTGCCGGCCGCATGCATCTGGCAGCCGGGCTCGCGCCAAAACTGGCCACCTACGCCACAATGGTGCTTTCGCTCGGGACAATCGTCGGCTGCCTTCCCATCGCATGGATTGCAGAGAGACTCGGGCGCCGCCTGACCCTGGGCGTCTATTTTGTCATCATGGCGATTTCGATCAGCGCCAGCTTCGGGCTGGCTTTTTATCTCGCGCAGAACGCCATGACGTGGTTTTTCATCGGCATGTTCTTCCTCGGAATTGGCGGCGCAAACTTCGCCATGTATACGCTGTGGCTGCCGGAGCAGTATCCCACCACGTGCCGCGGCAGCGCCTTCGCGTTTGCCACTTCCGTTGGCCGGTTTGTGGGTGCGGGATTTTCGTTCATGGTTGGCGCAGGTGTCTCGCACTTTCATACGATCGGCATCCCCGTGGCTCTGACGGCGATCCCGTTCGTCCTGGGGCTTTTCCTTCTGCCGTTTGGTTTGGAAACGACCGGCCAGCGCCTGCCGGATTAACATCCGGCTGTTGCTGCCGCGGCTTGCTGCGCGAGAATGTAACAAAGTGCTTTCGTTGTCCGTATAAACTGGACGAAGATGTTCGCCATATCCCGGCAGTAAGGAATTCATGGACGCGATAGCGCTCGAGAACGTCACGAAATCGTACGACTCCGTGACCGCGGTTAGCGGAGTCAACCTGCGCGTGCGCCAGGGAGCGGTTCTCGGCCTGCTGGGGCCCAACGGCGCCGGCAAGACGACCACCATCCGCATGGTGATGAACATCCTCGTACCGGACGAGGGCTCGATCCTCGTTCTCGGCCAACCGGTGAGCGACAAAACCCGCGACTCGGTCGGCTATCTTCCCGAGGAGCGCGGCCTCTATCCCCGAATGAAAGTTCGCAGCCTGATTGTTTTTTTCGCCGCGCTCCACGGTCTTTCGGAAGACGAAGCCGATCGCCGCGCCCGTGAATGGCTCGAGCGTTTCGAGCTGAGCGAATGGTCCGAAAAGAAGATGGTTGACCTCTCGAAAGGTATGCAGCAGAAGGTGCAGTTCATCACTGCGGTGCTGCACCGGCCGCCGATCGTGATATTGGACGAGCCGTTCTCCGGCCTCGATCCCGTGAACGCCGCCACCGTGAAGGACATCATGCTCGAGATGCGCGACCAGGGCTCGACGATCATTCTTTCGACGCACCGCATGGAGCAGGTCGAGAAGATGTGCGATTCCATCTGCCTGATCAATCATGGGCGCAGCGTGCTGGATGGCGACCTCCGCGCCATCAAGCAGTCCTACGGGAAGAACACGGTTCACGTCGAATTCACCGGACCCGATAGTTTCCTGACGCATCCCGCGATCGCCGCGGTGGATCGCTTTGCCACGGGCGTGGAGGCGAAATTGAAGCCGGGCGCCGATCCACAGGAAATTCTGAAAGCAGCCGTGCAAGCGGGCGCGCAGATCACCCGTTTCGAGCTGCTCGAGCCTTCGCTGAACGAAATCTTCATCGAGAAGACTGCCCGTGCGTAAGATCTGGCTCATCATCAAACGCGAATACGTGACACGCGTAAAAACCAAGGGCTTTGTCATCGGCACCTTGATCGTGCCGCTTATCGGCATCGGGTTCACTTCTCTGATTGTTTTCCTGGTGGGCCACCAGTCGAACCAGGCCCTGCGGCTTGCGATCATTGACAATGCGGGCGGGCTCGCGCCTTCCGTCGTCGGTGGTCTTGACGCGAAACTTCCCAGCGGCCAGCCGATGTACGTCGTCACTGAAACGATTGATCGTCCGGCATCGCCGAGCGATATTCAGGATGGTCTGCGCGCGAGGATCAATTCCGGCGCACTCGACGCATATCTGGTGATTCCCAAGGACCTCGATAAATCGGCCGAGCTTCATACCAAAAATCCCGGCGCGTATGCGCAGTTCGGTCCGCTCACAAGTGCGGTAAACCAAGCCGTGGTCGAATCGCGCCTGAACGCCCGCGGCATTCACGTGGATGACGTGCGCGACATTGTTCGTAGCTCGGACCTTCAGGTTATCAAGGTCAGCAAAGAGGGTGAGTCGGTCGAAAGAGGGCAAACGCTTGGCGTGGCCATCGCGCTCGTGATTCTGCTGTACACGTCGCTGCTGATGTACGGCATCATCACGATGCGTTCCATCCTCGAAGAGAAAACCACACGCACGATGGAAGTGCTCATATCCGCCGTAGATCCCTTCCAGCTCCTGGCGGGAAAAATTCTCGGCGTTGCCGCGGTGGCGTTTACGCAATTCGCTATTTGGTCGGTCTCGCTCGCGTTGCTTGCAACCTATGGCGCCGCGATGGCCGCCATGACCGGCGCGGGCGCAGCGCTTGCCGGAATTCACGTTCCCGGAGCTTTATTGGCTTACGCCGGCATTTACTTTTTCGGCGGGTACTTTCTGTATTCGTCAATGTTCGCCGCGGTTGGCGCCGCATGCTCGAACGAGCAGGACGCGGCGCAATTGCAATGGATTGCCATGGCGCCGCTGGTCTTTACGATGGTTATTTACAGCCTGGTGTTGAACGACTCCTCGTCCCGCGCTTCCGTGATTCTCTCGGAGATACCGTTTTTTGCGCCGGTGCTGATGCCTCTACGTGTTTCTCTGCAAGTCCCGCCAGCGTGGCAGATTGCTCTCTCGATTGGCCTTCTGTTTCTTTCGATCGTGGTCGTGATCTATTGCTCCGCGAAAATCTATCGCGTCGGCATCCTGATGTACGGCAAGCGCCCGACGCTCCCGGAACTTGTCCGCTGGCTGCGGTATTCGTAGGAAAACAGCGACTGGCGGCGAGTGACCAGTGGCTGGAACCTCGCGAATCAGACCTCGCATTTGTGTGTCACTTTGTGGGTGTCACTTTTGTTTGTTTTCAATGGCATACAGGGGAAATTACCTGGCATGGTGTGTCACTTAATTTGTGATTAGTGGGCGGTGGCGGGGCGAAAAGTCCCATGGCTGAAGCCATGATTCTTGGGGGCGAGTTTCGTGGGCCTGAAGGCCCACGCTTTCACCGGAACTGCAGAGGCCGCACGGAACGAGACGAGCGGTTCTTCCGCGATTGCGCGTGATTGTGGCCACGCGGCGGTCGCAAGAGCACAGACATCCCTTCTGCGTCAGGGCAAGTGGATGTCTGGGCTACCGAACCCGAGCTTTTGCGCCCAGGATGTTCGTTACCAGGGGGCGCAGGGATCCCTCGGCTTCTCCGCCGCGGCGGACTCGGGATGCCCGTTGATCTCCCAAGCTCGACTCACCGCCGACCCAGGGGCCCTTTTTATCGGATCGTCAATTTTCAAAGAGCATTCGGCTCTCGTCCAGAGAGCGGACAAGGTTTCTTGTCGCATCCACGCTGCCAGAATTGAACCGAATGCGTCTACTGGCCGTTCGTTCAACGTCAGTTCAGCCTGTCCTTTGGAGCAAACGGAGGAGGCCCGGATCCTTCGGACTCATTCAACTGCGGCGGTGACGACGTAGCTTTTTTGCTGCCCGGGGCTTGGGGAAACCGGTTGTGTTGCGCGAGAGAGGAGAATAGGATGCGCGACTAGGAACAACAAATATTGAATGCATAATAGTTCGCAGGGAATCTGTCGGGGGCGGGTGAACTTCATGAACATTCCAAGAAAATATTTCGTATCGGCGATGATTGCGGCGGCGATGGCGTTGGCGATGACTCTTCCATTGGGAGCGGCGGCGCAACAGGCTCCCGCTCCAAAGCAACTGCCGCGCGACGGATTTCCGTTGGGGCCGTCGGCGAAGATTTTGAGTTTCACGGCGAGCGCCGCGTCGGTCCAGGCGGGCCAGTCCGTGACGCTGCAGTGGGAAGTGGTGAACGCGGACCGAATCGAACTCGATCAGGGAATCGGAATCGTGGCGACGCGCGACAGCCGCACGGTCACTCCGAGCGCGACGACAACGTATTCGCTATTGGCGAGAGGTGGCAACGGCACGGGGAGTGACACGCGGACAGTTACCGTGACTGTGATGGGTTCTTCGGCTGCAGCGGCGAGCGCGCCGGAGGGTGAGATGGCTGGCAGGCCATCTGTGAGCGAAGCGACGATGCACGGGCCCGCGCCGCGCATGCCCGACGGCAAGCCGGACCTGAACGGGCTTTACATTGCGCCGTACCACTCGATCAAGGTGGTCGGCGAGATCACGCTCAAGCCGGGCGCGGAACAATATCACGTCGGGCCGGAGTACACATTTTCACTCGGAGAAGTGTGCCTGCCACGAGGAGTGCCGGACACGATCGGCGAGCCATATCCGATCCAGATCGTGCAAACGCCGAAGCAGGTGGTGATCCTGTACGAGGCGGGCGACTATTTCCGGGTGATTCCGATGGACGGGCGCGATCATCCGAAGGGTCTCGATCCCACGTGGATGGGAAATTCGGTGGGGCATTGGGACGGAGACACGCTGGTGGTGGACGTGATCGGCGTGAACGACAAAGTGGGAGTGGGAGAGTACCGGCACACGACTGCGTATCACCTGATCGAGCGCTTTCAGCGCACGGCATACGACACGCTGAAGTATTCCGCGACGATTGAGGATCCAAACGTCTTTGCGGCGCCTTGGACGGAGACGGGCACGTTCACGCTGCATCCCGAATGGGACATTCAGGAGTACATCTGCGAGGAAAACAATCACGACTACAAGAAATTATTCGAGCAGTACAAGAAATAAGCTCTGAATCGCCGCGCAACGATCTACTGCGCGCTCCGCTGTCCGAATAGGGCTGTGCCGAGGCGGATTTCGGTGGCGCCCTCCTCAATTGCGACTTCAAAATCATGGCTCATGCCCATCGAAAGCGCCGGCAAGGGTTTACTAAGCCGCCGGCTCAACTCGTCACGCAAATCGCGTAGCTTCTGAATATAGGGTCGAACGCGCGCTGCATCCTCCGAATAAGGGGGAACTGTCATCAGCCCCTGCAAGTCGAGGTGGGTGAGGGCTGAAATACCTTCAGCGAGTGCGGGCAAGTCGCCCTCGGTAACGCCGCTCTTCGTTGCCTCGCCGCCCAAGTGGACTTCGATCAATATGGGCAGGCGTTTCTCTTGATCGTCAGCCGCCAAATCCAGCTTCTGCGCAAGCGCCAGGTTGTCAACCGAATCCACGCGATTGAAAAGTTGCGCTGCTCGTTTGGCCTTGTTGCTTTGCAGATGGCCGATCAGATGCCATGTGGCATCCAGGTCAGCGAGCTTCGGATGCTTCGCTTCGAATTCCTGCACGCGATTCTCGCCGAACTCACGCAGCCCCAATTCATACGCGGCGCGGACCGCCTCTGCCGGGAAAGTCTTCGATACGGCGACGAGAGTGATTTCATCGGCGCGGCGCCCTGCGCGTTCAGCCGCGCGCGCAATTCGCTCGCGAATGCGCGCCAGATTCGCCGCAATCGAACTGATCTGTTCCGGCATCGCGGCGATTCTAGCATGCGAGCACAAACCCCCAGAATTCGTCTCATAGATAGTCAGACAGGCGCCTCGATCTGTCCTCAGGGGCTAAAGTCCTTTCCTGCGGGCATTTTCATGTCGGAGCTAATGCTCCGACCCCCTAAAATCGTTTATGAGATAGGTGCTAGTCACGAGTCGCTCGCGGCTGCTAAACTGAGCGTCAATTCGATGCCTGTCCGCGGGAAGTTCATCGTTCTTGAAGGGATTGACGGCTCCGGCAAACGCACGCAGATCGAGGCGCTCGCTCGCGAATTCGGCCGCCGCGGAATGGCGTTGTCGCAAATCAGCTTTCCCAACTATGGCGGTTTTTTCGGCAAGCTCGTGGCCCAGTTTCTGAACGGCGAATTCGGCCCTCTGGCCGCGGTAGATCCCCATTTTTCCGCGCTGCTCTATGCGGGCGACCGCCTCGAATCGAAGCCCGCCATTGAATCCGCGCTTGCGGCGGGTAAGATCGTGCTCGCGGACCGTTACGTCGCTTCGAACCTGGCGCATCAAGGCGCGCGTGCGCCGCGCGAAAAGCGCCCTGAATTTCTCGCGTGGCTGAAGCAGTTGGAATATCAAGTCCACGCGCTTCCGGCCGAGGATCTGGTGATCTATCTTCGCTTGCCGGTGGCAGAGGCGCATCGCCTGGTGGGCCGCAAGGGCGCCCGGGATTACACGAAATCGCGCCGCGATCTGCAGGAAGCCGATCTCGCGCACCTCGAAGCTGCCTCGCAGGTATATGACGAGCTGGCGCGCCAGCCAAACTGGATCACGATCGAATGCTTCAATGCAGCGTCTGGCGCGCTTCGCGAGCCCGCGGAGATTCACGCGGAAATCACGGCGGCGGTCGATGCGCGCACGCACTCAGCGGTTCAGGTTAAGGGTTAGCCGCATGGGCTTTGACCAATTTCTCGGCAATCAGCGCATCGTCAGCGCCCTGCGCGGCATGATTCGGCGCGAACGCGTTCCCAGCGCCTTGCTCTTCAGCGGGCCGCGCGGCATCGGCAAGTACACGCTCGCGCGAATGTTTGCGCAGGCGGCAAACTGCGAGCGCCTCAAGGACGATTTCTGCGGCGAGTGCGCCTCCTGCGTCCGGATCGCGCGGCTCGCCGAACCCGCGCCGCTGGTGGAAGCGGGCCTCGCCGAACGCGGAGAATCCGCCGACGCCGCCGCGGTCGAGCGCATGCCCCTAATTCTCGAGACGCATCCGGATGTCTGGCTGATCGTTCCGGACCCGGTGCGGCTGCGCACTCCCGTGGCACGTCCGATGATCCGTGTGGGGCAATTGCGTGCGGTACAGCGCGCGGCATATTTCAAGCCACAGGGCCGGCGGCGCCTGTTCATTCTCGACGGCGCCGATACTATGCGCTGGGCCGACGCGGATCTTTTTCTGAAGATCCTGGAGGAGCCGCCTGAATCCGCCACGCTGATACTGCTCGCGGCCACGCCCGATTCGCTGCTGCCCACGATTCGCTCGCGCTGCCTCCAATTCCATTTCGCGCCCGTTCCCGCCGACGAAATAGAGACCTTCCTCAAGGATCACTCCGGCTCGAAGGCCGCCGAGCGGAAACTGGCCGCCCAGCTTTCCGCCGGCAGCCCGGGCGCGGCGCTCTCGCTGGACCTGGAGGAATCGGCCCGGCTCCGCAAAAGCGTGCTGAGCCTGCTCGATCGGGCTGTAACCGGGGAGAAATATGGCGAGATTTTCGCCGCCACTGCTCAGCTTTCGAAGCAGGAGCAGGAATCATTTGAAAACATTCTCGAGCTGTTTTATAGTTTGCTTACAGACTTGCTGGAATCCTCGGTGGGCTCCACGAACAGTCTCCTTCGCAATCCCGATCTGCGAAAGGAAGTAGAGGCCCTGGGCAAGAAGATCAACTGGGAGTGGGTTTTGCGGGCCACGCGTGGCCTGGACTCGCTTGAGGGCCGGATGCGCCGCAATATCGGCCGCCAGCTGGGTTTGGATGCTCTCGTCACTTCTCTAAGTATTCGGTAAGGCCCCGGGCCACCCTGAGTTTTTTACGAATTGTTGCAACCGAATGTCCGCATACGTAGTCATATAAAGTAGTGACCTACTGAGGAGCTCCCATGGTGAACCGTAAGTTGTTTCGACCCGCTCTCACCGACATGAAGGAACAATATGTCGCGCCGCGTCAGGCACAGCCGGCGCCTCAATCAGCCCCGGCGCCCCGGAAGAAGCCGGCTCCGCCCGACCAGACATTCGCCGAGAATTTTTATTACGTGAAGCAGATGCAATCGCGAACGCCTGTTGCCGTGGTTTTGACCGACGGCGAAGTCATTCGCGGAACCGTGGAATGGTACGACCGGGATTGCATCAAGCTCACCCGCTTCGGCAGCCCGAATCTGCTGATCTACAAGCACTCGATCCGATACCTTTATAAAGAAGGCGACGAGGCTGCTCTGGGCGGCACAAACGGGCAGTAACCGGGCATAATTACCTCATGGCCCTCGTGAAGGTAATCAGGCTCGCGTCGCTGATACTTGTGGTTCCCCTTGCGATCCACGCACAAGCTGCGAAGTCCGCTTTATCCCCGGTGCCTGCGAGCCAACGCCCTGCTTTGATCCAACGGCTGAAGGCCTACACGGAAGCCTTTCGCACGAAGGACTGGGCCAGTCTTTACGACCTCGTGTCGGACGAGAACAAAATCGGCGTTGACAACAAGCTCAAGGTCTACAAGCGCACCTTCGTTCGAGACATGCAAGGTACTTACGACTTGCAGCGGCTTATAAAATTCGCGCCTGTTCATGCGGAAAATGACGGCACAGGAAACTTCGACATCTACGGGTGCGGCCAACTTCCTTTCGGGAACCAGAAGATCGAACGCATCGCTGTGGTGCGCGCGGCTCGGGAACACGGCGACTGGTTCTTCACGAATTGGGACTACCCCGATCCCCCCATACCTTGCTCGCAACTCTCCGATTCCAACTGGAAAGCGCGGAACCTAAGGGTAGATGAGCCAATGTCACAGGTGTCCTGCGAATTGAGGACGTGCACGCTCTAAGACAATGAAAATCGGAATCACTTGCTATCCAACGTACGGCGGCTCGGGTGTGGTTGCCACCGAGCTCGGCATCGAACTCGCCGCGCGCGGGCACGAAATTCATTTCATCAGCTACGCGATGCCCATCCGCTTGACCGGGGCGAGCGATCGAATATTTTTCCACGAGGTAGAGGTCACCACCTACCCGCTATTCGATCATCCGCCATACACGCTGGCGCTGGCGACGAAGATGGGCGAAGTCGCCGAGCAGGCATCGCTCGACCTGCTGCATGTGCACTATGCCATTCCGCATTCCGTCAGCGCGCTGCTGGCCCGTATGATGGCTTCGCCCAGGCGCCTGCCGTTCATCACCACGCTCCATGGCACCGATATCACGCTGGTCGGCAGCGACCGCAGCTATCTGCCCATCACGCGATTTTCCATCGAGCAAAGCGACGGCGTGACCGCTATTTCGAATTACCTGCGCGACCGCACCCTGAAGGAATTCGAAATCAAGCGGCCCATTGAGGTGATTCCGAATTTCGTGAACTGTGATCTTTACAAGAAGTCTGCAGATGAAGCGGCGCGCGCGCGCTGGGCGCCCGGCGGCGAGCCGATCCTGATGCACCTCTCGAATTTCCGCCCCGTGAAACGCCTTACCGATGTCGTCGAAATCTTCGCGCTCGTCCGCGAAAAGATTCCCGCCAAGCTCGTGCTCATCGGCGACGGCCCCGATCGCGGCGCTGCCGAGTACATCGTCCGGAAAAAGCGCCTCACCAAGGACGTGTTTTTTCTCGGCAAGCAGGACCACGTGCAGGAAAAACTGGGGCTGGCCGATCTATTCCTTCTGCCCAGTGATGAGGAATCGTTCGGGCTCGCGGCTCTGGAAGCGATGGCATGCGAAGTTCCGATTCTCGCGACGAACGTGGGAGGCTTGCCGGAGGTCGTGAAACACGGAGTGGACGGCTATCTTTTCGAGCCGCGCGACGTTCACACAGCCGCGAAATACGCGCTGGAGATTCTCACGCGGCCCGATCGCGGCCGCCTGATGGGCCAGATGGCCCGCGCCAGCGCCCGCGCCAAATATTGCTCGAACGACATCATTCCGCTCTACGAGGCTTACTACGAGAAAATCCTGAACTCGGCGGCGTCTTCCGGGCGCACCTAGAGAGACGGCGCGGCGGGCACGTGATTCTCAGTACTGCTGATCTTTGTTCTTGCGAAGTTTGCGGCGAATATCCGGCCAGAATTCCTTTGCCACGTTGGAGACCGCGTCCCACATGATGTCCGTGCCCCACACGCTCATCGTATTCGAAATCGTGCGCTCTTGCGCCGGATGGTAGGCATTGGAGATTCCCGCAGCCACGAGGTTTCCCACGATCTCGGAATAGTTGAACCCGTGGTTCCCGTCGTCGTTGCGCGTCCAAAAAATGCGGCTCACTGAATATAGGCTGCGGTGCGTAATGCTGCCGCTGCCCAATTGAAAATATCTCGGGTCCTGGTGAAGCAGGGAAGGAAACACGGAAGTCGTCATCGTGGTGCCGAATAAAGCGTCTCCGTAAGCAGTGCCGTATCTCGCCCCATACCCCTTCAAACCCTGGCCGTATTCCGGATCGCTATTCTGCGCCTGACTAATCAACGCTTCGAGGCCAATAAATGGGAAAGTAACCGGGTCGAACATGCTGTCCGCCGTCAGCTTGAATTTGTCCTTTACGGTAAGCGGCCCGAACTGGTGTTCATTCTCGACCGTTGCGTAGTTTGGCAGCACGCCGAAAAGCCGGTCTTTGTTGAGCGTGTTTTGTCCCGGTTGTTCGGCGCCGGTAGTGCCGCTGGCGGCGTTTCCAACTTGAGTTTGGCTGCTCGAAACGCCCGCGGATGGAGCCGCCGGCGGTTGCTGTTGGGCCCCAGCCGAAGCAGCCCAGAGCCAGATCATGCCTGTAATGATGCCGAGAACAAACCTCGGCTGATTCCTTGGTGTGTGATGCATCGCTACTGATTATCCCCTAGGACGAGCGTATGTGGGAGTGGCTTAGGCGCTGGCGTTTCCAGGTCGAATCCTTGGCTCTATATTGATTTACGTTGGCGGGAACTAAAGTTCCGGAATTCTTCGAAAATCTGAACGCGAAAAACGCCACGCGAATCGCGAAAACAGAAGGCCCGCTTTGCAGCGGGCCCTCAAGGGGAAAAAGCTCTACGGCCAATGCGCGGATGGCCTTCGAACCCTATCCTCGCCCGCAGTCTAGTGGGCGCTCTCAATCATGTCAAGCGTGGAAACCCGAACTTCGGGAATGCTGTAAGTGCTTTTTTGTCAGCGAAATATGCGCATTGCAACGCGGTCGGGCAGGTTTTTATCCACAGGCTGGCCCGGGGCGGTCGGGGCGCTATAGCCATAGAAGTCGTCAGAATTTATCGGCTTGCTTCCGAGCCCGAGCTGCAGAACTTGGAGATGGTTCTTGGTGTCAAAGATCTTTCCGGGCATCACGCGCTTCACGACGAGCCGCAGGCCGCCGAAGGAAATTCCAGCGATCAGCGCGAACATGCAAATCGTGCCGGCGCCGACGATCGATCCGACGATCATCATCCCGATGCTGGGCTCTTTGAATTCGAATGTGGGCTCGTTCCAGCTTCGGTCGGTTTCCAATTCGATCTGGTTCAGCAAAGTGTTCGCTTCGGCCTCGCTGGACGCGCCGGAGACTATTGCCAGCAGGGTCGCCGAGCGTTTGGCAAATACCATTGGCGACCCATTCGCCGGATTCGCCGCGTTCACGTGGAAATATTTCTGCAGATCCGCGAGTTGGCGGGCTGCGATTTGATCGGTGGGGAAGTCAACAACCAGGAGAATCGCGTCGCGTCCGCTGAGATGGTAGTGCGCGAGTTCCGCTTCCGCATGGCTCTGGAATCCGAGCGAATCGCCGAGCCCGCCGGGAAACAACTCATTCAAAGTTTGGGGGCCGAGGACGTAACGGTCCGTGAGCTGGACCATGTTCTTCTGCGGAAGATACTGCCCCAGCATTGGCAGCGCACCGTCGCGGGCCTTCGGTTCAATTGCGGCGACCAGCGCCTTCAGTTGCAGCTGATACTTCGCGAGGTCTTTCCCGCGAATATCCAGCACCAAATTTCCCGCGAGCACCAGCGCGCGTTCACTCGAGATCGAGGAATGATCGGTCAAATTCGCACGCGCCATGTCGGGCGTGCGCAGATAGGAATAAAGGCCGTAGGCGCCGCTCGGGTCCTGCATGTCGAACAGTACGACGCCGATGCCCTGGGTGCCATCGCCGTAACTCGCCGTCTCCGTGGATTTCCAGCCATACTCGGCCAGGATGGGCGAGCCGGAGGGAAGGGCCTGGACCGGCGCTACGGCGGTGTTCTGCGTCCATCCTGATACCTGCAACGGTAGAAGCTGCTGGGCGTGCGTCGGGAAAATGGCCAGGAACATCACGGCAATGGACAAGCCTGTCAGGCGTCGCATAATTACCCCACTCTATTAGACACCGAAAATGTTACTTGGGATTCCCGGTTGACGCCACTGTTCCGGGCTCCAAGTGGCTGCCGGAGGCTTGATTTTCGGAGACGAGCTTCTGCTTGTTAAAGGTGAGGCTGTTCAGGTTGTCAAGGTAGGTCGCTACGCCACGGTATAGGCCGTCGGCAATCCGCTGGCGTTGGTCGGGCTTGCGAAGCAGCTTTTCGTCGCCGGGGTTGCTGACGAACGAGATTTCCGACAGCACCGAGGGCATATTGGCCCCAATGAGCACCACGAACGGCGCCTTCTTCACGCCGCGGTTCTTTTCACCGTGGCTTACCAGCTGCATCCGCGCCGTCAGAGTATCCTGGATGTCGCTCGCCAGCTCTTTCGATTCCTCGATTTTTTCGTTGCGCGCGATCTTCTGGATGAGGTCCTGCAGATCGTGCAGCGACTCCTGCGAATTCGCGTTTTCGCGCGAGGCCACTTCCAGGGATTCGGCGGACGTCGCGAAGTTCAGGTAGTAAGTCTCGATGCCCCGCGCCGCCGGATCGTGGCTGGAGTTGGCGTGGATCGAGATAAAAAGATCGGCTTTCGCCTCATTGGCAATCGCGGTCCGCTCTTCGAGCGGAATGAATGTGTCGTCCTTGCGCGTATAGATCACTTCCGCGCCGGGAAGCTTCTGTTCGATCAAGGCGCCCAGGCGCAGCGCGACATCCAGGCACAAATCTTTTTCCATCAGACCGTGTGGGCCTATCGTGCCCGTGTCGTGGCCGCCGTGGCCGGCGTCAATCACGATGCGGCTGATCTTCAGCCCCAGCGCTCGCGTCAGTGAACGATCACCTTCGCGCGTGGGCTTCGGCTCCGGCGGCGGCCCGAGCGCGGCGACGCTCGCAGGAGTCTTCTTGGGCGCCACGGGACCGGCGTTTGCCGCGACCTTTGCGGCAGTTTTTGCAGACAGCTGCCCGGGGGTGGCGCTCTTCGTGGAATTCACCGATACTGTTTCGCTGACAAGCGTGGGCGAATTTACGGGCGAGTTTGTGGCCGTGGCGTCGGGTTTCGCATGAACGTCAATCACCAGCCGGTACGGTTTCGCCAGCAGATACGCTGAAAAATCCTTTGCACCGTCCACGTCGAGGACCAGCCGGACAACCGTCGGCTTATTCTGCGCCAACCGAACGGACTTCAGCAGGCCGCTTTGCACGTCAATCGGTGTGCTCGGAAGTTTTCCGCCGAGTTTCGCCTTGTAGAGATCGAAATAGATGCGATCGGGCGATGCGATGCGCACGGAATCGTATTTGATCGTGTCATCAAGCGTCACGACGATGTGAGTTGAATCCTCCGCGTTCCAGGTTTGTACGCCTGTCACGCTGGGTGTGCCTTTGTCGGAGACGCGAGGATCAACGCGCTGGCCGTCGGTGTCCGGCTGCTGCTCAGGCTCGTGATCGCTTTCTGCGGCGATTTCCTTCAGCGCCTGGCGCGCATCGTTCGCTTTTTCCGAGCGCGGGAATCGCTTCACGTATTCCTTGTAGGAGGCTTCCGCATCGGCCGGCTGGCTTAAATCGTCCTTCTGGATTTGGGCGATGGCAAGCATCGCCTCGCCGCGATAGCGGCTTTCCGGATACTGCTTCAGCAGGAAGTTATATGCCTCGATGGCGGATTGAAAATACTTGGGGTCAAATAGGCGTCCCATCTCCTGATACAGCTCGCCTTCGGCGACCAGCGACGGCGTCACTTCTTCCGCTTGCGTCGAGATCAAATAGACTTTGTGATAGGCGGAGACGGTCTGGCGGTAATCGGAAAGCGAGCGATCCTTCTCGAGGTAGCCTTCAAGCATCGTGCGCAATTTGACGGCGCGGGTGAATTGATCGCGGGCATCGGATTTCCTGTCGGCTCGTACAGGAAGGGCAAAACACACCGCAAGAACGGCGGCAATGGCTGCCGCGCACAGAACTCTTCCTGCTTCGCGTTCCCCCCAAGAAGCAATGCGTGTCATTCGTTCGTGAAAATGACCCGGCCATTCGAATCCACTTCGCGCCGCACGGGAGCCTTCGGCGGGCTCCAGAGCGTCGGGTTGCGGCCCGATCCAGGTTGGAAATATGCGTGGGTTACTTTTTGCACGTACTTTTGCGTTTCCGGATACCACGGAACGCCACGATAAAGATCCACGGCGTGCTCTCCGGCGTTGTACGCCGCGAGCGTCTTTGGCAAATCGCCGTTGTATCGGTCGAGCAGCCATTTCAGGTAGGTCGTCCCGCCCTCGACGTTCTGCGCCGGATCAAACAGATTGCCGACCCCGTACCGCTCGGCCGTCTCAGGAATCAATTGCATCAGGCCAACAGCTCCCTTGCGGGAAACCGCTCGGGGATTCCATCCGGATTCCGTGCTGATCACCGCTTTTACCAGCGCCGGGTCCACCTTGTGGCGCTCCGCAGCTTCTTGAACCATGCGGTCCATCGGGTCGCCCGAATACTCCGATGTGGCGACCGGCGGTTCAGTCGCGAATTCATCCGCGGTCGCAGGAATCGCCGGCGGCGCGGGCGGCTGAACTGCTCGATGCGGCTTCGCAGTCATAGCGGGCTCAGCACTCGCAACGCGCGGAGCTTCCGGGGCAGCCGAGGGAGGACTGATAGTACTCCTACTCGGGTTCGGCTGTGAATTCGAGTTAACGAAAGTCATTTTACCGTTTTGGTCCACAGCAGCCGCGATTTGAGCAGCGGATGGCGCGGGCAGCGATAGCCAGGCAACAGCCGCCAGAACTGCGAGGGCGATACTGGACCTGGTCATAAGCCGCTCACTCCATGGCCTTGGGGAAGGCAGAATGCTGCATTTTCGAACGAGAAATTTGGTCATGAGACACAAACCGATACGCCTCGGGAAAGAGCTTTCCCGGCGTAAACTTCTGGCACCACGGGAATTATAGCAATCGGTCTACGAGGGGGTAAATGGACCGCAAGGCACTTTCGATGGCGGATGTGTCTTTTCCGCCAGCCTCCGCCAAATCAGGCTTTCCGCCCCCGGAACCGCCCACCATCTTGGCGAGCTCCTGGACGATCTTTCCGGCATGTAATTTCTGAGTCAGATCCTTCGTAACTGCCGCAATTAGAGCAACTTTGCCGTCCTCGGCGGTGGCGAGAACGACCACGCCTGAGCCGAGCTTCTGGCGCAGAGAATCCACCATCTGGCGAAGGGCCTCGCGGCTGGTGCCGGTCACCTGGGCGGCCAGGACTCGTACGCCTTTGACCTCGCGGACTCCCTCCATCAGCCCATCGGCCTGCGAGCCGGCAGCTTTACGGCGCAGGCCTTCGAGCTGCTTCTCAAGCGCCTTGACTTGGTCAAATTGGCGTTCCAAAGCGGGAAGAAGCTGGTCCTCGGAGACATTTAGCATGCCCGCGGCGGCGCGCAGCGACGTCAGGACGCGCTGGTATTCGGCGAGGGCGCGGTCGCCGGTGATGGCTTCGATCCGGCGGACGCCCGCGGCGATGGATTGCTCGCCGACAATTTTGAAGAGCCCGATCGCGCCCGTGCGGACCACGTGCGTGCCTCCGCACAGTTCCTTGCTGTAGTAGCCGCGCGGCGAGGAATCGTCGGGCATGGTGACTACGCGAACGTTTGCCTCCGGATACTTGTCGCCGAAGAATGCGAGTGCGCCGGAGGCCAGCGCGTCGTCAATGTTCATGATGTCCGTGCGGATTTCGAGGTCCCTGCGGATTTCTTCGTTCACTTGCTGCTCGATTTCGGCAGTCTCGCTGGGATCAACTGCCGCGAAGTGCGAGAAATCGAAGCGCAGGTGGTCGGGCGCGACGAGCGAGCCTGCCTGCTTCACGTGCGTGCCGAGAATATTACGCAGCGCCGCATTCATCAGGTGCGTGGCCGTGTGGTTGCGCATGTTGCGCGCGCGGCGCTCGGGGTCGGCAACGGTCGCGACGCGGTCGCCTACGTGCAGATCTTCCTTCGCGACGATGCGGTGCGCGATCAGCCCGGTGACCGGATAATACGCGCCGCGGACTTCGGCGATTTCGAGCGATTCCGAATTGTCGTAGAGGCCGCCGGTATCGGCGACCTGGCCGCCCGATTCGGAATAAATGGATGTGCGGTCGAGGACGATTTCGGCCTCCGCGCCCTTCTTGATCTCGTTCACCGCGCCTTGCTTGGTTATGATGGCTTCGATCCGGCAATCGCTCGTGCTCGTGCCGAAGTAAAAGTCGGGCTCGGTTTTGAATGTGCCTGCGAGCTTTGCGTAGGCTGGGCTGGCCGATTCCTTGTGCACGCCTTTCCAGGAGGCTTTTGCGCGTGTGCGCTGCTCTTCCATGGCGCGATCGAAGCCTTCCACGTCCAGTCGCAGACCCTGGTCGCGCAAAACGTCCGTGATGAAATCGACAGGGAGGCCGTAAGTATCGTATAGCTTGAACGCCTTTTCCCCGGTAAGAACATGGGGCTCGGCCGGATCTGTTCGTTCCTTGGCAATCAATGGAGCGATGTCTTCATCTAGCTTTTTCAGGCCGACCTCGACCGTCCGCGTGAAGGCCTTTTCTTCCTCATCGAGAACGCGTGTGACCCGGCCAAGCGTTTCTGTCAGCTCGGGATAGGCGGCTCGCATTTCATCCCTCACAGCCGAGGCGATGAGGGAGAGGAACGGAACGGGTGCTTCCAGCATTCTTGCGTGGCGGAAAGCGCGACGAATAATCTTGCGCAGCACATATCCGCGGCCTTCATTGGAGGGAATCACGCCATCGGAAATCAGGAATGTGGCAGCGCGAGAGTGGTCCGCGATGATGCGCAGCGATGGTTGAATTTT
Organism: Acidobacteriota bacterium; assembly: GCA_003166795.1. Classification (GTDB taxonomy): domain Bacteria; phylum Acidobacteriota; class Terriglobia; order Acidiferrales; family UBA7541; genus Palsa-295. Next base: position 1,898 of record PMUS01000079.1, on the reverse strand, counting down.
CGTGTCTTTCACATCGGCGCGCGCCAGCCGAGCCGCCTCAAGAATCAGCGGCTGAAACAAATCGGTGTCGAAGTTGCTGACCTTGCACTGCAAAACAGCAGCGAGGCGTTCGAGACCGGCGCCCGTGTCCACGGACGGTTTCGGCAGGGGATTGAGCGCGCCGCTGGCATCGCGATTGAACTGCATGAAGACAAGATTCCAGATTTCGACGTAGCGGCCGCAATCGCAGCCGAATTTGCAGTTGGCGTGTCCTCGATCGGATGCCGCGGCGCCCATATCGTAGAAAATCTCGCTGCACGGGCCACAGGGGCCTGTATCGCCCATGGCCCAGAAATTTTCCTTCAGGCCGGGAACCGCGATGACGCGATCTTTCGGCGCGCCGACCTTCGCCCAAAAAGCGGCGGCCTCGTTATCCGTCTCGAGCATTTTGCCCGGCGCGACTTCCGCACCGCCGAACACGGTGAAGTAGAGCTTGTCGAGCGGGATGCCATACCAGTCTTTCGATGTAACTAGCTCCATCGCGTAGGCAATCGCTTCTTTCTTGAAGTAATCGCCGAANNACGCATTTCTGGCAGGACGTGGCGCGTTTGTAGTCCCGCTGTTCGAGACCGAGGAAAACATCCTTGAACTGGTTCATCCCGGCGTTGGTAAAGAGCAGAGTAGGATCGTTGGTCGGAACGAGCGAAGAGCTGCGCACGACGCGATGGCCGCGCTCCTCGAAGAATTTCAGGAATGTTTTGCGGACTTCGTTGCCGGTCAACTTTCCCTCGTAGAGCCATATTAGGGAGAGAAGCCATTGAGCGCAAGGGATCGTGCCCGCGGACTATTCCAGGGAATCTGGCCGCCGGGCCTTTTCTTCCTAGGGGCGCAGCATGCTGCGCCCGGTGGGGCGTGATCGCGCGTCAGCCACGCTCACGGCGTGGCGGGTGGAGATACCTGGTGGGAAGCGCCTGCCAAAGATCATCGGCGGGCGTAGCGGTGCAACGCCCATGTGAAACGCACGGTGCACGGCATGATGTTTGCGCACCGAATCACGTTCGATGAATGGCAAAATAGAAACCTGTGAGCGCGCACTCCACTTCGACAGCGACTCCGCCGGAAGTGTCGGGCGGGCTTTCGTACGCGTGGCGAGCGCTGCGGCATCGAAACTTTCGGCTTTATTACGGCGGGCAGGGCATTTCCGTGATCGGCACGTGGATGACGCGCCTGGCGACGAGCTGGCTCGTCTACCGGCTGACCGGCTCCGCTCTATTGCTGGGAGTCGTGGGTTTCGCCGGGCAAATACCGACGTTTCTGCTGGCGCCATTCGCCGGGGTTTGGGTAGACCGGCTGAATCGGCGCCACCTCCTGCTGGTGACGCAAATTCTGGCGATGGTTCAATCGCTAGCCCTGGCCGCGCTCACGCTAACGAAGCACATCAACGTTCACGAAATTATCCTTCTGAGCGCGCTTCAAGGCGCGATCAATGGGTTTGACATGCCTGCCAGGCAGGCCTTCCTGGTTCAAATGGTGGAGGACAAGGAGGACCTGGGCAACGCGATCGCGCTGAATTCATCCATGGTAAATATCGCGCGGCTTGTCGGCCCATCGCTCGCAGGCGCGGTGATCGCCGTGTCCGGCGAGGGCTATTGCTTCCTGGCTGACGGGCTGAGTTACCTTGCGGTGATTGCATCGCTCGTCGCCATGCGTAGAGTGAGGTCAACGGGCGTGAAGCTGCACACCGGCTCGATGCTCGTGCAATTGAAAGAAGGCTGGACGTACGTCTCCACATTCGCGCCGGTTCGCACCATCCTGCTGTTGTTCGCGATCGTGAGCTTGATGGGATGGCCGTTCACAGTGTTGATGCCCATATTTGCGGCGAAAATTCTGAAGGGCGGCCCGCATACGCTCGGTTTTCT
>PMUS01000085.1 GCA_003166795.1 Acidobacteriota bacterium | reverse complement strand
AACTTGGATCGAATACTTCTTCCGTCTCACTGGCGGAGCTGCGAACACGCGTCCACTCCGTGCTCTCAAAAATGAACAGCTTATCCTTTACGATCGGTCCGCCGCCCGCAAAGCCGAATTGGTTGCGCGTGTAAACTCCCCTTGGGACGTCGTTTACATTGTCCTCATAAGTGTTGGCGGTGTACGCGGACAGCCGGTTGTACTCCCAGGCAGAGCCGTGAAAGTCGTTCGTCCCTGATTTCGACGACAGGTTGACCACGCCTCCCGAAGCGCGCCCGAACTCGGGAGAAAAGTTATTCGTAATGATGCTGTATTCCTGAATCGAATCGATTGGAACTTGCTCGCCAACCGCATCGGAGAACACGGCTACGTTTTCCACGCCGTCCAGCAGGATTTCGGTGCCGGCTTCGCGTTGGCCGTTGAGGGAGTAGCCGACGCCTTGGGACGATACGCTCTGCGAGCTCATGCTGCTCGTGGTGGTATTGTCTCCGCTGCTGACGTTGCCGGAAATCGCAACAAAGTCGTAGGGGTTACGCGTCAGGCTCGGGAGGTTCGCCATTTGCTCGGAATCAACGACCTGCGAAAGCTCCTGTGTTTGCGTGTTGACGACCGCACCGCCCGCACCGACTACTTCCACCACCGTCGTCTGCCCGGACACGGCGAGTTGCGCGTCCACGGTCACCCTGCCGCCTACCGTCACCTCGGCTCGAGCCTTAAATGGCGCAAAGTTTCCGCTCGTCACGCTAATGTCGTAAAACCCCGGCTGAAGTCCGGGTATCACGTACTCGCCCGTGGGTCCCGACGTCACGGTCCTTTCCGCACCCGTCGCGACGCTCTTCGACACCACGGTCGCGCCCGGGATTACGGCGCCTGTCGTGTCCACAACCGTTCCGGCGATAGTTCCGGATTCCGCTTGCGACCACGCTGGTTGACCGCTGAACACCACCGCTGCTACCAGGGCCAGAATGACCAAAAGTGTGTATTTCATCATGCGTCTCCTTGGACTTGCACGCGCCAGATCCCATCGGACCGGCGGGGACAACTCACCCCTCACGAAACTTGGTATGGAATGCCTATGGCAAGTTCATATCCATTGATTGGATGAAATAACGCCAACAGAATCAGCATGATCCGAGAATATGCAAACGTGCATACATCGGTTGATACAATTAAACATATACACAAATTAGAACCGCTCCGTAATGACGGTTCTTTCGACCTTTGAAGCGGTCTAGGAGGTCTGGCACCAGGCGTACCTCATTTGACCGTCTGCGTTGTACACTGATTGGGGGACTCCCATGCCGCGCCTTTTCCTTCTGCAAGCCCATTCGCACGAGTTAGGATTGATCCCGACCGTCTTCCTCCGAGTAACCCCGTGTTGGGCGTCGGCATCAAACCCTTTCCCGGCCCCGAGCGTTTCTGGAAGCCCCTTCGGAGGCTCTTTTCGTGCCCGACCGGCGCTCGGGACGCGAAAGCCACGGCAGTCGGGGCGAGCTTCCAAAATCCAATTGCTCCAAGGAGGAATTTTTCATGCTGCGTAAACCGTCTTTATTGGCCGGATTGGTATTTCTCGTGTCGCTCTCGGCTCATGCGCAAGGACTGGGCGACAAGGTCGAGCTGTTCGGCGGCTATTCCTACTTCCGGACGAGTTCCCCTTCATACAATCTGAACGGGTGGGAACTCGCGGGCCAATACAAGGTGACCGATTGGCTGGGCGGCGTAGCGGACTTCGACGGCCACTACGGATCGCCCAACGGTTTTAGTTCCTCCGTAAACACGTTCCTATTCGGACCGCAGGTTTCCTGGCCAGCGCGGGTTTCCCCCTTTGCACAGGCGCTTTTTGGCGGCGCCCACGTCAGCTCGGGCGGCTTCGGCAACACCTCGTATGCGCTGGCGATTGGTGGGGGAATTGACACCCGACTGGTTCACGGAATCTACTGGCGGGTCATTCAGGGAGATTATCTTCTGACGCATTTCGGCGGCGCACGGGAAGATAACGCACGACTCTCGACGGGAATCGTGTTCAAGTTCTAGCCGTGAGTTCCATTCCGCTATACAGGAGGGGGTCGCTTAATGACGGCGATCCGCTCCTGTCCATTTCCCCTCTACCNNCGCCACTGCCGCACAGCCGCGCGTGCGGCATCCGCGAGGATGGCGTTCCCGCTCAGGACTTCGATCTCGTGCACCTCGCCGTCGGTGCCGATCACGGCCAGCAGCAGCACACTGCCGGAGAGGCGCATCAGTTTTGCAATTGGCGGATAGTCGGGCTGCACGCGATGAATCAGCGAGGCATCCATCACTCCGAAACTGACCATGCGCGGTTTGCGATCCACTGCAGGGCGCGCAATTTCGACTGTTGGGCCGGTGCCGCTCCCTCCTGGGAGCCAATCAGGCGAGCCTGCCTGCATGGAGGGATCCCCGTGCTCCTCAATTCCGGGCGGTTCCGGTTCGGCGGAAGCGGAGACGTGCGAAGGAATTCTCGGCGGCTGAAAGATAGGCCGATCGGCGATAGTTCGCCCGTCCGACACCGGATGATAGCTCGGATGAGAAGACGCCGGGCGTGACCTTTGATCGCCGTGATATGGCGAAACGGGCGTCAAAAAGAGTTGCGACGGCAGCACGCCCAGCATGACGAGCGGCCACAGCAGTGCGCCCGCAATCACCACGGCTTCGAGCGAAAGGGACGCCACCAGCGCTTTCCCGCGAAGCCTCATGGCCCGTCCATTTGCAGCCGAGTCGCTATCCACCATGCATTGCGAAAGGTTTCCTAGATCGCTCATGAACACACCTCCACGGTTCCATCAGGCACACTCGAAACTGGTTTTGCGGCGCCCTGCGCCCGCTGGCCGAGCTAGCGCCGCGCCTGCCGGACATCGGAATTCGCGCGATCTCTACATTGCATAGACACCGCCGCCGCGCGTAGGTTTCCAAACAAGGCGATTTCAGAGCCTAATTTTCTTGTAATCTGCTGTAAATACGAGGGTTGACTAGTTTTTGCAGATAAGTGCATCACTATGCGAACTCCGTGCGTCTAAGGTTTTGTAGGTACCCCCAATTGGGGGTCATAAAGGGGTCATGATGAGTCGCACTTCCAGTGAGACGGTGGGTGTTCGCTACACGGGCTGGGCCGCGCTGAACCGCGACCCTCTTGAAGATACGGTTGAATACACGTGCCCGCACTGCGGGACGCGGGGAACCAAGGCCGCTCGCCGGCCGCGATCCGAGTATCACTTCACCGACGGCTTCGTGCAGGACCTGCAGGGCGAGATGAGCCGGTGCGGGGGCTGCAAGCGGTCGCTGCGAGTCTCTCCTGTCGTGCTGTTGCACGATAAGGTCGAACAGCGCCGTTTCAATGCTGTGTTCCTGGCGGACGCTGAAATCTCCAAGAACTAAAGCCGGTTCGGGCGCAAACCTAGACCACGTCGGGCGCGAGGTGGCGCTTTTCCATCTCGCTGCGGACGTGGTCAAAGGCTTCATCCACCGTGTCGGCAAACTGCAGCATTTTATACTCGCGCTCGTTGACGGTGCCGGTGCGCACCATGTGCCGCCAGTCCACAACCTTGTGCCAGTATTTTCGCCCGTAGATGAGAACCAGATGGTGCGACGATATTTTTTTCGTCTGCAGCAGCGTGAGTATCTCCCATAGCTCGTCCATCGTCCCGAACCCGCCCGGAAACACGATCAAAGCCTTGGCCATCTGCGCGAACCATAATTTCCGCATGAAAAAATAGTGGAAGCAGAAATTCAAATCCGGACTGATGTATGGGTTCGGGCGCTGCTCGTGCGGCAATTGAATGCTCAATCCCATTGACGACCCACCCGCTTCGGCCGCGCCGCGGTTCGCCGCTTCCATGATTCCGGGGCCGCCTCCCGAGCAGATCACGAAGCGCTTCGGCTGCGTTCCGAGCGTCATGGACCATGACGTGATCCGGCGCGAGAGCTCGCGCGCCTCTTCGTAATAGCGCGACATTCCCACGATGGATTTTGCGGCGATCAGTTTTGTGCGCCATGGGCCGGTGCGGCGTCCGCGCGCGGCGCGCCGTAATTTCTGGAGCTGCGCGAGCGCGCGGTCGCGCGGTTGAATGCGCGCCGAGCCGAACATCACAATCGTGTCCGCGACGTTCGCGCGGCGGATGCGGTTGATCGGATCAATATACTCCGCCAGAATCCGCAGCGGCCTGGCCGGAAGACTTTCCATAAAAAGCGGATCCTGATAAGCCAGCTTCGACATGGGCAAGTGCCCGAAACGCTTCATGATTCCCCCTCGCAAGATGTGTAACAACCATTCTAGCCCGGCGTTCCGCCGGCAGTGCGCGAGATCGCGCGCGAGCGTCTGATAGTGTAACGGCCCGCCAAGAACCTGCGCCGGATGAGTTCACCGGCTCGAATCGGACAGGCGGAAAGTACAGGAAAAGTTCAGGAAAAAGTCTAGTACCAGAAGGAGAGGTATAGGACTGGACCTCGGGACAGCGTGCGGAGAATTTACGAAGCGCTGCGAGCGGTCCCGGCCGGCTTTGAATCTTCGGCGAGGAGCTCGCGGGCGGTGAAAATCGAGCGGTAATTGTATTTCGCGCGCAGCATGTCGGAGCCGCCCTCTTCGCGATCCACCAGGCTAATAACGGCGACGACTTCGCAGCCTTCGCGCTCGGCGGCATCAATCGCTTCCTGCGTAGAGCCACCCGTGGTGCAGACGTCGTCAACAATGGCGACGCGCTTGCCGCCCGTTTCTTCCATTCCTTCGATTTGCTTCTTGCGGCCGTGACCCTTCGCTTCCTTGCGAACCAAAAACCCCTGCACGGGCCGCTTCTCGATCGCGCTCACCACAATCGCCGCGGACACCACGGGATCCGCGCCCATGCTGAGGCCGCCGATGGCGTCCGGCTTCACGCCCATTTCGTCGAGCAGCTCGAGAACGCAATAGCCAGTGAGCCGCGCGCCTTCCGGGTCGAGCGTCGTCAGCCGGCAGTCGAGGTAGTAATGGCTCTTCTTGCCGGAGGCCAGCGTGAAGTCACCGCGCTTGATGGATTTCGCGCGCAGCTGATTCGCGAGTTGCTCTCGATGGCTCATCAGTCTCTCACGGTCAGCCCAAAGGCTCATACAGTCGCTTGATGTCGGTTCGGTGCTCTCGTTCAACAGAATGAATTCGTTGCGTCAGTTTCCGATATACACTCCAACTTCTTCGAACAGTCCACAGCGCGATTCCACCAGCGATCAACGAGAAAATGCTGAAAGAGCGGCTAGACACTCGGATGCCTGCCACTAGGCAAGAAATGCCGACGCCGACATGCCCTATGATCTGGTAGGCCGCGACTAGTCTGGCGGCTCTAAGTTCGTCGCGCTTTCTCTCCCAGTCGGGAACCCCCTTCCGGTCGCGAGCACGGTCTCTAAGCCACAGCATCAGTCCAGCAAGACCAACAACCAACACCATGAAAACGCTGATGGCGAGAACGCTGAGGAGATCGTCTCGAGTGATAAACAGCATGGCCATGACGTCTTTACGCTTTCTTCTCCGGCTCGGCGGCGGGTTCTTCTTCGAGGATGGCGGCGGCTGCGGCGATGCGGTCGCCCTCATCGAGGCGCAGCAGGCGAACGCCTTGCGTCGAGCGGCCGGCCTCGCGGATTTCGCCCGAGTGCACTCGAATCACTTTGCCATGGCCGGTGATGATCATGACGTCGGAATCCTCGCGCACCTGCAGCGCCGCGACCACGGGACCGTTGCGGTCGGTTGATTTCAAATTGATCACGCCCTTGCCGCCGCGCGACGTGACGCGATATTCGGCGAGCGGCGTGCGCTTGCCGTAGCCCTTCTCGGCGACGGTAAGCATCAGCGACGTGAGCGATTCGCGGATCTGGTCGCTTTCGAGCTCGTCGAGGTCCTGCGTTTCTTTTTTGTATTCCTTCTGAATGATCCCGAAGTCCACTTGCACGGCGTCCATCGAGACGACGAAGTCGCCCTTCGCGAGATCCATGCCGTTGACGCCGCCCGCGGCGCGGCCCATGGCGCGGACTTCCGTTTCGCGGAACAGGATGGCCTGGCCATCGCGGCTCGCGAGGAAAACCATCTGCTTGCCATCGGTGAGCTTCGCGCCGATCAACTCGTTGTTCGAGTCCAGATTAATGGCGATGATTCCGGAGGGCCGCGGATTCGCGAATTCGGCGAGCTCCGTCTTTTTCACCGTGCCGTCCTTGGTGGCGAGCAGGACGTAGCGTCCGGTCTCTTCCAGATTTCGCGTGGGAACAATTGCCTTGAGGGTTTCGCCATCCTGAAAACGGACCAGATTGGCGAGCGCTTTTCCGCGCGTCGCCGCGGCGGCTTCGGGGATTTCGTAAACCTTCAGCCAGTAAACGCGGCCCTTGGAGGTAAACAGCAGAATGTAGCTGTGCGCGGAGGCGGTGAAGAAGTGTTCGACGAAATCGTCGTCGCGCGTTTTCGCGCCGATGCGGCCCTTGCCGCCGCGCGACTGATGGCGATAGGTGTCCACCGAGGTGCGTTTCACGTAGCCCGCGTGGCTGACCGTGATCGCCATTTCTTCGTCCTTGATCAGGTCTTCGAGCTTGATTTCCTCGACGCGGTCCACGATCTGCGTGCGGCGCTCGTCGCCATACGATTTCAGCACTTCGCGCAGCTCGGCGACGATGACGCCCTTGAGCTTCTTTTCGCTCGCGAGGATGGATTGCAGCTCGGCGATGCGTTCGCGTATCTGGGCGAGTTCCTTGAGGATTTCGTCCACGGAAAGCTGCGTCAGGCGGTGCAATTGCAATTCAAGAATCGCGTCAATCTGAATGTAACTGAGGCCCAGGCCCTCGCCGGAGCTGATGGCCGTGATGCCGTACTTCTTGGCGTCAAGCTTGATGCCCTTGATCGTGGTTTCCCGGCTGCCGACCATGACGCGCACGGATTTATTCTCGAAGAATTCGTGCAAATTCTCGCGGGCGTTCGCGCGGCTGGACGATCCGCGAATAATTTTGATGACGTCGTCAATGTTATCGAGGGCGATGTGGTAGCCGAGCAGGATGTGCTCGCGCTCCTGAGCCTTGCGCAGCTCGTACTGCGTGCGGCGGCGGACCACGTCCACGCGGTGCTCGATGAACAGGCGCAGCAATGCGAGCAAGCCCAGCTCGCGCGGCTGCCCGGCGACGATGGCGAGCAGGATCATGCCGAACGATTCCTGCATCTGCGTCTGCTTGAAGAGGTGCGCGAGAATAATTTGCGGCTCTTCGTCGCGCTTCGTTTCGATCACGATGCGCATGCCGTCGCGGTCGCTTTCGTCGCGGATGTCGGCGATACCTTCTATTTTCTTGTTCTGGATCAGCTCGGCGATATGCTCGATCAGCCGCGCCTTATTCACCTGGTAGGGCAGCTCGGTGACGACGATGTCCTGGCGGTCCTTGCCGCGCTGCTCAATGGCGGCCTTCGCGCGCACCTGGAACGATCCGCGGCCGGTGGTGTACGCCTGCTCGATTCCCTGGCGGCCGTAGATATAGCCGCCGGTCGGGAAATCGGGGCCCGGGACGAGCTTCATGATTTTTTTCAGGTTTGCGTCGGGCTCGTCAATCAGCAGGATCGCAGCCTCCACAATTTCCTTCAGATTGTGGGGCGGAATGTTCGTCGCCATGCCCACCGCGATGCCGGTGGAACCGTTGACCAGCAGGCTGGGAATGCGCGTGGGGAGCACGACCGGCTCGTGCTCGCTTTCATCGAAGTTCGGGATGAAATCTACGGTTTCCTTTTCGATATCCGCGAGCATTTCCTCGGCGATTTTCGAAAGGCGCGCTTCGGTATAGCGCATCGCTGCCGGCGGATCGCCATCCACCGAGCCGAAGTTTCCCTGGCCGTCCACCAGCGGGTAGCGCATGTTGAAATCCTGCGCCATGCGCACCAGCGCGTCGTACACAGGTGAATCGCCGTGCGGATGGAATTTGCCAAGAACTTCGCCGACGATCTTCGCGCACTTGCGGTAGGACTTGGTGGACGTGAGGCCCAGCTCGTACATGCCGAAGAGGATGCGGCGGTGGACGGGCTTGAGTCCATCGCGCACGTCGGGCAGGGCGCGGCCGATGATTACGCTCATGGCGTAATCGAGGTACGACTTCTTCATCTCCGATTCGATATCAACCGGAGTCAGAATCTGGTTCGGATTTGGATCGTCAGCCATTTAAGCCCTTTCGTGACTCGTAACCCGTGATTGGTGTCCCGGCGGCGCGCGTCCACTGCGCCCTAAGATTCCGGTTCGTGATCCAAACTGGAAACTGGTGAATCGTGAAAACGGTCTCTAGGAGGTCCGCTCGGCCCCCTCGTATTTGTGTCGGGTAGAATGGGTGCCGATTGTTTATTTTCAATGAGATACGAGAGATTCTACTCGGCACGCAGTGACGGGTAGGCCCGCGCAAATCGCGCCGGTCTGGGCGAGGAGGCGCGGCCGCCGCGTGGCGTTGGTCGTTGCATCCGTAATCAGTCAAAGTTCTCATCGCGTCGAGATTACCAACCCCAGGCCAAGAAAAAATGTGGTGCGCCTGTGGACTTTTTTCGCGCCACCATTTAGCGCCGCAATTCCCTCAGCGGCTAAAGCCGCTCTCCTTCGCGTTCGTTTTCGGCACGGCTGAAGCCGTGCCCCGACGAAACACGGCGCGTTCATCGCGCTTCAGGGGCTAAAGCCCCTTTTGATTCGCTCGTGTTATGTCGCGGATAAATCCGCGACATACAAAGCTCTCTTTAGGCAGCTGCTCGGGCCCTATCGAAAACAAATACAAGACCGCGGAACCCAAATGCGCCCGCCCAGAGGCGGTCGCTAAACGACCACCTCGACTAAATATCGAGGTTGACGACTTCGAGGGCGTTTTCCTCGATGAATTTGCGGCGCTCCTCGACGTTTTCGCCCATGAGCGTCGAGAAAATTGTTTCGGCGGCGACGGCATCCTCCAGGCGCACCTTCAGCAGCGTGCGCGTCTCGGCGTTCATGGTGGTGGCCCAGAGCTGCTCGGGATTCATTTCGCCGAGGCCCTTGAAGCGCGTGATGGTGAAATCTTTTTTGGCGTCTTCGAGGACGTAATTCAGCACGCCGAGCGAATCTTCCTTCACGACTTTGTCGCCATTGTGCGTGATCGTGAACGGCGGCTTGTCGCTTTCGCCGATCGCCTGATGCAGAACGCGGAGGCGCTTGTAGTCCGGTGTGGCCGCCAGCGCCCAATTGACGCGGCGCTCTCCGCCGTTGGTGAGCACCAGCTCGTGCAGGCTGTGCTCTTCGTCATAGGCCAGCTTGGCTTCGAGATTCAGCTTGGCCTTTTCGATGGCCTTGACGAGCTCCTGGAGCTTTTTCTTGTCGGCGAAATCGGTTTTCTTGTCGAGGTCGCTTTCGGCCAGCAGCTCGACCAGCTTCGGATCGCGCAGACGGCGCCCGAGCTTCGCGGAAATCTGCTCGAGCTCCTGGATGTTGAGCAGGAACTGAGTGAGGTCGCCGCCCTCGAGCGCTTTCCCGGTCTTGCCCTTGACGACGTGCTCTTCGGTGGCGCGCTTCATGAGCTCGCGCGAAAATTCGCGCTCGTCGCGGATGTAACGGTCCATCTTGCCGCGCTTGACGCGATAGAGAGGCGGCTGGGCGATGTAGATGTGCTCCTTCTCGATCAGTTCGCGCATGTGGCGAAAGAAGAAAGTGAGCAGGAGCGTGCGGATGTGGCTGCCGTCNNATTTTGCCCTTGAGCGGCAGGATGGCCTGGTAGCGGCGGTCGCGCCCGCCCTTGGCCGAGCCGCCGGCGGATTCTCCCTCGACGATGAAGATCTCGCAGCGCGCGGGATCGCGTTCCTGGCAATCGGCCAGCTTCCCCGGGAGGCCGCTGGAGTCGAGCGCGGACTTGCGGCGGGTGAGCTCGCGGGCCTTGCGGGCCGCCTCGCGCGCGCGGGCGGCGTCAATGCACTTGCCAATTATTTTTCGGGCGATCGAGGAGTGCTTGTCGAAATACTCGCCGAGCTTTTCATTGACGAGAGATTCGACGAGGCCCTTGATGTCACTGTTGAGCTTGCCCTTGGTCTGGCCTTCGAACTGCGGCTGCGGGAGTTTCACGGAGACGACCGCGACCAGGCCCTCGCGCACATCGTCGCCATTGATCGTCACTTCGTCCTTCTGCTCCTTGAGCATGCCGAAGGAATTCGCGTAGTAATTAATTGTGCGCGTGAGCGCGGAGCGGAAGCCGGAAAGGTGCGTGCCGCCGTCCACGGTGTTGATTGTGTTGGCGAAGGCGAAAATATTTTCGGCGTAGCTGTCGTTGTATTGAATCGCGATTTCCATGTCCACCTGCTCGCGCTTGCCCTCCATGTAAATCGGCGAATCGTGCAGGACGCCCTTGCCGCGATTCAGGTGCTTGACGAATTCGGAAATGCCGCCGGTAAATCGAAACTCGGTCTTTTTATTCGAGCGCTCGTCCTCGAGCGTGATTTTCAGGCCCTTGTTCAAGAAGGCCAGTTCGCGCAGGCGCTGCGAAAGCGTGTCGTAGCTATAGGTGACCGTGTT
>PMUS01000053.1 GCA_003166795.1 Acidobacteriota bacterium | reverse complement strand
GCATTCTGGAGGATGGCGCGAGCCTGTTCCGGCGAAAAATGATGAAACGACGTAAACATCGTCCGGAATCCCTTTAATTCACCGGGAACGTCCATCGCGTCAACGGAATCCGGGCTGAAGGTGATGCGATTTTCGGAAGCGGCGCTGAGTTCCTTGAATGCGCGGACGTTCGGATATTTGTCTGTGAGACAAACGTGAACGGTCTGCGCGGCTCCTCCGAGATTTCGGGAAAGCGAAAGCCAAGGCCCTCCGCCGCCGGAACACATGTCAACAATTGACTGGCTCCCTGCGGAGGCGATCGCCCCGTGAAGCAGCTTGGCGATCGGCGCGTAGGCGTTCAAAAGACTTAACCCGAATTGAAGCGCATCTATTACGTCGTCTCGAAGAGATGACGGGAACCAGGGTTGGTCATGGAACTCGATGAATTGTACGCGGCGCATGGTAAAACTCGATTGCTTCGATTGCACCAGTCAAAGTATCATCCCGCCCGCGAGGAACCGAATGAAACTCAGTAGCGAACGTATTCTCACAACGCACGTTGGCAGCCTTCCGCGCTCCCAGGAAGTGGTAGATCTGTTGTTTGCGCAGGACCGCGGCGACGCCGTGGATGAGGCGCAGTTCAATGAAGTGATGCGCCGCGCCGTCGCCGGCACCGTGAACCATCAAGCTGAGGTCGGCGTGGACGTCGTCAGCGATGGCGAGACCAGCAAGATCAGCTACGCCACATACATCCGTCACCGCCTCACTGGATTCGAAGGGGATTCCGCGCGCCCCACTCCGCAAGATCTCGACGATTTTCCCGAGTACCGCGACCGCCTGGTGAAATCAGGCCATTCGGCCACCTACAAGCGGCCCGTGTGCAAGGGGCCCATCAAGGTCAAGAGTCTGAAGCCGGTGGAGCAGGATATCGCCCACATGAAAGAGGCGCTGTCCAAGGTCAAGGTCACCGAAGGCTTCATGAACGCCGTCTCTCCGGGCACCATCGCCGTTTTTCAGCCCAACGAATATTATCCGTCCCATGAAACGTATCTCGAAGCGCTCGCGAACGCCATGCGCGAAGAGTACGAGCTAATCGTCAAGTCGGGGCTGTTGTTGCAGCTGGATTGTCCCGATCTCGCCATGGGGCGGCACACGCGCTTCAAGAATCTCAGCGACGAGGAATTTCTGGGTTACGCCGAACTTCAAGTCGAGGCGCTCAATCACGCTCTCGCCAATGTCCCCGCCGATCGCGTCCGGCTTCACGTCTGCTGGGGCAATTACGAAGGCACGCACATCAACGACATGGATTGCTCCAAGATTTTCCCCATCGCCATCAAGGTGAAACCCATGGCGCTGCTCATTGAAGGGGCGAATCCTCGGCACGAGCACGAATGGGAGGCATGGACTCGCATCAAGCTTCCGGACGACAAGATACTGATTCCCGGCGTGGTCGCATCGAGCACCAACTACGTCGAGCATCCAGAAGTCGTCGCGCAAAGGCTTCTGCGTTACGCCGATGTGGTCGGGCGCGAGCGCGTCATCGCCGGGACCGACTGTGGCTTCGGGACTTTCGCCGGATTCGGTCCCGTATTTCCGGCCTTCTCGTGGATGAAGCTGCGCTCGCTTGCCGAGGGGGCCCGCATCGCGTCGAAAAAATTGTGGGGCCGCGGGGCATAGAACTCCAATGACTTGCAATTTACGGGCACGGCGCGTTTCCTGCGCTTGGGCTGAGATTTGGATATCGGGGGAGCACCATGGACCGGCGATCGTTCATCAGTTCTGGCATTGGCTTCGGAGCGTTTGCGGCGGGCAGTCTCGTGAGTAACAAATTGGCGATGGCTCTGGGCCAGGAATCCAGAGCTGTACCGGGCGCAACCATCGAGACCACGCTGGGCAAAGTTCGCGGCACCGCGCAAGCGGGAGTTCAAGCCTTCCGTGGCGTGCCCTACGCTGCTTCCACCGCGGGTGCCAATCGCTTCATGCCTCCCGCAAAGCGTGAGCCCTGGACCGACGTTCGCGATACCGTCGAATTAGGTCTTCGCGCGCCACAGCGCCCGTCCGATTTCCACGGTCAAGTGCCCAAGGCGTTCGACGTGATGTGCCCCGATGAACCGATGGGCGAAGATTGCCTCGTGCTGAACGCATGGACTCCCGGAACGACTGCCGGACGAAAGCGGCCGGTCATGGTCTGGCTGCACGGCGGAGGATTTACTTCGGGCTCCGGCGGATTCATCTGCTATTCCGGCCAGGAGCTTGCGCGAAAACACGACGTCGTTGTGGTTACCGTCAATCACCGGCTCACTGTTTTCGGCTATTTGTATTTTGCGGGGATCGGTGGAGACAAATACGCGAAGGCCAGCAATGTGGGGATGCTCGATATCGTCGCCGCGCTCGAATGGGTGCGAGACAACGCCGCTGCGTTTGGTGGAGACGCCGGGAACGTGACTATCTTCGGCCAATCCGGCGGCGGCGGAAAGGTCAGCGCGCTAATGGCCATGCCGCCGGCCAAGGGACTTTTTCATCGCGCCATCATCGAAAGTGGGGCGGACGTGAAGGGCGTACCGGTGGATGTGGCCAACAAGTCCGCCCAGACGTTTCTGTCTCGGCTGAGTCTGAAGCCCGACCAGGTTGATGAACTCCAGAAACTTTCGATGGAGCAGTTGCTCGCGGCGATTCCGCCCGGAGGCGGACCCGGCAGCCCGGGGCTGGCGCTTGCGCCAGTCGTTGACGGCAGCACGTTGCCTTCCGGTCCTTTCGATCCAACCGCGCCGGAAATGTCCGCAAGTATTCCTTTGCTGATCGGCACCACGGAAACCGAAGTCACCTTCTTCCCGAATCAGGTCCTCGACCCGATTGACGATGCCAGCCTGCGCACTCACGTGAAGCGGACTCTCGCCAAGGCCAGCGACGCGCAGGTGGACGAAGTGATCGCCGCCTATCGCAAGGGACGGCCCGGCGTCGCCAACACGGATTTGTATCTGGCGCTCGCTTCCGACGCCACGTTCCGCGCCGGGGTCCTCACCGAAGCGGACCGCAAGGCCGCGCAAAAAGCGGCGGTCTATCAATACTACTTCACATGGAAATCGCCGGTGGAGGATGGCAAGCTCCGTTCGTTTCACACGCTCGAGATTCCATTCGCCTTCGACAATGTGGACATGGCGACGTCCATGACGGGCGCAG
This sequence comes from Acidobacteriota bacterium, assembly GCA_003166795.1. Taxonomy (GTDB): domain Bacteria; phylum Acidobacteriota; class Terriglobia; order Acidiferrales; family UBA7541; genus Palsa-295. The sequence goes on along the minus strand of PMUS01000053.1, from coordinate 26,722 downwards.
GTCCCGAACGCCAGGCGCTTGCCGACAAAGTCAGCGGCGCGTGGGTGGCGTTCGCTCGCAGCGGCAATCCGAACCACAAAGGATTGCCGGCCTGGGCGCCCTTCGACACTACGAAACGCGCCACGATGGTCCTCGACAACGAATGTAAGCTAGTCAACGATCCGCACGGCGAGGAACAGCGTCTGCTTCGCAGCGTTCAGAATGGCTAGAGTGCGGGGTCAGCGAGCGGGCGGCTAGTGACTTAGTACGGAAGGTGCCGGGGTGTATGCGCTCGTCCGGCCGCCCATTCGCTTGCTGAGAAAGATTGCCAGCCACGCGCACGCCGCAGCCACAGTGGCCGACAGTAGAATTTGCTCGGGCTTCCATCCCCACGTAAGAAACATTCCGCCCATCAGCGGGCCGACGATCGAACCGATGCGACCCACGCCCAGCGCCCAGCCGATGCCCGTGGAGCGGACGGCCGTGGGATAGTAGCTGGCAGCCAGCGCGTTCAATCCGGCCTGAGCGGCGATCACCATGAAGCCCAGAACGAAAGTCACCGCGAGCATCAGGGAGAATGAACTCGGGATCTTCGAGAGCGCGGCGACGAACGCGGTCGCGAATCCAAACTCGATCAGCAGAATTAAATAGGCGCCGCGACGCTGGATTAGCCAACCTTCGACGAGGCATCCGAAGACGCCGCCGAAACTAAAGAATGCTGTCGCCGTGACTCCCGCCTTGACGGACATTCCCGATTCACGCAAGAGCGCCGGCAGCCAACTCCCGATGAAATAAATAATCAGCAGGTTCATGAAGTAGGGAATCCAAAGCAGGATCGTTCCAAAGGCGCGGCCCTCGGTGAAAAGATGTTTCACGGGAACTCCTTCGTGCCGCGTGTCGCGCGAGGTGGCGCGCAGATTCGCGCTGGCGAACTCCGGTGCAATTCGCGCGAGGATTCCCGCGACTTTCTGCGGATTTTTTCCTCGCACGGCCAGGAACTGAACGGACTCAGGAAGTCGCACGATCAGCAGAATCGCAATCACGAGCGGCACGGTGCCGCCAAGATAGAGCACGGAATGCCAGCCCCACTTCGGGACCATCACCGCGCTAAGCAAACCGCACGTGACTCCTCCGAAAGGCATCCCGACGAACAGCAGCGTGACCACGGACGCTACCATACGTTTCGGAACGTATTCCGAGGCCAACGCCACGACATTGGGCATCGCTCCCCCGAGGCCTAGACCGGTGGCGAAGCGAAGGAAGAGCAACTCGCGGAACGAAGTCACGTGGACCGTGATCAGCGAGAACACCGCGAAGCTGATCGTGGAAAACAACACGGGCCATTTGCGTCCCCACCGGTCGGCGATCGGGCCGGTAGTCATCGCCGCGATCATCAACCCAAACAATCCGGCCGAGAAAATCGGGCCGAACGTGCGAATGGGAATGCCGGTGGTGTCCGCGATCGAAGGCGCGAGGAAGTTGATGGTCTGGGAATCGAATCCATCGAGCACCAGCACGAGGCCGCACAAAACGATCGTCCAGATTTGATAGCGGCCCAACGGGCGCTGCTCGATGATCTCGGCGACGGTGAGAGTCTGCGATTCGGTGTTCGCCATGATGTTCGCGCCCGTTCTGCGGCGATGTTCCAATTTCCCGGCGCAGAGTGTACACCCCGGGAGCACGATCTACAGCATCAGCCGGCTTGTCGTGTGAACGGTTTGCGAACTCCGGCCTGCTCCAGCAACGGAAGCACTTCCTTAATGAACCGCGCCAGCCCGTCCACGTAGTCAACCCATGTCATGATTACGCCGTCTATGCCCACTCGAGAGATCGCCGCCAGCTCTTCGGCGATACTCTGCGCTGTGCCGATCAGCGGATGGCCCGCGCCGACGGCCATTCGCCGCCGCATGAACTCGAGCCGCTCCGATCCCATGGGAATATTGTTCTCGGCGCTGATCGTGCGCATCAAGCTGTCCATCACTTCGGTATCGAGATACTCCTCCGAATAACGGTGCAGGTATTCCTCCGCTGTTTTCTGTGTCTCGCGCTGGACGACCGAGCAGTTTGTCCAGAGTTGTATCTCGCGGCCGAATTCCTCGCGGGCCATTTTCTTGTAATTCTCCACTTGCGGGCGCCATTCCTCCGGAGTGGCTCCGTGGGGGCTGATCAATCCCAAGTCGGAGAATCTTGCAGAAAAGCGCATGCCCATGGGAGACAGTGCAGCGTTCATTACCGGCACTCCACCCGGCTGAAGCGGCTGCGGGCGCGAAATCGCTTTCTTCATGCGGAAGTATTTGGACTCGTAATCGAATTCCGTGGGACTGGTCCACAATCTGCGCAACAACTGCAGCCATTCCTCGAGGTAGACGTAGCGTTGATCGTGCTCCATCAGGTCAATGCCGAACATATCAAACTCGCGCCGATTCCAGCCGCCGACAATATTCAAGGCGAAGCGGCCGCCCGAAATGGCGTCAATCGTCGCGGATTCTTTCGCGACGAGCATCGGGTGCATCGTGGGCGCGTGCGATGTCGCGAAAACCGCCGAATACTGGGTCGCCGCCGCGAGTCCTGCCGCCCAGGTAAACGTTTCGAACACGATGTTCGAAGGATGATCGGCCTTGTCGTCCAGATAGCCTTTCCAGCGCGCGATGGGTACGATGGCCTCGAGGCCCGCGTTATCCGCGAGCCGCGCCGAGGCTAACGTGTTCGCCCACGTCGGCTGACGAACTTCCGGAACGAAAGTCATGTTGGGGATGGTGTTGGTGCAAAATGTGCCGAGTTTCAGTTTGTTGTGGTTGAAGACTGGGTTCGTCGGTCTGTTTGTCACGGCGGTAATTTTGCCAGAGATTCGATGAATTACGGCACCCATTGTTGGGTACAGCCTCATTTGAACTTACAAAATGACGATGCAGATTCTGTGGCTAATTCTCGCGTGGTTTCATCGCGGAAGGGCGGCGAACGACTGACAAAATCGTCCGCCACCCCATGCTCGACGGGGATATATCCAGCCCGACTGCCAAGTTCTACTTCTTCGGCTCCCACAGCTCCACGAAACCGCCGACGTCCGGGTCGCGCAGCATCACGGCGCGGCCGTCCTTAACTTTCACGATTCCACCGTCGGATACGGTTATGGCACCAGCAGCCTTCGCCTTCGCGTAAACCGCATCCAGATCGCTCACCTGAAAGCCGACGTAGTTAACGCCGATGTCGGCGAAATGCTGGTCCGGAGGTTGCTTGTCCCTATTTTGCGGAGACCCGAGCAATTCGAGCCGAACGATTCCGCTGGTGGTCGCCTGCGGGAACCAACCATTGAGCATGGTCATCCGTGGCGCAGTTCCAGCGGGTGCCGGATCGGGTAATGGCGGATAGTCTCCACCCATTATCCCCTGATAAAACGCGAGCGCCTTCACCGGATCAATAATGTTCAAGCCGATGTGGTTGAACCCCGCCTGCATCCCAAGCCGCTCGATGTTTTGCTGTGTCGCGGTGGAGTTCGAAACCTTCGGCCCCTCTGGCGGGGCGCCCGGCGCGGGCTTCATCTTCGCGAAGAGCTCGATAAACCAGCCGTCCGGGTCCTGGACGAATACGAACCTGCGCGGCCCGCTGGCCGCTGCGCCGCCGCCCGGGAGATTCATCTGCGGCACTTTCAGCAGACCGATGGCCTTGAGCTTGTCCATCACGGGGTTGCAATCGTCCATCACAGTGAGGTCCATGTGACCGGCCCCGAGATCCGCGGAGGTGAGCTTGCTCCAGTCCTTGCGATCGATGCCCTTATATTCCCGCAAGACGAGGTCGAACGGCTTATCGGAAACAGAGCTCTGAGTCACCATAATCGCCGTGCGAGACTCCGCTCCCTTCGTGCCGCCCAGCTCGTTGGCTTCTTTATCGACCTTCCAGTCGGTGGGTTTGCCCGATAGATGAAAGTCGAGCACTTCATAAAATTTAATTGATTGGTCCAAGTTCGAGACTTGGTGGCCATCGAACGCCATGCCCAGAACTTTTCCATCGTCGCTTGCTGCTCCGGCTTTCGGCGTGCCGGCCGAGGATCGCGCGAGAACCGCGGTTGCCATCGCCACCGTAAGAATGCCGGCCGCAACGATGACGCCAAGATTTCTCGACCGCACAGATTTAACTGTCTTTCGTTTTTTCATAAACGCTCCCTGGATATTTCTCCCGCGACCGTGTTCGCGGCCGTGCTGACGATAGGCGCGCGGGCCGGTACGGGACTATCGAATGGCTCCGACAATCCCGAAGCCTAAATCCGTCGGCTTGGTCGCTAGTCGCCTGTCCATTCGGCTGGATTCTACACCGAGCGGGCTCAAGGTCCAGAATCTGGTTTTGCCTTTTTGAATTTCCGTTAACGCGCCGGATTGTTGCAACGGCGCTGATGATTTCCAGTAAGGCTGCGATTCTCCGCACTCACTCGAAGTTGAACAAGACGATTTCGGGACGTGTGCCCACACGCAGGGGAGGGCCCCAGGTGCCTGCGCCGCACGATGTGTAAACGAGGAGGCCGCCCAGCCGATTCAGCCCGTACACAAAGGCGCCGTAAATTCGCGAAGTGATCCATGTAAATGGGAAGAACTGCCCGCCATGCGTGTGTCCGGATACCTGGAGTCCAATTCCTTCGTCTGATGCCACGGCCAACTGATCGGGCGCGTGGGTCAGTAGGATGCTCGCGGAATTCGGGTTCAATCGGGCGCTTTTCAGGATCGCCCGCAGATGCTCGGGGTCCACCGCGTCCCGGTAGTGCACGCCGACAAGCTGCAAGCCGTCCAGGACCACTTTTTCGTTGTTCAAGACGCGCACGCCCGCGGCAGCGACCGCATCGAGATACTTCGTGTGGTCGCCAAACTCCTCGTGATTCCCAGCAATGAAATACGCGCCGTGCGGGGCCGAAAACCCGCGCAACGGTTCGGCAAGTTTGCGGACGTTCGCGGCCGTCCCGTCGTACAAATCGCCGCCGATCAGAATAATGTCGGGCTGGAAACGAGAGATCATCGCGACAATTCGCTTGGCGAACCGAACGCCCCGCACGTGGCCCAGGTGCGTGTCCGTGACCAGCGCCGCAACCCGTCCCCGCCAGCTCGCGGGCAGGTTCGGCAACTTGACCGGAACTCGCGTCACACGGACAGACGCTGAATTCACCACGCCGCAGATGCCAGCGGCCGCCGCAAGTCCGAAGAACAGAAATGCAATGTGTTGCTGCGGCCACGGCAATCGCAGCGCCCTCGCCACTCCGTAAACAATCCACGAGGCGCAGGCTGCGAGGAAAAAGAAGTTGAAGAACCCGAGCCAGACTGCCGCGGCGGTGTAATAAAGCCGCACGGGCAGCTGCGAATAGCGCCACGCCAGCAGCGAGGCTGTGATAAACGTGATGGACAGAAACGCAAATGCGACGCCGAGGGTCGAGATTCCTGGCGGGTCAGGCGCGTGTTGAAAAACCATCCATGTTTGATACACGAACCAGTGCGATGCCAGAAGAATCGCCTGAATGACCGCCACAAAGGGAATTATGCGTCTGGGCATTTTGAGCAGATGCTCGGCACATTGGATGACATCGGGGCACGGCCGGACTCGCGGCGGTCGGTAAATCTGGTTCCGCGCGGAGGATGGCGTAAACGATTAGAGGTCAGTCGGGAAAAAAGTCTCGTTCTGAAGGACCGTGTCAACGGCTAGCAGCAGCTTTTGAATCGCCTCGCCCTTTGTCACATATCCTCGAACGCCAATCTTCTTAGCTTCTTCGACGACCTGCCTGCTCTTGTGCACGGATAATATGAGTATCGGCAGGTCGGGCGCGAAGGTCCGAATCTGGCGAGCCGCATCCAGCCCATTTAGCACCGGCATGGTGATATCGAGAATGACCAGGTCCGGCTTCAGCTCTTTCGCTTTTTCGATAGCTTCCTGTCCGTTGGAAGCCTCCGCACACACCTGGAGATCGCCACGAGACATCAGGGTGGCGACTACTCGCTTCCTGACTACTTCCTGATCATCCGCCACGACGATTCGCACGATGCCACCTAGCACCTGCATAAGGTCCCAGCTGCAGGGTGCCCAATACACAACGTCTTACCCTCGGCTCGCTTGTCCGTCATCCGGGAATATGAGCCCAGGCTCCAGCGCCGCAACCGGGATTGTCACCCGAATTACCGTTCCCTTGCTGTTCGACTCGATCGTCAATTCCCCGAGAAGCCCCTTGATTCGCTCCCGCATTCCTCGAAGGCCCACGCCCGAGTCCCCCGACGAAGTGATCTTGGCCAGCGTTTTCGCCGCGATGCCTTTCCCCGTGTCCCGCACTTCCAAGTTGATGGCACCGGAGCGCCGGGACACGCGAATGCTCGCGGTTGGGCTCTCGGAGTGCCGATGAATGTTTGTGAGGCATTCCTGCACCACACGAAACAAGGTGATTTCCAAATCCTGCGACAGTCTGCCCAGGTCCGCGGATAGGTCCAGAGTAATTTGGATATTACTCCGTTGACGAAACCCATCTATGTACCAGCGAAGGGCGGATTCCAGGCCCATCTCCTCCAGCAGCGGCGGGTGCAATAGATAGGAAAGCGTCCGCAACTCCGTGGATATTTGCCGGACAATCTCCGCGTTTTCTATCAAGCTTTTTGCCAAACTCGGATTTGATTTGCTCGCCTCCGCCTCCATGGCGGAGAGGTTCATGCTCAGCAGAGCCAGCGACTGTCCCGTGCTGTCGTGCAGATCGCGTGCAATGCGCCGCCTCTCGTCGTCCTGGACACGCAAGAGACGCGCCGACAGCTCGCGCAGGCCCTGGTTGGTCATGTCCAGTATTTCCGCCTGCTTCAACACTTGAATATTCTTTTTTCGTAGCTCGTCGGTTCGCTCCCGGACGCGCTTTTCCAGTTCGTCATGGGCCTGTTTTAGCGCATCCTCCATGGCCCTGCGTTCCGTAACGTCGTGGATGAAGGTGCGGCTGTGAATAAACTTTCCATCTTCCCAGAGCCCGTTGGAGTGGATCACAACGTGGGCAACTGCTCCGCTCTTGCACCTCAGCTCGGCCGGATGATCGTAAACTTCTTCCCGGCGCATCAACTTGGCCCAGAATGCGTCGAAGCTGTCCTGGTGGACAAAGAATTCATTCAGGTGATGGCCGACGTACTCCTTGGCTGTGTATCCGAGAAGTTTCAGCACAGCTTTATTGGCCCATACGATTCTTTGGTCCGGTCCTGTGCGCTGCACGCCTTCCAGCGCATTTTCGAGCAGATCGGCCAGTTCCGATTCCCGGCGCTGGAGCGAAGCCTGGGCTTCCCTTCGCTCCGCGGTCGCGATGTCGAGAGCCTGCGCCCGTTGCTGCAAATGACTGATGTTGCGCAGGCGCTCTTCCTCTGTGGTGAGCGCCATGTAGCTCTCGCCGGGAATCACGTGGGAATGTTCCGAGCAGATTTTAAGGAATGACTCACCGTGGTCCTCCCGGCTAAACCCGGCCATCGGATAGGCGCAGCGGAGCGCAAAAGAATGCGTCTGGCGCAACCGGTTCCAGAGCTGTTCGAGCTGGACCGCGGTTTCAAATTTTCCCTGAGCCCACAAAATGGCCACCATCTCCCCAAAAATCGCTAGACGTCCGCTCGAGCCCCCGGACGCTTCCTTCGCTCGTGCAACAATGCTGCCGATCGCTTGAGCGAAGCGTACCGGGTCAGGCCAACCCTCCAGCATGAATTTCGAGAGAGTCTCTGTCGCGTCCAGCTCAATGTAGCGGCCCTGCTTGATGGCCGCGGCAATGTCCAAGCCACTGGCTTCGAGCCGTTGGGTAAGCCCCTCTCGATGGGCCGCTGTCGCCACAACCAGTGCGGAGCCCCCCGCTTCCAGAGAATCACCAAGAAACCGGCTTACTCCGTCCAGGAGAACGGAATCCTCTCCATAAAACTGGACAGAATGGGTATGGTGTACGCTGTCGCCCGAAAATCCGGAAGCCACGGGAAGTTTGCCATCAGAAATCGTGGCCTTCGTTGTGCTCATCTTGGTTCTCCTCGCGGCCGAGCAGAGATCGCGGCCCTTCGCGATTCATAGAGCCCCGGTGATCCGGACTGGGTAAGCGGACTTCACGCCGAATTATCAGGGCGAGATCTAAGCATATTGTTTCAGATTTGCCGCCGGGAACCAATACCCTGATCTCTGTATGCGAATCCGAAAGGCCTGCAAAACCGCAGGCTCCTTGCGTCGGCACCTTAGGCCACGCACCGGCTAAAGAGCGGAGGGGCCGCTGGCACGTTCGGGGGTTGCTCCAAACGGCCCCTTGGGGGATGGGAAGCGCGGTGCGGAAGAAACGAGGACATCACGTCATAAGCATTCATGGATGCGACACTACAGAGTTGCGGGCGGGCCTGCCATCGGCCAAGTACCTTACTCGGGTAGGGAACTTCTTGTACGAGCGTGTCGAGGGTGCCAGGTCTGTAGGTTCGGCAAGCGCATCTACACTGAGGGTGCGGAATGGCAAAAAGTATCACTCGTCGCCGGCCAGCGATGACAACTCGAAAACTACCACCAGCTAAACTCAGCTCTATATTCGAGCTGGTAAGAGTTTCGAGCCTTCGGCTTCGGTCAAATCACCCCGTCGGGCGCGGGTTTGCCTGCCGGCTAGCCGATCTTGGGAGGATCCACGCCCAGCGCGGTTGCGAGGGCGATTAAGTGATCCTGCTCATCCATGAGGATTTCGCGGATGTGCTCGGCCATCGCGAATTCGCCGAGCTGATCGCACTGGCGAATGCGCTGGGTATAATTGCGAATGGTTTCGGTCTCATTGGCGAGATCGAATTGCAGCATTTCCTTCGCTTTTTCCGATGTTCGAACCGGCTTCGGCTGCACGGAAGGCATGCCTCCGAGATAATCAATCTGGTTGGAAATAATCAGGGCGTGGCTCAACTCCTCCGCCGCGTGCTTTTCGAGTTCGCCGGCAATGTTCATGTATTCGGCGCCCTTAAGCACCTGGGAATACACGACGTACGAGATGATGGCTTGATATTCCCGCGAGAGATCTTCGTTCAGCAACTCGATCAATTTTTCACGCGATATTTCGGTCTGGGGCTGCGGCGTGTGTTTGGCTTGAGCCATCTGGGTCTCCTCTTAGATGAAGGCAGGGCGCCCCGATTGATTCGCGGCGCCCTGCCTGATCGGAGGCGATGATACCCTATCTATCGTGCCCGGCGCGCGCTACTTTTTCCTGCCGCTTCTCCTCGGCCTTCAGGGTTTTCACGAACTCATCCGCTTCCGTCTCCGAAATCTCCCTGGAGGTGCCGTAATATTCCTGAATCTTACCGACAAGGATGTGGCGCCGGCCGTTAATCACGTCCAGATCATCATCGGTTAATTTGCCCCACTTTTCCTTGATCTCCCCTTTGAATTGCTTCCATTTACCTTCTACTTGATCCCAGTTCATGGTCTTCCTCCGTGGTGATTTGCTGTGGAAATTGACCGGGTCAGTCAATATCCGCAGGTTCGGGAGACGTGTGTGAGGGTACGTGCTGGCTCCCGAACTAGGAGACCGCATTCGTCAGCTGCCGGACATACCGCGCGTAACCGATTTGTGCGGGTAAGAGTGTGTATGACTTGCCGCTCGCGGACTAAGCCTCGATGATGTTGTTGCGGATGGCGTAGCGGACGACTTCGCTTACTGAATGGCAGTCAAGTTTCCGCATGATATTGGCCCGGTGAGTCTCCGCGGTTTTCACGCTCAAATCGAGCGCGACGGCGACTTCCTTGCTGCTTTTCCCTTCGGCGAGAAGCTGGACGATTTCGCGCTGCCTCGGAGTCAGGCGGATCGCGCCCGATCCAGAGTCTTGAGGACGCGGATCGCCCTTCAGGAAGCCGTCCAATATCATCTGCGAAACCCGCGACGTGAAGAACGTCTTGTTACGGCGCAACGAATCCACCGCAGTGACAAGGTCCCGCCCAGCGTCCGTTTTCAGGATGTATCCTCTGGCGCCGGCGTCGAGAACCTCGCGAATCACGGAATCGGATTCGTGCATCGTCAAGATGAGAACCTTTGTCTGGGGACGAAGCTTCAGAATTTGCCGCGTGGCCTCTAATCCGTTGAGCGTGGGCATGCCGATATCGAGGATGACGACGTCAGGATTCAGCTCTTTCGTCATCGCCACGGCTTGGCGGCCGTCCGCGGCCTCTCCAACGACTTGGCATTCGCGCTGGGCCTCCAGCATCGAACGTAGTCCCTGACGGACGATCTCGTGATCGTCGGCGATCAGCACCTTAAGAACGGGCATCGTCAACCTCCTCGTGCGGAATCTTAACCTCGATTGGCCGGTAACTCTTACCTGTTACTAATCCCTTATATCCTAGGTGGCTTCGGATTTTTTTTCACTACGGTATTTCCTGTATGCGCATACAAGTTCGACTGGATAGCTGTCTCGGCCGGGATCGCCCATCTTATGCGCGCTGCATCGGAAGATCGGTCAACACTTGGGGGCTTGAAGTCAGACAATATTCGCTCAGGGAGAAAACGGTGACTCCGACAAGAACGACTCGATCGCATGGACGATCATACGGAATTGTATCGGCCGGACTTCTATCCACTGTAGTTGCTTTGGTATCGAGCCGTCTCGACCGTGCGCTCTTTTATATCCTTGCGAGCGGATCGATCTTCCTGGCATTGGCGTTTAGCTCTCTTTCAATGGACTTCATTCTCAGAAGGTTCATGCGGGCGAGCGGGCCCACGCGTGAACCCGCGTCGGCTGGCGGCAGCCAGTAGGGCGCTCGCGATCCGGGCGCTAACGAAACACGATTCAACGCAACGGCACGCGCGGTTAATCTGATTGGCGAAGCGAAAACGGGATATTTTCGCGTGCGCCGGGACTGTCTCGGCTTGTGGCTCCTCCTGGTTAGGCTTACCATTCACCAGCCAATGCCGTTGGTCCTGTCGGACGGCATCCGAACCAATTGAAAGAGCGTTCGACAATGTCCAGGATCAAAGACACGGCGTCCACGCCGGCCCGGCCGCACGACGGCTCCCGATTTGGAATCGTCAGGCTGCTGCTGGCGCTGGGGCCCGGATTGATTACCGGTGCCGCGGACGATGACCCCAGCGGCATCGCCACCTACTCGCAGGTCGGAGCAAAATTCGGCTACGGCATGTTGTGGGTCATGCCTTTTTCCTACCCTTTGATGGCGGTGATCCAGGAAATCAGTGCCCGCATCGGACGCGTTACAGGCGCTGGGATCGCGGCCAATATTCGCCGCCATTACCCCAAGCCAATTCTATACGGCATGGTTTCGCTACTATTGGTCGCCAACATATTCAATCTAGGCGCCGATATCGGGGCGATGGGCGCCGCTGCCAAGCTGTTCTTGCCGGGCCCGGTGTGGGCCTACATCCTCTTGTTGGGCGGCGTGTCCTTGCTGCTGCAGATCGCCGTTCCATACACAAAGTATGTTCCCTATCTAAAATGGCTCACGCTCGCCCTCTTCGCCTACATCGCTACGGCAATTGTGGTGGGCGAGCCCAGGTGGCAGGCGATCCGCGCGACTTTCTGGCCTTCAATACGATGGAATAGCGATTACTTCACCGCGCTCATTGCGGTCTTCGGAACGACGATCAGTCCGTATCTGTTTTTCTGGCAAGCCTCCGAAGAAGCGGAGGACGTTGGGGTCAATGCCAAAGACAAACCGCTCAGGCAAGCACCCAAGCAAGCGCCGGTACAGTTCGAAAGAATTAAAGTAGACACGTATATCGGCATGGCATTTTCGAACACCGTCGCGTTCTTCATCATTCTGACCGCGGCCGTCACGCTGCATACGCACGGGATCCTGGACATTCAGACCGCCGACCAGGCCGCCAAGGCTCTTGAGCCTCTGGCCGGTAGATTCGCATTCTTGCTTTTTGCCGCCGGGATTGTCGGCACCGGCATGCTCGCTGTCCCGGTGCTGGCGGGCTCTGCCGCGTACGCAGTAGGCGAGGCGTTTCAATGGACTGCCAGCTTGGAGAAGAAGCCGCGGCAGGCCGCAAGATTCTACGCGACCATCGGCGCGGCCACCGTGATCGGGCTCGTCCTGAATTTCATTCACCTGAATCCGATCAAGGCTCTGTTCTGGTCGGCGGTGCTGAACGGAGTCGTCGCTGTCCCCGTGATGTCACTGATGATGGTTCTCACGCAGAACGCGAAAGTGATGGGCAAATTCATTCTCCCGCTCTACTTGCGTATCGGCGGATGGATTGCCACAGCAGTGATGGTGATCGCATCGCTCGGGATGATTCTGACCCTCCGGCCGTAAGCCCCATCGTTTCCACGCCTACAGCGAACCTCCCATCCCGCTACCAGTTTGGCGGTATTGGCCCAACCTCTTGAATTCGCTAAAAGGGTCACGTTCCCGGAGGCGCGACCCGGCGTTCGATTCCGGCACGCGCGATCGGGACGGCTCACAAGGAGGATTTATGCTGCGTTGGGCGCTGGCGTTTTTCGTTGTAGCCCTGGTCGCTGCGATATTCGGCTTTCTCGGAATTGCAGTTGCGGCTGCGGGAATCGCGAGGATTCTGTTCTTCATTTTCCTGGTTCTGTTTCTTGTTTCGCTCGTTAGCGGGCTGGTTCGCCGGGCCGACTAGCGATCGAGAACCATCCGCCGCACACGCGGGTCGAAGCCGAAGCGCACTGAACGTGTGCAGCGAGGGGATGATATGAAAACCGCGGGTCTGATTGGTATCATCTTGATTGTCCTTGGCGTCGTTTCACTGGCCTACCAAGGCATCACGTACACGACGCACAAGAAGGTGCTGGATATCGGTCCGCTGCAAGCGACCGAGGAACAACACAAGACGATTCCGCTGCCTCCACTTCTTGGCGCCATCGCCTTAATGGGTGGAGTGGTGCTGGTCGTAGCAGCCAGGAAAGAAGCCTAGCTGTCGTTGCACGTCCTCGTAAATGCAGACGAGGGGGAACCTCGGCAGTGTAACCGCGTCTCCCTCGCTGCAGTTCTTCCGCGATACCCACCCGTCGTTTGCCTCTTGCTTCTGCGCCACTTGCTGCGCCCGATCTGCGCGCACGACACCTGTTACGTGGCACCTACAGTGTGTTCCGAAGTGCCCTAACACGTTGTCTGTATTGTCTGTTCTCATCGCTTCCGAGATTATGCGGGCGGCGAGAGAAGAAGAATTGGCGCCGAAGGATCCTATAGGGATTCGAGGGCTGGGGTCGGCGTCGTTCCTCTTCTCTCGCCTCCAAGTTGCGGTGAAAGGAGCCACAAAATGCTACTCACGATACTGGTAGTCGTACTCATCCTTGCTCTCGTCGGTTCCGTTCCCACGTGGCCGCACAGCCGCGATTGGGGCTATTACCCAAGCGGCGGACTCGGAGTCGTTCTCCTCATTCTTCTTGTGCTGTTGCTCATGGGCCGGCTTTAATTTTTATTCGGGTCACGCGTTCAGTTTGACGAAACGGCAAGCAGGAGATGAAGATCATGCGAATCTCAAAATGGGCCCTCGCAGTTGGAGCCTTAGTAGTTCTTGCCTGTCCAATTATCGCCATTGGGCAACAACAGGCGCCCGCGGTTCGGGGAAGCGGCGCCTCGAACGACCCGATCAAGCGCGAAGTGCGCCACGAACTGGTCATGCTGCCGTGGTATTCCGTCTTCGACAACTTGGCGTATAGCGTCAACGGATATCGGGTAACCCTGGTTGGCCAGGTCGTTCGTCCTTCGCTGAAGTCCGACGCGGAAGCCGCGGTCAAGAATATCGAAGGTGTGGAAAGCGTGGACAATCAAATTGAGGTGCTTCCCACTTCGCCCAACGACGACCAAATTCGCCGGGCGGAATTCCGCGCGATCTATTCGCAGCCCAGCTTGCAGCGCTATGCAGAAGGGGCGGTGCCGCCCATTCATATCATCGTCAAAAACGGCCATGTGAGTCTCGAAGGCGCGGTTGCCACGGACGCCGACAAGGACGTCGCCAACATTCAGGCGAACGGCGTTCCGGGCGTTTTCTCCGTGACGAACAATCTGGTGGTGCAGGGCGGCAAATAAATAAGGGGTGCGCGGGTCTTCACGATCCCGGCTTCTCGATTGTGAAGGCCTTCAGCTGCTCAAGCTCTCGCGTAGTTCTTTCCCATTCCTTCTTATTCGTCTTCGCGGCGACCGGTCCTTTGAAATTGGCATAGTAATCGAGCAACGTGCTGCGAAGTTCGCTCGAGACATCCTTAAAGTTGCCCGCGGCGAGCCGATTCAGCAAATCGGCATACGTTTTATCCGCCAGCGGATACTGCCCCGGCCCGGTCACTGTGCCTGTATCGAAATTGTCGTTCAGGAGATCGATCTTCCCGGACTCCCTTTCCTCCCGCAGCGACCCCTCGTAGTCTTTTAGAGTGGCGTTGAAGCTGGCCATGAACAGCTTGTTTGTTTCCGGCGTGGGCACGCGAAGAGTGAGCGTCTGAAACGGGCCAATCTTGGGAATCAACCGCGTCAGAAAAGCCAGCAGCCTCGCGCCAAATCCCGGCTTTCTGTATTTCGTGTTCCACTGGTGTTCGTAATCGGCACGCGACAGGTGATAGAGGAACTTCCGGCGCGTGACGCCCGGGATGTCCTTCTGGATATCGTCTTTCTTGAGTTGCCACGCCACTCTCGTCATTTCGGGAATCACCTCGCTCACGCCGCGCCGGTAAGTCCCGATCGTCAAATCGTAGTCTGTAAAAATGGACTTTAGATCGAGAGAATAAGTTTCCTTAAATGCGCGCTCCAGGAGTGACTGCGAGACTTCGAATCCGATGTAATCGTGATAGGCGTCGGGCGCATAGCGCCCCTTCGCCACCTGCAGCACGTCAAACGCAAACTCGGTCTTCAAGTGTGCGGCGGGATTTTCGTCATAAGTGACATCCGGGCCGTACTTGCGCCCCAGCTTGGGATACAAAATTGGCACGGACCGATTCACGGCGATCCGGTGCCCGTCGTTGTCCGCTGCATAGTGCGCCAGCGCGCCCAGCGCGAACGCATACTCGTCAACATCGGTTGAATCGCGAAGCAGGGCTTCGATGAAATCGCCCGTTCGAACGTAGTGCACCAGATCGCTGAAGAACTTGTTGCCGAAGGGGTAGTACCCGATGTCCTGGATCGCGCATCCGCCATAAGCAAACGCGCGCGCTTTTTTCAGGTCTTCCGGAGTCGCGTTCGGGAACCGCTTCAGAAGGGTCGGCCGTATGGCGTCGTCCCATGCCGAGTCCACGATCGCTTCATGGGTCAGAACCGAATAGGCCCACGAGGTTGTCGCACCGGGCAGCAACAGTACGAGAACCAATAGGCAGGCGCCGAATCTAACTGAGCTCTTTCGAGCACATCTCGGTTGCCGGGCAGCCAATGTCGGCTTCTCCGCGTGTTCGCTGATAGTCTAGGATGAATGCGCCGCAATCGGGAGAAAAGAAAAAGGAGGAGTCGCCTCCGCACGCCGTGTCCATGGGGGGCGGTGGCCCTGGTTGCCCTACACCCGAAATGCTTTAGACGCTGGGCGTGGCAGGCCGTGACCGGCCGGCCTCTTTCTCGCGGCTTTTTCTCAAGTATTCTCGGTATGGGAAGCGCGGCGCTTATGCGCGTAGAATGAAGTCCGGCTCGCTCAAGCTTGCTGTTTCTGTAATTGATCAGGCCGAGAAAGCTCAGCCCGGTTCTCATGCGAAAGTGGGTCGTTGGCGCGACGCTGGCGGTTGTGCTCGTGCTCGTATTGGTTCCCGTGATTGCTTTGTACGTGCTCCGCCCGAGAATTCACGCCACTCTTCGCGATCGCGTCGAAACCGTTCTGCGAACTCACTTCGAGAGCCAGGTCGAGATTTCGGATTTCAGCGTTTCTCTGCTTCCCCGGGTTCACGTCACGATCACAGGACTGGTGCTGCGCCACAAAGGCCGCACGGATATTCCTCCGCTGATCGAAGTCCGCAAAGTGTCCATGGACGCGGATCTTGAGAGCCTTGTGCGAAAGCAGCCGCACATCGCCTTCGTGCAGCTCGATGGATTGCAGATCCACACTCCACCCCGGGAACCGGGAGGAGAAGCCCTGATCCATAGCACGGACCAGGATCTCACCAAAAAATATCCCGTCCTGATTGATCAGCTCGTCGCCGATGACGCCGTAATTGTCGTTCTGCGCGCTCAACCCGGAAAGCCTCCGCGGGAATTTCCGATCCACCATTTGCAGCTTCGCGACCTCAGCTTTGACCGTCCGGCCGATTTCCAGGCTACCCTGACCAATGCCGTGCCCAAGGGCGAAATCAATGCCACCGGACAATTTGGGCCATGGCTGCCGGAGGAGCCGAGCGAAACTCCCGCAGTGGGGAAATACAGCTTCTACAACGCGGATCTCGGCATGCTGAAGGGACTCAAAGGCATTCTTTCTTCTACGGGTGGATTTAGCGGCCCACTGGATTATTTGAAGGTAGCGGGTCAGACAGACACTCCCGATTTCGCGCTGCGGACGGCGGACCACCCGATGGCGCTGCACACGGACTTCTCCGCCATCGTTGATGGCACCAATGGCGACACCTATCTGAATAGCGTAACCGCCCGGTTTCTGCATACGACGCTGCTAGTGAGCGGCAAGATCGTGGATGAGGATCGCAATATTAAAGGTCG
Source organism: Acidobacteriota bacterium (assembly GCA_003166795.1). Taxonomy (GTDB): domain Bacteria; phylum Acidobacteriota; class Terriglobia; order Acidiferrales; family UBA7541; genus Palsa-295. The sequence continues at coordinate 10,171 of PMUS01000053.1, read as the reverse complement.
TACAATCGTGCTAGACGCGGTGTCGCGAGATGCGCAGGTCGAAGATTTAATTCGACTTGTTTCGAAGGGGGGCCAGCCGGTGATGACGGGCGCGGTTCGGCTTCGAACCAAAATCACGATACCCGAAGGAAATCCCGATTTGATGGAGCGCTTGCAACTCCTGGGGCAGTTTGGGATCGGCGATATTCAGTTCACCAACGTTTCCACTCAGGGAAAGATCGATACGCTCAGCCGCAAAGGCCAGGGCCAGCCGAAAGACCTCGATATCTCCAATGTTGTATCCGAGATGAAGGGCGACTTCGCATTGCGCGATGCGGTCGTGAGTTTTTCCGATCTGCACTTCGGCGTTACGGGGGCGGCAATCAATCTTTCCGGCACCTACAACCTCGATACCGAGGCAATGGATTTCCACGGCAAATTGAAGCTCAAAGCCAAGCCGTCCCAAACCACCACGGGCATGAAATCATTTTTTCTGAAGGCGGTCGATCCATTCTTCAAAGGCAAGGATGCCGGTACCGTCCTCTCGATCAAGATCACTGGAACGAAACGGAACCCATCCTTTGGCCTCGATCACGGCGGTCCCACGCCCCCGGCCGAACCTTCGCCTCCCAAAGGCCAGTGATTTTTTCGAGTGAATGGCTCCCCACGAGTTGAATCTGGCGGCGGGTGAAATTCGAGAAGAGAGTTGGGGTGAGCGACGGGGTTTGAACCCGCGACCCTCGGTGCCACAGACCGATGCTCTACCAGCTGAGCTACGCTCACCACCTGGCAAAAATCATATCACGGCGATATGCGCGCGAGCTACGCTTTGCGGGGGAAGGGAATTGGGACGAGGCGCTTGCGGCGCACGGAACATTGCCGCAGGTGAGCGCGCGCCTGCTCCGCCCACGCTCCGTTGGGCGCGTGGCGAAGATACAGGACCCACTGCTCGCGCGCGAGGCGCCGTTCGCCGCGCTTTTCGTAGGCTAAAGCCAGATTGAAATGGACGTCGGCGTGGGCCGGAAGCGCGCGAACGGCGCGCCGCAAATGTTCGATGGCTTGATCAATTTCTCCCTGCTCCTCCAGCACGCAGCCCAAGTTGTAACGCGAGATTCCGTTCAAGGGATCGAGCTGCACGGCGGAAAGAAACTCGGCGCGCGCTTCGTCGGCCCGTCCCATCTGATAAAGCGCCACGCCCAGATTGATGTGCGCGTCCACCCACTCGGGTGTGAGGCTGAGTACCTGCCGGTATTTTTCGACCGCCTGCGGCAGGAGTTCCGGTCGAGTCTCGCAATCGAGCGCGCTCTGAAATAATTCCTCGGGTGTTGGGCCGGCCATCGCGTGCAGCTTCGCAGGCCGGGTGGGGGAGTCGAAGGGAAACGCCCACTGTTGCTTGAGCGGGCTGAACGGGCGCGTGGCGCCGGGTGGGAACACCAGCAAGTCGCGGCCTTGTTCGAGGAAGCGCAGTTCCTGAAGCGGAAACTCGGATTCGCCAAACTGCTGCCCGATTAAATTGACAGCGCGGCGAACTCGGCGTGCCGGGATCCGATTATCCGTCAGCCGCTGGAGCGTCCGCAATGCGACGAGATCGCCAAAATTGTAGAATCGCTCCCCCCAACGCGCCTGGGGACGCACCAACTGGAGCCTTTCCCAATAGCGAAGACGGCTTGGGTTCACTCCCAGAATTCGCCCAACCTCTCTTCGCGTATATCGCTGCGCCAAGCCGGCAATTCCTCCGTTGAATCGATACCGCGAAAGATTATGCACCCTTTGTCAATCGTTGTGACGCTTCGTTTGTGTAAAGAACCTTTGTCGGCGTTCATCGGCGATTACCAAAAGACGACACGTCGCCGCACTGGAATTGCACGACCCTGCGGGCTTGCTAGACTTTTAGGGGCAGTTACCCGCCACTATGTCTCAGGACAACACCGGACGTCTCTATCTCGAGCGGCAAGTCACGCTGGCACGCGTCGTGATCGCGGCGCTGTCGCTAGTGGCGCTGCTGGAGACCTCCGTTGCGCCCGTTCGGCGCGCCTCGGTCGTGTTTCTCGAGGCGTACCTGCTCGTGGCGCTGGCTGAGGCGCTCGCGGAGCGCTTTGTCGGAGCGTCGCGATTTCGGATTCCTCTGGCTGTGGATTTTGCGGTACTGGCCGTTTTCGTCTACCTGACGCCCTCCGTATCAGCGTTCTGGTTTCTCTTTTTGTTTACCGTGTTCGCTCTGGCGACGCGCGGGAACTCGCGCGCGATGCTCGCGCTGGTCGGCGTGGCCACGGTCGGGATCATCGCCCGCGTGGCAGTCGAGCAGCCCTTCCGTTGGCAAAGCATCTGGCACTGGATCGCCATTGGGTCGGGAACGCTGGTCTCCGGCCTGTGCATGGGATTCCTGGGCGCCCGGGAGCGGGAGCATCTGGGGCGGCAGGAGTTCCTGGAGAAAATCACGGGTCTGCTGCAATTCGATCACGGGTTAGCCGAATCCATCAGGCAAGTGCTTGGCGAGCTGGCATTGACGTTCGAATGCGAGCAGGCGTGCCTGGCGATTCTCGATGACGAACTCGAGCGGCTTTTTGTCTGGAGAGTGCGCGCGGGCGAGCTCGGCGCGGGAGGCGCGGAAACTCTCGCTCAATCGCGCTCCGATACTTTTCTGTTTGATTGCCTGGAAATCACCATGGAGTGGGAATTCAAGAATGGGAGCAGCCAGGGTTTCGGTTGGGACCGTCGCACAGGCGTGCGCCTGCGCGTGCCCGCGCCTCCCGATTCGACGCGCGAGGAATTCGGGGCTCGTTCTCTGCTCGCCGTGACCATGGAATCAGGCGGCCGGCCGGCGGGCCGCGTCCTGCTGGTGAATCCTCAGCCCTCGCGCGGCCGGTTTTCCGCTGCGGATTTGCGCTGGCTGGAGCAGATCGTTCGCCACGTCGGGCCGCCCCTCGAGAATGTCTTCGTGATGCGCAGCCTTCGGGCGCGTGCTGTCGAATCGGAGCGCAGCCGCATCTCGCGAGATCTGCACGACGGAATATTGCAGACGCTCCTCAGCCTGAAAATCCAGCTCGAAGTGTTGCGCCGCAAACTCCCTCAGAAACCCGAGCAGGCGTGCGCGGAATTAGCGAGCCTGCAGAAGACGGTGCAGGAGGAAAGTGACGAGCTCCGCAGGATGGTCACGGATTTGCGCCCCCTCCGCGTGGAAAGCGCGGATATGCGCGAATTGATGTACGGATTCGCGGAAAGATTCCGCAGCGAACAGGGCATGGCCATCGATCTTTTCATCGAGGATCGCAATTTGCGCCTGCCCGATCGCATTTGCCGCGAGCTGTTCCAGATTTACAGAGAAGCACTTCACAACGTAAAAAAGCATGCGCACGCCAGCCACGTCGTGGTAAAACTAGAACAAGACGAAGCCAATGTTTTTCTCTTCGTGGATGACAACGGCCAGGGATTTAGCTTCTCTGGACGCTACCGAAGCGAAGAGTTGGACCAGTTGCGTCTTGGGCCAATTTCGATCAAGGAACGGACGCGGAGCGTGGGTGGTACTCTGACGGTGGAATCCAATCCTGGTCACGGGGCGCGCCTAACTGTAGAAATTCCTTTGAATTAATATGACGAAAGCAAAACAGGCCATTCGAATCCTGGTTGCGGACGATCACGCGATCTTTCGCGACGGTTTGCGCAAACTGCTGGAGGTCGCGGACGACGTGCAGATCGTCGGCGAAGCCTCCAATGGCGTCGAGTGCGTGAAAATGCTCGCGAAATTCAAGCCGGATATTCTTCTTCTCGACCTACGCATGCCGGAAAAAGATGGACTGGGCGTCCTCGAGGAGGTCAATTTCGATTCTCTTCCCACGCGCGTAATCGTTCTCACCGCAGCGGAAGACGATCGCGACGTCGTTCGCGCCATGCGCCTGGGAGCCCGCGGCGTCGTGCTGAAGCAATCGGCGAGCGATTTGCTCCTCAAAAGCATTCGCAAGGTCGCGGACGGCGAAATCTGGCTCGACAATCGCATGACCGCCGAGGTAATTGACGCATTCAAGAAGTCATCCGAATCCGGCCAGCGCCGGGAAAAGCCCCTGCTGAGCGACCGCGAGAAGGAAATCGTCCAGCTGGTGGCTCAGGGCTTCCGCAACCGCGAAATCGGCGAAAAGCTCTTCATCAGTGAGCAGACCGTGAAAAACCACTTGCACAACATATTCGACAAACTCGGTGTTTCGGACCGCCTCGAACTCGCGCTATACGCTATTCACCATCGCCTGATAGACCAGGCCTGATCTCTCTACAATCCCTCTTCTTAGACCTAGTACTTCTGTACCAAAAGGGCCACCCATAATTGGCTCTCTTGCTCTATTGGTCCAAATAGGGATCAGCCCTATCCTGTGAGTGATCTAAAGGAGCTGTCCTTTGTCACTGAAAGAACGACGTGTATCACGGCGCTTTCTGATGCGTTTGCCGCTGACCGTTCGCTGGACCGATGAGAATGTCGTGGGTGAAGCCGACACGGAATCTCGCGAAGTTAGTTCGCGCGGCCTTTATTTCCACTTGCCCAAGGGATTACGGAGTGGTTCGCCGGTTGAAATCGTCATGACCCTGCCCCACGAGCTGACTCAAGCTGGGCCGGTGCGCGTCCGGTGTCTCGGACGCGTCCTGCGCAGCAGCCAGGAAAACTCAGGTGAGATGGGAGTGGCGGCGGCCATTGAACGTTACGAATTCATGCGGAGTGGTGAGAACGCCGCATAAGAGTTTCTTACCCAGACCCTGCGGAGATGGGTGAGAAGAGGCCGGGCGGCTTGGGTCCCTCAGCCTAGCCCCCGGCCGTTAATTTTGCGCTTGATCCGGTCTACCGTGTGCGCCGGCCAACGCCGGCCGCGCATTCCTCAGCTAATCGAACTCCAACTTGGGCGTTGTCTGTTCGGCGCCCGCGCGTCCCGCCACGATCTCAGCCTTGAAATAATTCTCTGCGCGGACCGGCGCGCCCGCCAGCCGCCGAAGCATCGAGATCTGCCCTATATGCGTCAGGGAGTCTGCCAAGGGAGCCTGAATAAGCTTTTCGGCCGGGCAGCCAAGAGGCGCATCCGAAGCGAGGTAGGCGTCAAAGGCCTGCAGGGCGGCGAAGAAACGCTCCGAGCCCTTGTCCCAGGGCAGGGGATCGGAGTTCTGCCATTTCTGCGCGCCTTTCGCGAGCGACAGTCCCCAATCCAGCAGATCGCCGATGTGCGCGAGAATTTGCCCCGGGGTGCGCGTAGTATCGCCCGCGCGGAATTCCGCGAATCCATCGGGTGCGCCGCGAAGCGCTTTTCCACCGCGATAAGCAAGCGTGGCAACCGTGTGGCGAAGCAGCTCGCGGCTCGTCGTCGCGGAAGATGCCGTCTTTTCTGCCATAATTTTCCTCCTTTGCGGCCAATGCTAACACACGGAAACCTCAGCCGATCCGCCTGGCGAAATGTCGGCCGTCCAAGACGGTGAAAGGGTTTCGTATGGGCGCAGCATGCTGCGCCCGGCAAACATTCTTGGCTATGATTCGCCATTCCCCTCGGAAGGAACGCCCGTCACGGATTGTTCCCGGCAGCGAGAGCCAGGGAGAACGGAGCTGGTTCTTCAATTTTTCTTCTTGACATAGTCTATTAAGTCAGTAGACTTAGTGAGTGTAGTAGGGAATAGCCCAGCCCAGTGCGAATTTCTCAAAGAGGATTGTACGCTTTGCAAGCACTCACGGTGCTCGCGCAGCACCCTGCCGGCGTGGTCAAGATCAAGGACATCGCAGCCGAGGAAAAGCTGCCGGAGAAATTCCTGGAAGCGATTCTTCTGGACCTCAAGCGTGCTCGCTTCGTTGTCAGCCTCCGAGGCGCCCACGGCGGCTATCAATTAAATCGGCCCCCGAAGAAAATCTCGCTGGGTGAAGTCCTCCGCAGGATTGATGGCCCGCTCGCGCCGTTTGAAGACGCCGAATCCCTGCGCCGTCGCGTCAGCACCGACCCCAAGCATCGCCCTTTATTCCGCGTTCTTCTCGACGTGCGGAACGCCACTGCCCGGATTCTGGACCATACCTCCCTCTCCGATTTGTGTTGTCGCAGCCGCAATTAAGTTCTCGCCGAATCACACCCGTTAGCAAGTAATGGACAACTTTCGTTTTTGCTTGAAGTCGAAAAATCCTAGGAGAATTCAATGGCGAACTATTTGGCATCAAAATCGAAACGAATTGCGATTGCAGCGGCCCTTGGTTTGGGCCTAGCAGGAACAGCGACGATCGCTCTTGCCCGCGGCGCAGATACGCCGTCGGCCGATACCGCTGCGGCAAGCTCAAACTCCGCCGGGAGCGCTCCCGCGGCAGCCAAAGGTAGCGCAACCGCGGCTGCGCCCGACCCAAGCTCGCCGGTTGTCGTCGAGCTGAAGGAATTGAGGGAAGCGGTAGAAGCACAGGCAAAGCAGTTCGAGGAGCATAGCCAGCAACTCGACGCCGAGCGGGCGGCTCTGAAGGACGAATTCGCCCGCATCGCAAGCCTGGAAGCAAAGCTCGGCGTAGCGTCGGACGCCGATTCATCCGCGTCGGTCCCGAGCGCCAGTGCGGTCGTTTCCACGCCCTCCTCGACACAGGGGACCCAGGTGCAAACTCCTCAGGATATGTCAAACAGGATCGGCAACCTCGAAGATAGGCTGAAGAATTTTGGGCCCTTTGCGTTCAGCGGAGACATTCGCTTGCGCGACGAGCCCATCTTCGGCGGGCCCGCCAACCAATCCCTGGATCAAAATCGAGAGAGGTTTCGTCTGCGGTTTAATGTCAGTGCCAAGCTCAACGAAGATTTTGCCGGAGGTTTCTCGCTGGCGTCCGGTGATATCAACGACCCCACCAGCACCAATCAAACGGTAGGCGATTTCTACTCACGCAAGGCCATCGGCATCGACAAGGCGTACCTTGATTATACGCCTCACCAATTCAGCTCCCTCACGCTGATCGGCGGAAAATTTGCTTACCCCTGGTACAACACCGAACTTACATGGGACAAGGATCTCAATCCCGAAGGGGTCGCGGAAACTCTGGCCTTCAATTTGAACTCGACGCCATTGCTGAAAAAGATCGCGTTTGTGGGCTTCGAACTGCCGTTCACGCAGGTTGCGGGAGTTTCCCTCACCAATCAGAGCTCCGTTGCAAGCGTCGTCTACGGCGGGCAAATACAGACACAGTGGCAGTTGGCCCCGTGGCTAAAGTTTGGAGCGTACACGGGCTTTTACAACTATCACAATGCTGATCCCATCGCGCTGGCGCTGGCCAAAGCGAGCGCGAAGAACCCGCAGACGCCGCTGACCGGCCTCCTGCCGCTTGGCACCGGCAACACCGTGCAGAACTCCATCACCACGACGACTGCTACCAACGAGGTGACGACTGGCGGGACGTCCTTTCCGACAGGGGTGACAACGATCACGAACGCGCAGTTCGCATCGAAGTTCGGGCTCTTCGATTCGATCGCGCGATTCGATGTTAAGACCGCCTCGGACAAGTGGCCCATCGCCTTCATTGGTGACTACGTGCAAAACACCGAGGCGTGCGCCAATGAGGACAACATTCTCGCTGCTCCTGCCAATACAGCGACGATCCACTACTCGCAATCAACCAACTTTGCCTGCAATTCGCGCCAGCGTCGCGGCTATTGGGGTGAAGCGCAGGTCGGCCGCGGGCAGAAGAAGGGGGACTGGCAGTTTGATTACACGCGGATGTTTATCGAGCGGGAAGCGGTTCTGTCGAATTTCGACTACAGCGATATCCGGCAGGGAAGCAACGTGACCGAGCATCGTGCGATGGTGATTTACCAAGTTCAATCCAACGTTCAACTCTCCTTCACTGGACTCTTCGGCCGGCCGCTCAATTTCGACGGCACGAAACCGCCGGAAGATTTCCTGAAGCGGTATCAGCTCGACGTTGTCTACACGTTCTAAGGCCAGAATGATGAGAACACCGCTGTTGACGACAAAACGAACTGAAAGTGTCCGCGTCGCAATTCTTACGCTCGGACTGATTCTGGGCCCGGGCGTGCTTATACACGCCCGGGCGCCAATTTCCCTCATGCTTCTCAATGTCTCTTAGGATCCCGCGCGCGAACTTTATCAGGATTGCAACGCAACCTTCGCGAGGTATAGGAAGGCCAAGACAGGCCGGAAACTCGCCACTCAGCAATCGCATGGCGGCTCCGCCGCGAGATTGATGGAGCCGAGGCCCGGACTTGAACCGGGGACCTGCCGATTACGAATCGGCTGCTCTACCAACTGAGCTACCTCGGCAGCGCCACCGACTGTAACATCGCGGCGAAAAACCTGTCAAACCGCGAAGCCCGCATTCTTTCCCGATCCCACTCCCCCGCAAGGTTAATGTTTTGAGCGCCCCAGCCGAGGTATTTCGCTGATTGAACTTGACACGTCTTTAACGCCTGTAGTATCAATCGCCTCAGGGAACATGTCTAGTTCGTGCGTGGGTGCACGTGACTAGGTTTAAAAGGGGAGGGTGGGAAATGGTAAATACTAGGAAGTCGTTGAGCTTTGTCTTGGTGTGCGCACTTGGCGCGCTGTTGGTCGTCCTGTTTAGCGCGAACCGCGTCGCGGCACAGTCGGCCGGAACGGGCGCACTCACCGGAACCGTCACTGACCAATCGGGGAAATCCGTCCCGAATGCGACGGTGACTGTCGTCAACACCGGAACGAACCAAGCGCGCTCGACCACCACGGGCCCCGATGGCGTTTATAAGTTCGCTCTCCTGCCGCCGGCCACCTATCTCGTAAAGTTTGCCGCCGCGGGCTTCAAGACCGCCGAAGTTGCCGGCGTCGTGATTGACGTAACTGAGACGCCTCTTCTTGACAAAGTGCTCGAGCTCGGCCAGGTAACCCAGACGGTCACGGTTGAGAGCAACGTCGAAACGCTCCAGACCCAGAGTTCCACGCTCGGCACGACAGTTTCCGGAAACACCATCACCTCTCTTCCGATGGCCAATAGGAACTACACCGAAATTCTCAACCTGTCTGCGGGCACGAGCGGCAGTCCGGAAAACGCTACTGCGCTGGGCAAAGGCACCCAAGATGTCAGCGTGAATGGGAACGATCCGGGCCAGAACAACTTCCAGATGGACGGCGTCGCGATTGACAACATCGCCAATCGCGGGAGCGCTACCGACTCAGGCATTTACGCGGGTATCGGCATCCCCAACCCGGATGCGATTGAAGAATTCAAGGTTCAGACCTCGACGTACGACGCTAGCTACGGCCGAAACCCAGGCGCCAACGTCAACGTGGTCACCAAGGGCGGCACGAACGCGTTTCACGGTACGCTGTTCGAATTTACGCGCGACTCGATCTTGAATGCGGGCGATTTCTTCTACGACCAGAGCGCCACCTCAGGCTCACCGCGCCAGGTTTTGAATCAGCAGCAATTCGGTGGCACCGTAGGCGGGCCGATCAAGAAGGACAAGCTGTTTTTCTTCTTTAGTTATCAGGGAACTCGCTCGAAGAACGGTGTGACATCCGACAGCGACACGTTCGGCGCGCAGTTGCCTCCGATCCCAAATGAGCCGCGGAACACCGCAGCCTTTATCAGCGATCTCGGAGCTGAAAATTGCCCGACCGGTAACGACCCACAGCACGTGACGCTGACCGGCGCCGAGCCCACTTGCACCGGTTCGAATATCAGCCCTGTCGCGATCGCCTACCTTAATCTGCCGGGTCCGACAAAGAGCGGCTATTACATTCCCACGCCTTCGATTACGCCCGGGTGCCTTCCCAATAACCCGCTGGCTACGGATCCCAACACCTACTACACCTGCAATTTCAGCGTCCCATCGATCTACAACGAGGATCAGTACGTCGGCAACGGCGATTACATACTCAATGGCAAGAACACCCTGTCGGTCCGGACATTCTATTCCCGAAACCCCGATATCGTGACCATGGGTGCGCCGAGCGGAGGCAATCTGCCGGGCGCGCCTGAGAACAACTACTATTCCAATATCAACGCGTTGATGAAGCTCACGACGCTGGTTAGCAACAATTTCGTAAACGAAGCTCGCGCGTCGTTCCAGCGGCTTGTTTCCTTCGGGTCTGTTACGCTCCCGGCGGGCGACACATTTGCGAACCTGGGAATCACTTCGAGCACGCCCAGCTCCGCGTCCCTAACTCAGCCGCCTTTCACGGTAATCGCGACGGGAGGATGGGATCTGAATGGCACGCTCGA
>PMUS01000113.1 GCA_003166795.1 Acidobacteriota bacterium | reverse complement strand
AGTTCAATCCTTGTTGCAGATCACAATGCAGGGGCCGAGCGCGTCCGCGATCAATTTCAGCTCGCGAAGCTGAGGGTGCGAGAAATCGGGGCCGGCGTCCGCCATGGCCTTGCCCTTTCGAGATACCTGGAGGACGCCGACGACTTTTCCGGCCGACAATATTGGCGCGCTCATGATTTTCTGGATGGGATCGCCGCGCTGCTCGTCCGCGATGGGCACCGCCTCAAAGACGGACGCGTGAGGAACCACCGAGAAGTGATTGATCAGCTCCGGCCGCTTTTCGCGCACGGTACGCGCCGCCAGGGAATTCGTGCTCGAGAGCGGAATCTGGCCAACCGTTCGCAGGCTATCCGGCGCGAGAAAGCGCAGGGAGCGTCCGTCAGACGTGAGTCCCAGGATGGCGACTTCATGAGGCTGCAAGCCAAAATTCTTGCTGACCAACTCCAGCGCGCGAACGAGCTGAATCGGCTCGCTGTCGCCGCCTTTTCGCGCGACATCGGTCGCCCATTTCTTCAATTCGCCAATATGTTCGCTGGCCATCGTCCGATCGCTTTTCCGTACGCGAAGCCTTTCACAGCATACTCCCGGTCCCGATTTCATCCGAGCATGTCTCGCGTGGCAAGTGCGCTGGATGCAACACCCGTACCGGAGGCTTTCGGCCCAGGAGCGCCATCGCGGGGGGAGAGTTCTGGTATAACCTTACACGGGGCGGGATTTCGAGGGATGCCCTCGGAGAGTTCCATCTCGCGCGGAATCGTGCGCCGCAAGCCGTACGCTCGGAGGCATTTTGTCGTCGCTCGTGTTTGACGCTCAATCGGAAATTTCCGCCAAGGCTCGCGATCTGCATTTTCGCTCGCTGGTGGTGGACACACATACGGACACGACGCAGCGGTTCATATTCGATAACTTCGATCTTGGCGCGCGCCACGCCGACGGGTCGGTTGACATCCCCAGAATGCGCGAGGGCGGGCTGGGCGCGATCTTTTTTGCGGTTTGGATAAGGGGGACGATTACCGGAAGGGAAGCCGTCGAGCGCGCGCTCGCGCAGATCGAGGCTATTCGCCGCCAAGTGGCTCTGCATCCGAATGATTTGGCGGCGGCGGCAACCGCGGGCGATATACGACGCGCGCGAGCGGCTGGCAAAATCGCGGTTCTCACGGCGGTTGAGGGCGGCCACATGATGAACAGCGACCTTGGCGTCCTGCGCGAGTTTTCGTCGCTCGGCGTGAGCTACATGACGCTGACGCATACCCACAATACGGAGTGGGCCGACGCCTCAACTGCCAAGCCCGCCCACAACGGGTTGAGTGACTTCGGCAAACGGGCTATCGGCGAAATGAATCGTCTGGGGATGATCGTGGACGTCTCGCACATCTCGGACAAGGCGCTCTGCGACGTGCTCGCCGTGAGTGAAGCTCCCGTGCTTGCGTCGCATTCATCGTGCCAGGCGCTCTGCAACAGTCCGCGCAACCTCTCCGACGAAATGATGAGGGCCCTCGCGGCCAGGGATGGCGTTGTCCAGATCAATTTTCACATGGGATTTCTCAGCCAGGAATTTCGCGACGCGGAAAAGGCGCAGCCGGAGCTGGGAAAGCAGATCGAAGCGGAATCCGAGAAGCGGTGCGGCGAAAATGACGCCTGCCAGATACTCGAATCGGATAAAATCGTCCGCGGGTTTGTGGCCGAGGGCAAGTTGCCGCGCGTGGATTGGACGTTGATCGTGGATCATGTTGACCACGCCGTGAAGGCGGCGGGCGTGAACCACGTCGGGCTCGGCTCCGATTTCGACGGCGCGGAGATGCCCTACGGCATGGAGGACGCTTCGGGCCTGCCTCGGATCACCGACGCCCTGCTACGCAGGGGTTATTCGGAAACGGACATTGAGAAAATTCTCGGTGGCAATGCGCTGCGTCTGATGCAAGATGTGGAGGCCGCAGCGAAGTCAAGGAAAGGAAATATCGCATGAAACGTCTCACGGCAATGATTTCACTTTGCATGATGGCCGTTTTCGCTCCAGTCGCGCCGGCAGGACAAGCTCCTGCGGCGCCCGCGGGACAGACGAGCCCAACCCCACCAAGGACAACACACATGACCAGCGATCCCGCTTTGCTGCATCCGGCTACGCTCACCGCGAAAGCGCCCGAAACCTATCAAGTGAAGTTTGTGACCACGAAGGGCGACTTCGTCGTCGACGTCACACGCGCCTGGGCTCCGCTCGGCGCCGACCGCTTCTACAATCTCGTGAAGCACGGTTTCTTCACCGACGCTGCGTTTTTTCGCAACGTACCGGGATTTATCGTGCAGTTCGGTTTGAACGCTGACCCGGCGGTCAACAAGGTCTGGCAAAGCGCCAATATCAAGGACGATTCCGGAAAGCAGAGCAACGCTCCGGGCACGATCACGTTCGCCACGGCCGGCCCGAACACGCGCACGACGCAGCTATTCATCAATTTCGGCAACAATACGTTTCTGGATAGCCAGGGCTTCACTCCATTTGGCAAGGTGACCTCGGGCATGGACGTCGTTCAGAAATTTTACAGCGGCTACGGCGAGCGCCCGGATCAGGGTGCGATCACGTCGCAGGGAAAAGCTTATCTCGATAAGAATTTCCCCAACATTGACATGATCAAGTCAGCGACAATCGTCTCGCCGGCTGCGAACTGATTCCGCAGTAGGCGGATCAGGCGGTATTTCTCTCGTCGGACCTTTTGCGTGATCTCCCAGCCCGCATGAGCGAGACTCAAGTCAACGAATTCGACGGGCGCCCGCTCGCAGCGGCTCGCGCCAGCGAGCGAATGCTGAGCGCCACGTCCGTTCTGGCGGGCTTGGCCGTCGCGAAACTGCTTCTCCAATTTTCCGGCATTCGCCACTATGGTTTTTTTCGCGACGAGCTCTACTACATTGCCTGTGGTGAGCATCTCGCCTGGGGCTATGTAGATCAGCCGCCGCTGATCGCTTTGCTCGCGTGGTTCTCGCGGCATTTTTTGGGGAATTCGCTTCTTTCCATTCGTCTGCTTCCCGTGCTGGCGGGCGCTGCCGTTGTATTCCTGACTGGGATGCTGGCGCGCGAATTCGGCGGAGGCCGCTTCGCGCAATTTCTAGCCGCGGCGGCGATCCTGTTTGCGCCCGCGTATTTCGCCTTCGACAGTTTTTTTTCGATGAACGCGTTCGAGCCGCTTTTCTGGCTGGTCTGCGCGTGGATCGCGGTCCGCATCGTACGAGGGGCCTCGCCGCGGCTCTGGCTGGCGTTTGGCGCGGTCGCCGGCGTGGGGCTCGAAAACAAGCACACCACGGCGGTGTTTGGTTTTGCGATTGTGGCCGGGCTGGTGCTGTCCGGCGAAGCGCGGGTGTTTCGTTCTCGCTGGATCTGGATCGGCGGACTCATCGCGCTGGCGATATTTCTGCCGAACTTGCTGTGGGAAGCGCGCCATGGCTGGCCGCAGATTGAGGTCGTACGCAACGCTCAGCTTTACAAGAATATTTCCATTTCGCCGCTGCGCTTTCTTGGTGAACAGATCATATTTTTGCATCCCATTGCGTTGCCGGTCTGGCTCGGCGGTTTGGCGTGGTTTTTCTGGGCGCGGGCAGGAAAGCGCTTCCGCTTTCTCGGGTGGACGTATCTGATCGTGATGGCGGTTTTCATATTCCTCGGCGGAAAATCCTACTACGCTCTGCCGGTCTATCCGCTGCTGATGGCAGCGGGCGGAGTCGCGTTTGAGAGGTTCTCAGAATCGAATAGCCGGCGGTGGCTGCGAGCCGCTTTTCCGGTGCTGCTCATCATCGGTGGATTGATCGCGTTGCCATTTGGCGTCCCGCTTCTTCCGATCGAAAGTTTCATGCGGTATTCGGCGCTTCTGCCGGCCGCAAGCGTGGTGAAGACCGAGCGCGACGCCGTGTATGCGCCGCTTCCGCAGCTCTATGCCGACATGTTCGGCTGGGACACGATGGCCGCGACAGTCGCGCAGGTTTATCAAGGCCTTCCGGAGGCGGATCGCGCCGATTGCGGAATTCTGGGTGGAAATTATGGCGAGGCCGGCGCGATTGATCACTACGGGCCGGCGCTCGGTCTGCCAAAAGCGCTCAGCGGGCACAACAGCTATTTTTACTGGGGACCGCGTGGTTATTCGGGCGCTTGCATGATTATTTTCGGAGAACGCTCGGACGAGTTCATCAAATTGTTCGGGGACGTCCACCTCGCCGCGACCAGTTCCAGTCCCCACGCCATGCCCAACGAGCAGAGCGTGCCCGTGTACCTGTGCCGCAAACCCGTCGCTCCGCTTGCGGTCCTGTGGCCGCGATTCAAAATGATAATTTGAGAATGCCGCGGGAAAGGAACTGTAAAGACTTAACACAGAGATCACAGAGAGCGCACAGAGTGCGCGGAGGAACCAAAGCAGAGAAGGGAAACTAAGGGGACAGCTAGGAGATTCAGAAGTCGCAGAGTGAGGAACGAACCTACTACGGGGCGGCGAGGCGAATGGTTTACTTCAAAGGCCCGCGGCGGGGGAAAAGCGCATCGCGTTCCAGGCGCCCCGCGTCGAGTCCCGTGTCGGCTAGTTTTCGGCTGACTCGCGATCCGAAACTCCGCACGATGCACAGCAGAACGCATTCGCTCGTCAAGATTGGTATGTTGCCTTCTCCGACCGAATCCCGCGAAGGCGCGATTTCCTCTGCCTGCTTCAGCACGGCCACGAGGGCGGCGGAGGGCCGCAGCGTCGCCGCGGCTGGCGCGGTTTTCCGAAGTTTGGTCAAAGGGAGCCACGCTTGCCACCGCTTCCCCTTACGGCGGAAATCGTCGTAGAACTCGATCCAGGAGTGCCACCTCTCGGGGCTGATCCGGCAGATGCCGCGTAGAAAGCTCTCGATTTCCTCGCGGTCCTCGCCTTCCCAATAGACCGCCAAGCGTTCCCAATTGCAAATGTACATCCCAGCGAGCAGATCCGACACTTCGATTACCTGTGATGCGCGGCTATTGGCCAGCATGGACGCAAAGGTCTCCGCACGCGCCAAATCCAGGGTCAGCCGGCGAGTGGCGGATCGCAGATACCCGCCGCCATTCGCCGGAAGGAGCCGGGAGTAGGAGGCAGCGGCAGGTTTGCGGCCGAACAATTTCATCGCCTGTGTTTCACCCCGGCACATAGCTTATCAGATTCGAGCAGCGCGATTTTTTCGGCGGCTGCGCTGTTGCCGTCTGCTGCAACCGCACTGCCGAATGAAAATTCGCGTTTCCTCCTTATGCCTTCTTTATGTGTTCCGGTGGAAACTAACATTGGGGAAGTATGCACTCTGGATTTGTCGCATCAGCTTTTTGGATTTGACCATTCCAAGATAGGCACGATACCCTTTTGGGGGAATTCAGGGTCGTCTGCTCCGTTCGCGCAAGTGGTACAACATAAGAGTTTCGTTCGAGAAAAAGTTCAT
>PMUS01000084.1:736-7253 GCA_003166795.1 Acidobacteriota bacterium | reverse complement strand
AACTGAAAATCGCGATGGATGATTCGCATAAGTTCGAGGACAGCGTCTAATAAAGGACGTCTCGCGGGAAACGCCTCGCGCGCGTAGTCGGCGAGTTCGCGGCTTGCCCCCACGCGTTGAGAGCCGAATACAAACTGATACGCGTCGAGCCCGTCGTCGCTGCTGTCGCCGACCAACGATTCGACAACCGTTTCCCACGGTGGCGAGACCGAGAAATCCGGACGTTTGAGGGCGAATACTTCCAGTTCGCTGCTGGCCTCCACAATCAGACTGTCGTGCGGCTCCTGGAGTGTGAAGAACGTCTGTATATTGCCGAAGTAGTCGTCTTGAGTTGATGTAACCGCTGGCGCCGGCAGTATGGAAATGTGGGTTTCATGGCAAAGCTGTCCGGGAATATCGCGCGGCGTCAGCCGCACCAAGTGATGCGAAACCGAAACCGGGTCTTCGTAGATGTACGTCGTCCGATGCCTGACGCGGTAGATCATGTCGTCCGCTCCGGCTCAGCATGACTGAAATAAGCGTGAGTGATGGCGTTCGACAAAGCTGGCAAAGCGGCTTCGAGCGCGGAGAGGAGTTCATCGAGTCGCTCACGAATCGCTCCGGCACGTGGTTCGCAAAGCTTGCGAACATCCGCGTGAAACAGGTTGGATGCTGCTTCCTCGAAACGTTCCTGTTTGGCGACCGGCCACCCGGCGCCGGACGGCATGCGGGACAGGCTTCGGCAATGATCGGAGAGATCCTTCGCCTGGAAAGCGAGTGACCGCGGATTGGCCTCCTCGTTCATCAGTAAATCAAGGACGGGCGCGGGCTGTAATATGGTGAAGTATCGCGAGCGATAGGCCATCGAACTGTCGGCCACTTCGAGGAGCATCTCGAGCGCGGGCCAAGTCTGCGGCGTCAGCGGCACGATGATCGTTCGGAACAATCTAACCAGATGGACAGAGCGTTCCAGGCGCCTTCCGATGCTTAGGAAATGCCAACCGGGACCTCGCGTCATATTCTCCATCTCAATCCCTCGGAGCGATGCAAGCGTCCCGATGCAGCCGTTCAAAACGGCCAGGGCATCTCCTACCGAGACATATCCCCATGCCAGATTGTCGGCGCCGCGCGTAAGCGAGCCAAACTGATTCACAACGCGGAGTAGATCGCTTGAAAGCCGGTCGCGCACCTGCGCAGCAGAGCGCCCAGCACGATTTAGAGTTGCGGTCAGGCTATCGCTGCGCTGTTCTTCAAAAATGCGTGAAAGAATTTCCTGTTCCAGATCGCGCAGCAGGTCGGGATGTAATTCGGGCTCGTCCTCTTTCGAGAGGCGCGCGTGGGGAGATTCCAGACAATCGCTTATCTTCGTTAGGGATTCCCATTCCGGTCCATCCGCCGTCCCCAACTGGCCCGTGAGCCGGATCAAAATGCATCGAAGCATTCGGGCCACATGTTCGCTGCGTTCGGCATAGCGGCCAAGCCAGAAAAAGTGATCCGCCGCCCGGCTGGGCAGATCGCTCACAACTCCGCGACTCAGTTCGACGGGCACATCGCGCGGCCGCTGCAAACTAAAAGTATCCACAGGTTTGTCCGAAAGAACCCATGTGTCCTTGCTGCCGCCGCCGCGCTGCATCGAAACGACGGGCGTATCAATCGACGGGGAAACGCGCGCCAGTCCCCCCGGTATCACCACCCACGAGTCCCCCTTCGCCGCCAGGTACACGCGCAAAACAACGCGACGCGGAGTAAGGTCGTGTTGTTCAGACCATGCGGGTACCGTCGACAGATTTAACAGCTCCTGGCCGGCGAATTCTTGAGGGCTTTCCTTGATCTGCTCGATCAGCCGTGACTTTTCCTCGGAGCCAAGTTTGCCGCCGAAAACAGGCTCCATCCCTTTCGAAGGGAAGGCGGGCTTGATCACCAGGGAATCCAGATTTTCGAGCACGTAACGGAGCGCGTGGGGTTGGCCGCACCACCATGTCGCGGCGGTCGGCAGTTTTAGTTCCTCTCCCAGCATTCGGCGGCTCAGGCCCGGGAAAAATGGCATGAAGGCGGAAGTTTCAATGAGCCCGCTGCCCAGCGCGTTCGCTACGGTGACGTTGCCTGCTCGTACTGCTTGCAGGAGACCCGCCACGCCTAGATAGGAATCGGAGCGTAATTCGATCGGGTCGCAGAAGCCATCATCCACGCGACGCAGAATGACGTCCACTTGCTTGAGTCCTTCGAGCGTCTTCAGGAATACCCTGCTATCGCGCACGGTCAGGTCACCACCCTGGACCAGCGTGAATCCAAGGTAACGCGCTAGGTAGGAATGCTCGAAGTAAGTTTCGTTGAACGGTCCGGGAGTCAGCAGGACGACGCGCGGATTGGTGGGGGCCATGGGCGAGAGGCGGAGTAGCGTCTCGCGAAATGAACGGAAGAATGAAGCGAGCCGCTTGACGCGGAACTCGCGGAATAAATCCGGAAAAGTCTCCGCCATGACAATGCGATTCTCAAGCGAATAGCCCGCGCCGGAAGGCGCTTGGGTGCGGTCGGAAATTACCCACCAGTCGCCGTCCGGCCCACGCGCCAGGTCCACGGCGAGAAGGTGTAGGTACGTGCCGCCCGAAACTCGAACTCCATGGCAAGGCCGCCAGAAGCCCGGGTTCGCAAAAACAAGCGCCGCCGGAAGCAGGCCGCCATGAAGCAGCCGCTGCGGTCCGTACAGATCGGCCAGAATCAGGTTGAGCAGCCGGGCACGCTGGATCAACCCCGCTTCGAGTTGGTTCCATTCAGACGGCGGNNTTGTAGGTGACGCCGTTTTCCCGAATGCGTTGCTTGGCCGTTCGCCAGCGGCGTGTCAATTCCTGGTCGCCGAGCGCGGACAACGAGTGGATGAATTTGTCCCAATGAGGACGAAGAATTCCGGGCGCTCCGCACATCTCATCGTACACACCGGGTGTTTGGTGATAACCGATGCTCAGGAGCGGTGCTTTCACCGTATCTGCGGAAATCTTCATTCGAGCTCAGGGGGAACGACTATTTGCACTTCGCGAGGAAATCTCACGGCGTCCGCCGCAAATCCAATGTCAGGGGGAACGCTGGGTTACGCTCTTCGCTTGGAATCGCGATGATCCCCGGTGTATGTCCGATATCGCTGAATCGCGCCAGGCGTCGGCTCTCCGCCTCAAACGCATTAACGGGAAACTGCTCGTGGGCGAGTCCTCCAGGATGAGTCACGTGATAGGTGCAACCCCCGATCGAACGTCCCGACCATGTGTCCACGATATCAAACACAAGAGGCGAGTGCACCGGGATGTTGGGATGCAGGCACGATGGCGGCTGCCAGGCGCGGTATCGCACACCCGCGACGAATTCGCCTTCCTCATCAGTCGACTGCAGAGGCACCATTCGGCCATTACACAAAACGGTGAAACGAGAATCGATCATACCCGACACTTTCACTTGCAGCCGCTCCACAGAAGAATCCACGTTGCGGACGGTTTGGACGCCCGAAGCTTCTTCGCCGAGGACGTGCCAGGGCTCCAAAGCGTGCCGCAACTCCAAATGCATTCCATGTTTTGTCACCGAACCGATCATCGGAAATCGAAACTCGAAGTGCGCTGCGAACCATTCTTTCTCAAACGCGTAGTCGGCTTCGCGCAGCGTCGCCATCACGTCTTCCCAGTCCAGCTGAGTGAAGTAGGGCAGCATGAAGCGGTCATGAAGAGCCGTCCCCCACCATACGAGCTTGCGGCGGTATGGCGTTTGCCAGAAATATGCGATCAGCGCCCGGACGAGCAATTGTTGAGTGAGACTCATATGTGCGTGCGGAGGCATTTCGAATGCTCGCAGTTCCACCAGCCCAAGCCGCGCTTCGGAAGCATCGGGCGAATAAAGTTTGTCGATGCAGAACTCGGCTCGGTGGGTATTCCCGGACAAATCCGTCAGAAGATGCCGGAAAACGCGATCGGCCTGCCACGGCGGGACGTCTTTCGAACCTTTGTCCGGAATCTGATCGAAAGCAATTTCCAGCTCGTAAATGGAATCCGTGCGCGCCTCATCCACGCGGGGATGCTGGCTAGTAGGTCCGATGAACATGCCCGAGAACAGGTAGGACAGCGACGGATGGTTGTGCCAGTAACCGATCATGCTGCGAAGCAGATCCGGACGCCGTAGAAAAGCGCTGTCCGCCGAAGTCGCGCCACCGATTACGATGTGGTTTCCCCCGCCGGTCCCCGAGTGCTGCCCGTCCAACATGAATTTCTCCGTGCCCAGATGGCTTTCGCGTGCAAGCGCGTAAACCGTCTCGGTGTTTCGGACGAGCTCATCCCAGGATGCCGCCGGATGTATGTTTACTTCGATCACGCCTGGATCGGGGGTCACTTTGAGCACTCGGATTCTCGTGTCGAAGGGCAGCGCGTATCCCTCCAGCATCACCGGTATCGTGAGATAAGCGGCCGTCTCCTCGATTGCAGCGACGAGATCCAAATAATCAGCAACATATTCCACCGGCGGCATGAACACGTAAAGCTTGCCCTCGCGTGGCTGTATGCAGAGTGCCGGACGCGCGACCCATGCCGCAGATTCTCCTTCCGCGGGGGGCTTTCCTCGGTCCGCTGTCGGCTGCGGAGCGTCAGCCACGGGCGAGGCGGTGAAAAGTTCAGGCCTGCGCGCGGGTCTCGCAGGCAGCACGTCGCGCTTCGCGAACGGATCAGGCTGGAAAGAATAAAGAACATCTTCCGGTTTGGTCCACGGAAGTGACTCGAGCGGCAGGCGGTATCCCATTGGCGAATCGCCGGGAATCAGAAACATATTTTCAGACGCAAGAAACCAGGGTTGGCTCGTCCATCGTGCGCTGCCCCGCCTGGTCGCGATCCGCCGAAGCGGAAGGACGTACCCAACCAATTTGCCCAAGCCTTCTTCAAAAATGCGCGCCACACGCTTTCGTTCGACCGGATCCTCAAGTTTTGGATCGAGAGGATTGACGTTCACAGGGAGCCGCCGCTCTTTCCACAGATAGTAGAAGCTGTCCTCATACGCTCGCATCGCAACCGAGACGTCCACTTGCAGGCGTCGAGTCAGAGCTTCGAGAAATCGGCGTGCATCTTCGCTTGTGTAACCATAATCTTTGTCGTCCACTGCGATTAAGCGCGCATCCTCCCAGACGGCAACTCCATCCTTGCGCCAATAGCAGGAGAGCGCCCACCTCGGCAGCAGTTCCCCGGGGTACCATTTGCCTTGCCCGTAGTGAAGCAGCCCCTGAGGAGCAAAATGATCGCGTAATTTGCCGAGAAGTTGGACCGCGAGTTTGCGCTTATTTGGGCCCATCGCGGCGCTCGTCCATTCGGCTCCATCCGCGTCATCAAGAGAAACAAAGGTCGGCTCGCCGCCCATGGTCAGCCGCACGTCGCCGGCCCGCAACTTGGCATCCACTGAATGGCCCAGCGCTTCGATTTCGCGCCATTGTTGATCGGTGTAGGGCTTGGTGACGCGGGGCGATTCGTAAATACGCTGAACCGTCATCTCGTGGCTGAATTCCGTATTGCAAGGGTCCAGCAAGCCGGTGATGGGCGCGGCACTGACCGCGTACGGCGTACAGGCGAGAGGGATGTGACCTTCTCCGGCAAGTAGACCTGAAGTCGGGTCGAATCCGATCCAGCCGGCGCCAGGCAGGTACACCTCAGCCCAAGCATGCAGATCTGTAAAATCGGCGCTGGGTCCGGCGGGTCCCTCAAGGGGTTTCACATCGGCCTGAAGCTGAATCAGATAGCCCGAAACAAAACGAGAGGCGAGTCCTAAGTGGCGCATCAGTTCGACCAGCAGCCATGCCGAGTCGCGACACGATCCGGTTCGCAAGCCTAAGGTTTCTTCGCAGGTTTGGACGCCCGCCTCCATGCGAATCACGTAACCAACTCCGTCTTTCACGCGCTGATTGAGGCCGACCAGTAAATCAATTGTCCGCGTGCGCACGCGCGGCACGCTGGCCAGCAACTCCGTCAGGCGTGGCCCCGCCGGTTCGAGTTCGAGATACGGACGCAGTTCGCGAGCCAAAACAGGTTCGTAAGAAAAGGGACACTCTTCAGCGTAAGGCTCCAGGAAAAAATCAAAGGGATTGAAGACTCCCATTTCGGCAACGAGATCAACCTCTACGAAGAACTCCGTAGTCGGATCTGGGATCACCAGCCGTGCAAGATAGTTGCTCTGGGGATCCTGCTGCCAATTAATGAAGTGCTTTTCGGGGCGGACCTTCAGAGAATACGAGAGGATCGGTGTGCGACAGTGCGGCGCGGGTCGCAAGCGCACAACCTGAGGGCCGAGCGAAACTCGGCGATCGTAACGGTAGTGCGTCTTNNCGCGACACAGAAAAACGGCGTCGCACCAACTTAAGTTTCCGGACATCCTACAGAGCTATCGCCGTTTTTCCGCCTACCTCTTCGTCGGTCACCACCATAAAGTTTGTTAACAAGGCAGTCCCGAAAGACGTCGTTATCGCGACGTCCGCAGCATCGCGCCCGGTGGCCATCAGCACTCGTCCGATTCGCGGCGTGTTGTTACG
>PMUS01000084.1:0-701 GCA_003166795.1 Acidobacteriota bacterium | reverse complement strand
GCGATCCGCGTAAACATCCAGAGCGGTCTTCGTTGGATTAGCGAAAGGGTAGCCGAACGTAACATTAGCCTGCACCCAATCGCACACCGCCTGAACTCGCGGCCATCCCGGTGGCGAATTGCCGAATAGGTTTCCCGCGGTATCCAAAAGGCGGTCAACTTCGCAGTATCTGGAGGCTAGCAGATAACGCAGCACCTCGTGAGGCAGATCTTCCACCAGCGATTGGCGTGCGTTGGGGCTTGTCTCATCGGGTTCGCCCGAGTCTTCGATCAAGGTCGAGTGGTATAGCTGAAGCTTTCCGGCAGGTGCCACGAATCGGGAGCACACATTTCCAAAGGAATCTTCGTATTCATCAACGGGCACGGCCGGAGTGATGCGCGGTTCATCGGGTTCTCGCAGGTCCGCCCGCCGGGAATGATGGACATGGTACAGGGCGATCATCGCCACCGGCGAAGGGATCTCAAATTGAATATCAAAACCCAGACGGATCAGCATCAGTCGAAACTCGCCATTAGCCATCTTACGGCAACAACTTCATCTCAAGCCAGTGAGTGTGAGGCAGGAAAGCCTCAGCTTGCAGTCGGAAAAGCTATCGGGGCGATTGACGATTTCGATAAGCCGCGCTGCCAATTTGGGTATGACCGGGGAGCGAGTTGGCGTGACATTGCGTCCTCGAGCGCTCAGCGCTATGGTTGTGACGA
>PMUS01000032.1:6412-67426 GCA_003166795.1 Acidobacteriota bacterium | reverse complement strand
CCGAGGATGGGGCACCCGAAAAAACGAATTCGCTAGCGCGATGGGTCGACCGACGAGTGGGCCACCCGCCGATTAGACTCCGTAGGCCTCCTCTTTTTTGTTTGACCAATCAAACTTTCCGTCTTACCCTGCCGCCTAATGTTGGATTCGCGAGTCAGGCGCCTATTCGATGCTTATCCGGCGATTTTTCTCGCCTGTCATAGGCGGCACGTCCGTGACGACACGAGTGGAAAAGTCATCACGGAGCACCAGGCCAGCACTTTGAATCACCTCCATGCGACACGGCCCACGACTCTGTCGAGGCTGGCAGAACACATGGGCGTAGGACGATCATCCATGAGCATCATGGTGGCGAAATTGGTGCGTTGCGGCTATGTCGCCCGCCGGCGGGACAACGCCGACGGGCGAAGTATCGGCTTGACGTTGACGGCGGCTGGCGCGCGAATCAAGGAAGAGAACACGGTTCTTGATGCGGATCTTGTGAGCGAGATGTTCCACTCGATGCCGGCGGGAGATCTCGAAACCGCGCTGCGAGGCATCGAGCTCTTGGCGAAACACGCCAATATTCTGTTGCGGCGACGAAAGAGGTCGCACGACCAATGAAAATAGTCCTGATCTTAATTTGCGGGCTCGTTCTGATCGCGGCGGCCGTGGTCGCGATTGGCGCATTGCTTCCGAAGGAGCACGTCGCATCGCGGAGCGCTTCCTATCGCGCGACTCCCGAACAGCTCTTTGCTCTCATTGCCGGCCCACAGAATTGGCGCCCGGATGTGCTCCATTGGGAAATGGTTCCAGATGCCGCCGGCCGACGGTTGACGCGCGAAACCACCCGCAATGGCGAGACAGTGACCTACGAGATGCTGGACAGTTCCCCGCCATATTCGATCAAGCGCCGCATCGCCACGGAGAATCTGCCCTACTCGGGGACCTGGACCTATTTGATTCAATCCGGCGGCGCCGGCACGATCGTGCGCATTACCGAAAACGGAGAAGTCTATAACCCGGTCTTCCGCTTCGTGTCTCGCTTCGTAATCGGCCATCACCGCACGCTCGACGCCTATCTTCGTGCGCTGGGTCAAGCCACTGGCCAAGAGATTCAGATCAAGGACTAGTTGCTCCCGGGCGGCTGGCCGGTTCATCGGACCGGAACTCTCGAAGTGTCCGCAGGACGGCCGACCCGAACTTGCGGTATCCTGACGTGCATAATCCATGAAACCGAGAACATTAAGATTGGCGCGGCGGCTCGACATTCGTCAAGTTGGCCTGATGCTGCTGGCGGTAGCGTGCGCATGTTGCGTCGTGCAGGCGCGGTTTCGTCAGCCGAGCGAGGAATATGCGGCGCGACGGACGAAGCTGCGAGCGAGCGTGGACGGGCCGATTGTGGTCGTTGGATACACGGGGCACGAGGACGCTTCCGAAGTCGCCATCTTTTTTCAGGAGCCGCATTTCTATTACCTGACCGGCCACGACGAGCCGGGCGCGGTGCTGTTGTTGACTCCGGATGAGCCAAACAGCGGCGCGCAAGCTTCAACTCCGGCCGAAGTTCTCTACCTGCCGCCGCGCAATCCGGCCCAGGAGAAATGGGAGGGGCCAAAGATCGGCCCTGATGATCCCGGCGTGCAGGAGAAGACCGGATTTGCAAACGTCGAGCCGATCGCCAACCTGAAAGGCGATCTCGCGAAGCTTGCCGACACCTACAAAACTTTCTACACGCTGATGCCTCCGAAGAATGAGGAGGGCTACCCCCACCTGACGAATTCAGTGGCGGAGATACGCGACGCGATTCCGCACACGACGCTTAAAGACATCGCACCGGCGCTCGACGCGCTGCGCCAAGTCAAGTCCGACGGCGAACTCGCGCTGATGCAAAAGGCAATTGACGTATCCATGGATGCGCAATTCGACGCTATGCGGCGCATGCGTCCCGGACTTTTCGAATATCAGGTGGCCGCGCGGATGAAGGAAATTCACGAGATGGGCGGCTGCGCGCGGGAGGCGTATTCGCCGATCGTCGGCGCGGGATTCAATTCGACGGTGCTGCACTACAGCGCGCTCGACAGCGAAATCAAGGATGGCGATTTGGTGGTGATGGACGTGGGCGGCGAATATGGCGGCTACGCGGCGGACATCACGCGCACGGTGCCCGCGAACGGCAAATTCACGGCGCGGCAGCGCGAGATTTACGACATCGTCCTCGGCGCGCAGAACGCAGCGATGGCGGCGGTGAAGCCCGGAGCCGTGCTTTACGGCGCCAAGGGCAGCCTGCAGGCGATCGTCACCGACTACATCAATACGCACGGCCACGACAAAGAGGGCCATACGCTCGGCCGATATTATCCGCACGGCGTTAGCCATCATCTCGGACTCGACGTGCACGATCCCGGCGACCGCAACCGGCCGCTGGAGGCAGGAATGGTTGTCACAGTAGAGCCGGGTATCTACATTCCGGAGGAGAATCTCGGCGTGCGGATCGAGGACGACGTGCTCGTCACCAAAGATGGCTACCGGCTGCTGACCGCGCGGCTGCCGCGCACGGCCGACGAAATTGAAAAGATTATGGCCGAGGGCAAAACAGCTGCAACGCAATGATTAGCAAGGCGAAGAGAGGCCCTTCGCTCACTTCGTTCACCCAGGATGCCAATCCTTATCGGATCGGCACCTTGACACTCCGGCGAGCGAACCCTTAGCATCAATGATTGTTTACGTGCCGGCGTAGCTCAGTGGGAGAGCGAGGGTCTCATAATCCCTAGGCCGTGGGTTCGATTCCCCCCGCCGGCACCACTTCCCCGTTCACTCTGGATTTCTCCTCGGATCGTTCGCAAGGAATTGAAACGTGAAAATCACACCGCTCGCGCAGGCCGACTGCCTCACCACGCATAACGCCAAGACGTTCCGATCAAACAACTGGACAGCCCTAAGTTGTTATTGGATAGTATGCGGCGGGGGTTCGGATGCCAGCCAGCGCCATTGCTGTCGCGAACGCGGCCACTTCCCCGTTCAAGCGCGTCTCCACCGAGGGAATCAAGGTTTCGGAGCGGCGCGAATTCTGGCAAGCGCACACGGCCTCCATTTGCGGTAAACACGAAGTCGAAACGCTGGGGAACCAACCTTTCAGCGCGGGCTTTGAGCATGCCGAGGTTTCCAACCTGGTCTTATCCCGGATTAGCCACAGCACCCCTCATCGCGTTCTAAGAACGAACTTTCTGGCCCGGCGAGATCATCGGTATTTCGTGAAAGCCGTCCTGCTGACGGCAGGGAGTTGCGTACTCGAACAGAACGGCCGCACAACGTGTCTGCGAGCCGGGGAGTGGAGCATCTACGACAATGCTCGGCCCTATCGGATGACGATTCTCGGCGGAGCCGACATGTCTCTGCTGCTGATACCGCGCGACAAATTTGTGGCTCGAAACTTCGATCTGCAAAATCTGGTCGTGCGCCGTTTCCCAGCACGCCGCGGATTAGGCAAATTGATCTGGAACTTGATCTCGGACACGTTCGATCAGAGCCCGCAGATTCTCAATGCCACCAGCCACGACGTCGCGGATATCATTATCCAAATGACTCGCCTCGCTCTGAGTGACCTTTGTCACGAACGCGGTTCCCTGGACTCAAAGGCGGCGCTCCGAGATCGACTGAAGCTCTATATCGCGAGTCACTTGGGTGATCCTGAACTTTCGCTTGCAAAGCTCGCCAGCTCGACGGGATGCACGAAGCGATACCTGCACATGGCTTTCCAGCCGGAAAAAATCTCCATCTCGGATTACATTTTGAAGCAGCGGGTGGAGCGTTGCCGCGACGACCTCCTCAACCCGGATTTCGCCCACAGGTCCATCACCGAAATTGCATACTCGTGGGGCTTCAACAATTCGAACCACTTCAGCCGATGCTTCAAGCAAGCGTTTGGTTTATCGCCCCGAGTTTCGCGAAGCGAATTCGCTCCTTGGCTCGCACATGGGCCAGTAAGCCATCTAAGACTTCGCTAAGCGTTTCACGTTGGATTCCCCACCAAGGCCACTTCGCTCTGAGATAGGTTTTTCTTCCCCCTCAGGAGAGATCAGTCGAGGCCAGTTTTGTAGCGTTCGCAAAGCTGAATGAGCCGAGATGTGTCCAAGCTACTTACTCCGGTGAATTGGGCAAACACTCGCACAGCGAGCCGCATAAGAGCTTGACAACCAGTTTCGCTGGCGTTACACATGCACCAATCCTAAGCTGCGCACGTGACGACCGAACACACCTGCGAAGCTGCATTGGGCAAGTCTTACTTCAAGGGGGGTCCTAAATGAAAGTACGTTTGGGTCTGTCGTTGGTCCTTGGAATTCTGTTTTTTGCCGGATGCGCGAATTTGGCGTTGGCGCAGGGCGGGGCTTCCGCCGCGCTGCTGACCGGTACCGTGACGGATCCGAGCGGTTCTTCCGTCGCCGGCGCCTCGATCACCTTGCGCAACACGGACACGAACACCACGTACACAGCGACCTCCAGTGATAGAGGTGTTTACACAGTCGCTAATCTAGTCCCCGGTAACTACGAGCTCAAAGTGTCGTTCACCGGATTCGCGGGCTATACGCAGACGGGGATCGTGCTGACCGTCGGCCAAGCTGCGACGATCAATGTCGGCCTGCAAGTCGAAGCGCAAGGCGCGCGAGTCGTTGTGACGACCGAAGCGCCCATGATTGAAACCACGAAGACGGAAATCAGCCAGGTCGTCGAGACACAGCAGATTCAATCTTTGCCGATCAGCGGCCGCTTGTTCACTGACTTTGCCCTCCTGACGCCCGGCGTCACCACGAGCCGCACCAGCCTGGGAACCACTTTTACGGAGTACGAGGCCACTCAGATTTCGTTCGGCGGCATGCGCGCTTTCAGCAATGAAATTACGGTGGACGGAGCGGATTTCGTGAACACGGCCAGCGGCGTGCAGCGCGCGACGCCCCCTCAGGAATCCGTTCAGGAATTCCGCGTGGTCAACAACAGCTTCGGCGCGGAATCCGGCCGGGCGCTTGGAGGAATCGTCAATATCGTGACCAAGGGCGGCACGAATGACCTCCACGGTTCCCTTTACGAATACTTCCAGAACAACGCACTGGATTCGCGAAATCTACTGCAGAAGCCGGAGCCAGGGCTACAGTCGCAGTTATTGCCGGACGCCCTGCGGCAGAATCAGTATGGCGGAACGATCGGCGGCCCGATCAAGAAGGACAAGTTGTTTTTCTTCGCAAACTACGAAGGCAAACGGCGCGGAGAGTCTCCCCTCTACCCTCCGGATCTGGTGAATAACATATTGGTGATAGACCAGGCGAAAGCGCTAATGGGACTTGCCCCCGAAGGCTGCAGCGCCGGCCTCGCTACCTGCCTTCCCAATTTCGCGGGTAACCCCGCCAACATCACGCAAGCGCAGGCGCTCGGATTCCTCAATCCTTTCCTGAAGACCGCGAACAATGACTACGGCTTTGCCAGAATTGATGACCAAATTAACGCCAACAATCGCCTGGCAATCCGCTATAACGTAGAGGACGCGCGCGACTCGGGCGAACTTGTTGGCCAGACGCTCGATGGCGGCGGCATTGGGGTTCCCAGCGGCGGACGAGATCTTTTCATCCGCGATCAATCCTTGTTTGCCACTCTCGATTCGTCCCTGACACCCAGCCTGGTAAACAGCGCCCTCTTTCAATACGCCCGGCGTCACTACAACTTCCCCGGCATGACCGGTCAGCCGGACTTCAGCATTCTGAATGACCTCGAGCTTGGCCACAATTTCGGAACCAACGACAGGCTTTACGAGAGCCGCGTGCAGGGTGCCGACTCTGTATCGTGGGTCAAGGGCAATCACGTAGCGAAGTTCGGATTTGACGGAAATTACGTCTGGAGTTTGATCAATTTCCCCGGCTTCATGCCCGTCCGCATGCTGGTACCCGGAGTTTCCTGCCTCTCAAATTTCGCGGAGTTTTACAACACAAGCTTCGGCGCGGGCGACCCGACCACACCCGGTCTCGACGCATCGTCCGCGGCGTGCCCGGTCCCCGGCGACGATGGCGTTGTCTTCACATATGCGGGTGTTCAGGTCCCCGCGAGTCCCAGCTTCACTGCGGGTCCCCCGCTGGTTACCAGCTCCAGTGGCAGTTCGCTGAATACATCAACTTGGGCGAACGCGTTTCCACCGAGTCTGTTCAACACTTTCTCCAAGGAGATTAACCACGGCTATTGGGGCTTCTTTGCCCAGGATCAGTGGCGGCTCACGCCCAAGCTCACGATGAACTTCGGCCTGCGCTGGGACTATGAGTCGGGCCTGTCCGAGTATGTGAAGCCGGACTACGGCAATTGGCAGCCTCGCATTGGCCTCGCCTGGTCGCCCGACAGCAAGACCGTGTTTCGAGCCGGCTTCGGAATGTTTGATGACCGCTACAACCTGACGTTCTTCTTTGTGCCCAACACGCAGAAGGTGGTTCCGGGCCTTGGGTGCAATCCGCAAATACCTCCGTGTTTGGCAGGCGGGGCCATCACCGGGGAGGACATTACCGTGTCGCCGCAAATGCTGCCTATGACCAACGGCCTGCAGGCCAATCAGGGATACCAAATTTTTGGTTTCCCGGCCGGGGCTGGTGCAGCTGGGTATGCGGCGAGCGTTATCAGCACTGGCGGGTACACCGCTGGGCCGGAACACCAGACGGATATTATTTCGCTGGTTGGCACATGCGATACGACTTTCGCGTGCGGCGTTGGCGCCGGCGGAATGGATCACAACGTCAGCAAGACTCCCTATGCCGAACAAGCCAGCGCGGAAGTTGACCACCAATTCGGCGGCGGCTTCGCAGTGAACGCTGCCTACTTGTTCGTCGGAGCACACAGATTGGTTCGCGGAAACAACATCAACGTGCCTTGCCCGTTGGGTACTACGGATCCTTCGCAGGACTCAGGAGTAGCAAGCGTCAATGGGCCAGACTTCGCGAACGTGGACCCCGGTACGTGGCCCCTCGCACCAGTGCCATTCTTTCCGGATGCGGTTCCAGGGCTGGTGAATCCGAACGGTTCGTTTTCGAAGTGCGCTTCTGGCACTCCGATACTCGGAACCGGCGCGCTCGCAGGATTGGGTCCCTGGTTCGCCGGCGCCGGCCCCGACGCCGGTTTGCAGAGCATGAGCTACGGACTTCTTGACTACAACAATGGCGTCGCGAAGGCCGCGTAC
This sequence comes from Acidobacteriota bacterium, assembly GCA_003166795.1. Classification (GTDB taxonomy): domain Bacteria; phylum Acidobacteriota; class Terriglobia; order Acidiferrales; family UBA7541; genus Palsa-295. The sequence goes on along the minus strand of PMUS01000032.1, from coordinate 60,246 downwards.
CATGGCGGTACGCTCACGGCGATCGAGAGAATCAAGAACTTCAACCTGACCGCCAACTACACGTACTCGCACACGATTGATAACGGCAACTTCACCACGTTCATCAACCTTCCGCCAAACCAGTTCGATTACAAGTCGGAGCGTGGCAACTCGAACCAGGACGCCCGCCACCACTTGGTCACGAACTTTACCGCGTTGGGACCCGAGGACACTTTTCTCCGGCACTTCACGCTCAGCAGCATCATCACGTTGCAGTCCGGCCGCCCCTTCACGATCTACTACGGGAGCAACACTTTGAACGACGTAGCCGGCGGCGCAACGGATCGCGTGGGCGGCGCGCCTGTGGACGGCTCGTGCGCTTCCACGAGCACTTGCGCAACCATGATCGGAAGAAATACGTACGTCGGCGATCCCTTGTATTCGTGGGACTTCCATCTTGCGCGATACTTCCAGCTCACGGAACACGTGAAGCTTGACGTCAGCGTGGATGCATTTAACTTCCTCAACCGGTCGAACGTGGACGAGGTGACCTCGGTCTACGGCTCGCCCGTCTTCTGCGGCTCACCGGCGGTGATTCCACATCACTATAGAGACGCCACGAGCCGCGCCATCCAGGCAGGATCTGGCTCTACGGCCTGCCCTGTGGGCGACGGTTTCGCGATTCCCGGTGTTGGGAGTTTTGCTTCCACGCCGATAACTACGTCGACTCTCGCAGGTGGGTCGTGCTCGGGGGCGGGGATGAGTCTGAACCCGCTGGCGAATATATCGGCGACGTGCCTGTTCATCCCTGCGACTCCGTCTCCCACGTTCGGCCTGCCGAGGACGATGCTTAATCCGCGGCAATTCCAGTTGGCTGCGAAGTTTTCGTTCTAGCGGCATAGCGTTTTCGCGGGGGCCGGCTCAGAGGCATGCGCGACCGAGCCGGCCCTCACGATAACTTTCGCGCATCCCCGCAACCCCCCTCGTTCGAAACCGCAGTTCGAACCGCCGCCTCATTGCGTTCGTACTCATCAGTGCTCATGAACAGGTCTTGACAGAACTTGCGCTGTCGTATTGACTAGCAAACGTCCAAATTTAAACGGGGATACTACATGATCGGATTTCGATCGCTGTGTCTCGCAGGCTCGCTATTGATTTTCTCGGGAGCCGCGCTGAGTGGATCGCATGCGTCACCGCAGGGCCCTCCGCCTCCCGCTCCGGCGGCGGGCGCGCCGCAGGAGTCGCCCGTCGCGAAGCTTACGCCGGACGACATCGCCACGGGGAAGCAGATATTCGCGGCACAGTGCGCCGGGTGCCACGGATTCGACGGCAGCGGGCAGCTGGGGCCGAACCTGCATGGAGTTGGGGCGCGGCGGGGCGACGCAGGAATTTTTTCCGTGGTGCGAAACGGAACAGGTGCGATGCCGCCGGTGATGTCGCTGAACGATCAGCGCGTGTGGCAGGTGGTGGGATTCGTGCGCACGTTGGGAGACGCCGGGCCGATGGAGGCAGCGAAGGGCGATCCGGTTAAGGGCGAAGCGGTGTACGACGCGAATGGCTGTGCGGTGTGCCACGCGATCGGAATGAGCGGCGGCGGAGTGGGCCCGCAACTGACGACGGTCGGAAGAGCGCGGCCGCCGAAATATTTTTACGATTTTTTGCGCGATCCCGGGAAGAATCCGCCGCCGGGTTACGAGCTCGTCCGCGTGGTCACGAAAGACGGACACGAGGTGACGGGTATTCGCGTGGCTGAAGATACGTACACGATCGTGCTGCGAGACGTGGGCGAGCACTTTCATTCTTTCGATAAAACGAATCTGAAAACGATCGAGCCGCAGCCGGGAAAAACGGTGATGCCGAGCTACGGCAATCTGTCGGCGACCGACATGGACAATCTGGTGGCATATCTTTCGAGCTTGAAGGGGGCCCAATGAGAGCCGCGAAATATTTTGTGATAGTGCTGGCGCTGAGCGGGGCGCTGCCGAGCTTCGCGCAAGTTCCATACGAGCGGCTGATGAAGTCCGACGCGGAGCCGCAGAACTGGATGATGTACGGCGGCAACTACGGCTCGCAGCGGTTTTCGGGGCTGAAAGAGATGACGCCGCAGAATGCGAAGGACCTGCGCGTGGCGTGGGCTTACCAGATGCGCGGCGGTGGCATTATGGAGTCGTCGCCGCTGATCGTGGACGGGATCATGTACGTGACGGAGCCGCCGAGCAACGTGACCGCCCTGGACGCGCGGACGGGAAAGCCGCTTTGGCACTACGTGCCCGTGGTGCCCAGGGATTTCGTGCCGGTGGGATTGTTTCCGACGAATCGCGGCGTGGCGATTCTGGGCGACAAGCTATATCTGGCGACGATTGACGATCATTTGATCGCGCTGGACGCGAAAAGCGGACTGGTGCGGTGGAACTCGCTGATTGCCGACAAGGCGGACGGGTACGCGATCACACAAGCACCGCTGGCGATCAACGGGAAGATCGTGGTGGGAGTCGGCGGAGGCGAAGCGGGCGCGCACGGATTTTTGAGCTGCTACGACGCGAACGACGGAAAACTGCTGTGGCGCTTCTACACCGTGCCGCGCAGCGCGAGCGATCCGGGAGCGGATACGTGGGCGGACGGAAGCTGGTCGAACGGCGGCGGAACGACCTGGAACACGGGCTCGTACGATCCGGTGCTGAACGTTATCTACTGGGGCACTGGAAATCCGGTGCCGGACTGGAACGGCGAAGGTCGCATGGGCGATAACCTGTTCACGTGCGCTCTGATCGCGCTCGATGCGGATACGGGGAAAATGAAATGGTATTTCCAATTTTCGCCGCATGAGACGCACGACTGGGATTCTTCCGAGCCCCCGATCCTTTTCGACGCAACCGTGAATGGCAAAGCGCGGAAGCTGGTGGCGCTCGCGAATCGCAACGCGTTTTACTACGTTCTCGATCGCGAGACCGGCGAATTTATCACCGGCGTGCCGTTTGCGAAGCAGACCTGGGCGAAGGGGCTTGATGCGAAGGGTCGGCCGATCAAGATGGCGGCCGAACTGATCGAGCCGAGCGCCGAAGGAACGCTGGTCTATCCAACGCTGACGGGCGCGATCAACTGGACGAGCCCGTGCTATAGCCCGATCACCGGACTTTTCTACGTGAACGCCCGCGACGGGGGCGCGTATTACGTCAAGGGCGAACGGAAATTCGAGAAGAACAATTCGAACGGAGTCGTGGGCGGAGGGGGAGGCGGAATGCGCCCCGGTCCGGCGGATGAGACGACCACTTCGATTCGCGCGCTCGACGGAGTAACGGGCGTCAAGAAGTGGGAATACAAAATGGTGGGCGACTCCTGGACAGGGACGCTAGTCACCGCCGGCGGCCTGGTGTTCTCCGCGGATGCTGCCGGTAATTTCTTCGCGCTGAATGCGGACACGGGCGAGCCGCTATGGCATCTGCTGCTGGGATCGTCGGTGCGATCCAATCCCGTCTCGTACGCTGTTGACGGAAAGCAGTACGTCGTGGACTCGGCCGGAAATACGCTCTTTGTCTTCAGCCTGCCGTGAGCGGGATTCACTCCCGCCATGGGGTTTTTTTCGCGCAGTGGTAGTATTCTGCACGGATCAAAGATAGTGGGGGGCTTCAGATGACCGCAATTCGCTCATTGCGTATGATTGCGCTGATTTTCGGGCTGGGACCAATCTGCCTGGCATCGCCTGCCGCCGCCCAGTTCGCGCCGCCGCCAATCCCGCCGCACTCCGCGCACCCGAAGGCAACGCCGGAGAGCGTCTCGCAGGGCAAAGATCTGTTTGCAGGAACATGCGCGAACTGCCACGGCATTGATGGCAGCGGCGCCAACGGTCCCAATATTCAAGGAGTGGGAGGAACGCTTGGTCCCGAGGGACTTTACGCGACCATCCGCGGCGGAGTTCCGGGCACGGGTATGCCGCCCTTCGCGACACTGGACGATGCGACTATTTGGAAGATCGTGGACTACGTGAGTTCGCTCGGGCATGAAAACGCCGGAGTCGCGACTGGCGATCCGAAAAAGGGCAAAGCGATTTACGAATCGAACGGATGCGCGAGCTGCCACACGATCGACGCCGAGGGAGGCGACCTTGGGCCTGATCTGAGCCACGTCGGCGCGCAGAGATCAATCGTCTCGCTCGAAAAGACTCTCACCGATCCCGGCGGCAATCTACCGCTGGATACATCGCTGCAGGAACGCTCGGCGTATCCCGCCTACATGATGTACCGCGCGGTCAAGAAGGACGGCAAGGCGGTCGAAGGCATGCGCGTGGATGAAGACTCATTCACCATGCAGCTGCGGGATTCGAGCGGACACATCCAGTCGATCCAAAAATTCGAAGTGCAAAAAATCGAGCCCGAACCGGGCAAGAGCTTCATGCCGAGCTATAAGGACAAGCTCTCCGCGACGCAGATCAACGATCTGGTCGCATACCTTTCGAGCCTCGGAGGCGCACAATGAAGGCGGCGAAATACATTTTTTGCGGCGTTGCCCTGCTCGCTCTCGTGTTGGGGAGCCGGCTGCAATCGTTGGCGCAGAACGTGACCTATGACGAGATTCTGCACTCCGCGAGCCACCCGGAAGACTGGTTGACGTATGGCGGGAATTACGCCTCGCAGCGATTTTCGGAACTCAAGCAGATCAACAAGACGAATGTGGATTCCTTGAAGCTGCGGTGGGTCTATCAGCTGCGGCGGCAGGGCATCTTCGAGTCTTCTCCGATTGTTGTGGACGGAATGATGTACGTGACCGAGCCGCCGACCACCGTCACGGCGCTGGACGTTCGCACGGGACGCCCCGTCTGGCGATGGAGCGCGGACCTGCCGAAAAACCTGCTGACCATCGGGCTGTTTCCAACCAATCGCGGAGTCGCCATCCTCGGCGACACGGTGTACGTCGCGACGATTGACGCGCACCTGGTGGCGCTGGACGCGAAGACGGGAACGGTGCGCTGGAGCGTGGAGATCGGAAGCAACAAGGAAGCGGTGGCGATCACGCAGGCACCGCTCGCAATCAACGGAAAGATTATTGTGGGCATGGGCGGAGGAGAAGGCGGGCTCCGCGGCTACATTGATGCCTACGATGCCAAGGACGGCAAGCGTCTCTGGCGCCTTTACACGATTCCTACGACGGGCGAGCCCGGCGTGGAGACGTGGGAAGGCGACACCTACAAATACGGCGGCGCAACCACGTGGAATACCGGCGCCTACGATCCTGAGTTGAATACGCTCTACTGGGGCACCGGCAACCCCGCGCCGGATTGGAACGGAGACGCGAGAAAGGGAGACAATCTTTACTCCTGCTCGCTGCTCGCGATCGACGCCGATACCGGCAAGATGAAATGGTATTTTCAATTCACGCCGCACGAGACGCATGACTGGGACGCAGCCGAGCCACCGATTCTGTTTGACGCAGTGATCAACGGCAAGAAGCGGAAGATCGTGGCCCAGGCCGATCGCAACGCCTTTTACTATGTGCTGGACCGAGAGACCGGCGAATTCCTGAAGGGTCAGGCATACGCGCATCAAACCTGGGCGAAGGGACTCGACGCCAAGGGCCGCCCGATTCTAAATCCGGACATCGATCCGACCACGCAGGGCACGCTGGTGTATCCGAGCATCACTGGGACCGTTAACTGGACGAGTTCGTCCTACAGCCCGCTGACGGGACTGTTCTACGTCAACACGCGCGAAATGGGCGCTTACTATTACAAAGGCCATCCGGAAATGGATCCCTACAATCCAGCGGACATCGGCGGGGGCGGCGGACAAAAGCTCGTGAGCGGCGATGATGCATATACAGCCGTCCGCGCGCTCGACGCAACCACGGGCGAGAGGAAGTGGCAATTCAAGATGATTGGGGATTCATGGACTGGCACGCTCGCGACGGCGGGCGGCCTGGTCTTCTGCGCCGATAGCCAGGGAAATTTCTTTGCGCTCGACGCCGCGGACGGAAAGCCTCTCTGGAATATTCAGCTCGGGAATGCCGTGCGCGCGAACCCGATCACGTACGCCGTGGACGGCAAGCAGTACGTTGTAGCCGAGGCCGGCCAATCCGTTTCCGTTTTCAGCCTGCCGTAGCGCTACTTCGCGGATTTCTTGTGTGACAGCTTGAGGACCATCTCGACATCGCGGCGGGAATCAAAGCTCGAAACCGTACGGGTCGAGGACGTCATGTCTTCGTGCTCGGCGTGCACTTCGTAATCCACATTGGGATCGAGACCGCTGAAACGATAATTTCCGGCGTCGTCCGCGATATAGGTCTTCACCGCTTGCGTCTTCACGTTGAGCAGGTAAACCACGCCTGAAGGTCTTGGAGTTTCGTCCTTGTCGAGAACTGTGCCGCGGATCGTGCGGAGCTGCGCGTCGTTTTTCTTGTCCTGTGCCGTAGCGGGAAACGCGAATACAATTCCCAAGGCCATTACCACCGCAATCTGGAAGAGCGCGCGAGTCCTCACGGATACCTCCTGACCTGGGTCGGCAAATCAGTCGCGGTGATGTTCCCCGCCCGCACGGCGATTCGCCGATTGAGATGAAGGCGCGATAAATCGAAGATGCAAAGCAGCGACGGGAGAGGGGTCACTCGGCCTCTTCGTCTTCATCTTCAACTCCGGGCTCGTCGTCCGCATCTTCCTTTTTCACGCTCGCCTCTTCTTCCTCTTCGTCCTCATCGTCATCGTCATCATCATCCTCGGAGATGACGATAAGGTGCACGGGATGAATCTGCGTCACTTCGAGCTCAGCGTCGCATTCCGCACAGCTCACAATTTCGCCTTCTTCGACTTCGTCTTCGTCCAAGTCGATATCGGCGTCGCATTCCGGGCACTTGGTCACGTGAATCTCTCCTCCTGGGGCTAAGTTCTACCGGACGTCGTATTATATAACGCCAGTGTCAAATTGTTCCGCGGAGGTTCCTGTAAAAGTGTCCGACGGCCGCGAATACCCGGAGCGCCCGATGGTGGGAGTGGGCGGCGTGGTGATTTCGAACGGCCGCGCGCTCTTGATTCGCCGAGGTGGGCCGCCGCTCGAAGGGCAATGGTCGATTCCCGGTGGAATGCTCGAGGTGGGCGAGACGATCCTCGAAGGCGTGCGGCGCGAGCTTGGCGAGGAAACGGGAATCGAGGTGCGCGTGGGCGATTTGATCGAGGTATTCGAGCGCATCAATCCCGACGCCGACGGAAAAACAAGATACCACTTCGTGGTTCTCGACTATTTGTGCGAAGCGGTTCGCGGAGAAGCGCGCGCGGGAAGCGACGTTACCGACGTGGCATGGGCCACTCCCTCGGAACTCGGGAAATATTCGCTGACGGAGACCGCGACGCGGGTGTTCCTAAAGGCTTTTGAGATGGCGCGCGAGCGCGAAAACTCTTAACTGGCTGCGGCGGTTTCCGGCAGGCGGCCAAAACGCCGCTCGCGGCCGAGAAAATCCTCGATGGCCGCGGCGAGATCTTCCGCTTCGAATTCGGGCCACATTCGCGGCGTGAACAGCAATTCGGCGTAGGCGCATTCCCACAGCATGAAGTCGCTCAGCCGCCGCTCGCCGCCCGTTCGGATCAGAAGATCCACGTCCGGCGCGGAACCGCCGCCGTGGGTGACCTGGCCCAGCCGCCGTGCGAATTCGCTGTCGGAAACTTCCAGGCTCGACATCATCCAGCAGGACGCGCGAAGGATCGCTTCGCGCGAAGAGTAGTCGAGCGCGATGCGCAATTCGAGGGCGCGCCCCGCGGACGTCGCGCGCTCGGCCAATTCGATGGCTTCGATGAGGGTGGGAGGAATTCTGTCGCGCCGGCCAATCACGCGCAAGCGCACGCCCTTCGCCGCGCATTCGGACGCTTCGGCGCGCAGGTAGTTTTCGAGCAAGTCGAGCAGGGCGGATACTTCGCCCAGCGGGCGATTCCAATTGTTCGCCGAGAACGCATAGAGCGTGAGCGTGCCGATGCCGAGCGCAGGAGCGGCGCGAACCACGCGCCGCACCGCCGCCACACCCGCCCGGTGGCCCTCGGAGCGAGAGAGTCCGCGCGCAGCGGCCCAGCGGCCGTTGCCATCAAGCAGAATGGCGACGTGAAGTTTAGGAGCCGCAATGATTCTGGATGCGCCGTTTCCCATACCGTGTCGAGAAAATCTGCCTTTCTATCCCTCGCGCGTCGCGTGGATCAGTGCTTCCATGTGGTCGAGGTACTTCTCCAATGCCCGGCGCCCTGCGGGTGTCAGACGGAATTCCGTCTTGGGCATGCGCCCGGCAAACGATTTCGTGCAGCCAATGTAGCCGGCATCCTCGAGCTTGCGCGCGTGGACGCTCAGGTTGCCGTCGGTCACGCGAAGAAGCTGCTTGAGTTCGTTGAAGGCAAGCGACGCGTTCACGGCAAGCGCGCTGACGATTGCGAGCCGTGTGCGCTCGTGAATCAGGCGGTCAAGACTCGAGGCCGCGGCCGTGGCTGGGCGTACCGCCGGCGTTCCCTGCTTTGTTTTTTCGTCCCGCGCGGTGCGGAAGACTCCTGACTTAGCCGCCATATTTCCTCGCAATTACGCCCCCGAAAATCACGTGCAATCCGCCGAACCCGCCGGCTAGGAACGCGTTGCCCCAGCTCGATGGGCAGAAAAACGCTACCGTGCCCAGCACCATGAAGCAAAGTCCCATCAGCGGCACCAGGCGGATCGAAAAAGCGCCGCCAGTGACCACGGCCGTTCCGTACAGGAGGAGCCACACGCCGGGCACTTGTTCGATCGATCCGATGCGAAAAAACAGCATGGTCAACAGCACGCCCACGAAAAGGGGCGGCGCGAAGCTATATACGAATCGGCGGCCCGGCCCCGTAAAAAGCGACGTTTCCGCGTCGCGCGCCTTGGTGTAAGTGGTCCATAGCGCTATGCCAATGGCGACAGCCGCTTCGCCGATCCAGGTCAGCAGCCATGCGAGGGTCGAGGCTTGCCGGGAAGCGATTACCGCCGCGCCGAGCGCGGTAATCCCCATCGCGACGCCGCCCCAGCCCGGCACGGCCGTAAACGAGCTGGCGCGCTCCATGGTTTCGCGGATGAAGCGAATGTTGTCGCGGGCGCGGTCATCGAGCGCCACGGGATTTTCCGTGTGAACAGGCCGGCGTTGGAACGGACGCATCAGCCAAGAGTAGCATTATTCCGACCCCTGTCAAGTACTTTGCGTCGCAAAGTTCGCGCTCGATATGCAACATATAACTCGTTTGCGAAACGAGTTGCAGGGCGAAACGGATTCGCTTGTGAAGCGGCATCACGCGGACTATCCTTGGGCCGCACGCAATCCACCGGAGGCGAATCGATGAAACGAGTCTGTCTGGTAATCCTGGCGCTGGGGCTGGCCCCGCTTGCGGCACTCGCGCAGCAAGCGCCGGCGGCCGATGCACAACAAGCTGCACAGCCGGAGATGAATCCTGTTTCAAACGCGTTGCGAAAACTGGTTGATACCGAATCAAAGGATACTTTCGAGGCCGTCGAGGAAATGCCCGCCGACAAGTTCAGCTTCCGGCCCACGCCGCAGCAAATCACCTTCGGGCACCTGGTGGTTCACATGGTTCACGCGAATTATGGTCTCTGCTCGCTGATTTCCGGCGTTAAAGCTCCTAAGGCGCCTGACCTCAAGGATGAAGATCCGAAGGATACCCTGGTCCCAGCGTTGAAGGCCTCGTTCGACTTTTGCACGCAGTCGCTGGCGCAGACGGAGGATTCGAAGTTCGGCGAGCAGGTACCATTTATTGGTGGAAAGCTGGTTTCTAAAGGCTTCATGGTGGTTACGATGGCGCAGGACTACGGCGACCATTACAGCATGGCCGCCATGTACCTGCGGCTGAACGGGCTGCTTCCACCCACCGCTCGGCCGCGCAAGTAGAACTTATTTGCGCAGTACAGCGCCCTCTATCGTCACGGCCACGGATTGCAGATCCGGTTGATTTCAGCGCGTTTCAGGCTCGCTTCGCCGGATAGCGGCCGAGCAACAAATTCCAGCGGATATAGACGAGATCGCTGAACATGAGCAGGCTATCGCGGATCATATGGACTTTCGTTCCCGGATCGTGCGCCCAGCGAACCGGCACTTCGGCTGTCCGCAAGCCGTGACGGCGCGCGAGAAACAGAATCTCCGGGTCGAAACCGAATCGCTCGATTTTCTGTTGCTCGAAAATTACGAGGCACCGCTCACGCACGAACGCCTTGAATCCACATTGAGTATCCTGGAACGGAAGGCCGGTGAGGACCCGAACGAAAGTATTGAAGATGACGCCCGCGGCCTCTCGCATATGCGACTGATGACCAAAAATGAGGGAGCGATCGAGCGCGCGTGATCCGATGGCGATGTCGTTGCCTTCGCGAATGGCGCTCAGCAGCTTTTCCGACTCCTCGATCGGCGAAGAAAGATCTGCATCGGTGAAGATAGCCACGCGCCCGCGCGCTTCGAGCATTCCGTGCCGAACGCTGTAGCCTTTTCCGCGATTCTCACCATTCGAGACAAGGCGAAGAGACGGCATGTCGCGCGCCCAATCCTGCGCGATTCGCGCCGTGTCGTCGGTTGATCCGTCGTCCACGACGAGAATCTCGATCCCGGCAATACCGCCGGCCTGGCTCGCGAAGTGTTCACGGATGCGCGAGAGACCGCGGCCGAGTCGCTTCCCTTCGTTGTAAGCGGGAATGATGATGGAAAGTTCCGGTGGCATCTGGCTCATCGGCCGCTCATTCGCAAGATACTCCCAGCATGATTTAACGCCAACCGAAACGTCCGACGAGCGGCACAAATCGGCACGGGAACAGCTTCTGCTCCGTCGTCCGGTTCCCTTCCTTCACGATGCGAAGCAGTTGCTGACGATCGGTCAGGCCCACGGGAATCACCAGGCGACCGCCCTCCGCAAGCTGATCAATCAGAGGCTGCGGAACTGCAGGCGCGGCAGCGGACACCAGAATCGCGTCAAATGGCGCCTCGCCCGCAAGTCCCTCTGAACCATCACCTTGTTCCACCCGGACGTTCGAGTAGCCCAGCCGCGTCAGGCGCTCGCGCGCTGATTCGGCCAGCGAAGGAATTGTCTCGACGGCGATCACCTCGCGAGCGAGCAGCGAGAGTACAGCGGCTTGATATCCCGTCCCTGCGCCAACTTCCAGCACGCGTTCGTGGCCCTCGAGGGCAAGTGCCTCGGCGCTCGCCGCGACCACATAAGGCTGCGATATCGTCTGGCCTTCGCCGACCGGCAGGGCTTCGTCGGAGTAGGCCTCGGGCACACGTTCCGATGGTACAAATAGGTGCCGGGGGACCGTCTCCATCGCGCCAAGAACGCGCTCCGAGCGAATGCCGCGTTCGCGAAGCTGGCGAGCAACCATATCCCGCCGTGAGGCCTCAAAGTTCGCGCCGTCGGTCGGTGTGCGATTACCGTTGCCATCCACTTCGGCGAAACTATCACAGTGCGGGCCGCAACGCTGCCACCGAAACTCGGATTGCTGCAGATTGATTACGCCGCGGTCGTTCGCTACGATGATTGGACCGGCTCGCCGGGGCAGGAACGAAGCGTGAAACGAAAAATACCTAGGAGAATTCGATGAGAGTTAGAGCTGCCCTGATCGCGACCGCGTTTTTCGCCACCAGCCCGTTGCTCGCGCAGACACCTTCGACGGGCGCGCCGCCGAAACCTCCCGCGCATCAGCCCGGCGTTCCCGCTCAGTCCCCCGGTGCGCCGGCTGAGACGGCAAAGGCCACGCCCGCTGCGCCCGCAGTGCCCGTGGAAAAAATAGACCCTGCGAAAGAGGCCGCCATCCGCCACTTGATGGACCTCATGCAAACTTCCAAGATGGGAGACAGTCTGAGCGCGTACGTCACGAACCAGGTGCGCCAGGTGCTGAGCCAGGCCATGCCAGCGGACCGAGTGACGAAACTGATGGACGGCTTCAGCCAGAAACTGGCCAGCGCGGCTCCGCCGAGCGCGGTGACGGACGCCGCGGTTCCCATTTATGCGCGGGCTTTTTCAATGGAGGACATTCAGGCAATCACTCAGTTCTATGAATCGCCGCTCGGGCAGCGCGTGCTCAAGGCGCTTCCCGAGGTGACGCGGGAATCCGAGGAGCTCGGCGTGCAGATGGAACAAAAGGGCGCGATGAACATTCTGCAGGAGATGTCGAGCGATTATCCCGAACTCAAGCAGATGCTTAAGCCTCAGGGTGGCGATTCAGATGAAGCCCCCGTACCGGAACACGCGCCGGCGCCCGCCGCGCCTAATAAATAAACGGAGTCGCGGCGGGAACGATAAACTCGAAGGGGCCCGATCGGCGCATGCGGGTCTAGTCGGCTTTCCGCCAGCGCGCATCCCGGTCGTACCGCGTCAACGATTTCGCGATCGTGGTAGTACTTCGGCCCAGATCCTTTTCGTAGACGATGCCGTCCTTATCCACAATGAACGTCATTACTCCGGATGATCGGTATTCCGCAGGATAGGCAACGAATGCAAAGCCGCCGGTCATCTTCCCGTTTACGATATAGCTTTGAGCGCCGCCGGGAACACTCCCTCGCTGACCGTTCAGGACTCGAAAGTAATAACCCATGAACGGCTGCTGTTTCTGGTTCGGGTCCCTTATATAGCCCTCAGCGGCAGCCGAAGCCACAAGCGGACCGATGGGACTCTCGCCTTCACTGGCACTTGCTTTCCAGTAGAGGCCATTGTGCTTGTCGGGATCGCTGAAGAATTTCTGCGCGTACTCATTGCCCGAGCCTCCGTCGTGGGGCTTTGAGTAGTACTCGTTTTCGGCGTCAACCAACTCGCGGCATATCTGGATGACGGCCAGTTCGTTCTTCCCAATTCTTCGATATACGATTTCCTGCTTGCCGGCAGGTGTATCGAAATACCAGGAGTCGCCTTTGCGCATCAGCGGAATTGGCGAGGGCCAATTTTCCGCTCCCACGTACAGCGTCGTGGTTCCATCCGGTTCTCTGACCATGCGATGCATCTGCTGATATTTCTGCACGAATTGTTCCAGGTCGCTCTTATCTTCGACTTCATCACCGGACGAAAGGATATCTTTCGCGTCGGGGCCGAGCACAGTTGCCAAGGCCGCGGAGTCGTCCGCCTGCAGTGCCGCGATCAGCGCGCTCGTGGCATCCTTCGCGGATGGAAACGTTTTCTGGCCGGCTTGTTGAGCGGTTGCGGGAGTCGCAAACCATGCTATCCCGGCCGCGAGGATCGCGGAGGCGGCGAGCTTGCCAGCGCCGCTCTGATATGGTCCGTCTGTACCGCGCGTCTTGCAGAACATTGCTTTCATCTCCTCCATTCCTGCATAAATAAGTGCTGTTTGGATCTGGCCACAATTAGATCAGTAGCGGGCTAACGGCGGCCACCGCCGCCATGTCCGCCGCCTCCATGGAATCCGCCGCCTCCACCGAATCCACCGCCCATGCTGGCGCGTCCACGTGACGAATAACCTCGCGTCTCTCCGCCGCGGTCATACCCACCGAATGCGCCAGAGCGAGTTCCTCCCGCGCGTCCTTCCGCGCCAGCGCGGCCTGCATCGCCGTATCCGCGGAAACCGCGGTCCCCACGGGCCCCGGGCGCGTCGCCCCGGTAATTTCCGCGGAAGTAGGCATTGCGATCGTAAAACGCATGGCTGTGGAACGCATAGCGCCCGCCGCCATACAGCAAGCCTCGGTTGTACCAATCAAAACCCCAGGCATTCCATCCCCAGCCAAACCCAAAAAATGGGCCGATGCCGAATCCGACTCCCCACGAAATATACGGTCCCGGCGCGCCCCACCATGGATAGAATCCGGGCCAAAGGCCGACGGGATACCCATAAATTAATTCGGGATCGTAACTCGGCACGTACACGACGTCCGGATTTGCCGGTTGAATGACGACCGTCGGGCCCTGGGTCGTTACCGTCTGTTGTGGTGTTGTTTTCAGGTTCCCGGCCTGTTGTGCCTTCTGGCGCATGAACTGAACGGCGCCCATTACGTCGGCCTGCTGGTTGTAATTGGCGTCGCCAAGCTCAGACGTCCACGAAAGGTTCTTGTCCATATCCGCAAGGACCGAAGGAAACTGCGTCAGAGCCTTCACGCTCGGATCCCAATCCTGCTTGTCCACTTCGGCGCCCAGCCCGGCGCCCTTCAGATCGGGATTCTGCTGCATGAAGCGCTCCGCTTCGACAATCTGGGTTGGATACGCGGAGGCGGCCAGAATCTGCGCCACCAGCGCATCGGGATATAGCGCGATCGGAGCCACGAGTTCCTGCAACTGTTCGGGCGTCAACTGCGAGGACATCGGCTGGTCCTGCGCCTGAGGTTGAGCGGGAGGCGCGTCATTCTGGTTCGGAGGAGCAGCGAACAAACTCGCACTCGTCGCCAGAGCGACCGCGCAAGAAAGCACATAGGTCAAGATTATTTTGGAAAATTTGGTTCTCATCGCGATCCTCCAACTCATGCAATAAATCTGTTCCACTACCTTAGATGCACCGGCAGGCATGCTCGTTGCAGTCGAAGACAGACCTGCCGGTCGTGCACGCTAAGAGCAGCATACGTCAAAACTTCCGGGCGTGCCGCAAGACTATTTCGCCAACCTCAAATTAGAAACGAGGAGTTACAATCCTCTGCCGATGACCCCGACTACACTGGTCGCCCAAATCGCCGCGAGTACCCCGATGGATTGGTCCCCTCTTTGGATATCGCTTGAAACCAGCGTCACGGCGACGCTGGTAACGTTCGTGGCGGGTCTAGCAGCGGCCGCGTGGCGCCAGCGACACAGCGGCCCGGCGATGGCCTTGGTGGATGGGATCTGCCTGTTGCCGCTTGTCCTGCCTCCGACCGTGGTGGGGTTTTTCCTGCTGCTTCTCTTTGGGCGCAACGGTCCACTTGGAAAGCTGTTGCTGCGACTGGGCGCGACCGTCGTGTTTTCGTGGCCGGCCACGGTGATTGCGGCGTCGGTGGTGGCGTTTCCGCTGATGTATTTGACGGCGCGGGCAGCCCTGGAACAGGTTGACTCCCGCTTCCTTGAAGCGGCGCGAACGCTGGGCGCCTCGGAATGGCGCGTGTTCAGCGCGATCGCGCTGCCGCTGGCGTGGCCGGGCGTGCTCGCGGGAACAATCCTCTCATTTGCACGGGCGCTAGGCGAATTCGGCGCCACGTTGATGCTTGCCGGCAACATCCCCGGAAAAACGGCCACGATCCCGATCGCGATCTACTTTGCGGTGGAAGCGGACGACGTGCGGCGCGCCGTGGCGTGGTGCTTCGCCGACGTGGCGATTTCGCTCGCTCTGCTCGGCGGACTCTATTACTGGACGCACGCGCAACAGCGCGCGCGGTGGGATCGGCGCTGATATGGCGCTCGAGATCCAAATCGAGAAAAAGTTGCCGGAGTTCACACTCGATGTGTCGTTCACGGCGGGCAACGCGCCGCTCAGCATTCTCGGGCCCTCCGGCGCGGGCAAGACGATGCTGTTGCGGTGCATCGCGGGTCTCGAGCGCGCCCACCGGGGCCGAGTCGCGCTCGACGGCCGCGTGCTGCTCGATACTGCGAGCCGCGTTCACCTGCCCGCCCGCAATCGCCGCGTGGGCATGCTATTTCAGCACTTCGCGCTTTTCCCGCACCTTACGGTCGGCGAAAACGTCGGCTTCGGCCTGCGGAATTTGCCAACCGGGGAACAAAGCCGGCGCGTAACGGCCCTGCTGGAGCGAACACACATCAGCGGCCTCGAGAAGCGCTATCCGCGCGAGCTTTCTGGCGGCGAGCAGCAGCGAACTGCACTGGCGCGGGCGCTGGCAATCGAACCAGAGGCCCTGCTGCTCGACGAGCCGCTATCGGCGCTCGACACGCACCTGCGAAGCCAGATGGAGGCGCAGCTTCAGGAAACGTTTGATGCTTATCACCGGCCAGCGCTCCTGGTGACCCACAACATCGAGGAGGCATATCGGCTCAGCGAGCACCTGCTGGTGCTGTCGCGAGGGCGCGTCGCCGCGTTCGGCGCCAAAGAAGAGATCTTTCGACGACCTCCCACTCTCGAAGTGGCGCGCTTGACGGGCTGCAAGAACTTTTCGCGCGCGCGCGCGATAACGGAAGGCGTCGTCGAGGCGCTCGACTGGGGCTGCCAACTGCGCCTCGCGCACGCGCCCAGGGGACCGGTCGCGCACATCGGGATTCGCGCCCATCAGGTTGATTTCGTGGAAGCAGGCGCGGCGAGCGCGCCGCAAGATAACGTCTTCCCGTGCTGGCTCGTGCGCTCATCCGAGACGCCCTTCCGCGTCACTCTCTACCTGCGTCTCCACCGGGCGCCCGGCGAATCCGGTGAAATCCCGCAGATCGATCTTCAGGCTGAGGTCTTCAAAGAGAAGTGGCAGATCTTTCGCGACCGGCCATTTCCATGGCACGTGCGCATCGCGCCGGAATCGCTCTTTGTGATGCCGGATTAGCCCGCGCGGGCAATCTATTTGAAGTGTTTGACGAATTTGACGTCCATGCCGTACGTGCCGTTGATGTCCCGCAAGAAGATGATGGAGAGGCCACGCTTCACGGTGTATTCGACCTGGATCAACTGATACTGGTTCGACGTCGCGGCATTGGTCGAGTAGGTGATCGCCAGATCGCGCGTTACCTGTTGCTGGATCGTGACGCGCGCGGCGGCGTTCGCTTCCGTGGCCGTACCCGCTATAAATGGATCTACACGGAACGAACTGATGCCGAACAAGTGCTCGATCCTGCCTCCGACCCCGCTCGAGATGGCCTCGGAAAGCAGCGCCGTCGCGCCGTAGTTTTGCGCCGCGCCAGGCGCCGAGCGCAGCCCACTTCCCTCCCCCGGGCTCCCCAGCGCAAGCAACGCCACGATATCCGAATCCGGCAGCGGCGGATCGGACCGATAATTCAGCGCGAGATGGCTCGCGGGCCCGGAGAAATCTATCGTCACCTGATACTGGTTGATCGTCGAGGTCGCCTCCACATTCAGAACAGGATCCAGCCGGAATGGATTCGAGAAATTAATATCGCCGCGCGTGAGTTCGAAATTATTCCCGCGGAACGGCATCTCGCCGCCGAGTAAATGGATATGCCCGAGGAGCACGGGCCGGTCCCAGGTGCCGCGGAGCCGCACGTCGCCATCAACGTCAATGTGCGCACCGGTCCATTCGATGCGCGCTCCCGGGTTCGTCTGGCCTTCCACATCAAAAGTCAGGTTTTGCAGGAATGACGAACTCGATGTGGGGCCGGGAGAAGCGTCGGATGCAGTCGCGAAAAACGATGCGACGTCAACGCCCTGCGCGAATAGCAGGCGCTCGACCTGCACGTGACCGCTGACCAGCGCCGCTTCGCTCGTGCCCGAAAGCTGCAGCGTTCCGCCCGCGAGCCAGCTCATTCCCGCGGGATACCGGATGCGTACGGTCGTCGTTGCGGCGGTAACCTCGTAGCGCACCGGGCCCTCGCCGTAGGTAACACTTCCGTTCAACGTCAAATGCCCGCCGCCGGAGTCTGCCGTCACTTTGTCGAAGAGCAGCCGGCTCCGGTCAAAGACGAAATCGCCATTCACGTTGTTGAGCCCGACCGGAAACTCCGCGTAATGGGCCTCGGCGCCGCGTACGGTCGCCCTCCCGGTAACGCGCGGGCGCGCCATTGTCCCTTCGATGGACACGTTTGCGTCCGCGCGGCCCTGCGCCTCGAGATCCGGCAGCACGCTCTTCAGCAGCCTGAGGTTCACGCC
Organism: Acidobacteriota bacterium; assembly: GCA_003166795.1. GTDB lineage: Bacteria > Acidobacteriota > Terriglobia > Acidiferrales > UBA7541 > Palsa-295. The sequence goes on along the minus strand of PMUS01000032.1, from coordinate 42,583 downwards.
GCCCGAGAGCGTGAATTGGATCCGGCGATCCCGGTCGAATCGCGCCGACCCGCTGAGCTGCAGATCCGTGTCGGGACCGTGCAGGCGAGCCTGCTCGATGCGAATTTCGTTCCGGCGGTACGTCAGGCGAATATTTTGATCGTTGGTCAGCTGCACGAATTCGTAGTTGAAGGAAAGCCGGGCAATATCCGCCTCTACCTGGATGGAATCGGGCTGTCGCACCGCGCCGGAAATCGTGAACACGCCATCGGCGCTGCCGTGGCCCGTGAGCTGCGCCACGTGCAGTCCGGCTGCGATCAGAGGGTCCAGATCGAACTGCACGACAGAAAGTCTCCCGAAGACCTGCTCGTCTCCACTGAGGCCAATGGTCAATTCGCCCTGCAGCTTCTCATGCTGGGGTTCCGAACTCAGCGTCACGCGAGCATTCTGGCCGTCCGACGCCAGTTGGCCGTTGAAGTCACCCTCTGGCTCCGTCCCCAGCTTCAGGTTCGTTACGTGCACATTGCCCTGCCCGAGAGGGGCTCGTAGCGGACCGCTGCCGCGCAGATCGAAATCGAGGCGCCCGCCGACCGGCAGGGATGGGGATTGCAGCGCCTTGATTTTTTCCAGTGCGATACCGGTGCCGGTGATGTTGAATTCCGTTTGTTGTTCATCCGGCCGGTAGAGAATGTCGCCCGCCACCACGCCGGTAGAGCCGCGCAGTTCCGCGTGGGACAATCGCACCTCGTCGCGCTGCCAGTGCAATTGGCCGCTGAAGCGATCGAAATGCCAGCCTCGGGCCTCGATGTCGTTGACCACCAGGTTCGCGTCCAGCACGGGCGCTCCACGCGTGCCGCCGCCGTGAATTTCTCCGCCAATGTGACCCGTAGCGGGATAGCTCGTTCCGATAACCGCTTGCACGTCCTCGCCCGATGCATTCTCGACCCGCGCATCCAAAGTCCATGGGCTGGTGTTGGCGAAATTCCAGTCCCCGTCAAAATTGAGCCAGAGATTGAGCGTCGCCGAGGTCTGGCCGCGCATCATCGTGGTATTTGTCAGCCGAAATCCATCGGGGGAGTAATCAAGATCACCGTCAAGCGCATCCCACGCCAGCCGATCGTAGCTCGGGTCGGTGGCGTGCAGATGCCCTACGAACGAAGGCCCGACGAGCGGGCCCAATATGCGGCCACGCCATGCAATTTTGCCGGCGATTCGATGCGTCCCAGCTTCGGGTCCGCTAATCGCGCCGATGAAATCGTCCCACTCGACCAGATTGTCCGCCCGGAAGTTCACTTCGAGCCCGGAGTCGAATTCGCCGAGTGGACCTTCGAAATCCAGCCGCATCTTGGGCGTGGTGATCTCGCTCGGCGTTAGCGAGGCGATCTCTTTGTCCGTGCCATAGTCGAATCCAACGCGTGCGCTCGCCGGGATCATCCCTGGAGCCAGCGTCGCGGGCGGGGACCATTGCATGTTGCCAACCGTACGGAAATGCTTGAAGTTCGCGTTCCAGGTGTTCACGGAATCAACGTCTATCGCGCCGTCCCAGTGCAGCGAGCGCACCGGAAAATCGTCGTTTTCCAGCGCCGCGAAAACTCCCGTCAGGCTCATTCCGCGCAAACGCGTTTGGGTCCGGAATGCCAAATCCTTGAAGTCCATTTCAAGACGCCCGTCCACAGTGCCGCCGAACGCGCGCACTTTCAGATTTGGGACCACGAGCCGCCGATTCGCCACTTGGTAATCTCCGGACGTCTCCATGCCGCCTTGGTGGAACCATTTGTAAGGGAGACGAACGTCGTTGCTCGAGTAGTAGCCGCTCGCTGTCCACTCGCGGCCGGCCCCTGCTTCGCCTACATAGCGCGCCTGGCCGGAAAAATCGGCGTCGCCATCCGGCGTAGTGGGTTCGCGCGTGATTTTGCGGACATCGGCGAGCGAAATCCGACCGCGATACTTCAGATTCCAGTCGGACCGCGCGAAGCTGGGCAGCTCGGCGTGAAGATTTAACTCCGTATGCATCACCTTGAGCACGATTTCGTCGGCCTCGAAGGAATCGCGATGCAGCGCAAACTTCGCCGAAAGATCGAATGGGAATGGCGCGTCTCGACCGGACGCCAGCTTCACCTGCTGCCAGCTCAGATTGCCGATGTAAGAATCGGCGCCGCCCGCCGGTGCGTCGTAGTGCAGCGCGAAATTAAAGTTCTGCCCCTGAATCTCGAGCGGCACGCGCCGGTCGTTGTACTGCGCGCCGCCGCCGTTCAGCGCAAGCCGGCCGATGCGCAGTTGAAACAGCGTGGCGCGCCATGGACTGCTATTCCCCTGCGATTTTGGCGTGGGCACGTTGCTGCGGCCGCTCAGGTCGATTCGCATCGCTGCCTCGGGCCGCTGAACGATCAATTCGTCGAGCGCGATCTGGCGGCCGAAAAACGAAATGATGCGAATCGAGGCGTCAATGCGATCGGCGTGGAATAGCGGCGGCTGATCTGCGGCTTCCAGGCCGTGCAGAGTCAGGTTGTCAATCTCGGCTCGCAGACCCCAGAGTCGAAAATGAAAAGCGCCGATTTCCACTCGCGCTCCTGTGCCCTGTTCGATCTGCTCGATCAGCGCGCTGCGAATCCAGCGGTCGGCGAGCCCTGTCGCGAATATGACGATGACCACGAGGGCGACCGCAATGATCAAGATTAACGCTCGCTGTGTCCACCGCTTCAAGCGCCCGCTCACGGTTTCGCTCCATCCGACATAACGTCAATCTTCAGCCGGCTGCGCGTGTCGTCGAGCCACTGAGTGGCACGCTCGTTGATCGCTCTCTGAACCAGCACCTCCCGGATTGTGTCCTCAACGTCGTCCAGGGGCGGCACGGCTTGATTCCGCGCCTTCAGCTGTGGCGCGAACTCGTTGTCGTAATACGTCTGCAGCTGCTTTTCGTCAATCTGCGCCGCGGGCCGAAATCGAAAATCGAGGAAACGTGAAAGATAAAGCTGCTGCACGAGCATCCGGCGGACGGCCGCCTCGGTCAGTCCCGCCGCCGTACAGCGTTTCGTGAAATCTTCGGGCGACGAGAACTGCGCCTCGAGTTGCGCGTAGGCGCGATCCGCATCTTCCGCGGACGGCGGCGGATATTTTGCGGTTTCGATTTCGCCGCGCACGATCCACTGATCCGCCAGCTCCCGGATTCGTTCCGTTCGCGGCTTCTCGCTGCCATCCACAAGCTGCTGAAATGCTCCGAGTTCCTGCACTTCGCTTTCCGTGAGAATGTCATCCTCGATGCGCGCTGCCACGCCGTCCACCGTTTGTCCGCTATCAGGCGCCGCAGCGGTTGATTGCGCCCGCGCGCTCGCGCACCGCGGCGCCGGCCCGGCAAGGCAAAACGTACAGACGAAAATGAGGTGGACGTAGCGCATCAGAAGATCGGCCCTATGTTGAAGAAAAACCCGAAATGCGGCAGCCGCAGAGTCTGGAGCACGCCGACCGTCCCGCCGGGCGGGATGACCGTAGCCTGATAGTACGGCGGATTGAGCTGATAGCCGAAGTCCACGCGCACCGGTCCAATCGGCGTCGGGTAGCGCAAACCAAAACCCACCGTGTGCGAAAAATAGTTGAGATCCGTAATCGAGGGCGCTTTCCACCTGAACGAGATGTGGTTGATATCGTCGTAGACGTTGCCGCCATCGTAGAAGATCGTGCCGCCCAGTCGGTTCCCCACGATCGGCAGCTTCATCGGAAAGCGCAGCTCTTGGTTGAATATCAGCAACGCCAGGCCGCCGATGGGAAACCCTGTGCAGGGATCGCGTGGACCGGCCTGGTTCAGCCCGAACCCCCGCAATGACGTGCCGCCGCCCGCAAAGAACCGCTCCGGCAGTGGAATTACCGACGGCGTGAAAGCCGGCGGAGGGGCCGTGCACTGTGATGGGTTGAATGGCGCGTTGTTGCCCTCCACCGTGTTTCCATAAGGCACCTCGACGCCGAACCGGACCGAACGCGCGAACACGAACGCGCGCCCAAATGAGTGGAATGATGAATTCTGAAAGTAGCCGCGAAAGAAATTGGCGCTCGACCCGATTGATTCGATCGCGTCGCTCACGTCAACGGTGTTGAATGTGCCTCGCGTCGCGTTTCCCGGATCATCGCGGCGGTCCCGTGTGTAGGTCACCCCAAATCCGGAGACCAGCGTCGGCTGGCTCAGCAGGGGAATTTGTTCCTCGTTGATCGTCGAGACCAGATTGGAAGCCTTCACGCGACGATAGAAATAGCGATAGATTAGCGAGCTCGAAGTTGACAGCTTTTCGGCGACTTGCGCTCCCCCCTCGAAACGCGTGGAAGTGAATGTGTCCACGTCCTGAGTCTTATCCGCGAATCCGATGAGCTGTAGGCTAAAGTGCCGGTCGGCGAAAAAATCGTCCGCGCTGTAGTCGAGCGCCACTCGATACTCGAGGCTGCTTACGCGCGCCTTGAAGGTCAGAGTCTGCGCCCGCCCGAACATGTTGTTCCGGGCAATTTCGAAAATGCCGCGCGGGCTCGCGCCGATCGTGGTCCCGTTGGGATTGGTGCTGCCTCCCGCGATTCGCTGCACTTCGAATCCGAAACCATAGCCGATCGTATAGCGCAGTCCTTCCTGCATCTCGACCACCACCGCTTTTTCCGGATCGGTGCCGTCGGGATTTTGCGGGGCAATCTGCACGCGGTTGAAGACGCCGAGGTTGTAGAGCTGCCTCTGGGTTTTTGCGACATCGCCTTCGCGCAGCGGGCCCCCGGGCTCGATTTCCACCTGGCGCCTGATAATTCCCGGTCTGGTGAACTGATAGCCGGTCAGCAGTACCTTGGAAACCTCGATTTGCCTTCCTTCGGTCACGTGGTAGACCAGGCTGACCTCAGTCGGAGTGCTGCCGGGAAGAACATCCTCGTGGAATGCCGCCTCGGGAAACCCCTCGTTGTAGTACAGGGCCAGAATATTGTTGCGATCGCTCGCCACTCCGGATTCCGAATAGGGCTCGCCCTTGGTTGACCCGGTGGCGCCAAGCAGTTCGCCCGTCGAGATCGCGTGGTTGCCATCGAGATGCAAATCGGCGATGCGAGTCTGCGCCCCTTCGACGATATGAAAGGAAACGAACAAATTGTTTTTCTTGCCGCGATAATGGTCGTCCACCGTGGACGTGACCTGGCAATCGCGAAAACCGTTGGAAAGATACACGCCGCGGATCGAATCGGTGTCCCCGCGCAACAATTGCTGGCTGAAGCGGCCGCTGGAAGCGAACGAAGCCGTCTGAAGAAGCAGTCTGCGCGAAAGCAAACCATTGCCGAAATACTTGTTTCCCTGGAAGCCGATGCCCGCCAGGCGGAAGCGATCGCCGCGCGTGATGTCGTAGTGAATCACCCGCTCGACGGGCTTCTCGCTCGACTGCGAACTCACCTGAACGTCCGCGTCGAAATAACCCTGGCTCTGCAGGTAGTCGCGAATATTCCGCCGGCCCTCCTGCAGCAGGTCATCGTCCACCGCGCCCTCGGCGAAGACCGGGAGCAGCTTCCGCTGTTTGCCCTTGCTCAAGCGCGCGCCGGCGATCTCGATGCGCACCCGCGGACCGGTCTCCGCGGTAAGCTTCAGCGGCACGCGATTGGATTGCGGGTCATACGTTTGCACCGTAATCAAAGCACTCGCGCCCAGATAACCCTGATTGACGAGGAATTTCCTCAGCTTGTCCGAACCGCGCGATAGGCGCGCAGCCGTCATTTCAACCTTGTTCGAGATCTTCGAGCGGTGGAGCAGTTGGGCGTCGGGGTAGGGCGTTTGATTGTCAATCGCGATGTCGCCGATCAGAGCGCGCAGGCCAGGATCAACCGTCACCGTCACGTCCATTTGGCGCGTGTCTTCGTGAGGAATAAGCGCCCACGTGATCTTCGCCTGGTAAAGCCCGTCATCGTGGAGCGCGGTCGCAAGGCGATCCACCGCCTCGCGGACCGCACTGTCGCGGAATGGCTCGCCTAAGTTGAGGCGCAAGGACGCCAAAGCGGCAGGCTCGTTCGGTGGCTCTTTCAGGCCTTCGACGCGAACCACGTTGTTGAAGAAATTTCGCCGTACGATGAAATCCACGCGCAAACCACCTGCTTCGGCTGCGGCGTTCACTCGAATATCGGAATAATCGCCCAGCCGGTACAGGTCGCGGAGACTTTCGCGTTCGGCCGCAAAATCGAATGGCTTTCCGCCTTCGAGCGGAAGCGGCGGTATCTTCGCCGTGACGGCAGCGCCCGATTCGTCCACCACGCGGATTTCCTTCACGAGCTGGCCTTCTATGATCGCCTGCTGCGCGCGAATGGGTGCGAGCGAGAGAAGGAAAAATGCGACTGCCCCGACGCCCCATGCAGCGGTCCCGGAGACCAAACCGGCACGGAAACACGATGATTTGCGAGGGATTTTCATTCGCCCCACGAACTAAGAAGGAAGGTTAGCATAGCCGCGTTGCCTGATCCGTGCGAAAAGGCGCTATCATGGGTTCGAACTCGGAAACAAACGGATGAAACGCGAGCAATACGAAAAATATTCGCGCCAGATTCTGTTCGCGGGAATCGGCGAACCCGGCCAGGAGAAACTCCTTCAAGCGAGCGCCGTACTGGTTGGTTGCGGCGCGCTTGGCACCGTGGTCGCGAACCTGCTGGTTCGCGCGGGAATCGGGCGCCTGCGCATCATTGACCGCGATTTTGTCGAGCCTTCGAACCTGCAGCGCCAGACGCTATTTGAAGAAGCCGATGCCCGTGACGCGCTGCCCAAAGCCGTTGCCGCCGAGCGCCGTTTGCGCGCCATCAACTCAGATGTCGCGATCGAAGGAATTGTTGCCGATCTCACTCCAAAGAACGCCGCCGATTTCCTCTCGGGCTTTCCTATCATTCTCGACGGAACCGACAACTTCGAAACGCGATTCCTGGTGAACGACGCGGCCATTTCGCTCGGCATTCCCTGGATTTACGCCGCGGCGGTCGGCAGCTCCGGCGTCACCATGACGATTCGTCCGGGCCACACGGCTTGTCTCGCCTGCCTGGTCGAAAGCGGCGAGGAAGCTTCGCAGAGTGGCTCAGCATTTGGAAACGAAGCCACGTGCGACACTGCCGGGGTGCTGGGCGCCGCCGCGGGTGTGATCGCGTCGATCGAGGCGACCGAAGCAATCAAGTTTCTCGCCGACAAGCCGGAAGCGCTCACTGGGCGCCTGGTTTCCTGCGACGTGTGGTCAGGAAAATTTCAATCCATCCGCGTCGCTCGTAACCCTCACTGCCGTGCCTGCGGCCGCCGGGAATTCACCTTTCTCGATGGCCACGCCCAGCCGCACATTACGATGTGCGGGCGCGATTCGGTGCAGATCCACGAACGCAGCCGGCGGCTCGATCTCGGCGAGCTCAGCCGCAGACTCAGCTCCGCCGCTGCAGCCGAGGTCCGCGGCAACGACTTTCTCCTTCGGTGCCGCATTCCGCCTTACGAATTGACGGTCTTTGCGGACGGCCGCGCCATCGTCAAGGGCACGCAGGACCCCGCCGTCGCGCGTTCGCTCTACGCGCGTTACGTCAGCGCGTAAGCAAACTCTTGAATTTTGAGGGGAGTCTTAACCCGCGAAACGGCGGAGAGCCGACTGCCGCATCGCGGCGCGGTCCATGTTCTCGCGGCAATTCATTAGCGTAAGTAGCGTGCTGAGAATGCGGGCCTTCAGTTCATCGCTCATCGGAAAACCGCTCATGGACACATGAACAAGCATCTCGCCGCGGTCGGCGATTTTGTTCATGAATTCGACCTGCCGTTCTTGAGTTTGCTTGCTCAGCGACGTTTCGCGGCGCATCTCGGCGCATTCCTGTTCGATGAACAAAGTGAAGTGAAGAATACACATGTGCACAGCAGCGAGTCCCGCTGGCACTGTTGCTTTGCATCCTTTTGAAGCGCACGGATCCGGCACAAGCCCACCCCTGCAGTCTCTTTTTTTGTAACATCATCACCCCCAAGTTGCCAGTTCCCAGCAGGGATGCTGCGGCCTATTCGATATCATCCGGCACATCAACTTCCTCGTGCCGATAGCGGCCAATAACGGTGCGATCCGGCATCACTGCGCGGGCGGCGCCATGTGTTGGCCGATGCGAAATTCGGTCCAGGGTCCGGCGTCCATGTCGCGCAGCACCGGCGACTCCCATGAATATTCGGGATGGCCGGCGAGGAAACTCGCCGCGTCGAATTTGATCCCGCAGGGGTGCCCAGCTCGCGCAATAAAGTCCATCGCCTGGGCCATCCGGCTGTCCATCACCTTTCCCGAAACGGCGCCGAATGGTTCGAAGGGCTTGGCGCCCGATCCTGGCGTGGTTTCTGCCATCGTATCGCCGTGGCCGCAGAGCGTGCGGCGGTTAGCCCCTTCCTTCTTCGTATAAGTGTCAAAGTGATCCGCGAGGAAGATTTCGGCCAGCGTCGTGTCAATTTTTCCTTTGTTGCCGTTCAGGAGCTGATCCCAGCGAATCTTGCGGGCGTTCGGTCCACTGGAGCTGTCGTTAGGATCGTAGGTGGTTTCATCCTTGATCAAATCGGGATCGCTTGGAAAATTCGCGCCGGAGTAGTACCCATCCTTCGTGCGCCAGACTTTGGTGTGCTTCAAGCCAAGCTCGAATCTGGCAATTTCGCCGGTCTTACGGTCACCGAGCAGCCAGTCGTTGGCATAGCCGCCGTTGTTCCCGTCGAGCATGATTTTCACGTAGTCGTCAATCGAGCCGGCGTATTGCATCGCCTTGCGCGCGCGAACGAATTCAGCCTTGCCGTTGGGGTCCCAGCCGTGAAAGTAGCCGATGGTCGTCTCGCTGATCATTAACCCGCCGGTGTTGACGCCAAAATCATCGTCGCTCGCAATCACGCCCGGAAAGCCGTCCATGAGCATGCGATAGCCGGACTGTGGAACAATGTCGAACATGATGTTCCACCGCTCTCCATCCATGTAGCTCGTCCAGTTGCTGTGCGCCATCACGATCTGATGATCTCTCGTCCAGCTACCGGTGGCGACAAACGCGCTGCAGTGGCCGGGAGTCTCCGGACGCGGCGGAATCCAGGTTCGGGTCTGCGCGTCGAGCCACGGCACGTAATAATCGGCCAGCTCTTGAAATGCGTTGAGCGCGACGATGTCGTCGAGATCGAGCTTGGTTTTGTTCGCTTGCAAGCCATCCACGATTCCCTGCAGCTCGGCCTGATATTCGGGATCGATCTTGGGCCACAGCATTTCGCGCGCGGCGCGGCGAAAAAATTCCCAGTCGCGCCCTGTGTTGTGCGTCGCTTCCAATCGAACCCCAGCGAAGGCGTCCGAAATCTCGGGCGCGAGAAGATATCCATGCTGGTAGCCGATGTCGTGCGGCGAGCCTTCCAGGTGTACGTAAATCCATCCGCCGCGATCGAAGCGATATCCCTTGTCTTGCGTCGTCTCGTAAACGCTGTCCTTCGCTTGCGGCGCCGGCGTGGGCGCCGACTTCGGCTGCGCCGCTCGCGCCAGATTACTCGGAGCGGCTGCGGTGAGCTGCGCGACGAGCAGCGAAATTGCCAGAATTGATCTCAGAAGTCCCAAATGTCCCCCTCAAAAAATTTATCCCAGCTGGAGTATCGAGTCACGATTTCATCTTAGGCAGACCGGCGACGCAGCGCAAGCAGTAGGTGGCGTGAACCTTTGCGATCGGCGGGCGGCGAACCCAGCCAGTTCTAGGTCCGCGACACAAGACCCGAAATTACTGCTGCAGGGAAGCTCAAATTGAAGGATAGTATGGGCGTCCTCCGGGACAGACGTCCGCAGCCAACCGGAAACCCAACACACAATCTAGGTGTCTGCATTTTCGGCACAGATTCGTTCGGGCACAGGAGAGGCCTATGAACACCGGTAGCAATATGCGCATTGGGCCGTTTGAGGTTTTCTATCCGATCGAGGAGTCCGCGCCGCGTCTGCGGCATAACGGCGATCCGAGTCTTCCCGGAAGGCTCTTCGTCGTCGAGGGCATCGATGGTTCGGGCAAGTCAACGCAGCTCAGTCTTCTTCATAAGTGGCTCGAATCAAAGGGCTACGGCGTAGTTTTCAGCCAGTGGAACTCTTCCGAGCTGGTGAAAGACACCACCAAACTGGGCAAGAAAAAGAAGATGCTGACTCCCGCGACGTTCTCACTGATTCATGCCACCGATTTCGCCGATCGCATCGAGCGCAGCATACTCCCGCTGTTAAAGGCTGGCGCCGTGGTTCTCTGCGACCGGTACATCTATACGGCCTTTGCGCGAGATGTGGCCCGCGGCATGGACCGTCAGTGGGTTCGCGATCTCTACGGCTTCGCGGCAAAACCGGCCGTGGCTTTCTATTTCCGCGTCCCACTGGAAACGGCCATCGGGCGCCTGGTAACCGGGCGGGATGGATTCAAATTCTACGAGGCGGGGCTGGATATCGGTCTTAGCGACGACCCCACCGAGAGCTTCCGTCTGTTTCAGGGGCGAATCGTTGACGAATACGAAAAAATGATTCCCGAATTCGGCCTGACCGTCGTTGACGCCACCCTGCCGGTCGAGGTGCAGCAGGCGCAGGTTCGTCAGATCGTCAGAACACATCTCGAAAGGGCGAAGGAGTTAAGGGTACGACCATGAGACAAACCTATGGAAAGCTGCTGCCGGGCATGAAGCTCTCCGATCTCGCCGGCAAGCTGATTGTCGTCGAAGGAACTGACGGAGCAGGACGCTCAACTCAGATCAACATGTTGAGGCCCTGGCTCGAGGAACTGGGCCATGCCGTCTTGGATACGGGCATGACGCGCTCGCTGCTTGCCGGCGAAGGAATTCGCCGCGCGAAAGAGGGCAACAATCTCGGGCGCGTGACGCAGAGCCTGTTTTACGCAACGGATTTTGTGGACCGGTTGGAGAACGAAATGATACCCGCGCTCCGAGCCGGCTTTATCGTCCTGACGGACCGCTATATTTATTCGTTGATGGCCCGGGCAATCGTCCGCGGGATGGATGCAGGCTGGATTCGCGGCATCTACAGCGCGGCGCTGGTGCCCGATGCGGTCTTCTACCTGCGACTGGACGTGGAGCAGCTGATTCCGCGGGTGATTTTTTCGCGGGGCTTCGACTACTGGGAATCCGGCATGGACGTATTTCCGGGCCAGGATATGTACGAAAACTTTCGCAGCTATCAGGCGGCGCTCCTGGCCGAATTCGACAGGCTCAGCGTGGAGTTCAACTTTGAGACTCTGGACGCATCCGCGGATGCCAAGCTCGTCTTCGCGCAGCTTCAGGCCAAGGTCCAGCGGATCTTGGATAGAGACTCCAAGAAGACATCTTTCACAAAGGTTTACGACCAAGCTGCGGCTGCAGCCGGGACTTATGGAGGACACCCCGTCACACTTCCGCGCGAGACCACTTCGAAGCAAAGCGATTGGGCGTTTCATCCGGTTGCCGCGAACCTCTTCCGGGAAAACGGCCGAAATATTCCCGAACACACGTAGATTGGCGGCGTAGCGGGCCGATGTAAGTAATCACATGATTGAGTTGGATGGTCGACGAGGATTGGAGCATGGCGGGCTCAGTTGAAATCAGTTCAAAGGCAAAATGATCGCCACCCGCTTGTGAGCTTCTTTAGGTCCGCCCTCCCGTGCGAGCCTCCTGCGGTATATGATTAAAGCGAAGACCTAGTCCATGATTCGTAGACTCTTCCATTGGAGTGCGCGCGCCGCCGTGGCGTACGCCGCGGTTCTGATCCTCCTTATCGCGATCACGGATTGGCGAGTGGAGATCAATGCAACACTCGGTTTTCTCTATATCTTCCCGTTGGTCCTGCTGGGAACGGTTCTTGAGTGGTGGCAAGTGCTCCTGGCCGCTTTCTTCTGCACTCTACTGTCAGACAGGCTTGATCCGTTCCCGATGGAAATGGAGTTGGCGCGAGATGTATTGATATTCCTGACTCTGGCCGTCACGGGAATGCTGTCGCTAAGCCTGACGAAGAGTTACCACCGCGAGAAGAAAGGCCTCGCGGTTCAACAAGCCGCCGAGGAGCAGCTTAAGTTTCTCATCGAGAGCAGTCCTGCCGCGATCCTGACGATGACAGCGGACGGGGAGATTCTCCTCGGCAATCCGGCAGCCCATCGCTTGCTCGGTGTGACCAACGGCTCGCTTTCAGGCAAGAGCATCGCGCGCTATATTCCGGCGCTGGGATCAATCCCTTCAGGCAACGAGACCACGAAGATCTTTCGCACGGAGATGCAAACTCGCGGACAACGGGACAATGGCGAGGTCTTCTTGGCTGACGTTTTCTTTTCCACGTACAGCACGCCGGCCGGACCTCGGCTTGCGGCGATGGCGGTGGATACTTCCGAACATCTACGTGAGCGCGAGGAGGCAAGCCTGCAGCAGCTTCTCGCCGGATCGCGGATTTTGGTCGCTGCGGTATCTCATGAGATCAGAAATGTTTGCGGCGCCATCGGTGTGATGCATGAGAACCTGGTGCGCAAGGGTTCGTTGAAGGGCGATCAAGACTTCGAGGCGCTGGGGTCCTTGGTCGAGACGCTCAGCAAAATCGCTTCTCTCGAACTTAAGCGAAGCGTCGGCGTTTCCGAGTCGAGCAGCATGGATTTGGGCGAAGCCCTGACTGATTTTCGGATCGTCCTTGAGCAGATGTGCGAGGAGTCCGACATCCAACTTCGTTGGAACGTTCCGGAGAAACTCGCTCTTATTCAGGCGGACCGCCACAGTCTGATGCAGGTTCTGCTGAATCTGGCGAAGAATAGCCAGCGCGCGCTCGAGCCGGTGACGCAAAAGGTGATTGAGCTTTCCGTCGCCCCGAGGACGGACGGAGTCGCGATCCGATTTACGGATACCGGACCAGGCATTCCGTCCGATCAGAAAATCTTTCAGCCCCTGCAAAAGGGCGCGGACGCCACGGGCCTGGGCCTCTATTTGTCGCGCGCCTTCATGCGTTCGTTTCGGGGTGATCTGCGGCACGACCCACGGCACCCGGGATGCTCGTTTGTCCTGGAGTTGGCTACCGCGACGGAGCTTGCACAGGGGAATGATGCAACGCCTACGAGTCTTACTGCTTGACGATCACGTGTTGTTTCGTGAAGGCCTGCGCCGCCTGCTCGTGACCGAGCCGGATTTTGAGACCGTCGCTGAGTGTGGGACGCCGGCCGAGGCGATCGAAGTGCTTTCTCGAACCGCGGTGGATGTCGTATTGCTCGATTTCGATCTGGGGGAAGAAACAGGCACCGGTTTTGTTGCGCGCGCGATTCAGGCGGGCTACAACGGTAAGATTCTGATGGTTACGGCGGGTATGATTCCTTTGGACGTCACCATGGCACGAAATCTCGGGGTGTCGGGAATATTTCTGAAACACAACTCGCCGGCGATGCTGCTCGAGGCGATTCGACACGTTGCCCGCGGGGGGGAGTGGATGGATTCCAGAGCCGTCCCTTCCGATACCGTGGCGAATGATGAGCCCAGTCTGCAAGCGAAGGCGCCCCTGACCCAGCGCGAACTGCAGGTTCTACGCAGCGTTTTCGAAGGCCTCACCAACAAGGAGATCGCTCACAAGATTGCGGCGTCGCAGAGCTCGGTAAAGGCAACCCTGCAGCGATTGTTCGAGAAAACGGGCGTGCGGACCCGAGCGCAGCTCGTGCGCATCGCTATTGAGCGGTCGCTCGAAACCGCGCGCTAGCCGTAAGCCTTGGTGGATCAATAAACTAGGCGCTGCTTCCCGCAGACGTTTCGCTCGCCACCAGTCTATCTACCGCTAACAAATGGCCGAAAGATCACTTGTTCCGCACCATTGCGGCCGATAATTTGGGAGCGGGATGGTGAGGCTTTCGAACGGCTGGCGGAGCTTCCGGGGAGTTCCTTCCTTCGCGCAGGGCCCACGGGATTCAAGGAAGCAGGAATGAAAGTGCAAGAAAAATTTCGGGACTTTCGGCTTATTTGGATTTCGGTAGGGGTCCTTGCCCTTCTCGTGTGCTTTTGCGGAGCAAATGCGCAGGCGCAAAGCGGAGCGGGAAGTATTTCTGGCACCGTGCAAGATCCGACGGGCGCGGTAGTTCCCGGCGCGACGGTAACCGTTACCAATACCGCGACCAAAGTGTCGCAGACAACGCAGAGCAGCTCAGCGGGCGTCTACACGTTCCCGATCCTTCCCGTGGGACAGTATTCGGTCGAGGTTTCCCAAGGCGGATTCAAGCCTTATAAGCGGACGGGCTTGACGATTGACGTAAACACAAAACTTCAGGCGGACATCAGCCTCCAGTTGGGCGATCAAAGTCAGCAAGTTACCGTCCAGGCAGAAGCGGCAGTGCAAGTAGAGACTCAAAGCACGCAAATGGGCGACGTTGTGAACGGGCCGGTGATGACCGCTGTGGCCCTGAACGGAAGGAGCTTCACCGATCTGCTGGCGCTTCAACCCGGAATCGTGCCGATGACAACGCAGACGGGTGACGCCGTCGTGATGTCCGGCGTCACGACGGCGATCCCGCCTTCCGGCGACTTGAACGCCGGGAACCAATCAATTAGCGGCCAGCGCGAAGACGCCAACGGTTTTCTCGTCAACGGGTCCGACGTCAAAGAGGAGATGAACGGCGGAACCAGTATCGTCCCGAATCTGGATTCCATTGACGAATTCCGCGTGCTGACCAACAGTTTCGATCCGGAATATGGNNTTTCTCCGCAACACCGATCTCGATTCGAGGGCCTACTTTTCTCCTGTAAGAGACACCTATATACAGAATCAATACGGTGGCACGCTGGGCGGCCCGATCAAGAAACAGAAGGTCTTCTTTTTCGGGGACTATCAAGGGACGCGGACGATCGAAGGCCTGGATACGGGACAAGTCTCCGTGCCATCTCTCGCCGACCGTTCCGGCGATCTCTCCGATCTGGCCACGGAAATGGCCCCGCCAGGCGCGCAGCCTTTTGCCGTCACCGGAGCTGGTCTGGCGGCGCAGCTCCAAAGTTCGCTGGGCTATCCGGTTTCCAGCGGTGAACCCTATTACTACACCGCCGGAGAGCCAACACTGAATAACCCGAACAATACGTACCCCTCGACATGCGCATCAACTTCCCGATGCGTCTTTCCCACGCTCACTTTTCCAACGACAGCCTGGGCAGCTCCCGCGCGAAACTTGTTGCAGTATATTCCCAAACCCAATGACGGCCCTTCGACGTTTGCGGGCGAGGAGGATGAGAGGGTCCGCGACGACAAATTGGGTTTTCGTTCGGACCAGAACACCGGGCGCTGGGGAAGTTTTTCCGAGTACTACTTCTACGATGATTATAGGCTGAGCAATCCATTTCCGAGCGGACAGGGTGGCGCGACGATTCCCGGCTTCGCGGGTTTGAACTTTGGCCGTTCCCAATTGGTCAGTGTGAGCAACACGAAGACGTTCAGCTCGAATACGGTAAACGAAGCTCATTTTAGCTACATGAGAAGCTCCAACGTGGTAGGCCAGCCAGAGGGCGGGCTGGGCGTTAGCTACGCTTCTCAGGGTTTCGTGACCGGCGCGGGAACGGCCGGCATCTACCCTTTGGCCCCTGAAATCGCGGGGGTCGAAAATGTGGTCTTCCAGGGTCAGTTCGTGATGGGCTTGCCCATCACCAACGTACAACAAAGCAACAATACATTCGTGGCGAGCGACAGCCTCTCCAAAGTCATCGGCAATCACACGCTCAAGTTCGGACTCGAAGTGAGTTTCGAGCAGGTCAACGTGAATCCGGATGCTGAATTCAATGGCACCTTCATATTCGACGGCTACGAAACGGGCAGCGACTTCGCCGACTTCCTCGTCGGAGCGCCGAATCAATTTAACCAACAAGACTCGCGGCATTATTATCCGCGCCACAGGTATGCGGGCTGGTACGGAGAGGACTCCTGGCGCATCAAGTCAAATCTTACATTCAACTATGGGCTGCGCATGGAGCTCATGCGGTATTGGTCGGAAAAATACAACCAGGTTCCGACCTTTGTTCCCGGCGAACAATCGGTCGTGTATCCCAACGCGTTTCCCGGGCTCGTTTACCCAACCGACCCGCACGTCCCGAACACCCTAGTTCCCGAGAAGATTCGCTATTCTCCGCGCATCGGCATGGCGTATTCCCCGAACTTCAGCGACGGGTTTCTAGGAAGGGTCTTCGGGGGACCCGGAGAAACCAGCATCCGTTCAAGCTATGGCGTCTTTACCTCGATAATCGAGGGCAATTCGATAGGCATTGACGAGCCTCAGCCTCCCTACGGGTTGAGCGATACGGTTTATAACGGTCTGTTTGCCGCGCCTTACGATTTGGCCGACGGCACGCCCGGAATAACTCCGTATCCCCTTCCGTTCCCTCCTCTCGGCGCTACGGCCCGCCATCCGAATTCAAGCATCGTTTACGATGGCGTCTACAACCCGCAGTCGGGCATGACCGCTCCGACTCCGAACGATACCTATCCGTATACAGAGAATTATTTCCTGTCGATTGAACGGCAACTTCCCGGTCAGAACGTTCTGAGTCTGAGCTACGTCGGTTCCCAAGGCCATCATTTGCCCCTCGTATATTCTGCGGATCCGGGTACTCCGGCTCTTTGCATTGCCCTCGATCAGCCGGGCGTACTGACGGCGGGAGAGTCTTGCGGTCCGGGCGGTGAGAATACCACTTACAACCTCGCTGAACCTTTCACATTCGGTGGGATCAGCTATCCGGCAGGCACGCCGCTTCAGGGTACGCGCGGAGGATTGGATACGAGTTTCATCAACAACGTGGCGGCGGGAAATTACTTCGGGAATGACGACTACGAAGGCACCATCGGGAATTCCAGCTATAACGCTCTGCAGGCGAGCTTAAAGGGCATATCCAAGCGTCTTACCTATACGCTGGGATATACGTACAGCAAGTCCATCGATCAAGCCTCATCCCTTTCGGATGTTGTCGATCCCTTCGATTACAACTTCACGCGCGGGCTTTCGGCCTGGAATATGAAGCACAACTTCGTCGCAACCTATGACTACCAACCGCCCTTGGAACGGCTCACTAGCCACGCTCAGTATCTGCTAAAGGGCTGGGAGATTTCCGGTATCACCCGCATCGGCACGGGCTTCCCGGTTACCCTGAGCACGGACGGCGACAATTCCTTGCAGGGCAGCAGCCCGAACGGCGTTAACAATCGATATCTGGACCTGCCTGACTCGACCGGTCAGGCGCTCGACATCAATTCAAATCCGCGCGGCCACGGACTAGTCTATTTCAACCCCGCAGCCTTTCAGGACAACGCGATCGGCACCCCCGGAGATGTGAAGCGGCGGTATTTTTCCGGACCGGGTTTGTTCAACACGGATTTAGCGCTGCTGCGGAATTTCGATATCAGTGAAACGAATGTGCTGCAGTTCCGTTTGGAGACCTTCAACGTCTTCAACCATGTGCAATTCTTCGGACCGCAGGCGGTGAGCGGCGACGTGGACAATTCGCTCTTCGGCCATGTAATAAACGCGGCCTCACCCAGGCTGATACAGGTGGCTCTGAAATACACTTTCTAGCCCAGGGCGGCGGCACCGTCATCGAGGGCGGTAGAGAATTCAACCGCCCCCGATAACTCCAAATCGGCCCCAAATTCATTTTCTCGCCTGTTTTTGGTGGCACACGCACCCCTGCGTGTGCTCCGCCGCCGCAAATCGACCGCAATTAATTGGGACGGTGTCCCAATTAATTTTCAGTCCAATTCATTGATGCGCCGGTTTCGGCCGCCGGCGCGGAGTGGTGTCAATTAGCTGACATGCTCGAAGGGCGTGTGTTGTTGCCGCGTGGGGAGCGCGGTGCGATAATGGCCGCGGTCAGCGCGAGCTGCGAAGCAGCGGCGCCTGCGATCGGAGGTTCCAATGGCTTTGCGAGACGAATGGATTGAGAAGCGTGCCGCGGCGATGAACGGCGGCGCGAGAAACTTTTCGCAGATGCACTACGCGCGCAAGGGCGCGATCACCGAGGAAATGCTCTACGTGGCGACGCGCGAGAAGATCGCGCCGGAACTCGTCCGCGATGAAGTAGCGCGCGGCCGCGCCATCATTCCCGCCAACATTCACCACCGCAATCTCGAACCGATGGGCATCGGCGTGGCGTTCTACTGCAAGATCAACGCAAACATCGGCAATTCGGCCACAACCTCTCACGTGAACGACGAGCTCGAGAAGCTCCACCGCGCCGTGCACTACGGCTCGGACACAGTGATGGACCTTTCCACCGGAGGCGACATCGCTGGAATTCGCAAGGAGATAATCCATGCCTCGCCCGTGCCAATCGGAACCGTGCCGATTTATGAAGCGCTCTCGCGCGTGCGCCGCGCGGAAGATCTGACGATCGACATCATGCTCGAAGTGATCGAAGAGCAGGCCGAGCAGGGCGTGGATTACATG
This sequence comes from Acidobacteriota bacterium, assembly GCA_003166795.1. Classification (GTDB taxonomy): domain Bacteria; phylum Acidobacteriota; class Terriglobia; order Acidiferrales; family UBA7541; genus Palsa-295. Next base: position 24,226 of record PMUS01000032.1, on the reverse strand, counting down.
ACCATCCACGCGGGCGTTCTGCGCGAATTTCTGCCGCTGGTGCGGAACCGCATCACGGGAATCGTCAGCCGTGGCGGAGCCTTACTCGCGCAATGGATGAGCTTCCACAAGAAAGAAAATTTCCTGTACGAAAATTTCGACGCCATCTGCAAGATTTTTCAGAAGCACGACGTCAGCTTTTCGCTCGGCGACGGGTTGCGTCCCGGATGCCTGGCCGACGCGAGCGACGAGGCGCAATTCTCCGAGCTGCGCGTGCTGGGCGAGCTGACGACAAAAGCCTGGGAATACGACGTGCAGGTGATGATCGAAGGGCCCGGGCACATCCCCCTCGATCAGATCGAGCTGCAGGTGAAAAAGGAAAACGAGCTGTGCCACGAAGCGCCGTTTTACACGCTCGGGCCTCTCGTCACGGATATCGCCCCGGGCTACGACCACATCACCAGCGCCATCGGCGCGGCGATGATCGGCTGGCACGGAGCCTCAATGCTTTGTTACGTCACGCCGAAGGAGCACCTGGGATTGCCGAACGCGGACGATGTGCGCCAGGGCGTAATCGCTTACAAAATCGCGGCGCACGCTGCGGATATAGCCCGGCATAGGCCGGGCGCCCGCGATCGCGACGACGCTCTGAGTTATGCGCGCTTTCTTTTCGACTGGAACAAGCAATTCGAGTTGTCGCTCGATCCGGAAACCGCGCGGGCGATGCACGATGAGACGCTGCCCGATGATTTCTACAAGGAGGCGAAGTTCTGTTCAATGTGCGGGCCGAAGTTTTGCTCCATGAACGCCACGCAGATCGCCGACATCTATCAGGGGCTCGACCAAAAAGACCGCGAGGCAAAATTCGCGGAGCTGCTGGCAAAGGTTGGCGAGGCGCCGGCCGCGAGCAAATCACAAGCTGCGGGGCGATGAACTTCGTTCGCGCGGCATGGAAAACCACGGGTGCGGTGGTGCTGTGCATCGCCGCCGCTTCGATCTTGCTTGCGGCGCGCGCCGACAGCCCAAGCTATCGTCAAACAGTCGAAAAATGGCGGCAATCGTATGAGGCGCAGCTGAAATCCGACACCGGCTGGCTCACCGTCAGCGGTCTTTTCTGGCTGCACGAAGGCGAAAACACTTTCGGATCGGGTCCGCTCAACGACATCGTTCTTCCTGCTTCCGCCCCGGCCAGCGCCGGCAGCTTCGAATTCCACGCCGGGCGCACGATCGTCCACGTGAAAACAGGCGTGCGGGCCATCTTGAATGGCAAACCGACCGAAACCGCGGAGATGCATTCCGATTCGAATTCCGACCAGCTCGCAATTGGCGATCTCACGCTCTACGTTCATTCCAGCGGCGACCGGTACACGATCCGCCTGCGGGACAAGAATAGCCGCCTGCGCAAGGATTTCACCGGAACGCGCTGGTTCCCCGTGGACGAATCCTATCGCGTAACCGCGCGGTACGTTCCGTACGACAAACCGAAACAGATTGAAATCCAGAACGTGATGGGCGACACGCTGCAAGATACGATTCCGGGCTACGCCGTCTTTTCGCTGCATGGGCAGGAGCTGCGGCTCGACGCTGAAGCCGACGCGTCCGGCCTTTCCGTGGTTTTTCGCGACTTGACCAGCGGCCACGAAACCTACGCCGCGTCCCGCTTTCTGGATGCTGGTCCGCCGAAGGATGGCCAGGTCGTCCTCGACTTCAACCAGGCCTATAATCCTCCCTGCGCCTATAATCCGTACACGACGTGCCCGCTTCCGCCGCCGCAGAACCGGCTGGCAGTCCGGATCGAGGCGGGGGAAAAGACCTATCACCACCCGGCTGGCACGCCCGGCCACTAACGGGCGGGGTTGAGCACTGAAGAGAGAGGTGAAGCATGGCTTTTGTGCGCGCGGCGCGGAAAGACGACATCCCTGCAGGGAAAGTATATGAATTCCAGGTAGGCGGCCAGGCCATTGCGATCGCCAACGTCGCGGGTAAGTTCCATGCTATCAATAGTGTATGCGCCCACGAAGGCGGCCCGCTAGGCGAGGGCGAGCTGGAAGGGACGGTAGTTACCTGTCCCTGGCACGCCTGGCAGTACGACGTTACCACCGGCAAAGTGGTGCAAAACGCGTCCATCGGGGTCGATTGCTATCCGGTCGAGGTCCGCGGCGACGACGTATTCGTGGACATAGGATAGCCGACCCAGGCGGGCCTGCCTCCCGAAGGGTGCCGTTACAGCAACTCCTCCCAAAATCTCCCTCAAAATCTTATAGAGAGGGCTTCCATTTATTTTATCCTTGCGTGTATAGTGCGCGCGGCACTTCTCGACGGATGACGCAAGCTCCCCCAAAACCAAGGCGCTGGCTGCTGGCAGTTGACCCCCGGGTCTACCACTGGGATACCCTGTTCGTGAAGGGTAAGGAGATGTGGAGGCACGCCGGAAGCCGCCCCGACGCCGCTCGGCAGCTCAAACAGGTCCACAAGGGCGACCGTACCCTGTGCTACCACGGCAAGCCAGAGCACTCGCTCTACGCACTGGCCGAGGTCACCCGCGATCCCTACCCCGATCCCGAGGATTCGGAGTCGAAGAAGATGGTAATGGATCTCCGCGCGATCGAGCGGCTGCCGCGTGTGGTCAAGCTGGCAGAACTGCGCGACGATCGCCTGCTGCGAAAGATCAAATTCCTCAAGAACACTCGGCTCACGATTTGCCCGCTCACCGATGAGGAGTACGCGGAAATCCTCCGGATGGCCGGCATCGTTGCCTCGCCGGGCATTCCTTTACCCTAAGCCCGCGTTTGCAGGCGGACGGGCGCTCGAAGTCAAAGCTCAAAATCCGAATCGCGGTAGAGCGGCCGCGCATCTGACGATCCGTGCCCGAACTTCCTGAAGTCGAAACCGTTGTCCGCGGCCTGCGGGCCGTCCTGCCGGGACGGCGGATACTCACCGTGCGCCTCGGCAAAGTGGACTTCATCGAAGACCCGGCCGCGCTCGAACGCGACCTGCCCGGCAGCCGCATCAACAGCGTGCGGCGGCACGGAAAATTCATCGTCGCTGAACTCGAAGCCTCAACCGGAAGCCAGGTAAGTTTCGCGCTGCTGATTCATCTGGGCATGACCGGGCAAATCGTCGTCGGCCCTTCCGAAGCGCCCGTAGCGCCGCATACCCATGTGTTCTTCGCGCTCGACGACGGCCGCGAATTTCGTTACACCGACATTCGCCGCTTCGGCAAAATGCGAATCCTTTCCGCCGGCACGCAGGAAGCTGCTCTCGGCAAACTCGGCCTCGACCCGCTCGAAGCAACTCAAGCGGAGTTTGTCGCGCAACTGCGGGGGCGGCGCGCGCGAATCAAGGCCCTGCTGCTCGATCAGCGCGTCCTGCGCGGCATGGGAAATATCTATACCGACGAAAGCCTTTGGCGCGCGCGGATTCATCCGATGCGCCTCGGTGCAAATCTGAGGGACACCGAGCTGCGCCGCCTTCATCGCGCGGTGCGCCAGGTGCTCGAGGAAGCCATTCGAATGCGCGGCTCGTCGGTCTCTGATTACGTGGACTCCGAGGGCCAGCGAGGATCGTTTCAACAGCGCCATCGCGTCTATCAGCGCAAGGGCAAGAAGTGCTTCCGCGGCGATGGGCTGATCCAACGCGCGATCGTTGCCGGGCGCAGCAGTTATTTTTGCCCGCGCTGCCAACCCGCGCCGCGTTCTCGTCGCCGCATCAGCCCGTGAACCACAGGTAACTACCCAATTTCCAACAACTCGACTTATCGGGAATTGACCGGCGTTTGCAACCCGCGGCTCGCTCGTTCGACGGCAAGAAACACTCGAAGCATGTTCCCTCCCATGATCTTGTTGACATCGTCGGGACTATAGTTGCGCTCCAAAAGGGCTTGCCTAATCTTCGGCAAATCCGCAGAACTATCCATGTCCTGTGGCAAGAAGTCGACTCCGTCGGAATCAGATCCAAGACCGACGTGATCGATTCCAGCGACCTGTGCGACATGATCTATGTGGTCAATGAGCGACTTCAAAGGCACTCTGGGGATTTTGTTTTTTCCGAGCCATTCGACTTCAAACCGCTGCGTTTCCTCCGGTGAGACAGGTAAAGAAGCGGCGCGCCGTTTAGCGTTATATTCCTCAGCAGCGGCCAGCATTCGCAGGTGTTGAGCGTACGCTTCACTGTTGAAGTCGTTGTCGACAAAACTACCCGCGAACGCTACGTTCACAACCCCTCCGTTACGAGCAACGGCACGGAGCATGTCATCGCTTAGGTTGCGGGGAATATCAACGAGGGCCCTGGATGACGAATGGGACGCAATAACGGGCGCCTTGGTGACAGCAAGTACATCCCAAAACGTCTTGTCTGAGACATGAGAAATATCGACCATCATTCCAAGCCGGTTCATTTCGAGCACGACCGCTCGACCAAATGCGGTTAGGCCGTTGTGATGCACGACATCGGACTCCCCGGTGTCTCCGCTCGAGTCTGCCCACTCGTTCGTGTTGTTCCACGTAAGCGTCATATAGCGCGCGCCGAGCCGGTAAAAGTCGCGCAACATTCCCAGATCGTTCTCAATGGAGTGGCCACCCTCGATACCCAAAAGGGCCGCCAGTTTGCCTTGGTTGTGGGCACGCTGAATGTCCTCAACCGAAAAGCACATCATCATTCGATCCGGGTGGCGCTCTGCCTGCGAATATACGGAATCAATCAAATCGAGTGTTCGTTGCCCAAAATGGCCTTTGTACTTTGCAGGATAGGCCCAAATAGAAAAGAAGATTGCATCTAAGTGTCCAGCCCGGGCTTTGTCGAGGCTGATGAAGTCAGTATCGCGTGGATCGGTGGAACCGACATCGTAGTTGTCGTCCAGAAATCTCTGCGGGGTGTCTTCATGTGCATCGACAGTAATATCGAAAGTGCCGTCAGTCTCGACCGAGGCATTTGCGGAGTTGCTTTCAGGATGCTTGAAATGAGGACAAGCAAGCGCAAACAATAGACCCAAGGTGAGGCAGGTTTTCATACCAGAGACAACCCCGAATCGCACGATGACAACAGCATCGTATCCGGAGCGACCAACGGAGCCGGACTCTTCCGTACGCGTTGCGAACTAAAGTCCAATTAACGCGCAACCCGAAACCCGGTCACTATCGAACGCTACTGCGTCGAGCGGCGCACGGGCGCGGGCATGTACAGTCCCGTCTCGGCCGGCAAACCGGCGCGCTCAAACTGAATCGTCGTGTGCGTGATCTGAAAATCGCGCGCCAGCATGTCGCGGATATTCTTGAGGACGCGTTCGCTTTCTTCCATGTGCATGTCCGGGATGCAGATGTGGCACGAAAGCGCCTGGAGATCGGTACCGAGCGTCCATATGTGCATGTCGTGGACTTCCTGAACTCCTTCGACGCGCAACACCGCGCCAGCCACGTCTTCCAGACGAATCTCGCGCGGCAGCCCTTCCAGGAGGATGTGGCCGCTCTCGCGCAGAATTCCCTGCCCCGACCACAGGACCATCGCGCCAATCCCTATGCCGATCACCGGGTCCACCCACTGCGCGCCCGTCCAGCGGATTGCCAACGCGCCTGCAAAGATCGCGACGTTCGATAGCGCGTCACCCAGGTTGTGAATCCAGACCGTGCGCATATTCAAATCGCGCCGCCCGCGATGCACCGCCAGTGTGATGCCTCCGTTGATCGCAAGCGCGAGGACCGACACCCACATCATCAATCCCGTTCCCACAGTGACCGGATGACGAAGGCGCAGAACGGACTCGCCCAACACGAAGAGCGAAGCGAGCACGAGTATCATCGCGTTCACAAACGCGGCCAGGATTCCCGCGCGATGGTATCCGTAAGTTTTTTCGTGCGTGGGGGGGCGCTGCGCCCATCGCGTGGCAAGCCAGGAGATCACGAGCGTCGGCACGTCCGTCAGATTGTGGACGGCGTCGCCCACTAGAGACATTGAATGTCCCGCGTAACCGGCCGCCAACTCAACGACGACGAGCGCCAGCGTGGCTACGACAGCCGCGCCCAGGATTCCCGTGGCAGCGTCACCCAGGCCGTGACCATGGTCGTGGCCGCGGTCATCACCGGAGCCGCCATGCGCGTGGAGGTGCATCGTCTGAATTCTACCCGCAGATAGGCTCCGGCGGACAGTGGCACCGCGCCTGTGTCGCCAGGGATGCAACTGGACGTGCGTTTCTCGCTGCGCGTGCCAGAAACTCAATTGACTCGCCCGCGGCACGCCCCTACCATTAAATTGATCGCTGGCTTCCCGAAAATTGAAGGATGCCGGCAGAACCATGGGCCGGGAATGGCCCCTTCATGCCCCAAAACAACGCCAAACTGACCTTCTGGGGAGTTCGCGGCTCAACGCCGACGCTTGAGCGCGATACATATCGCTACGGCGGGAACACGGCGTGCCTGGAATTGTCTGTCGCGAACGGACCGCATTTCATCCTCGATTGCGGCACCGGCCTGCGCATGCTCGGCAATCATCTGCACGCGCAGCACAATCGCTGGACGCGCTGGCAGGGCGACGGAGGTATCGAAGCCCACGTTCTCGTTACCCACTACCATTGGGACCATATTCAGGGTCTTCCCTTTTTTCATCCATTTTTTGAATCGCAAAATCGCTTTCATCTCTACAGCTTTCAATCCAAGTATCTGGGTCGCAACAGCCTGCGTCAGGTGCTGGAATCGCAGTTTGCGAGTCCGTATTTTCCGGTGGACGTAAGCATGATGTCCTCGGCGCGCTTCTTTCGCGAAATCGAGGGCGGCGAGAAATGGGATGTGGACGGAACGCATGTCTCGACCGCATGGCTGAATCATCCGCAAGGCTGCCTTGGCTACCGGCTGGATACCCCCATCGGCTCGATCGTCTATGCCACGGACAATGAACCCGGCGTCCCGGAGTTCGACAACAATTTGCGCCAGCTCGCGCAGGGCGCGGATGTGCTGGTCTACGACGCGCAGTATTCACCGGAACAGCTTTCGTCCACGCGCAAGGGGTGGGGCCACTCGTGCTGGCTCGAAGGCGTGAAAATCGCGCGCGAGTGCAAAGTCAAGAATTTGATTCTCTTCCATCACGATCCGGATTCCTCGAGCCGAATGGTGGACGGCTTTCTTTCCGCGGCGCGTCAGGAATTTCCGTGCACCTGGGCGGCGATGGAGGGAATGTCCGCGACCCTCAGCGAGCGCGGCGTGGACGTGGCGCTGCCCGAATCGCGTCTGGGACAGCGCCGCCGGCTCCGGTTTGCGGTCACCGTCAGTGGACAGACCGTGGACGGTGTGTCATTCGAAGAAAAAGCGACCTTGCGCGACATCAGTATGCAGGGCGCTTATCTATCCCTGAACAACCGGCCGCGCCTGCAATCGGAATTGCGCGTGGTGATCGAGGCCGCGGGAGAACAGAACCGATCGAGCACGCTCGCGCTCCGCGCGACGGTCGTGCATTGCGCGCTCGGCCGTGAAGAAAATCAGAATGGCGTGGGAGTGTTCTTCATCGAAGACGCGGAATCGGAATCACCGCGCGACTAGTGGTTGAGATTGTAGGGGCGTAGCACCGCTACGCCCTGGCAAACATGCTTGGCGAGGCCCCGCCATTTATGGTGGTTATGTGGCGCGAGCCCCCGGAGCCAAGCACACGCACGAGCGCGCAACACCGATTAAACGGAGTGCAATTGTTTCTGCGTGGATTTTCGATTAGATCTTTTCGTCGAGAGCGGAGAGCTGTGCTTCGAGGTCCGAGAGCGCTCGAGTGAGCAGATCGCGGTAACGCTGGTCCTGGCTCGCTTGCAAATCTCTCTGCACGCGAGTGCGCGAAAGAAAGAGCACTTCCCTGCGGCGGCGGGTGTCAACCTGCGCGGCTGTTAATTGCACCCCGCGTTGCCCGCTGTCCTTCGTCTCGGAATCCTGGACCTGACTTTCGACTGACTTGCTCTCCCAGCCCTTTGCCATGCGGAGATTTTACGGCGGCAGCAGGTTTCCGCAGTGCGTTTTTTTGAGATTGTTTCGTATTGTAAGCAGTCGGCGAGACCCTCCTCGCGCGCCGGTTGCATTCAAAACGGCAAATGCCCACAATCCGGTTGATGAAACCGAAAATCTTCCGAGCCGAATGACCAACTCTCCCAAGTGGACCGCCGCCCTCCTCTCCGCGCTCGCGTTTTTCGCCGGGGCGGCCGCGACCGGACATTCGCAGACCGCTCCCACGCGCGGCGTGGCACACGCCATCGGCGCCCCAACTTTTTACCGCGATGTCTTGCCGATTCTGCAGCGGCACTGCCAGAGCTGCCACCGAACCGGCGAAATTGGCCCGATGTCCCTTGTCACCTATCAACAAGTTCGGCCAATGGCGCACGCGGTGGCCGACTCCGTGCGCCAGCGCAGAATGCCTCCGTGGTTTGCCGATCCAAGTGTCGGCCACTTTCAAAACGATCCGTCGCTATCGGCCGACGAGATCCAAACGATCGAGTCGTGGGCGGGCTCGAATGTTCCGGCGGGAGATCCGCGCGATGCCCCGCCGCCGCGTCAGTGGATCAACGGTTGGAATATTCCTGCGCCGGACCTAATCGTTCAGATGCCGAAACCAGTCGCGATTCCCGCGCATGGCGACGTCGAGTACACCTACGAAATCGTGCCCACCGGCTTCACCGAAGGGAAATGGGTAAGCATGTCCGAAATCCGGCCCACCAGCCGCGAGAATGTTCACCACGCTGTCGTGTACATCCGTCCACCGGACTCGAATTGGCTACGGCACGCGCCGGTCGGTGTGCCGTTCACGGCGTCGGACATGACGGACGAACAGGATCGCCACGATACTCACACGACCAAAGCGGACATCCTTCTCGTGTACGCGCCGGGAAGCTCGCCGGATAACTGGCCTGCCGGAATGGCGAAGTACATTCCCGCGGGTTCGGATCTAATCTTCCAGATGCATTACACCACGCACGGCCGCGCGACCACCGACCAGACCAAGATCGGGCTCGTTTTCGCGAAGCAGCCACCGGCGCAGCGCGTCCTGACCCTGCAGTTGACCAACAGCGACTTCGTCATTCCGCCGGGCGTGGACGACTATCGCGTCGAGGTTCACGGTTCGCTGCCGAATGACGCCGTGCTCCTCAGCTTTTTTCCGCACATGCACCTGCGCGGCAAGCGTTTCGAATACAACATTGTTCGCCCGGATGGCACCACAGTGACGCTGCTCCGCGTCAACTACGATTTCTACTGGCAGTTGAGCTATCGGCTCGCCGAGCCCCGGCAGCTCCCGGCAGGAACCACGCTGCAAGCCATCGCATGGTTCGACAATTCAAAAAACAATCCGCATAACCCGGACCCGTCCGCCGCTGTGTATTGGGGAGATCAAACCTACGATGAAATGATGGTGGGTTTCTTCGACGTGGCCGTTCCCGCGAACATTGACAAGACCCAATTCTTCATCCGGCCCAACGCGATGCACGATCACACTCACTAACCCGACTCAGCGACCAGCGAGTTAAAGGTCGTTTTGTCCATCAACTCTTTGCCGTGTAGTATGTGGTGAATGCGTGGGGCCCGTAGCTCAGCTGGTTAGAGCAGCGGACTCATAATCCGTTGGTCCTAGGTTCGAACCCTAGCGGGCCCACCATTCTTCCCCAGCGATTCGGCCCCGCAGTGGCGCATTGTTCCGAAATGAACAGTAAGCTTTTTCTCGGCTCGCTAAGATTCCACCTTGGTGCGAATATCCCAATTCTAAAGCCCCGCTGAAACGATGCCCGCCGCCGCTGACAATCCGACTGTTCCACAGAAAACGGTGCGAGGTAGTCCCGACGATAGCGTGGCGCGCGGCCTCACGAGCGACGAAGCACGCGTGAGGCTTGCGAAGTTCGGCCCGAATGCAATGCCGGATACGGCTGTACGGCCATTGCGCATGGCGCTGGCCAAATTCTGGGCGCCGGTCCCATGGATGCTGGAGGCCGCGGTCATCCTTCAGATAGCTCTGCACGAGTACGTCGAAGCCGCAGTAATCGCCGGCCTTTTGGTATTCAACGCCGCCCTCGGATTCTTCCAGGAGGGGCGCGCACAGGCCACTCTTGCCGCGTTGAAGTCGCGGCTCGCGCTTTCAGCTTCCGTCCGGCGCGATGGAGTTTGGAAGGTCATACCCGCTGCGGAACTCGTACCGGGTGACGCCGTGAAGCTTTCGCTTGGTGGCGTGGTTGCAGCTGACGTAAAGCTGGTCGAAGGATCGATCCTGCTGGATCAGTCCATGCTCACCGGCGAGTCCGTCCCCATTGAAGCTGGACCGGGCCTGCAAACTTATGCGGGGGCGCTGGTGCGGCGCGGCGAAGCAACGGCGATCGTCACCGCTACGGGGGCAAGCACGAAGTTCGGACACACCGCCGAACTCGTCCGCACCGCCCATGTCGAAAGTACTCAGCAAAAAACAGTCGTGCGCGTGGTGCGAAATCTTGCGGTCTTCAATGGCGTCGTCATTGGCTTGCTCGTGGCGTATGCCCATGCTCGCAAAATGCCGATTGGCGAGATTATCCCGCTCGTTCTCACGGCTGTTCTGGCGTCCATCCCCGTCGCTCTGCCCGCCACGTTTACGCTCGCAGCGGCGTTGGGCGCAAAGGCCCTGGCGCGCATGGGTGTGCTTCCAACGCGATTGTCTGCTGTGGACGAGGCGGCAACACTGGACATTCTTTGCTCAGACAAAACGGGCACGTTAACTTGCAATGAGCTCGTGGTAACAGCTATACGTCCTCAGCCTGGCTTCGATGAAGCGCACGTCCTGGCAATGGCGGCCCTGGCTAGTTCAGAGGGCGGTCAGGATCCCGTAGACGCGGCCATCCGCTCAGCAGCCGCGCAAAAAAACATCGTCGATCCCCCCAAATTAATTAAGTTCGTGCCGTTCGATCCAGCGACAAAAATGTCTGAGGCTACAGCGACAGACGCGAAAGGCGGCACACTGCGTGCCGTGAAGGGAGCATTTGCCACGATCATCGCCCTCACCGAGCCGGTGCCTACAGCGGCCGCTGCGGCCCACGAACTCGAGAGCCAGGGCTTCCGGGTTTTAGCCGTCGCCGTGGGCACGCTGGCGCCGATGCGGCTTTCTGGACTCATCGCGCTGAGCGATCCACCTCGCCCGGATGCGGCGGAGCTTATCAAGGAGCTTCGCACTTTGGGCGTACGCACGGTGATGGTAACCGGCGACGCACCCGCGACGGCAGCGATCATCGCAAAAGCCGTGGGACTCGAGGGAGCGATCTGTCCGCCTGGGCCAATTCCGCAGAGTGTGCGCCCTGAAGCCTTCGCGGTCTTTGCCGGGGTCCTTCCGGAGGATAAATATCACCTCGTTCAAGCGTTCCAGAAGAGCGGCCACACCGTCGGTATGTGCGGCGATGGCGCCAATGACGCGCCGGCGTTGCGGCAGGCGCAGATGGGAATTGCGGTTTCGACTGCCACGGACGTCGCCAAGTCGGCCGCCGGAATCGTGCTGACTAAACCGGGACTCGAGGGCGTAGTGGCAGCGGTAAAAGAGGGCCGGATAACGTTTCAGCGAATTCTGACCTATACCCTGAACTCCGTTACGAAGAAAATTGTGCAGGTGCTCTTCCTCGCCGTGGGCCTGATCATAACCGGACACGCGATCCTGACTCCGATGCTGATGGTCATCATCATGATCACCGGCGACTTCTTGGGTATGTCATTGACGACCGACAACGTGCGGCCGTCCGGGACGCCAAATGCCTGGCGAGTGGGCAATCTGACGTTCGCGGGCGCCTTTATGGGAATTTCCGAGTTGGTGTACTGCACGGCTGTGCTGGCCGTCGGAAAATTCCGGCTCGGTCTCGGAATGGAGGCCCTTCAAACTCTCGCTTTTCTGCTCATCGTTTTCGGCAATCAAGCAACGATGTATACGAATCGGACTCGTCAGCGCCACTGGTCAAACCACCCAAGCCGCTGGGTTGTGCTTTCGTCGGTCGCCGATCTATTGATCGCCTCAACGATGGCGAATCGGGGCATCGCAATGGCCCCTCTCCCGCTGCTCCTGATCGGTGGAACTCTCGCCGGAGCAATTGTTTTTGCGCTCGCGGTAGACGTTGCCAAAGTCCCCGTATTCAATCGCCTCAGGATCGCCTGAGAATCTCCTGAACCAACAGACTTGATCGTCCGCGTAAGCTTCAGCACGTTCGCGGTCCGCCCGCCCCGCAGAACAGCAAGCGGAGAACCAAGATGGCCTGGAATTGTGTCCTGTTTGGAACAGACGGCGAACCCTCCTGCTGCTACTTTTGTTTCTAACGATCTTGGCCCCCCTCTCGATTGTTGCCACAGCCATTCTCGATCACAAGACGGGGATCCCAGGTCAGGAGCCTTTCGCATGAAGAGGTTTCGAATCGGTGTTTTGACGATCGTCGCCGCGACTCTCGGAGCGCTTGCGCCCGTTGGACAAGCGCAATCGGGCGCTGGCACTGGATTTTCCAGCAGCAACACCGTCTCTCCCCTCCCGGACAAACCGCTGCCGCAATCGGAATCGGGCTACAGGCGTCCATCGGAGAGGGCGAAAGTCCGGAGCTACCTCTTCGATACCTTTGGCCCTTATCCAGTCGCGGGCGCCGCGATCTTCGGAGCATTCGACCAAGTGGATAAAACCCCTCGTGAGTGGGGCAATGGCGCGGGTGCTTACGGCGAGCGAGTTGGCTCCGACTTTGGCATTGCGATGGTAACGACGACGACGCGTTACGCGCTGGCGGAAGCCTTCCGCGAAGACACACTGTATTACCGCTGTGAATGCAGCGGCGTGCTTCGGCGATTGGGGCACGCAGTGATTTCGACGGTGACAGCGCGTTACGGCGACGACGGCTATCGGCGTTTGTCATTCGCCGCGGTTGTTGCGCCCTATGTTGGTTCCATGACCGCCGTCTATGGTTGGTATCCCGGCCGGTATGGCGCCGCGGACGGAATGCGGATGGGCAGCTACGCCCTTCTGGCGTTTGCGGGAGGAAATATCGCGCGCGAATTCATCTACGGCGGACCACACACGCTGTTTGGACGCGCCAATCGCTCCTCATCTTCAGGAACGGACGCGCTGGCAAGCTCGAACCCCTGAGCCATCCTTATGAGCCACAACGCCAAGATTTCTCGCCTCTGGGTCGGCCACGACGCGCTGCAAGGTACGTCACTGGTCCAATCTTCTCTGGCGTCGCTCTGGAGCCCGATCAACGGCTTCCTCGAATGGTTTGGGGAGCTCGGCATTTTTGTCTGGCAGGTAATGCGGGCAACGGTTAGACGTCCTTTTGAAGGCCGCGAGCTGATTCGACAGCTTGACGAAGTAGGCTCCAAATCGTTGCCGATGGTGGCGATGGCGGGCGCGGCCATCGGAGCGGTCCTCGCCTTGGAAAGTCGTCATAGCCTGATTCGATTCGGCGCCAAGGCCATGCTTCCAGCCGCAATTGTGTTCGCGATCATTCACGAAACAGGACCCGTCGTTACCGGCCTGGTAGTTAGCGGCCGCGTGGGCGCTGGTATCGGCGCGGAATTGGGTTCGATGAAGGTAACCGAGCAGATTGATGCCATCGAGGCCTCCGGCGTGAATCCCTACAAGCTGCTGGCCTTCACGCGCATCGCGGCTTGCGTCCTGATGCTCCCGCTGCTGACGTTGGCCGCCGATTTTGCCGGCGTGATGACCGGTTGGATTGCGACCGCCTTGGCCGAACCGATTTCCTTCCAAAAGTTCCTCCATGCGGGATTTGCCGGCGCGAGCTTCAGCGACTTTCTGGCGCCGACTTTCAGAACCACCGTGTTCGGCCTGATCATCGGTGTGATCGCGTGCTTCCAGGGAATGCGCAGCCAGGGCGGCACTGAGGGCGTGGGTAGATCGGCGACGAGTTCGGTCGTCCTATCTTCGCTTTTTGTCATGCTGGCCGACGTCATCTTGACCAAATTAATCCTGGTGTTCTTCCCATGATGAACTCCAACCAATCAGCCACGTTGCAAGTAGCCGGGAGTGGCGCCAACCACGCGCCTGAAAATACCGAGCGGAACGGAGCCGGCCCCGCCATGGTTCTGCGGGGTTTGCATAAAACCTTCGAGGCACAAGTGGTCTTAAACGGTGTTGATCTGACCGTTGGCAGCGGCGAGACCCTCGCGGTGCTGGGCCGCAGCGGAACCGGAAAGAGCGTCCTGCTGAAGCTGATCGTCGGGTTGCAGAAGCCTGACTCGGGATCAATTCTCATCCACGGGCAGGAAATCACGAATTCCAACCTCGAAGCGGTGAATGAAATCCGGAAGACGATCGGTTTCCTGTTTCAGAATGCGGCACTCTACGATTCCCTGACCGTCGAGGAAAACGTTGCGTTTCCCCTGCGGCGCCATACAAAAATGTCGGCATCGGAGCGGGCGGACCGCGTCAAGGAATTACTCGCCGGCGTGGGCATGGAAAATGAACTGAACAAAATGCCCACCGAACTTTCGGGCGGTATGCAAAAGCGCGTGGGACTGGCGCGCGCGCTGGCGCTCGAGCCCGGCATCTTGCTGCTCGACGAACCCACCGCGGGTCTCGATCCCATCACTTCCCGCGAAATCGACGAGCTGATCCTCAAATTGCAGGAAGAACGCGACGTTGCGTCCATCGTGGTCACGCACGACTTGCACAGCGCCAAGACGATCGCGGACCGAATTGTACTGTTGCACGAAGGTAATGCGGTGATCGAAGGCACCTTCGAGGAGCTTGAGCGAAGCGACGACAAGTTTGTCGCGGAATTCTTCAAGCGGGATTCATAGGGAGCACATATGTCAAGAGCGGCTAGGCTGGGGGCTTTCATCATCGCGACGCTGGCGATTCTGGTAGCGGGTATTTTCATCATCGGAGACCGGCAATACCTCTTCTCCTCCACCTATCGGTTGAAAACGCAGTTCAGCACCGTTGTTGGACTGGACGAAGGCGCGGAGGTGCGAGTAGGCGGAGTCCACAGCGGCAGCGTGCGCCGCATCGAGCTGCCGAAAAAACCAACCGACAAAATCACCGTGCTGATGGATCTGCAGCGCTCGACCCACGACATCGTCAAGCAGGACTCCGTGGCTGCCATTGAGACCGAAGGGCTTCTGGGCAATGAATATGTCTCGATCTCTTTTGGATCCGCCCAAGGGTTGAATGTACGGGACGGCGACACCATCGCCAGCCAGCCTCCGCTTGTCATCGCGGACCTGATCAAGAAAACGGACGCGATTCTGGACAGCAGTAAGGAAGCTATCAGCAACACGACCGTGGCAACCGCGAACCTAAAATCCATTACAGCGAAGATTGACGACGGCCAGGGAACGATTGGGGCCCTGATCAACGACAAGAAAATGTATACCGAACTGGACCAGACCACGGTTGGAATGCGTGACACGATGGTCCACGCTCAAGCGGGGATCGCAGACTTCCAGGAAAACATGGAAGCGCTGAAGACAAATTTCCTGCTCCGCGGGTATTTTAAGAAACGCGGCTATGAAGATTCTACTGACCTGGCGAAAGACGAAATCACCACCCTGCCTGTAGCTCCCCCTCTGAAGACTTTCACGTTCGAGCCAAAGAGCCTCTTCGACCAGATTGACACAGCCAAGCTGAAGAGCCCGCAGTCCTTGGGTGCGGCAGGACAATTTCTTGCCGCCAATGAGTTTGGTATCGCGGTTGTGGTCGTTTCCACCGGAATGACGGGAGACGCCCAGAAAGACTTGGTGCTGTCGCAGGCCCGCGCCGCGGTGATACGCGCGTACCTGGTTGGCAATTTCGGCTTCGATGACACACAGCTCAAAACCCTGGGAATGGGCAAGAAGACTGGCGCAACGGCGGACTCCGGCTGGGGTGACATCCAGATTATCGTTTATCCTGTCGGCACCGAAATTCCCCCGGGCCAGCAGACCGCCGTTGACAATGTTTCTCACCAATAGCGTCGTCCGAAACAGTTCGTGCGACGCCGTTGGATGCGTTTCCGCGTTGGGGAATTTCAAAGTGGACAGACGAAGCCCAAATAGGCCCCGACTACGCGTCCGAAAATAGTTGGGCGCGAGGTTGTTCTTTCGCCAGTGGCGGAGGAGCGGGTGGCTCGCTGAAATCCTTTGTCCAGCTCCAATTCCGAATTTCCGGCATATCTTCGAAATGCTCCCGAATGTAAGCGTGATGTTCGTACAGTTTCCTTTTGAACATGTCGATCGCGTCCGACGCCTGCGAACGCAATCGGGGCATATGCTTCAGCGCATCAATGGCCAAATGGAACCGGCTCATCTTATTGAGCACAACCATATCGAATGGCGTGGTGGTTGTGCCTTCGTCATTAAACCCGCGGACGTGAAACCGCGACTCATTCGATCGGCCATGTACCATGCTATGGATAATCCAACGATAGCCATGGAATGCGAAGATCACGTCCACATTCGGCGTAAATAGCGCGTTAAACGAAATATTGTCCATGCCGTGCGGATGATCGTCGGGACTCATCAATGAGTTGAGGTCTACGACATTCACGACGCGCACTTTGATGCCAGGCACGTGCTTTTGCAGCAGCCAGGAAGTTGCGCAGGCCTCGATCGTAGGGACATCGCCGGCGCACGCCAGGACGATGTCTGGTTCGCCTCCGCCATCGTTCGTCGCAAATTTCCAGATCGATGCGCCCTGAGAGCAATGGGCGAGCGCTTCGTCAAACGTGAGCCATTGCAGCTCCGGCTGCTTTCCGCAGGTAACCACGTTGACGTAATTCCGGCTGCGCAAGCAGTGGTCGAATACGTTGAGCAGGCAGTTCGAATCCGGCGGATAGTAGACTCGAACCACGTCGCTGCGCCGTTGCAGCGCGTTGTCCACAAACCCTGGCGCCTGGTGGCTGAAACCATTGTGATCATTTCTCCAAGCATGGCTCGTGAGCAAGACGTTTAGAGAAGCGATCGGCCTGCGCCAGGGATATTCCAGGCATTGCTCCATCCACTTCGCGTGCTGCGTCACCATGGAATCTACTACCTGGGCGAATGCCTCGTAGGAAGACCACATGCCGTGCCTGCCGGTCAGCAGATACCCTTCGAGCCAGCCTTCGCAAAGGTGTTCGCTGAGCACTTCCATCACGCGGCCGTCGGGGGCCAGATGGTCATCAATGGATACGATCGGCTCCATCGTGCAACGATCGGTCGCGTCAAACGCAGCGTTCAGGCGATTGGAGTTCGTTTCGTCCGGACAGAACAGTCGAAAATTCGCCGGGTTGAGCTTGATCGCATCGCGCAGATATTCTCCCAACTTGCGCGGTGCCTCGGCCACCACCTCGCCCGGGCCCGGAATGGACAACGCGTATTGCGCGAAGTCGGGCAGATCGAGGGCCTTCAACAATCTCCCGCCATTCACATGAGGATTCGCGCCCATACGGCGGCTTCCATCCGGAGCAAGCGCCGCCAGTTCGGCGATGAGACGTCCCTCTTTATCGAATAACTCCTCGGGCCGGTACTTCCGCATCCATGCTTCGAGCATCTTCAGATGTTCCGGATTCTCGCGGACGGTCGAGAGCGGAACCTGATGCGCACGGAAAGTGCCCTCGATGGGCACGCCATCTACTTCTTTCGGGCATGTCCAACCCTTCGGGGTGCGCAGGACGATCATCGGCCAGGATTCCCGAGGCTGGTCTTTATCTGCCCGCGAGACTTTTTGAATCTCGCGTATTCGCGCGTAGCACGAATCGAGAGCCGCCGCGAAAAGTTGGTGCACGATCTCGGGATCGTCCCCCTCGACGAAATAAGGAGTGTAGCCAAGTCCCTTGAAGTACAACCCAAGTTCTTCGTCGCTCGTCCGCGCCATCACCGTCGGGCCGGAGATTTTGTAACCGTTCAGGTGCAGAATCGGCAGCACCGCCCC
>PMUS01000032.1:0-6363 GCA_003166795.1 Acidobacteriota bacterium | reverse complement strand
CCGCTCCAAAGGCGTGGACCAGTGAGTAGCCCAGCTCGCCTCCTTCATGCATCGAGTTTGGCGTATGCGGCCCGCAGTGACTCGGGATGCCCCCGGGCGTGGAAAACGAACGAAACAGAAGACGCATGCCGTGGATGTCCTGGGTGATGTCGGGATGCACCTCGGTGTAGGTTCCTTCCAGGTACGCGCAAGCGTTCAGCGTCGGCCCTCCGTGGCCAGGCCCTGAGATGTAAATGATATTTGCATCCATTTGCCGGATCAGCCGGTTCAAATGCACGTAGATGAAATTCTGTCCGGCGGACGTGCCCCAATGCCCCAGCAATCGCGGCTTGATGTTCTCCCTGCTGAGCGGTTCGCGGAGCAGCGGATTATCGAGCAGATAGATTTGTCCGACGCAGAGATAATTCGCGGCGAACCAATAGCGGTGCATCTTGTCCAACAACTCGGCCGAAAGCGGCCCATTCGGCTTCGCGCCGGCCGGTGAGTTCACCGTGCGTTGTGATTTTTCTTTGATTTCGACAACGGTGGATAACGCAGCGTCAAACTCAAGCATCTTTGCTCCTGAATTCACGAGGCGGGATTCCGGCAGAGCCATCCCGGTACGATTATATATTTGTCCATCCGAGAGTGGAACGGACATGCCGCGCGATCATGAGATCCTCGTTGGTGCTGATGACGCGCACTCTTACGCGGCTTTGGGAAGACGATATTACCGCTGCGTCGGCTTCATTGCTTGGCGCATCCAAACGAACTCCCAGAAAATCCAAGTCGTCGCAGATCTGTTTGCGAACCGCGGGTGCACGTTCTCCAATTCCTCCCGCAAAGACCAGCAGGTCCAATCCTCCAAGAACCGCGGCATACGCGCCAATATATTTCTTCGCCCGGTAGCAGAACAGATCCACAGCTTCCCGGGCCCGCACATCCTGCTGCTTCGTGTCGAGCAGCACCTTCATATCTCCGGACATTCCCGAAACCCCCAGCAGGCCAGATTCCTTATTCATTAGTGTATTGATCTCTTTCGCGGCCATTTTCTTGTGCTCGAGGAGATAGAGCAGCACGCCCGGATCAACATCACCAGATCTCGTACTCATCACAAGTCCCTCAAGCGGGGTGAAGCCCATTGATGTATCAATGCTTTTCCCCTCTTTGACCGCGGCCATGCTCGCGCCGCTGCCAAGATGGGCGATGATCACGCGCCCATTGGCGAGCTTTCCTTCGAGCGTGCACAGCTCGCTCATGACGTACTCGTAGGAAAGTCCGTGAAAGCCGTACCGCAGGATGCCCTGGTCGAAAAGGCTTCGAGGCAGCGCGTACATGCGCGCGACTTGTGGAAGTGAGCTATGAAATGCGGTGTCGAAACACGCCACTTGCGGAAGTTCCGGAAATTTCCGGGCGACGAATTGAATCCCCTGAATGGCAGATGGCATGTGATCGGGGTCGAGTGGCGCGAGCTGCTCCATTTCCGACAAGAATTCCGGAGTGATCCGTTCTGGGGTCTTGTGCCGAGGCCCTCCCTGGACGAGCCGATGACCCGCAGCGGCCAGCTGAGCGAGAAAACCGTGGTCGCTCATCCACGCTACCATTACTTCCAACGCAGCAATCGAGTCCCCACCATTGACCGGGGAATCCAACAGGGAAGTCCCACTCGAATCTGAAATCTTTAAACGAAAGCCAGAGCTGCCGGCCTGACCAACTGTGATCGAAAGGAGAAGTTCCTCATGATTTCCAGCTTCATAAAGGGCAGCCTTCAAAGTCGCGGACCCTCGGTTCATCGTTAAGACGCGTCTTTGAAGCGGTACCGTCATGAAGTCACCCTAAAGGAATGCCGGCTTCAATTTATTTACACTCCGGCAATCTTTGATGAAATTACATTTAAGGCTGTCAGCGAGAGAATTGCAAGGCCGGGGACTTTCTTCGGCGTGTCCGCATTAAGCTCTTCAAGGAAAAGTGCGAGGGGGCTACTTTTTCTTCTTCAGATCTTCGCTGAGGATTATCGCTTCGGCGACTTCCTTCATGGACTTCCGCCGCTGCCTGCTTTCTCGTTGCAGAGTCAGATAGGCGGCTTCTTCACTGAGCAGCAGATCGCGCTGCAGGATTCCCTTGGCCCGTTCGACGATTTTTCTGGATTCGAGGCGCCCTAAAAGCTGCGCGGTTTCGGTTCTGAGCCGCGCTCGCTCAACCTCCGCCCCGGCGAGAAAACCCAGTGTTGCGATCAAGCTGAGCTCTCGCGGATCGTGGGCGTATGGAGCGCGATTCTGCAGGTTGATTACGCCAGCCAACTGCCCGCTGCTCACCATCGGAATCGAAAGAAACGCTTCGAACCGGCCTTCGATTGAATCGTTGAAGAACACTTTGACTCGGGGGTCGGCAGACGCACCTTGCGCCAAGGCCGCCAGGTGGGGTTCTCCGACCGTCCATCCGGTCGCCTCGAGGACGGATTTAATTTTCACGCCGTTGGCAGTCTCGGGACTGGGACTGGTCCACGCTCGCAGGACAAGATCATCGCCTTCGGCGACATACACCGTGCACGTATCGCATTTCACGGCATCGGCCAGGACCTCGGCAAGCTCGCTTAGAATCTCGTCCAGCGGCGCGGCCGTGGAGATCCGGCTGGCGATGCGGTGCAGTAGCGCGACATCTGGGTCCAGTTGTGCTCCGTCGGTCGAATTATTGGGGAGCGTCGCGATGGATGGGGTCCGAATATCCGCCGAATAAGCTGTCCAGGACGTTCTCATAACTGAAGCTAGCAGGACGGAATCAGTGGAACAATTATGCTTTGGTATAGGGGCCCGTGGGAAAGCCATAAGAAAGAGCCGGCGGGGACGCCGGCTCTACTCAATCGGAGCTATCTGCCAGGGCGCGGCTTAAGCCTTTCGGCCATTATCACCAGTTCTGCAAGGGAGTCGGCCTTCATTTTCTGCATCACGTGGCCGCGGTGAACCTTTATCGTAATTTCCGTAACGCCAAGCTCCGCCGCCACTTCCTTGTTCATCAGCCCGGTAACGACGAGGCCCATCACTTCCCTCTCTCGCTCGGTAAGGCTATCGAACCCCGCGCGGAGGCTCGAAAGCCCGGCTTCTTCCTCACGCGTCGTGCGATCGCGGTCGAGAGCCTGATGAATCGCCTCCAGAAGTTCCTTCTTCTGAAATGGCTTCGGCAGGAACTCGATGGCGCCGGCCTTCATCGCCCGCGAAGTCATCGGAATATCACCGTGCGCCGTGACGAATATGATCGGGATTCGTATCCCGGTCTTCTCGAGTTCGTCCTGGAACTCGAGCCCGCTCATTCCCGGAAGCCGCACATCGAGCACCAGGCAGCTCGGCACCTGTGGCCGCGGCGCGCTTACGAATTCTTCGGTCGAGCCAAACACTTCCGCGCGCAGCCCGACCGATTTCAGCAGGCTTTTCACCGCGTCGCGAATGGACGCGTCATCGTCAACCACAAATACGATTGAGTCGGACTGGACGGTCGGCATCTACGACTCGATGGGAATGGTGAATTGAAAGACGGCGCCGCCGCAAGCTCCCGGCGCAGCCCACAACCGCCCCGCGTGCGATTCCACAATCGAGCGGCTGATGGAGAGGCCCATGCCGATGCCTTGCTCCTTGGTCGTAAAGAACGGCTGGAATATTTTCTCCGCGGTTTCCGCGCTCAGTCCCACTCCGCAATCCTCCACGACGATTCGGATTCCCGCGGAGTCTTCCCTGCGCGAGCGAAGCCATATTTCTTTCGCCGGGCCGGACGTGCCCTGCATCGCATCCATCGCGTTCATAATCAGATTCAGCACCACCTGCTGCAATTGCACGCGGTCGCCCCGCACGCGCGGAAGATCAACTTCGAGATCTGTTCGCAGCGCGAGCCGATGGTTCAGCGCCTCGCCGCGCAGAAACACCGTCAGCTCCTGAATCACGTCATTCATGTCCAGCCAGTCTCTCGCGGGAGCCTCTTTCCTGAATAGCGAACGAATGTGGCCTAGCACTTTACCAGCCCTCGTTCCGTCCTGGATGATGCGTTCCGCCGACTGGCGAGCCTCCGCCAATTCCGGGGGATTCGCGGAAAGCCACTCGACGCAGGCGTGACCGTTTGTCACCACCGCCGTAAGCGGCTGGTTTACCTCATGCGCGATGGACGTCGTCAATTCGCCCATCGTGAACACTCGCGACAGGTGCGCCAGGTCCGCCTGGGTCTTCATCAGCGCCTCCTGCGCCTTGCGGTGCTCCTCGATGCTCCTTCGCAGCTCCTCGTTGGATTTCCGCAGTTCCGTCGTCCGCACCGCCACGCGATACTCCAGCTGGTCGCGCGCCTCCGTCAACGCTTCTTCGCTCTTCTTCTTCGCCGAACTGACCCAACTCGCCACCAGCACGCAAACCACAAACGCCACAAAATAGGTCGTATCCGCCGCGCTCATCCAAAACGTGTTGAACGGGGGCACGACGTAGTAAGCGACTACAAGCGTTGACAGCACTGCCGCGAAGAACCCCGCGCCCGCTCCGCCGATCCACGCGCTTACCATCACCGCGACGAAAAACAGATACAGGAATGGATAGGCGAATACGCCCCGCAGCAGGATGGTGCAGATCAGCGCTGCCGCAACCAGCAGCGCCGAAATCGCGTAAGCCTTCACCTTCGATTTCGCCATCCCCGCCAACCCGCGCCGCCCCGGCACCCCCATCGACTCCTCCGAAGCATGGCTCTCCGTCTCCGTGCCGATCTCGAGTGCCGCGCCGCCATTCCAGGTCGGTTTCGCCGACGGCTGCAAGGCCATCTCACCGTGCTTGAACTCAGCAATCATGGATGAGTTCCTCAGCGCGCGTGCCGCTGTTCAGTTGGCAATCCTTCAACTGCCCGCAGAGTACCAAGCCGCCACGGCGCTGTCTAATCCGACGTTTTAATCTGGACAATCGGTCTTTTCCAGCTGCATTTCCGCCCTTGCATCGGCGGTTTCCTGCTGCTACCATGAATACCGTACTGGTTTAGTGCTATATGTTTCAGAGAGGGACTACATCATGGTAAGGCTCGGTAAATTAACAGACTACGGGCTGGTCCTGATGACCTGTATTGCGCGCGATCAAGGGGCTCCCCTTCGCACCGCCCGGGACCTGGCTCGAGAGTCTAAGTTGCCGCTCTCTACCGTCAGCAAGCTCCTGAAGGAGCTGTTACAGAGCGGCCTGCTGATTTCCCATCGCGGCATCAAGGGCGGCTACATCCTGGCGCGGGAGCCGCACGAAATTTCGGTGGTTGAAATGATTGCAGCGATCGAAGGGCCGATGGCGCTCACTGAATGCAGCACAGAAATTACCGGGCTGTGCAATCTTGAACCCTGCTGCCCTATTAAAACCAACCAGCAAATCATTAACCAGGCGGTGCGAGGAGTGCTTCAGAAGATAACTCTCTCCGACCTGATGCATCCCATGCACCTGACGAACATCAAGGACGCGCATGGCAGGCTTGTGCCGACAATTGCGTCTGGGGGAATCCAATGAGTTCGAGTAACGAAGCGATCCGGGAACTTGCGCAGCAGGAATACAAGTGGGGCTTCGTCACCGATATCGGCGAAGACCGCGCGCCCAAGGGCCTGAGCGAAGAGATCATCCGTTTCATCTCCGCAAAAAAAAATGAGCCTGAGTTCATGCTGGAATGGAGGCTCAAGGCCTTCCGGTATTGGATGACGCTGGAGAAGGCCCATGCGGAACCGAAGTGGGCCAACATCCACTACCCGCCCATTGATTATCAGGCGATCTCCTACTATTCCGCGCCGAAGCAGAAGCCGAGCCTGAATAGCCTCGATGAGCTCGATCCCGAAATCTTGCGCACCTATGAAAAGCTGGGCATTCCTCTCGCGGAGCAGAAAATGCTCGCCGGCGTCGCCGTGGATGCGGTGTTCGATAGCGTCTCTGTCGCCACCACGTTCAAGGGAAAGTTGAGCGAAGTCGGCGTGATCTTTTGTTCATTTTCCGAAGCGGTGCAAAAGCATCCCGATCTCGTGAAAAAGTATCTCGGCTCCGTTGTGCCCCACACGGACAATTTCTTCGCCGCGCTGAACGCCGCCGTATTCACGGACGGATCGTTCGTCTACGTGCCCAAGGGCGTCAAGTGCCCCATGGAGCTGTCCACGTACTTCCGTATCAACGCCGCGGAGACGGGACAGTTTGAGCGCACCCTGATCATCGCCGACGAAGGCGCTTCCGTCAGTTATCTCGAGGGCTGCACCGCGCCGATCCGCGACGAGAACCAGCTCCACGCCGCGGTCGTGGAATTGATCGCGCTCGACGACGCGCAAATCAAGTATTCGACCGTGCAGAATTGGTATCCGGGCGACAAGAACGGAAAGGGCGGAATATACAATTTCGTCACCAAGCGCGG
>PMUS01000037.1:852-3891 GCA_003166795.1 Acidobacteriota bacterium | reverse complement strand
TGCTGGCGGATCATGCCGCGCGTATCGCGCCCCGCAGCGCCCGCCTCGGAGCGAAAACACGGCGTCTGCGCCACGAATTTCAGCGGCAGAGTCTCGGCCGCCACGATCTGCTCGCGCACCAGATTGGTCAGTGGCACTTCCGCGGTCGGAATCAGGTACAGAGCATGCTCACCGCGCAACGCGAACAGTTCCTGTTCGAATTTCGGCAACTGCCCGGTGCCCACCAGCGCCTGTGGCGCGACCAGATACGGTGGGTAGATTTCCGTATAACCATGCTCGCGCGTGTGCAGGTCGAGCATGAAGTTGGCCAGCGCCCGCTCTAATCGCGCCCCCAGCGCCCAGTACACGGCGAAGCGAGCGCCGGACACCTTGGCGGCGCGCTCCAGGTCGAGCACCCCCAGTTGTTCGCCCAGTTCCCAGTGCGGCTTGGGCTTGAAATCAAACTGTGGAGGCGTTCCCCATCGGCGCGCCTGCACATTATCTTCGGCACTCCTCCCCACCGGGACACTGGCATGAGGAAGATTCGGAATCGCAGTGAGAAGTTCGCGCAGACGCGCTTTCTGTTCCGCCGCTTTTGTCTCGGACTCTTGAATCCGCTCGCGGAGTTCCTTGGTCTCCTGAATCTGCGCTGACGCGTCCTGACCGCTCTTCTTCAGTTTTGCAATCTCCTCGGAGGCGCGGTTGCGGCGGGCTTGCAGAGATTCAGCGGCGGTGATCGCCTGCCGGCGCTCGCCATCGATGGCGCCGAAATCTTTTAACACTTCCGCCGGATTCATTCCGCGCTGGCGCAGCTTTTCTTCCACGAGCGCAAAGTTGTCACGAACGAAATTCAGATCAAGCATTCTGCTTTTACTTTAGCTGAAAAACTCGATTCCGTGCGTGCCTACGGGTCTAAGTCTTTAACCGCGGAGGACGCAGAGGGCGCGGACAAGAACGGGCCAAAACGCTCAGCGCCCTCTGCGTCCTCTGCGGTTCGCTTCCTTTCTCCTGTAAACTAAGTCGCGATGACACTCCCCCGTTTCCTGCGCCTGGCGCTGCTGCTGGGCTCGATGCTGGTTTTGGCGGGCTTGATTCCGGCCGCATTCGCCTCCGCCTACAACGCCCGTCCAAAGCTGGTTGTGGTGATCGTGATCGACCAGTTCCGCGGCGACTATCTGGAACGCTATCGCGACCAGTTCGGCGACGGAGGCTTCCGGGTATTTCTGGATCGCGGCGCGTATTTCAGCGACTGCAATTACGATTACGCCAACACCCGTACGGCTCCCGGACACGCTACCCTTTTCACCGGAAGCTACACCAGCGGACACGGCATCATGGCGAACGAGTGGTGGGACCCGCAAAAAAAGAAGCGGGTAACGTCGGTCGAAGACGACACAACAAAACTTGTTGGCGTCGCAAAGCCCGCCCAAGCGGAGCTTGGACGCGGCACCCCCGGCCGCGGCGCGTCGCCGCACAACCTGTTAACCGACACGCTCGGCGACGAGTTGAAATTGGCCACGGGCGGCAAGGCCCGCGTGTTCGCCGTCTCGCTGAAAGATCGCGCTGCGGTTCTGCCTGCCGGTTACTCCGGCGACGGGGCCTACTGGATCGACCCGAAGAGCGGCGACTGGATTACGTCGACGTTTTACCGTTCCGATCTTCCCGAGTGGGCGCGCAATTTCAACACGAGCCATCGTGCCCAAAAATACTTGAATCGTGAGTGGAAAGACAGCGACGGAAATATTCTTGGTTCAACCGCTCCGCGAAACGGCAAAGACGGCACGCCTGCCAGCTTCTACGAGGTCGTCGGCTCCACGCCCTTCGCCAACGATTACGAATTTGAATTTGTCAAGGAACTCGTTTTATACGAAAAGCTGGGCGCAGGATCGGCGACGGACCTCCTGATTGTTAGCCTTTCCGCCAACGATATTCTGGGTCACGGGGTGGGTCCCGACTCTCCGCAGATGCACGGCATGGCGCTCGAACTCGACAAAAGTCTGGCGGAGTTCTTCAACTTCCTGGGACGTCAGATCGGAATGGCCAACGTGTGGATGGCGCTTTCCGCCGATCACGGCATTGCGCCTCTACCGGATTTCGCGAAGACGCTTCGCCTGCCTGCGGCCAATCTCGATACGAAAGCGGTACACGAACATATCAATTCCCTGCTCTCGAAAAAATATGGCAGGAAAGCCGACTACCTGCGCGATCTCGATTACCCGCTTGCGTGGTTGAACGAAGAGGCCTTTGCCGGAAAAAAGGAAGCCGACGCCGAAGCCGACGCAGGCGCAGCCATGATGCAAGCAGGATTAGCCGGCTACTTCACCAAGTCGCAGGTAGCTCGTGGAGAAGTTCCAGCCACCGAAATGGGGCGGCGCTACTCCAACAGCTATTCGCCGGAAGGCGGATGGTATGTGATCGGGATCCCTAACCCCTTTCAAGTGGGAAGCGGAAAGGGTACGAATCATGAGACGCCTTTTTCGTACGATACGCACGTGCCGCTTGCTTTCTATGGCCTCGCCTTCCAGCCCGGACTCTACCGGACACATGCCGAACCGGTGGATCTTGCGGTCACGTTGGCCTCATTGCTCGGCATTAACGCGCCCGCGAAAGCCACGGGAAGAGTGCTGATCGAGGCGCTGCAACCGCCGCATCGGCCTTCTTCTGCACCGTCAGGCGCACCGGCCACTGCACCGCTCGGCATGTCGCCCGCTCCCGCGCCCGGGGGAATCCAATGACGCCGATCGGCAATCCGGACTTGAGCGTCAGCTTCGCCGGCATCGAGCTGAAGAATCCCGTCATCGCCGCTTCGGGCACATTCGGCTATGGCATCGAATTCGAAGACATCGTCCATCTCGACCGGCTTGGCGGATTTGTTGTCAAAGGCCTCTCCCGGGAACCCATGGCTGGAAATCCGCCACCGCGTCTCTATGAGACCGCTGCGGGAAT
The DNA here is from genome assembly GCA_003166795.1 of Acidobacteriota bacterium. GTDB lineage: Bacteria > Acidobacteriota > Terriglobia > Acidiferrales > UBA7541 > Palsa-295. The sequence goes on along the minus strand of PMUS01000037.1, from coordinate 966 downwards.
GCTGAATGCCATCGGGCTGCAGAATATCGGCGCATCCGCCTTCGTCGCCGAAAAACTTCCGGCATTGCGCGCGAAAAAGAATGTAGTCGTGTTCGCCAACGTCTTCGGCTACAC
>PMUS01000037.1:0-827 GCA_003166795.1 Acidobacteriota bacterium | reverse complement strand
AAACTCTCGCCCAACGTCACCTCGATCGCGCAGATGGCGCATATTGCCGAGGAAGCGGGCGCCGACGCCATCTCTCTGGTAAATACGTTTCTCGCCATGTCGATTGACGCGGAGACGCGCCGTCCAAGAATCGCCAATGTAACGGCCGGGCTCTCGGGCCCGGCCATTAAACCGATCGCGCTGCGCATGGTTTACGACGCCGCTCTCGCGGTGAAAATTCCGGTGATCGGCATCGGAGGAATCAGCACTCCCGCGGACGTCGTGGAATTCATGCTGGCAGGCGCAAGCGCCGTACAGGTGGGAACCGCGAGTTACTTTGATCCGGTCGCGACGGAAACGCTGGTGCAGGAGCTGACGACCTACTGTCGGGAGCAGCGCATCGAGCGGCTTAGTGATCTGATCGGTGGGCTGCTGACGGACTGATTGTCTGCGGGAGGAGACGCGGCAAGCCGCGTCTCTACCAGGAAGTTGCGGCGCAGGCAGGCGTGCGCTCGGCGTCAAGAAAGAACTTTTCGCAGCTCGCGACGCAGTATCTTCCCCGACGGCGTCCGTGGGACGACTTCCACAAAGCGAACCTCGCGGGGCTGTTTGTGGTGAGCAAGGCGGTCGGCGACAAAATCGCAGAGTTGTTTGGCGAGCGTGTCAGAGGGCGCAAAGCCTTCGCGCAGGACGACAAAAGCACAAGGTATCTCTCCGCAGGCGGGGTCGGGTTTCGCGACCACGCCGCAGTCGCGGACGGCGGGATGCTCGAGCAGGACGGATTCGACTTCGGCGGGAGCGACGGGGAATCCCTTGTACTTGATCATCTCTTTGCTGCGGTCGAGGAC
>PMUS01000102.1 GCA_003166795.1 Acidobacteriota bacterium | reverse complement strand
GTGATTTTTCTCACCGGCGTGGGCACGCGAGCGCTCGCGCGCGTGGTCGAGACAATTTATCCGCTGGAGCAGTTCGCCGAGGCGCTACGAAAAGTCACCGTGGTGGCGCGCGGGCCGAAGCCCGTGGCGGCGCTCAAGGAATTGNNGCCGGTGACGATCGCCGTGCCGGAGCCGAACACGTGGCGGGACCTGTTGCGCGCGCTCGACGAAAAATCTGGTACAGCCGCGCTGAAGCCCAAGCGCGTGGCCGTGCAGGAATATGGCGCGTCGAAAGCCGAGCTACTCGCGGGGCTTGCGGAACGCGGCGCGCAAGTGACGCGTGTGCCGGTCTATCAGTGGGCGCTGCCGGAAGACACCGGCCCCCTGCGAGCAGCGGTGGAAACGATCGCGCGAGGCGAAATTGATGTGGCGCTTTTCACAACCTCAATTCAGGTCGCGCATCTGCTGCGAATCGCGCGGGAAATGAATCTGGAACAGAAACTCCGCCTGGCATTCGCGCGGATCCTGATTGGCTCGATCGGCCCGATGACATCGGAAGAATTGCGNNGGGCTTTCGGCGACCGGCCGGGTCACGGAAGGTTTGGGTGGGGGGGAATGCCGGGACCCGGCCGCATCGGCGAATGCAGAGACACTATCAGACGTTTTGCTTCTCGCGTTCGTCGAATATTGGATTGGACGTATTCGTCTTCCAAATTCGCCCACAACTTCCTGATTTAATTCGCTTTCCAGCGTAAAGAAAGCATAAAGACTTATTTTCTGCGATTCATTTTTTGCTTGCGTTGAGCCTTGCGCAGAAACTTTTCGAACGAAATTTCACTCGCGAGACGGTGCAGCAGCGCCTTGCGACGCGCCGGTGAAAGCGATTTCGCGAACAGCCGTTTGCGCGCGGCGCCCAGCTTTTCGAGCCAGTGTTCGTACTCCGCGCCAATTTCCCCTTCGATTTTTTTTCGCAGGCGCTGCGCGAGCGCGGGGCTGTGCCCGCCGGTGGAGATCGCAATTTGCAATTCGCCGCGACGGACCACGGCCCCATAGTAAAAATCGCAGTGAGCGGGATCGTCCACCACATTGCAGAGGACGGCGCGACGCCGGGCCTGACGGTAAATTTTTTCGTGCAGCGACGGCGAGGACGTGGAGGCGACGACCAGGAACACGCCCTTGAAATCAGCGGGCCGGAACTTGCGCGGCTCCCAGTGAATTTTTTTTGCGCGAGCCCACGCGCGGACAGAGCCCGTGGCATGCGGCGCGACCACGCGCACACTCGCGCCCGCGCGGAGAAGGCTTTCTATTTTTTCCTGCGCGACCGGCCCGGCGCCGACGACAAGGCAGCGGCGGCCGGTCAATTTCAGAAAAGCGGGAAACAGAGGCATGCGCTACGCCGATTCGCCGCGAACGAGGTCGCCGTATTTCTCGCGACGTCGCGCGACGCGGAAACGCCGCCCCTCGACGAGAATCTCCGCGGGCCGGCGGCGCGTGTTGTAGTTCGAGGACTGCGCGAAGCTGTAAGCCCCCGCCGTCCACACGACCAGAAGGTCGCCCGATGTCACCGGCTCGAGCGGCCAATCGCGCGCGAGAAAGTCTCCCGACTCGCACACGGGCCCCACCACGTCCACGCGCGTTTTTTTTGCGGCGGCGCCGGCGGCGCGAACGGCCGGAGTGATCGGATGCGTGGCTCCGTAAAGAACCGGGCGAATCAGATCGTTCATCGCCGCATCCACCACCACGAAAGTTTTCCCGTGATTTGCCTTCACGTAAAGAACTCGGGTGAGCAGGACGCCGGCCGGGCCAACCAGCGTGCGTCCGGGCTCAATCAGCAAGCGGCATCCGAGCGGCCGGACGATTTCGCCGAGCGCCCTGGCGTACGCAGCGGCGGGGAGCGCGGCTTCGTCGGTATAGCGAATGCCGAGGCCGCCGCCGATGTCAATGTATTCAAGGGAAATTCCATTTTTCGCGAGGTCGCGCACGAAAGAAGCGAGCCGCGTGAGCGCGCGGCGGTAGGGAGCGATGGTGAAAATCTGAGAACCGAGATGCGCCGTGATTCCGCGCCACGCAACCCAACGTGAGTCCCGGTGCGCCAGATACAGCCGCCGCGCTTCCTGCCAATCCACGCCGAACTTGTGTTGATGAGCGCCGGTGGCGATATGCGGATGGCCGCCCGCGAGCACATCGGGGTTCACGCGAATGGCAGCAGAGGGACGAGCGCCGCCGGCCGCGACGTGCCGCGCCGCTTCGCTCAACAGAACTTCCAGCTCCGCGCCCGATTCGACGTTGAAAAGCAAAATTCCGCCGCGGCGCGAACCCTTTCCACCGTAGTGGAGCGCGGCGCGAATCTCCTCGCGTGTTTTGCCGACGCCCGAAAACACGATGCGGTTGCCGGGAACTCCGACGCGGCTCAGGCGGTCGAGCTCTCCGCCGGAAACGATGTCGAAGCTGCTGCCCAGCCGCGCCAGGACGCGCAGGACGGACAGATTCGAATTCGCCTTCATCGCGTAGCAGATCGTGTGGGGCAGCGAGCCGAACGCGCGATCGAGCCGGTGATACGCGGCTTCGATGCTGGCGCGACTGTACACATACGCCGGCGTGCCGACTTCGTCCGCGATTCGCACGAGCGAAACGCCTTCGCAATAAAGAGCGCGCGTTCCGCCTCCGGCGGGCTCGTACGCGTAGCACGGCGTGTACGCAGAGGGATCGGCGCTGAGCGGCGATTTACTTCTGGGCGTCATCGCGACCCGCGACAATCATCGCCATGCTCGTGGGGAAAAATCATGGGGTACCATCATACAAACTCTGCGGCGAAAAGCCACGGCCCGCACCTGGCGGTGTGGGCGGATGTAGCTCCGGAAGGCGGGAAAGTTCTCGCGACCGCCGAATAATATTCCCCCGCCTTCCGACGCTAAAATAGTTGAGATCAGACTAGTACTTGCCGCACACCACCACTTCATTAATTCTGATATCGCACGTGGGTCCGCTGTATTTCGTAACCTCGCGCAGCAGACCGTGTGCCTTCAGGCTGGGCTTCGTGTACTCTTTCATCTGTGTCTCCCTTTGACGTGATTTGGTCTCGGTAACTTCCCGGACTCTTCCGCGATTCGATGGCCCCCAGCCACCCCGTAAATGACTCGGTAGATGACGCACCGCTAGTTACTTGGCAACTGCAATGCCAGTTAGCAGGCCCCAGATGCACGCGCAAGTCACTGATAAATAAGGCGTTAGCTTGAGACCGGGATGGGTGCTCAATCAAGGCGGCCCTTCGGGCCGGGCATTTTGCATCGTAGTGGAAATCATCTTCCGTGGACGTTAAGTGTCGCTGCGGATGGAAGTCCAATTTTCCAAACTGGCCCACGCTTCCCAACCGGCGCAACGCGCACCGCGACTGAACTCGCCCGCGCACAAATCGCAAAAACGCTAAATCCAAATCCGCGCGGCGGTCGTACTAGGGGCGTAGGTTCAATCTCAAAAAAGAGGGAAAAACGAAATGAAATCACGCTTTTTGGTTGCGCTCTGCGCGCTCGTTCTCGTCGGAATTTCCAGCGTTGCCGCCCAGGACTCCATGTCCATGAAGCAGGACCCGATGGTCGGGGGCGCGGCCATGTATGCAAACAAGGACATCGTTGACAATGCCGTCAACTCAGCCGACCACACGACTCTGGTGGCCGCGGTGAAGGCTGCAGGTTTGGTGGACACGTTGAAGGGCCCCGGTCCATTTACCGTGTTTGCTCCCACGAATGAAGCGTTCGCGAAGCTGCCCATGGGCACGGTGGATACGCTGCTAAAGCCCGAGAACAAGGACATGCTGACGAAAGTGCTCACCTATCACGTGGTCGCCGGAAGATTGAGCACGAACGACATCAAGAAAATGATCAAGGAAGGCCACGGCACGGCCGAATTGAAGACCGTGAGCGGCGGTACGCTCTGGGCGATGGAGCAAAACGGCAAGATCATGCTCAAGGACGAAAAGGGCGGGATGTCCACGATCACGATTCCGAACGTTTTTCAGTCCAACGGCGTGATTCAGGTTGTGGATACAGTTCTGCTTCCGAATTAATTTCTCACAATTCCTCCCACTCGATAGCCGGACGGCTCGCGATCCAGCGGCCGCCCGGCCTTCGGGCTTTTCGCTTCCGGAAAAATTCCGCTCGATGCCGCCAGCCTGTTTCCGCAAGAACTGCATACAGGCAATTCGAATACTTGCTGCGATAGGGCAGCGCATTGGAACGCGCTTCGCGCGTACGACTTTATGTCGGCGCTAAAGCTCCGACCCCCTAAGGAAGTGGCCGTGAGCGAACTCATTGGCGTTGCGAAGGTCAGCGCTGCAAGGTAGCGCATTGCCAGGCAAGGTGTAACGCTTGTCGGAAGTGCCGGTGGCATGAGATCGTGGCTTTCCGACTGGCCGTTGACCAGTCGGGGAGCAGGACAGTGAGCTCAATGAATCCAGGGAACCACCCTGAGGGAATGAGTTTGCGTCAGGCGGCGCTGGTCGCCGGCTTCGCCTACCTGCTTGATCCCGTCAGCTATGCGGAGTACTCGCTCTATCCAAAGCTGGTTATTCCGGGCAACACCGAACAAACCGTTCAGAACATTGCGGCCCACGGGCGCATCTTTGTCGCCATAATATTCTGCTACCTGATCTGCTTTATCGGTGACGTGGTTATCGCGTGGGCGCTCTATATCTTGCTTGCGCCGGTAAACAGAGCGGTGTCGCTGCTTGCGGCGTGGTTCCAGTTGGTCTATGCGGCGATTGCTCTCTCCGGCCTGTTAAACCTGGTGACCGTCTATCGCCTGCTGAATACGCCGGATTACCTGACTGCCTTTGGGTCCGCTCAGCTGCATGCCCAGGTCATGCTCCTCCTGCATACGTTTCGATACGATTGGTCCATGAGCCTGGTGCTGTTTGGGATTCATCTTGTCCTGCTGGGCTGCTTGATATATCGGTCTGGCTACATCCCGTGGATCCTGGGCGTTATATTGGTAATCAACGGGCTGGGCTGGGTGACCGATAGCTTGAGTCCGTACCTTTTTCCGAACACCAATCTTGGATTCATATCTATCACGTTTGTCGGAGAGCTGTTCTTCATGCTTTGGCTCTTGATCCGGGGCTGGAAGATCCAGGAGCCGACGGCGCATTCCTGAGCCGCCCCCTTTATCGCCTCGCCGTAGTCCTGCCGCCACGTGCTCGAAGGCATTGATCGCCTGCCGCTGCCCCCTTGGTGTCTCACACGAAGACACGCAGCTAAATCCCGATAAGTCGGATTAACGAGCATCTGAAGCTGCACCTAATTTGCCGGGTCACTCGAAATAAACTGAATCGAGCCCATAGATTTAATGAATTTGACCACACCAACCTTGCCCTGTATTTTTGAGCCCGCTTAAATCGGCCGAGCTACTCCGTCGTTTAAAATGCGAAGGTCGGGCGTCTAAATGACCCGACCCTACTGGACACCCAAAACAATGACGAAATACAAACTGGAATATATTTGGCTTGACGGCAAGACCCCCGTTCCCGACTTGCGCGGTAAGACTCTAATGAAGGCATTCGAGAAGCCACCGGCCCTTGCCGATCTGCCCCTGTGGGGTTTTGACGGCAGTTCCACGATGCAGGCCGAAGGGCATAAGTCCGACTGCGTGCTAAAACCCGTGGCTCTGTACCCCGATGCCGGCCGCAAGGACGCTTATATCGTTCTTAGCGAAGTGATGCACCCCGACGGCACCCCGCATTCCACCAATATGCGCGCCACGATCGAGAACGATCCCGACCTGTGGGTCGGTCTTGAGCAGGAATACTTTCTCTACAAGGACGGGCGCCCTCTGGGCTTCCCGACAAGCGGTTATCCCGGTCCGCAGGGACCGTACTACTGCGGTGTCGGCTACAAATACATGGGAAACCTGGCCAGACAAATTGTGGACGAGCATTTGGACCTCTGTCTAGCGGCCGGCATCAACCACGAAGGCATCAACGCCGAAGTGGCGAAAGGCCAGTGGGAATTCCAGATTTTCGCGAAGGGCTCCGCGAAAGCCGCGGACGACACGTGGACCGCTCGCTACCTGATGATGCGCTTGTGTGAAAAATACGAGGTAGACGTCGAATTGTATTGCAAGCCCATCAAAGGCGACTGGAATGGATCCGGCATGCACACCAACTTCTCGACGAAATACATTCGCGAAGTTGGCGGGAAGGAATACCTCGAGGCCCTCATGGCGGCGTTCGAAAAGTATATCCCCGAGCACATCGCCGTGTATGGCCCGGACAATCACCTGCGCTTGACCGGTTTGCACGAAACGCAAGCCATTGACAAGTTCAGCTACGGTCTCTCCGATCGCGGCGCTTCCGTCCGTTTGCCTGTTAACTTCGTGAAGAACGGTTATAGGGGATATCTGGAAGATCGCCGCCCGAATTCGCAGGGCGATCCCTACCAGATCGTTTCGCGCATTCTGAAAACGATCAACACCGTACCGAAACCGGCGCCCGTGAAAGCCGCCAGCGCCGATTAGCCGATTGACGAGTGCGGCCGGTGGGAGCTGTATACCTCCGGCCGCTTCTCGATCCCGATTCGCGCCTCTCTCAGCGAGTAGTAAAATCCCCCCATTCGGGCGTTCATCGCGCAGCCTCCCGCCGAATCAACCTCCTGCAAACTGAACCATCACCCAACGCATGGGTTTCTTGACTTGCCCAAATCGCGCCGCTAGACTGGATTCGTTCTTGGTAGAGGTGCGGAGGCCATGAGTAGCCGGGCCGAAACTTCCGGGCAGCTTCGGAAGGCCGGGCGAAAGGGGTTTGCAGGCAGCTCGCTCCGCCGAAATCGTCGCGACGGCTGAATCGCGGCGGTTGGGGGATTTGCCGAAAGGCCTATCCACTGTCGTCCGTTGCAAAACGGATGGAGCGCTATCGAGGAGTGAAGACACGAGCGGCGCCTCTCGCGTATCCTTCCTTCTCGTTTCGTTCCATTCCCAAAAGCAGGTAACCGATGAATGCGTACGAGTTGACTCGAGCGCTGGTGGATATCGAGTCGATCACGGAAAACGAGGGCCCGGTCGCGGCGTATCTCCACGACCATCTCGCGAAGCTCGCCGCGCGCACGGGCGGTCGCGCCCAGCGGATGGAAGTCGAGCCGGGCCGGTTCAACGTGCTGGCGTGGTGGGGCCAGCCCGCGGTCACACTCTCGACGCACTTGGACACGGTGCCGCCGTTTTTTCCCTCGCGCGAGGATGCGGAGTTCATCTGGGGGCGCGGGGCGTGCGACGCCAAGGGAATTATCGCGGCGATGGTCGCGGCGGCGGAAAAGCTGCTCGGCGAAGGCGTGAAGAATTTCGCGTTGCTCTTCGTGGTGGGCGAGGAGCGCAACAGCGCGGGAGCGGCGGTTGCGGCGCGGGCGCCTCGCGGCTCGAAGTATCTGGTGAATGGCGAGCCAACCGAGAATAAGCTCGTGGTCGCGTCGAAAGGCATACTGCGCTACGAGCTTATCGCTCGCGGGAAGATGGCGCACTCCGCTTATCCGGAGCTGGGCGAATCAGCCATCGAAGCACTGCTCGATGCGCTCGACACGATTCGCAAAGTCCCGCTGCCTACCGATGCGCAGCTGGGGCCGTGCACGATGAACATCGGCACAATTTCGGGAGGACGCGCGCCCAACGTGATCGCAGATGCAGCCAAAGCGGAAATCATGGTGCGGCTGGTCGGCGACGCGGCGCCGATCCGCGAGGCCTTCACCCGCGCCGTTGGCAAGCGCGCGGAATTGGTCGAAATTCTTTGCCTCCCGCCGATCCGGTTCACGACCGTGGATGGAATGCCCACGACGGTTGTATCCTTCACCACCGACGTCCCGGTGTTCGGCAAAACCTGGGGCGAGCCGCTGCTGCTGGGGCCCGGAAGCATCCACGTGGCGCACACGTCGGAGGAGCGCATCTCGAAACGCGAGCTTTCGGACGCAGTCGAGATGTATGCGAACGTGGTAAAAAAGCTGCTCGCGAAGAATTGAGGAATGCGGCAATGAATCTGGCGATTGTCGGATACGGAAAAATGGGGCGGCTGATCGAGCAGCTCGCCCCGGAGTACGGATTCGACGTGAAGCTGCGCCTGGACGTGGACAACAATGCGAAGTTCGAGGGTTTGACCAAGGAGAATTTCCGCGGCGTGGATGCGGCGGTGGAATTTTCGACTCCCTCGGCGGCGATTGAAAATATCGAGCGCCTCGCGCGGCTGGGCGTGAACGCCGTGATCGGGACGACGGGATGGTTCGGCGAAATCGCGCGGGCGCGCGCGGCCGTCGAGCGCGGCGGCACGGGCCTGGTCTGGAGCCCGAATTTCTCGGTGGGAGCCAGCGTATTCAATCAGATCGTGGCGGAGGCGGCGCGGCTGCTGGCGCGCCAGCAGGAATACGGCGCGTGGGCCTGGGAAATTCATCATGCGACGAAAAAGGACGCGCCTTCGGGGACGCTGCTGGCACTGGTCGAGCGCATGAAAAAAGAGGGCTACGCCAGGCCGATTGACAAGAGCAGCAGCCGCGCGGGCGCGCATCCCGGCACGCACGAGATTGGCTTCGATTCCGCCGCCGATACGATTACGATCCGCCACACAGCGCGCAGCCGCGAGGGCTTTGCGCGCGGGGCCTTGCGCGCGGCGCGATGGGTGGCGGGCAAGAAAGGCTTCTTCGATTTTCGGGAGATTGTGAACGAGCTGGAGTAAGGTGGTCGGTAAGGAGGGACAAATGTTCACGGGATGCGGCACGGCGCTGGTCACACCATTTCGGCAGGACCTTTCGCTCGATGAAACCGCGATGCGGCAGCTGGTGCAGCGCCAGATCAGCGCCGGGATCAATTTCCTGGTGCCCTGCGGAACCACGGGCGAAAGCCCCACGCTGAGCGCGGCGGAACAGCGGCGCGTGGTGGAAATCACGATCGAAGAAGCGCGGCGCACCAAGACTCCGGTGGTCGCCGGCGCAGGCGGCAACAACACCGCGCACGTGATCGAGATGGCGCGCGAATTCGAAAAGCTGGGCGCGGACGGAATTCTTTCCGTGGCGCCCTATTACAACAGGCCCACGCAGGAAGGCCTTTACCAGCATTACAAGGCCATCGCCGCGGCGATTTCGCTGCCGATCATTCTCTACAACATTCCCGGACGCACGGGCGTGAATATCGAGCCGGCCACCGTGGCGCGGCTCGCGGAAATCGAGAACATAGTCGGCGTCAAGGAAGCCTCGGGAAGCATCGGGCAGATGGCCGTGGTGCTGGCCAGCGTGCCGAAGCGGTTCGCGGTGTTATCGGGCGACGATGGCATCACGATTCCATTGATGGCGCTTGGCGGGCGCGGCTTGATTTCCGTGGTATCAAACGAAATTCCCGCGGAGATGACGCGCATCGTGCAGTTCTGCCTCGCGAACGACTTCGTCGCCGCGCGCGAAATTCACCAGCGATATTTCGGGTTGATGGAAGCGAATTTCGTGGAGACGAATCCCGGGCCGGCCAAGGCCGCCATGGCGTTGATGGGGCTGCTCGAGCCGGTATTCCGTCTGCCGATCGTCGCGCCCAAACCGGAAAACCTCGCAAAAATCCGCAGCGCCCTCGAAGGCGTCGGTTTGATTCAACAGGTCTATGCTGCCCGCTGAGATCAGCGCCGAGATCGAGCGGCTGTTCGACGAAAATCCGGGGCGTTACACCGATGCGCACCTGCGCGTGTTTCAGCGATTCAAGGATGCGCTGAACGCGGGCGAAATCCGCGCGGCCGAGCCGGATTCCGNNCGCATGGGCAAGATCGTGGATATGTCCATTGACGCGGCGCGCCAGCCATTTTTCGACAAGTCCACCTACCCGGTAAAAAATATTTCGGCGGATTCCGGCGTGCGGATTGTGCCGGGCGGCTCCAGCATTCGCGACGGCTGCTACGTCGGCAAGGGCGTCACCTGCATGCCGCCGATGTACATCAACNNGCGCAGATCGGCGGCGTGCTGGAGCCGGTCGGCGCGCTTCCCGTGATCATCGAAGAGGAAGTGATGGTCGGCGGAAACTGCGGCGTTTACGAAGGCACGGTTGTGAAGCGTCGCGCGGTGCTCGGCACCGGAACCGTCCTCAATCGCTCGACTCCAGTGTACGACGTCGTCACCGGCGCCGTGCACAGCGCGAGCGCGGACGAGCCGCTGGTGATTCCCGAGAACGCCGTCGTCGTCGCCGGCTCGCGCGCCGTCGCCCAGGGCCGCGGCAAAGAATGGAATCTCTCGCTCTACACGCCGGTGATCGTGAAATACCGCGACGCGAAAACCGACGTCAAGGTGCAGCTCGAAGATCTGCTGCGCTGAAAGTTTGAGTCATGAAGCTTCGTTTGCTAATCCTGCAGCTCGGACCCTTCGCGATCCTGCTGATCACTGCGGGCTATGTCCAAGCCCATTGGGACCAGATTCCAGATCGATTTCCGGTTCACTGGGGCGTTAACTGTTTGCCCAACGGATGGTCTACGCGAACTCCGGAGGGCGTGTACGGCCCGTTGCTCTTCGGCGCGGCTCTCGTGATCGGCATATCGCTGCTCGCATACGCGATCTCGCATTCCGCGCAGGGGGTCCCGACGACGGGCGGCGCGCCGAGCAAGGGAGAGTTTGCGCATCGAATCGCTCTGGTCCTGCTGGGGGTCGAATACTTTGTCGCCGCCGTCTTATCCATGGTGGCACTGCTGCCATTTACGGGGAGCCCCGGCGTGGCGCCGATTGTGATCCTGGCAGTGGTGACTATTGCTGCCGCGATTTTCCTGAGCAGATGGCTCAGCCGCGGACGCGTTCCATCGCAACACATCTCCGCAGATGGCACGTGCTGGAAGCTTGGAATGTTTTATTTCAATCCGGACGATTCAGCGCTGTTCGTCGAGAAGCGAATCGGCATCGGTTACACAATTAATTTCGCCCACGCTTCGGCGTGGATCATTATGGCGCTCACGTTGGCCGTGCCGCTCGGACTAGCCGCTTGGGCCATTTCGCATCGCTAAAACGCTCGCCGCTTGCGTTCACCTTCGCAGCACGCACGGGCAAGCCCGTGCGGCAAACAGCGGCGGCAAGCCGCCGCACTCCACGTGCGCCGTGCCGCTACGAAAGCGGCAACGGGAGCACGGGAGTCGACTCTTGACAAAGGCCGCGGGGTATCATAATTTCGAGAGCGTCATGAAACTGCTGCGGACACATCATAGCCATCACCATCACGTGAACGCGTGCCCGCGGCGGTGTGGCTAGCTGGATCGAAATTAGCTGCACTCATCAGCCCGCTGGCGCGGCAAGCGCTGGCGGGCTTTTTGTTTTTATGGGCGCCAATATTTGGGATGGTGTCATTCCGAGCGAAGCGAGGAATCTCTCTTCGGGTGGAGCGCTTGCCACCCGGTCGATCGAAGAGAGATCCCTCAGGCGTAAACGCCTTCGGGATGACATGCTCAAAAGCTTTCAGGAGATTGTGAAAACATGGAACTCGATTTCGAAAAGGAAAATGGCTTAATTCCGGCCATCGTGCAGGACGCCGTGAACGGCGAAGTGCTGATGCTGGGATTCATGAACCGCGAAGCCCTCGCCAAGACGCAGGAAACCGGTTTCGTCACGTTCTATAGCCGCTCGCGCAAGAAATTGTGGATGAAAGGCGAGAGCAGCGGCCAAAAACTGCTGCTGCGCGAATTGCGCGTGGATTGCGACCAGGACGCGCTGCTGGTGCGCGCCGAACTCGATGGCGGCGCCGTGTGCCACGAAGGTTACCGGAGCTGCTTTTTCCGCCAGATGGGGCGCGATGGCAGAGCGAAAGTAGTCGCCGAGCGGATTCTTTCACCCGAAGAACTCTACGGCAAGCCCGCCAGCGATCAGCGCGGCAAGGGGAAAAAATAATGAGCCGCCTGAAACTCGGCATCCCGAAGGGAAGCCTGCAGGATTCCACGGTCGAGCTATTCGCGAAGGCCGGCTGGCGAATTTCGGTCAGCTCGCGCAGCTACTATCCGGGAATTGATGACCCCGATATCGAATGCATGATGGTCCGCGCGCAGGAAATGGCGCGGTACGTGGAAAGCGGCGCGCTCGATGCCGGCCTCACCGGTAAGGATTGGATTCTTGAAACAGGCGCGGACGTCGAGGAAGTGATCGAGCTGGTTTATTCGAAGACGAGCTTCGGACGCGTGCGCTGGGTGCTCGCCGTGGCGGAAGATTCGCCGATGCAGAGCGTGCGCGACCTCGAGGGAAAAGTGATCGCGACCGAGGCCGTGAAGATGACGGAGCGGTATCTCGCGAAACACGGCGTGAAGGCGCGCGTGGAATTTTCCTGGGGCGCCACGGAAGTGAAAGTCCCGCAACTGGCCGACGCGATTGTGGAGGTGACGGAAACGGGATCGTCGCTGCGCGCCAATCACCTGCGCGTGGTGGATACGCTGCTGGAATCCGCAACGTGGCTGATCGCCAACCGCGCGGCCCGGAAAGACGCGTGGAAACACGAAAAAATCGCGCACATGGCGATGCTGCTCGAGGGCGCCATCAAGGCCTACAGCCGCGTGGGATTGATGCTCAACGTGCGGCGCGATGACCTCGACAAAGTGCTGGCCGCGCTGCCTTCGCTGCGCAATCCCACGATCGCACAGTTGAGCGACCCGGAATGGGTCGCGATCAATACGATCGTCGAAGAGAAAACCGTCCGCGAACTGATTCCCAAACTGAAAGCGGCGCGCGCGGAAGGAATTGTCGAGTACCCGCTGAACAAGGTCGTGTATTGATGCGCACTCTTCCGCTGACGGCCGCAAACGAAAGGAAAATCCTGGCCTCGCGCCGCGCAAGCAGTCGCAATGCGGAGCGCGTTGCCGCGCGGATCGTTGCGGACGTGCGTCGCCGCGGAGATGCGGCGCTATTTTCCTGGACGAAGCGGCTGGACCGGCTGGCGCTGGGTCCGCGGAATGTGTGGATCGCGCGTTCGGAATTGACTGCTGCGCGCAAGAGCGTCCCGCGCGAATTCCTGGCCGCCGTTGATCATGCGGCGCGCAATATTCGCGCCGTCGCGCGGCGTCAGAAACCGCAGGAATGGATGATCGAAGTCGAGCCGGGAGTGCGCTGCGGGCAGCGCGTCCGGCCGATCGAATTCGTTGGATGCTATTTGCCGGGCGGACGCTTTTCGCTGGTTTCGACTCTGTTGATGACCGTGATTCCGGCGCAGGAGGCCGGCGTGCAGGAAATTGTGGTCGCCAGCCTGCAACCGGGGCCGGCGCTACTCGCTGCCGCGGAAATACTTGCCGTGCGCCGAGTGGCACGCGTGGGCGGCGCGCAGGCTATCGCGGCGCTCGCCTATGGGACGCGCTCGATTCCGCGCGTGGACAAAATTGTTGGGCCCGGCAACCGTTTCGTCACCGCCGCGAAAAAGCTGGTGAGCAACGATTGCGCCATAGACATGCTCGCGGGGCCGACGGAAGCGCTGGTTTTCGCGGTGCGCGGCAATGCTCGATTTATTGCATCGGATTTGATCGCGCAGGCGGAACACGATCCCGACGCGATTTCGGTGCTGGTCACCACTTCTGCGCGATTGGCGCGCGACGTCGCTGCGGAGATCGAGCAGCAGTTGGCCGATCTCCCGAAATCGAATCTTGCGCGGCGCTCCCTCGCGAAAAATGGCGCGGTGCTTGTGGCGAAAACTTTGCCGGACGCAGTAGGATTCGTGAACCGGTTTGCGCCGGAACATCTGAGCCTGCCCGGCGGAGCGGACGGCCTGTTGAGTCGAGTTGATAGCGCGGGAAGCATTTTCCTCGGCGACTGGAGCGCGCAGTCGTTCGGTGATTACGCGAGCGGCACAAATCACGTCCTGCCGACTGGCGGCGCGGCGCGCACGCGCGGGGGCCTTTCGGTTTCGGACTTCGTGAAATGCATCAGCGTGCAGGAAGTGTCTCGCGCGGGCGTGCGGCGGCTCGCGCCCGTGGTCGAGCAATTTGCGCGCGCCGAAGGACTTGCCGCGCACGCGCAATCGGTCGAGGTGCGGAAATGACGACGCCGACTCGCGTGCGGCGGGCGGTCGAGCGGATGCACGCGTATCATCCGCCGCTCGAGGGCCGCACCGACAAGCTGCGCCTGGACTTCAACGAAAATCCCATTGGCTGCTCGCCGGCAGTGCGCCGAGCGCTCGCGAAACTTGGCGCTGCTTCCATTTCGGCGTATCCGGAGCAGGAAGCAGTTTGCCGGAAGGCCGCGAAGTTTTTTGGCGTGGAGCCCGCAGAGCTTCTGCTGACGAACGGCACGGACGAAGGGCTGAGCCTCGTGGTGAATGCATTCGTCGAGCCACGAGATAAGCTTCTGGTGGTTGAGCCAACGTTTGCCATGTACCGCTTTTACTCGGAACTGGCGGGGGCGCGAATCGTGGCGCCGCGCTACGACGCCGCCATGTGTTTCCCGTGGAACAATGTGCTGGCGGCGCTGCGGGCGGGCCCGCGTGTGTTCTTTCTGCCGAATCCGAATAGCCCCACGGGCAATCTGCTGTCCACGCGGGAATTGCAGCGAATCCTGAAAGCCGCCCCGCGGACGATGGTGGTGATTGACGAGGCATATTTCGAGTTTTCCGGCGTCACGGTAATTCCCTGGATCCGGCGGCACAAAAATCTGATCGTCACGCGCACTTTTTCGAAAGCGGCGGGGCTGGCGGGCCTGCGCATCGGCTGCATCTTCGTCCATCGCGAAATGGCGGCGACGATGAGGAAGGCTCAATCGCCCTACCCGGTGAACGCCGCCGCGCTGGTGGCTGCCGAAGCGGCCATGCGCGATCGAGCGTTTATCGCGCGGACGGTGCGGGAAGTGCGCCGCAGCCGCGTGGAATTGGCGCGCGGGATGAAGCGATTTGGGGTGCAGTTCTTTCCGAGCGCGGGCAATTTCGTGCTGGTGCATTTCGGCGAACGAACGAAGCGAATCGTCGCGGCGCTGGCGCGCAAAGGAATCCTGGTCCGCGACCGCTCGAGCGATTTCGGCGGCGAGGGCTACGTCCGCATCACGCTGGGAACTTTGGCCCAGACGCGGCGGCTGCTGCGCGAATTGAAAGAGATCCTATGAGAAAAGCAGCGTTGCAGCGAACCACGAAGGAAACCGACATCCGGCTGCGCCTGAATCTCGACGGGCGCGGGAAATCACATATCGCCACGGGAATCCGATTCTTCGATCACATGCTGGAACA
>PMUS01000031.1 GCA_003166795.1 Acidobacteriota bacterium | reverse complement strand
GAAGAGAGATTCCTCGCTCCCGGTCCTGACCGGGCTTCGCCCGGAAGAAAAAAGCTGTCAGGACCGTCCACTCGGAATGACAAGGTGTCCGGCGGAGGAGGAGGTATTCCAGGCGAAGACGGTTGCAAAGCAGAGGAAGCGACGAAGCGCTCTTCGTCAGCGATTTTGGCGTCTCCGCGGGCGCGCGACGCCGGACCAGCGATACGCTCTTCCTCGGCGATTTCGAGGACGCGGACTTGCGTGTAGCGGATGGCGTCCGTGTAGTAGTCAATGTTCACGCGGCGGACGTAGGCCTTGCGCTGATCGAAATCGAGGCGGTCCACGTGGTATTGCTGGCCCTGGTGCAGATAGATCGCTTTGGGGTGCACGGTCGTGAGCGCGGAGGAGAAGTCCACTTCGCCGATCACTTCGGGCGCGCCTTTCTTGCCGCCAGTGGCGTTGCCGTCGTCCTCGACGGATGCGTGAATGATGACGAAATTGTCTGACGTGACGGAACGCAGGCTTACCGTGTCTGCGGGGTAGGCTTCCTGGACCCAGTGCCAGTTGGCGCCGCTGCGATGGAGAAATCCGGCTTCGGCCAAGCGCCCGCAAAATTCCTGGACGTCAACTTTTGCGTTGCCGAATCGCTCTTCCGGGCCGATGGGAAGCTCGAAAGCGGCGCACTTCAGGTGATTGACGAGAATTTCGAGATTGTCCGGCTGGACGTAAGCATGCTCGGGCGAGCGGCCGAAAAAATAATCCGGATGCTGGACGATGAATTGATCGAGCGGCGCGGACGAGGCGACAAGTATGGCGCACGAAGTGCCGCTGCGGCGTCCTGCGCGTCCCGCGCGCTGCCACGTGGATGCAATCGAGCCAGCGTAACCGGCCATCACGCAGGCGTCGAGCGAGCCGATATCAATTCCCAATTCGAGCGCATTGGTGGCTACGACGCCGCGGACGCGACCTTCGCGGAGTCCGCGCTCGATCTCGCGCCGCTCGCCCGGCAGATAACCGCCGCGATAGCCGCGAATGGGTTCAGCGCCGCCTGGCGGCGCGGGATTGGCTTGCTGCAGATACGTCAGCAAGACCTCCGTATGAAGACGACTATTCGCGAAGACAATCGTTTGCAGCTTGCGCGAGAGAAGTTCCTTGGCGACGCGCGTGGTTTCGGTGAGATAGCTGCGGCGAATGCCGAGGTTGCGGTTGACCATCGGCGGATTGTAGAAAACAAATAGTTTTTCGGCGGCGGGCGCGCCATTTTCCTCGACGGTCGAGACTTCGCGTTCGATCAACTGCCTGGCAAGCTCGCCCGGATTCGCGATGGTGGCCGAGCAACAAATGAATTGGGGGCGCGAGCCATAAAATTCCGCGATGCGCGCGATACGGCGCAAGACGTTAGCCAGATGGCTGCCGAATACGCCTCGATAGGTGTGGAGTTCATCGAGGACGATGTAGCGCAGGTTTTCAAACACGCGCGTCCACTTCGTGTGGTGCGGCAGAATGCCGGTGTGCAACATGTCGGGATTCGTCAGGATCACGTGGCCGCGCTCGCGGATGGCCTTGCGCGCGTCGCTGGGCGTGTCGCCGTCGTAGGTGAAGACGCCGAACTGGACTGATGCCCCAGGCTCGACGATCTCCCGAGCGCCCCTCACCGGGGCCTCGGGAGCCCTTTCGTTCCGGCGACCTGGCGGCCCCTCCTGGACGCGCGTGGCGAGGTCGTGGAGTTCGGTAAGCTGATCCTGGGCGAGCGCTTTGGTGGGGAAGAGGTAGAGGGCGCGCGTGTCGGTGTTTTCGAGAATGGCGTTGAGGATCGGCAGGTTGTAGCAGAGCGTTTTTCCCGAAGCGGTCGGGGTGACGACCACGAAGTCTTTTCCAGCGCGGGCTAATTCGGCTGCGGCGGCTTGATGCGAGTAAAGCTGGTCAATCCCTTTGGCGCGGTAGGCGGCGACCAGCTCCGGACGCACCCAGGACGGCATCGGGCTGAACTGTGCTTCCCGCGCGGGGATGTGTTTGATCGAGGTGAGGACTTCATCGCCGCGATACCGCGCCGCCAGCGCTCCGAGCGCCTCCTGGACGGTATCGAGCGTGGAATGAGGCCTTCGAGCCAGGCCACGCGTGGATGTCGCCATGCCGCCTCCCATGCGAATCGGGGCAAAATGCGCAGGCTTTCGCCCAGGATCTGCGCTTCGCCTTTTGTTCGCTTACACTAACACGGCGCGCCAGGAGGCGCAACAGGTGAAATGCCGGGCCATGACCTGACCTGCAGAAAAGAGCCGGCGGGGCGCCGGCGCCACGAAACCGGGCGCGAATGGGAAGCGCATCGCCAAGTAAGTTTGCCGGGCGTGGTATAGCGTGCCTCTACAAAACCGCGTCGGAATCACATCGCGGTGAATGGCGGCATGGTGCAAAAGGGGCGATCAGGCTTTGCGGATGGGCTTCGTCATTAGATCGACATAGAGTTTCTTAAAGCGATCATGGTCAACTTCCAGCAGGACGTTAACCAATCCCGCAGAAGGCGGCGGCCCCATATAGAACTGGCTGGGGTCCACGAAGACTCGCCGATCTGACGGAGTCGCCGCGTGTCCTCCACTATCGGGAAGGCCCTGCCAATTTTGCGGCCAGTACATTGAATCCCCGTAACGCGGACCAGGCGTGGTGCAAATGTCCACGTACATCTGCTCCGATTTCGTGAAAACGCCTGGGTGGATCACCTGCGCGGCGATCATCTCGTCCCACATGCCGTAGAAGCTCATGTTGGGATTACGCCGCAGAGGTTCAACGGCATATTTTTGGAAAAGATCGGAAATAGGGCTGTGAGCGCGGCCGGCGATTTCTTCGATCATCCTGCGGCCTGGCGCGATTTCGTCGCCTTCGCGAACCTCTTCGGCGAGGTCCTCGGTGACGATGCTGAATTTCGGCCAGGGAGCGCGCATGACCTTTCGCGCGGCTTCGGGATCGAAAAAGACATTGAAAGTGTTGGTGACGGTGTGGAACCCGGTTCCCATCATTACCACTTCGGGGACCAGCGATACGATGTCTGGCGCCAGAGCAATGGCGAGCGCCAAATTCGTGAGCGGGCCGCCGGCATAGATGGTCACCTCGCCGGGATTTTCGCGGACGGTTTTGACGATGAAGCGCGCGGCGTGGTCCTGCTGCGCTTTGAGGTCCGCAAAGCGATCGTAGGGAGGCGGCAGAGGCTGGACGTCGTTCGGCCCGACGTTCGTGCGATTGAAAGCGCCCATCCATGGATCTGTGCGGATGCCACCGTAGAGTTGCATTCGAAGCAGCCATTCTTCTTTCGTATTGAGCATNNGTGAACGCCATCTCCTGTTTCATCCACGCATCGCCGGTGACCAGCGTGATGCCAAGAAGATCGATGTTGTCCGCCTGCAACATCATCAGCGTTCCAAGAATATCGGTGCCGAAGGGGCCGGAATTGTCCTGGTCGTAAATTACCTTTCGCTTGCCGCCCGACTGCGGCGGCGCAAGGGGCGGATTCAGAGCCGGAGCCGGCGGCGCGCCGATCGCAGTGGGCGGAATCTGAGACGAGGCAATAGCGGCTCCCACCGTTTTGATAAACTGCCGGCGCGTTGTGGTCACTGTAGTCGGCCTCCCGATCCCAATTCTGGGTAATTCGTTCTACGCCTTGGAACGATTGATGGGGCGAGTCATCAAATCTACGAAAAGCTCCCGGAAGCGTTTTTTGTCGAGCCCATTCAGCACCTGAACGCGGCCCGCTTTTACTGAAGGATTGTTCTGACCCAGAGTTGCAGCGTCCCCGCCGGCGTCATTCCAATTGCCGTCCCAAAATGACGTGTCGCCGTAATGGCCGTCGTTGTGCGTCACGATGTCTATATACATTTCGTCGGAGCCGCCGAAAATCGAAGGGTCGATCACATAGGCGGCCATCATTTCATCGGGCATGCGGAACGAATGCCTTTGGGGATTGGCGCGCTGCGGCTTCTGTTCGTAATCGCGGAACAGATCGGCGATCGGCGCGTGAGCGTGGTCCACGATGTAGTCAACCTTGCCGTCATCCGCCATGTGGACCTCCTCGGCGAGGTCAGTGGTGACCAGAGTGAATTTCGGCCAACCCGCGCGAAAGCCGATCTTGGCGGCTTCGGCGTCGAAATAAACGTTCACGGAACTAGTGGAGTGATGAATGCCTCCGCCCATGAAAATCACTTCCTTGGTGATGGGCACAATATCCGGCGCGAGCATGGCAGCGAGCGCGAGGTTCGTCATGGGACCGCCGCAATAAACGGTCACCTCGTGGGGGTTGGCGCGAATTGTACGGATCATGAAGTCGGCGGCGGGGTCGGGCTGGGCTTTAATCTGGGCGAACCGGCTGTACGGCGGTGGCAGCGGCTCTACTTCGTCGCGATTTCCGGCGTCCTTTGCGAAGCTACCCAGATATCCTTCGTTTCCAAGGGTCCTGGAGCCAAACATCTGGTAGCGCATCTGCGCTTCGGCTTTCGTGTTGAGCAGTGGTTCCTGGGCACCCATGAACACCGGCACTTCCGGACGGCCCATTATTTCGAGGAGACGCAGCGCGTAGGCCGTTTCCTGCTTGGCCCACATGTCGCAAGTCACGGTGCAAATGCCCAGCAGGTCAATATTGTCGGCCTGCAGGAGCATTAGCGTCGCAGCGGTATCCGTGGAGAGCGGCCCGCGGTGGTCCTGGTCGTAGATTAGTTTTTTCCTGCCGTTTGATCCCGATGGCGTTTGAGCAACCGGGGAAAACATGGCGCTGTGCGCGAGCAGACCGGGTGATGTTTGCATTCCGTGATTTCTCCTTCGATCCGCCGCTCAAACAATCGCGGCGTCATTGTCGTGTTTCAGCTTCAGACTTAACCACAAGGATGATAGGACGAGAGACGACGTGCTCGGAAACAGTTCTTGGCTGCGGTTGCCGCGCCCCCGAGAAGATAGCGGCTACAGGCGAGCGGTTTTGGCGTCGTGGAGGCGGAAATGGGCGACGCGGATGTGTTTGAACTTGTCGTTCTCGATTGTGTAAATGCACCAATTGGTCGTGATATGGATGTCGCCCGCTTTCATATCGCGGCCGGAGAAATTGGGATAGTCCTTGAAGAAATGAAACTCGGTGTACATCTCAGCGGCCATCATGTTTCCGTCGAGCAGGAACGCGCCGACTTCGAGGGCTTCGCGGCAGTGCTGGTGCAGGTTGACGTACTGCTCGAGAAATCCATCGCGGCCTCTGCGCGTTACAGGAGGCGCCTTGGGATTAGCGAGCATCGTGGGGTATTCGATCAAAACGCCGGGATCGTAGTAGGCCATGACGTCTTCGTAGCGCTTGTTATTGAAGTGATCGATGTACTTGAGGAATCTTTGCTTGTCCATTTTCCTGCCTCCCGCGCGTTTGCATGGTGCGGTTTCGACGATCCGTCGTTGATCGTTATACGCCACGAAATGCGGGCGCAGCAAGCAGCACTCCTACGATTTCCGGCCGACGTTACGTGTGGGATCGGTAGAGAATGACGCGGACTTTTTCAAGGGTCACGAGGCCGCCGTCGATCATTTCGTCCAGGCGCGGCAGGACTTGTTCGATGCGCTCGGCCGATTCGATGACTTCGATCACAATGGGCAGGTCCTGCGACAGGCGCAAGACTTTGTCGGTGTGGTAAACGCTCGAGCTGCCGTAACCACCGACGCCGCGGAGCACGGTCGCGCCGCTAAGTTTATCGTGGCGCAAGAGCTCGACGATGGCTTCGTAGAGCGGCTTACCGTGCCAACGGTCGGATTCACCGATGTGAATGCGCATCAAGGTGCGCTCACCCTCGAATCGCTCGTGTGTTGTCGCATTTTCCATTTTCGTCCTCCGTTCGATTCCTAGATTCGATCGGCAATTTTCATTCCCATGAATATGGTGACAACACCACCTAGCAGGCTGGCGAGCACGTAAGTCGTCGCGAGGCGCCATTGGCCGTCCTGAAGCATGCGCGCGGTCTCCCAGCTGAAGGTGGAAAAGGTTGTGAATGCGCCGAAGAATCCCACGGTGATGCCGATGCGCCATTCGGGGGGAATGGTCAGGTGCGCGAGCGCATACTCGGCGATGCCACCGAGCAGGAAACAGCCGAGCAGATTGACGACGAGCGTGCCTGAAGGGAATGTGGAAGTCGTGCGCTCCTGTACGATTCCTTGCAGCGCATAACGCGCGAGAGTGCCCAGGCTGCCAAACACGATTAGCAGTGCGATGCGCACGGCGTCTCCTTTTGCTTTGGGTTTCTGGGTGCCGCTCGGGGCCAAAAAAAAGCCTGGGCGCCGGGCGGCGGCCAGGAGTCATCAGTCCGTTGCCGGACGGTTCAGGCGAACTCCATCGCCTTCGATCTTCAAGATGAATCTTAGCACAAGATTTGACCCGCAGACGAAGCGCGATCAGCCACAGATGAACTCTGACAGAATCGGATATCAGAGAAATAGGAAGATTCACCGCGGAGACGCATAGGGAGTAGAGAAATCTAGGGCTTGGCGGCGCCGGCTTGGGCTTGGGCCTTGGCTTCGGCGGCCAGCTCGGCGTCGTAATCGTGATGCGCGACCGCACGAGAGTCATAAGGCGAGAGGTGATGCCAGCGGCCATCCGCACCTTCCAGGCATTCATCTTCGGTGATCCTTGCAGCGGGCTGCTTATCGCGGTAGAGGAGCAGCCGAATGGTCCAAGGCTTCGCGTAGGTCCTCGGGTCCTCCAGGCGAGCCTCGTATCGCATCGTATCGGGGCCGAGCAGCGTGTAGCGTTCGACGACGTGAAGCTGATCGCTGTGAAAATTTCCGACCTCGTCGAGCCAGGTCTGGTCGCCCAAGTCGGTGACATCCACAACGAGCGTGTCTCCGTCCCACTGGCCGCGGGAATCACCCATGAAGAAATCAATGCCGTCGTCGTGGGGGACCGACGACGGTTCCACGATGCGGTAGGCGTGATTGTCGGTGTAGACGATGGCCAGATTTCCGATGCTCTGAACGAATTGAAAAGGGGTCGGCAGATACGACGCTCGGGGTACGCCAGCCTGGAAGCAGTTGGCGGCGGGGTCCGCGGCCGCGCGATTCTTGAAATTGAAGTCGCGCTGCTTCAAGGCATCGGGCAAGTACGGAATCTTGCCGTCCGGCGGCTCGACCACGATGCTCCTGGCGGCCGCGATTCCTTTTGCGGCAGGATGGCCTTCGACGTTTATATACGCCGTGGCGCGAGCCTGCCAGATTCCGCGGAAGTCGGGCGTGCTGTCGGAGAGCCGGGGCGGGGAATAGGGCGAAGCGGCGGACTGGCCCGCAGCGCGCGGAGGTGCAACGCAGAGTGCGACCGCTGCGATGGCCGTCAAAATCGAAGCTGCGATTCGCCTATTCATGCTTGCTCGCTGCGTTGCCCTCCGAACGCGTGTAGTGGTCCACATCGCGTTCGCCTTCGTGGCAATCGTAATAGACGATCTGATCCTTGGCAGGATTTCGCTTCAGCGTCAGATGCATGGTCCAGGGTCTCGTAAACACGGTCGGATCTTCGACGGTTGCGTCGTAAGCGATGGAGTTGGGGCTGGTCATCGTGTAGCGCTCAACGACGTGCTCATTTTCGTCCACAAAATTGGCGTCCATGTCGAGCCAGCTTCT
This sequence comes from Acidobacteriota bacterium, assembly GCA_003166795.1. GTDB lineage: Bacteria > Acidobacteriota > Terriglobia > Acidiferrales > UBA7541 > Palsa-295. The sequence continues at coordinate 1,749 of PMUS01000031.1, read as the reverse complement.
GCCATTGAAATTGGCGACGTCCACGACGAACGTGTCGCCTTCCCAATGGCCGCGCGAGTCTCCATCCCAGGCCCAATAGTGTTTCGGATGAGCGCCGCCGTCTTCGGGAATGATGCGGAGGTCGTGCACGTATTCGAAGAGGATTATGACGTATTTTTCATCCTGAATAATCCGGAAGGGCATGATACTCGAGGGCTGTTCGATGATGCGCGGAACGCCGGGCACATGGCAGTGCGCCTCTGGATCGTGATACGGATCGTGGAGATCGCGATACTCCCTGATTTTGTCGGGCACGGGCAGATAGGGGAACGGGAGAGGGGTGCCGGGGCTATGGATGTCGCCGAGTCCGGCCTTGCGCAGCGCATCGCTGCCGACATCGTTGTGCCAGAGGCCTTGGAAATTCGGATGCCCGTCGGGGAGGCGCGGGATGGGGCCGGCACTATCCGGTGCGGAGGCGACTCTTACCGTGATGGGAGGTTGCGATGGCGGCGTAGCTGTTTGAGCTGCAAGCGGCAAGGCGCGAAGTGAAAATGTTGCGAGCGCGGCCGCGACGATAATTGCGATTCTGATGCGCGGAAGCGTCATGGATTCGATTTCGAGGCGGGGGAGGAAGAATCCGGAGGCGGCGGTGGAGTTGCGCCGATGATCGCTCCGCCGAGAACGCGCCGGCCGTCTGGAAGCCTGACCTGCTGCGCGAATGCGTTGTGCGATCCGTCCTTGGCCATGTAACCGGTGACGATCAGCTCGTCGCCGGGCTTGACTGAGTCCTTACGCCAGCCGTTGCGATAGAGAAAGCTCGGAGCTCCTGCCTGAACGCTCCACTGCGTCACGCTGCCGTCGTCGTTCTTCACGTCAACGGTGAGGTAGCTATGAGGATTGATCATTTCCCATTTAACGACGGTGCCGTGGAGAGTAATCGGTTTATTGAAATCGAATTCCGCTCCGAAGGAATGGTGCGCTCGAACGGCTGGTGCGGCGGCGAGCAACGCTACGATGGCGACGATTGCGGCGAACGGTTTTGCGTTCATGGCTTTCCCCAGCCTTATTCAGGCTCCCAGGAAGTGCGTCGAGTGGTTGGTGAATAACATTAAAGTTGGCGGGCGTCAACTTGCGCGCTTGGGAGAAGATCCTCAGCGTCAGTAGAACGAGGCGCCAGGCACGAGGACGCCGGGCATCCTTGCGGGATCAACAAATGCGACTCTGGGGAAACGGCGAATTTCGAGGCAATTCTTGGGGACGAGGCCTTTCGTCGTACGGGCGTAGCCTTATGGAGGAGTTCCTGGTCCGCCCTCTTGAGTTTCCCGCGCGTGACTGCGCATTCTGCCTTTCATCGAGTACAGCGCCACATCTGCCGCGCCCAGGAGGGTATCGAGTTTCTCGCCGTCTACCGGATAGAGGGCAACACCTACGCTGACTGACAGCTTCGGTTCCCTGCCATCTGTTGCAAGGCTCTCGCAGATGCGGTGGGCCACCAGGTGTGCGGATTCCCCGCCTGTCTCCGGCAGCACAAGCGCGAACTCATCCCCGCCGAAACGCGCGGCAGTATCGCTGTCGCGACAGCCAATAGACAAGACGTCAGCCAGCCGGCAAAGCGCCTGACTGCCGGTCAGATGTCCATAGCGGTCGTTAATTTGTTTTAGTCCGTCCAGGTCGAATAACAACAAGGCGAACTCTCGTTTCGTACGCTCGGATCGCTTAATCTCGCTGTCGAGCACGTCTACCAGACGGCGGTAGTTGGCCAGACCAGTC
>PMUS01000098.1:11219-28628 GCA_003166795.1 Acidobacteriota bacterium | reverse complement strand
CTGCTGAACCGCGAGGTCGTCGCAAAAATCTCCATAACCGACCAGGACATCTCCGATTTCTACAATAAAAACCGGGCGCAATTTAATGTGACCGAGCCGCAATATCACATCGCGCAGATCGTGATCACGCCGCGCCCCGATCCCACGGTTCACAATCGCAAGAACGACAAGGCCACCAACGAAGCCGAGGCGGGACGCAAGGCGGCCATGCTGATTCAGAAGCTCAATGCCGGAGCGGATTTTACGGAGCTGGCCACGGACTATTCCGAGGATGCCAGCGCCTCCACGGGCGGCGATCTGGGATTCGTTCCGGAATCGGCGCTCAATCAATCGGATCCGACGCTCAAGAAGGCAGTCTTATCAATGAAGGTTGGCCAGGTGACGCAGCCGATCCCCGTGAAGAACGGCGGCTATCGCATTCTGAAATTGCTCGCAAAGGAAGCAGCCGGGGAACGCCAGTTCTCCGACGTGCAGGTGCAACAAGCCATTCGCGACGCTCTGCGCACGCGCAAGGAGCAGCTCCTCCGCTCCGCCTATCTGGTCGAAGCTCGCGACGAGGCTCACGTCACGAATTATCTCGCGCGGCAAATCCTCGAATTCGCTGGAAAGCTTCCACCCACACAATAAGACGCGCGCGGCACGTCGCCGCGGCGGCGCAGCCCGTCCTGGAGCGAACACTTCGCGCAGGATTTTGCCCGATTTCGCGGGCTTGGCAAGCCTCCGCCAAGCGGCTATCATGACCGCGCGAAACCAACCAAATTGAGTTCACGGAAAGCGAGCTGATGGATTCCTCGGAGCAGCAGCACTGCAAGAAACTTGCCGCGGAAGCGGCCGCGAAGCTCGTGGAAGACGGCATGGTTGTCGGGCTTGGCACCGGCTCCACAGCCGGGCTCTTTCTTAGCGCGCTCGGCCGGCGTATTTCCGAGGAGCGTCTGCGGATTAGCGGAATCCCGACTTCGGACCAGACGGCGGAGCTGGCGCGCGGCCTGAAAATTCCGCTGACCAGTTTCGCCGAGCACATTCAAATTGACCTGACGGTGGATGGCGCGGACGAAATCGAGGCGGGCACTCTCTATCTGATCAAGGGGCACGGCGGAGCGTTGTTGCGCGAGAAAATTGTGGCGGCGGCGAGCAAGCGCATGGTCGTGGTTGTGGACGAGTCGAAATTGAGCGAGCGGCTTGGCTCTCTGGTTTCGGTGCCGGTCGAGGTGGTGCAGTTTGGCTGGGAAGCCACGCAGCGCCGGCTCAGCGAGCTTGGCGGGAGTCCCGCGCTGCGGCTCGGCAAAGACGGCAAGCCATTCATCACCGACGGCGGACACTACATCGTTGATTGCGCCTTCGGACCGATGGAAAACCCGAAGGAAATCGCGCACCACCTCGACCACGTGGTCGGTTCGGTGGAACACGGGATGTTTTTGAAGTTCGCGAGCGAGGCTTTCGTCGGAGGGCGCGACGGAGTGAAAATCCTGCGGAAAACCACCGGCTGAAGTTCAAAACTAAACGGCACGGAGCGGAACGCGGTTTATTGCATTTGCCGCATCCCGCCCCCGCCCTGCACTTCCCCGCCCCTAATTCTTTGTGGTCTTCGCTTGCGGATAGACCGCGTCCAGCGCGCCCCACAGCGCTTTCAGGCTGCGTTCGGCGGTGCAGAGCACTCCGAACGCGTCCTCGTCCTTTTGGGTCGCGAGCCACGCGCGCCAGGCAGCACGGTGGCGCACATCCGCCTCCTCGTGCACGCCGAAATAGGCGAGCGCGCGCGGTTCCGTGATGTTGTAGAAACGCCGCAGCCCTGAAATCTTCTGCGTGGCGATCTCCGGCACCTGGGCTTCATACGCGTAGAACGAAGCAACCGCTTGCGTCATCGAGCCCTGCGACGCGACCTCATCATAGGTATCGAGCAGCGCCGCAATCCCCGGCAGCGGACGCGCTCCGTCGAGCGCCGCATCGCTCACGCCGAGCGATTGTGCAAACTGGCGCCACAGCGACGAGTGCGGCCCCGAGGGGTCGAGCTCCTCCGCGAGATTCTCTTTCACCAGCAGGGCGAGCGGGCCGTTCGCGCGGCCGGCGAGTTCCTTCAGATTTTCGGGGAATGCGCGGACGTGTTGATAATACTGCTCCGCATAGAGCTGGAGCGATTCCTTCGGAAGCTTGCCTTCAGTCCACGCCTGATAGAAGGGATGTTTCAACAGGTGGTGCTCTGCGATCAAACCATCCAGCGATTCAAGCATCGTCTTTGCCGGTGCACGGTTCTTCGCCATCTCGGTTTTCGGCCCTTTGATTATGTTTTGAATTTGAAATCGGCGGAATATTACTCGATCTGATTTCGGAAATCCAGCGCGAGGCTTCTCCCCAAGTTACTTTCTAGACAAACCCGCCGCCTGCCCGCACTCGACGCGGTTCCGGCGGTTTGCTGACCACGCTCAGTGCAAGCCCGACCAATCATCGGCGAGCAGGATGGAGTTGCTGGGGTTGGAGGGATCGTACTTCACGCTGGCGGTCTGGCCGGCGGCCACACGCGTCAGATGCAGCCGCTCTTCTAGGCCGGTGATATCCTGCGCCGTTTCATACGTTACGCCGGAAATCGCGTACGTGTAGTAGAGCAGTCGCTGCGGAGCGGGCGCGTCTGCGCCACCGTGCGTCTTAGCGAGGGTGACAGGGCGCTTGGCATCCTCCGTCCCACCCGATGGCATGGCGCGGCCGTGTTCCACGATTTCCAGCACCTGTCCCTCGACGATGCGGCCCACGCGATTCAGGTAGGCGCGGCGCTCGCGTTCAATCTGGCCGGCGTCCGGCCGTTTGCGCCGTAGCCAGAAAAAGATGCTCACTGCCACGAGCACCACAAGCCCGGCCAGCGGAAGCAGATTTTGCCAATCGGAGAGAAAGTTCTTCAAGGCAGGTATCTTAACGCAGCCCGGCGTTTGTACAAATCATCTCGCGGGCCGTGACGTAGGTAAGTAAACGGCATATGGCTGCGACGGAAAGAGCTGCTGCGGCCGAAACGCGGCCTTCAATCTTTCGGGGCCACGACGGTATTGCGGAGACTTCCGATGCCGCCGACGCGCACTTCCACCACATCGCCGGCAACCAGGGGCCCAACTCCGGCGGGCGTGCCTGTCGTAATCAGATCGCCCGGCTCCAGGGTCATCGCCTCGGCAATCCAGCGGAAAACCACCTCAATCGAAAAGACCATATCGGACACGCGCCCGGACTGTTTCCTGGCGCCGTTGACGAAGGTCTCGATGGTCGTATCCCCGGACGGGTGTTCGGTTTCAACCACGGGGCCGAACGGGCAGAACGTGTCGAAGCCCTTGCCGCGCGTATATTGGCCGTCGAGCCTCTGCAGGTCGCGCGCCGTGACATCGTTCAAGCATGTATATCCGGCGATATAGGGACGGATATCATCCGTCGGACGCGGGTGCGAACACCGGCGTCCAATGATGAACGCGAGCTCGCCCTCGAAGTCCACGCGCTTCGAAATCCGCGGGAGCACAATCTGATCTTCCGGCGCGATGATTGACGATGGCGGCTTCGAGAAGATGATCGGCTGCTTGGGAGTCTCGGAGTTCATTTCGGCGGCATGATCCATGTAATTCTTGGCCATGCAGATAATCTTGCTCGGCCACGACGGCGGAACGAATCGTACGGCGGTCACGGGCCATTGTTGGCCCGTCGGTTTGCGCTCACCCCAAATCTCGCCGGAAATTTCACGGACGACGCCGCCCTCGATAATTCCCGCGTGAGAGCTCGCGTACACCTCAGCCGGAGTCTGGCTCGGATGCTTTGCGGCGAAATCGAGCGGCTGGATTCGGCAGAGTTTCATCGGCTGTGACGAGCTGCCTCGCGCGCAGCTGCTTTGCGGCCCGGCGTCAACGGATGGCGCCGAGCGTGAAGGAGCATGCCGCAGACCCACGATCCGACGGCGAGGATTCCATACACCACGGTTCCCTCGATCAGAGCCTGGAAGGGCGTGCGCAGGACCTGGAACAGATCCCGGAAATAAAATGCCGCCAGATCGTACGCGGCCACGAACATCACCCATCCGATAATGGCCGCGCCAAACATCTGCAGGGGGCGATTGAGAAACCGGATGGCCGGAACCAGCATCAGCAGCACGAACAGTGTGTAGCAGGCCGCGTTTCGCTCGAAAGCGTACTTCTCAAGCGCCGGAATGCGGTTCGCGGCAACAAGCGCCCCCAGCATCGCGACAATCAGCAGAGCGCCACCGTAAACGCCTGTCCGGATGGCGGAGCCGGACTGCAAAACTGGAATCGAGTCTTTTCGGATTGTGGGCGGTAATTCAATCATGGCGTTGCCTGGCTTTCGGCCGGCACGCCGCTGGAGACGACCGCACTGGAGGAACTCTCGTTCCCCGCGTGGTCGACGGCAGTCACACTGTAGTAATAACGGTGGCCGGGCTGCACATTCATATCGCGAAACGCGGGCGTAAGCAACAATTCAGTGTTCAACCTGTTCCCGGGATTGCCCGCCTGGTCACTTCGATAGACGTTGTAACCGGCGATGTCGGTTTCAGGATTAATCGCCCACGATAGCTCGAGGTGCGCGGCAGTCTCGCCCTGCCTCAAAACCAAAACGACCAGCAGACCCTGCGGCGCTCCCGGAGGAAACGTGTCGCGAGGCGTGACCTCCGCGAGATTCGAGTTGGCCGATTCCAGCGCTTCGCCCGGATACTGCACCACGCTCCGGACGGAGTACACGTAAGTCGTGCCAAACGCAAATTGCGTATCCTGATAAGGAGCGGACGGAGTTTCGCCGATCTTTACGAGGGGCGATTTCAGTTTCAGGCCTTCCGCGGAAGCGGTACCTGAGTCGGGCTCTCCGCGATAAATATCGTAACTAGAAATCGCTGGTGCGGAACCAGCGAGCGTCTTTGCGGGTGCGGTCCAGGTGAGCACGACGCCCGAATGCGTTACCTCCGTCTTTAGGTCCCCGATGGCGTCCGCAGCGGGATAGACGCGCACCACCACCGCGTTCGAATTCGCCGAGGGCTTTTTCTCGGAAACTTGTGTCCGCACGAGATAAATCGCCGCACTGTCGGGATGCTGTGCGAAATCCTCGGCTCGAAGCGAATCGGCATAGTGAATGTGGCCCTGTTCTGTGTAATGGTCCTCCATCGCGACGGGGATCGTGACCAGCAGCGTTGGGTTTGCGGGCGCAACAGGGGTCGCTTGGCCGGCCTCAGGGGGTTTTTCAAAATCGCGATAGATTTCAATCTCGGGAAGGCGCTGCAGCGGGCGGCGGTCCGCCGTTTGCGGCGGTAGTGTGAACGTGAGGACCACGTCGTTGCCCGCTTGCGCGGCGGCCAGGTCGGTGATGGGCGCCGGAGTGGGCGGCTTGCGTTCGTAGGGCTCGCCCGGCGCGGCGCAGCCGGCCAGGAACGCGGAAAAACAGGAAACAGAAAGTAAAAAATGGAAAGTGGGAAGACTCTTGTGAATTCGGCGGAGAAGTGCGCTGGGAGCGCCTTCCCATTTTCGATTTTCCATTTTCGATTTTCTACAGAATATAGCGGCTCAGGTCCTGGTCCTTCACGATGTCCGCTAGCTGCTTCGTGACGTACGCCGCATCCAGCTTGACTGTTTTCTTTTTCATTTCCGGCGCCTCGAAGGAAATTTCCTCGAGGACCTTTTCCAGAATCGTATGCAGCCGGCGCGCGCCGATGTTCTCTGTGTGTTCATTGACCCGGGCGGCGTAGCGGGCGATGGACGCGATGGCGTCTTCGCTGAAGGAGAGCTTGAGCCCCTCGGTATCGAGCAGCGCGATGTACTGCTTGATGAGCGCATTTTTCGGCTCGGTGAGGATGCGGATGAAATCGGCCTCGGAAAGCGAGCTGAGCTCGACGCGAATGGGGAAGCGCCCTTGCAACTCCGGGATCAAGTCCGAGGGTTTGGCGGTATGAAACGCGCCCGCGGCAATGAACAGGATATGGTCGGTGCGGACCATGCCGTATCGCGTGTTGACCGTCGTGCCCTCGACGATCGGCAGAATGTCCCGCTGCACTCCCTCGCGAGAGACATCCGGCCCGTGACCGCTTTCGCGTCCGGCGATCTTGTCAATTTCGTCTATGAATAAAATCCCCATCTGCTCGACGCGATCCACGGCCACCCGTGTTACCTGGTCCATGTCAATCAGCCGGTTCTCTTCCTCCTGAATGAGGTAGTCGAAGGCCTCCGACACGGTCATCTTTCTCTTCTTCTTCTGTTGACCGAACATTCCCGAGAGCATGTCCTTGACGTTGATGTCCATTTCCTCGACGCCCTGGTTCGTGATGATCTCAAACGAAGGCATCGAGCGCTCGCGGACTTCCACTTCCACCAATCGCTGATCGAGCTTCCCTTCGCGGAGTTGCACGCGCAGCTTGTCGCGCGTCCGCTGGACTTGTTCGCGGCGCTGGGCTTCGGTGGTGGGGCCGGCGTCGGCTGGCAGGGGCGATGCAGGGAGCAGCAGATCGAGCAAGCGTTCCTCCGCCGATTGCTCGGCGCGCTCCGCGACCTCATCGAGCTTTTCCTCGCGCACCATGTCAATGGAGGTTTCCACCAGATCCCGCACCATGGATTCCACGTCGCGGCCCACGTAACCCACTTCCGTGTATTTCGAGGCTTCCACCTTTACGAACGGGCAGCCGGCCAGGCGCGCCAGGCGCCGTGCGATTTCCGTCTTGCCGACGCCCGTCGGCCCGATCATCAGGATATTCTTCGGCAGGATTTCTTCGGCCAGCTCGGGCTGCAGTTTCTGCCGCCGGACGCGGTTGCGCAGCGCGATGGCCACGGCTTTCTTCGCCGCATTCTGCCCCACGATGTATTTGTCGAGCTCGACCACGATTTCCCGCGGCGTCAGCTCGTCGAACGACGGAAGGGGCTCGGGCTCCGCAGCCTGTTGGTCTCCGGACAAATAGATCACCATGTCTTTCTCCGACTTCCCGGTCATAGTTCTTCGATGCTGAAATTCGCGTTGGTGAAGATGCAAATTTCGCTGGCGATGCGCATCGCTTCCTGCGCGATGTCCTTGGCGCTCATCTTCGTGTGCTTGGAAAGGGCGCGCGCGGCGGCCAGCGCGTAGGGTCCGCCCGAGCCGATCGCGCAGATGCCGTCGTCCGGCTCGATCACGTCGCCGTTGCCGGAGAGCAGGAATGTGCCTTTCGCGTCGGCTACGATCAGCAGGGCATCCAGGTGGCGCAACGAGCGGTCCGTGCGCCATTCCTTGGCCAGCTCGACCGCGCTGCGCGCCAGGTTGCCGTGGTACTCCTGCAATTTGTTCTCGAAACGCGCGAAAAGCGAGAGCGCATCCGCCGTGCTGCCCGCAAATCCGGCGATGATTTTGTCGGTGTAGAGGCGCCGCGTCTTCTTCGCGTTGTGCTTGATCACGCCTTCGCCGAGCGTGACCTGCCCGTCGGCCGCGAGCACCACTTTGTTGTCCTTGCGGACGCACAGGACGGTCGTGCCGTGCATCTGTTGGCTTTTCTGCGTCGTTCGCATCCGGCGATTATACCCCGCTCCGAGCATGATGAGCTAATCGGACGCAGAGCCCGGTGGAAATGCAGAGCCCGTGAACGGGGATACGCGAGGAAAGCGAAGCCTTCCGGACCGGAATGGTGCAACGGAATCCGGAATCTAGTTCTTATCGGTGCTACCGGAATTACCGGAGTCCTGGTCGTCCTTTTGCTTGTCCTTCAGCCGGTCCGTTTCCTTCTTGTCCGCTACCTTGTCCCTGTTGGGAATCTGCGCCCAGCGCTGGTCGAGGGATTCTTTCGTGAAGAGCGCGTCGGAGACGCTCGTGTTGTATTCGCATTTGTCGAAGAAAACCTGAAAGATCTTGATCTGGTTGCGCTCGCGCGTAATCTGGAACGGCGTTTGAACGCCGTCGATCGGATGGTAGTTCGAGTAGTATTCCACTTCCTCGGTCTTGCGCTGCATCCTTGGATCGCGCGTCTCCACCGTCTTGCGGATGGGCAGGTGGGTGTTGTCCGCGAATGCGATCCGGATCGTGCGGTTATCGCTGTCAACCATTTCGACCCACTCCGCTTGTTTCAAGTCCACGACATCCGGTCCCGCATACCGCAGGACCATGCCCGGCTCGTGACTTCGCTGGCGCAAAATATAGTCGAGGTCCTTCTGAACCTCTTCCTTGAAATCGGTCACATCGGCCTTCGGCGCATCGCTTACGCCGCCGCGGTCGAGATCCCATCCCTTGTCGCCGTTGTAAACCTGAATGATATTCTTCTTGGGAAGGTTCTCCTGACGCTCTTTGAACGGCGGCTGCGAGTAATCAATGAACTTTCCGAAGCCGGTGACTTCGCCGGCATGATCGAATTGGCCCAACCGCCCGGTGCAAGTGACATCGTGGACGTTCAAGTAGGCGTTCCCGCCGAGTGCCTCGACGGCCTGATCGAGAATCTGCCGGGCCTTCGCGGCGCTTTGCTCGGGCATCAGAAACTGATCGTCCTGCGCCGCCGCGCTTGTCGCTCCGGCGAGGCACGCTCCCGCCAGCACCGCTGCACTCAGAATCCCGCGCCAGTTTAGCCGCAAAGGACTGCACCTCCGTTTACATTGATCACTTCACCCGTCACGAAGGTTGCCAGGTCCGATGCAGCGAAAAGGATCGGCCCGGCTATTTCGTCGGATTTGCCGACGCGCCCGAGCGGGATCGTGCCGAGCACGGACTTGCGTCCGGCCTTGGTCTCCAGCGTCGTCTTCGACATATCCGTATCCACCCAGCCTGGCGCCACGCAATTCACCAGGATGTTGTGCCGCGCGAGTTCCGCCGACAGGCTCTTCACAAAACTTATAATAGCGCCCTTCGAGGCGCTGTAGTGCGCATGAAAAGCCTCGCCGCGCTGGCCCGATGTCGAACTGACGGCGACGATCCGCCCGCTGCGCTGCGCGATCATGCGCGGGGCCGCGTGGTGAACCACGGCATAAACGCTCTTCAGGTTGATGCGCATCATGTCGTCCCACTCGCGTTCGCTCAAACTCTCAATCGGTTCGTCCTTATCATTCCAGATGCCCGCGTTGGCGACCAGAATGTCCAGCCGGCCCAGCCGCTCGTGCGCGAATTCAACCAGCTTCTTCGCCTCCGGCATTTTGCCAAGGTCGGCCTTAAATGATTCGATGCGTGTCCCGTGCTTCCGTGCCTCCTGCTCGACCTGCGCGGCCGCCTCGCGATTGCGGTGGTAGTTGAAAACCACGTCCGCGCCCGCTTGCGCGAAAAGCTTCACGGTTGCCGCGCCGATTCCACGCGAGCCTCCCGTCACCAGTGCCGCTTTGCCCGCGAGCGAGATCATGTGTCCCCCAAGAGAAAACCAGAAGAGCGCTGAGAATTTAGCGTCGAGAGCCGAGAAACTTTCCGCGGTCCTGCCAAATGCAAAAGGGCCAAATCAAATTCGGGCGGGCGTCTTTCGAGCCGCGGCGGCGGATACCAGGCTGCGGAACAGAGTCTGCGCCAGGGCGTCCGTGGTTGCCATGCGTTCGGGGTGCCATTGCACGCCTGTCACCCAGTTTGAATCGCCGGTCCATTCGACGGCTTCGATCACGCCGTCGGGCGCGCGAGCGGCAATTCGCAGGCCTTGCCCCGGTTCCTTGATTGACTGGTGGTGCGAGCTATTCACGCGCGCTTCGTCCGCGCCTGCCAATTGCGCGAGCTGCGACTCCGGCTCAATCCGAGCGGCGTGAAACGTCTCCGGCACACCCTTCTCGCGTTCCCATTCGTGCTCGATCTGCGTGCGGATCTCGCTGGGAATGTCCTGGACGAGCGTGCCGCCCAGAAACACGTTGAGGCTCTGAATGCCGAAGCAGATCGCGAGAACGGGCTTGCGCTCGGCGAAGGCGTGCTCCAGGAGCGTGAAATCGGTTCGCTCGCGGTCAGGGTCCGGATCGGCGCATTCAGGCCGCCTGGCAGCGCCAAAACGCGCAGGATCCACATCTGCGGGGCTCCCGCTGAGTACCACGCCATCGAGAGTCTGCGCGAGCTTCTGCAGTTCATCCGGCGAAAGCAGGAGCGAGATTGGCACGGGCTCCGCGCCGGCCTGGCGAACCGCTTCCAGGTAATTCTCAAGTTTCGCGCTCAATCCCGTAACTTCTTCATTTCGTGTGCGATACGGGACGCCTACGCGTGGCCTTGGGCTCGTTTCGGGGCTCATGAAGGGCACATCCTATCATTGCGGAACGGTCGCGGCAACCGGCCAGGTTTTCTGCTTGGCCCACCGCGCACAGGGCGTTGGTGTCGTGCGGTCCAGAACTGCTGATCGCGGCTAGCAGTATCCGGCTGACAGCGAAACCGTATGCGGTGGCGTGCTCGAGCCGCCCGAACGGGTAGCGGGCTTTCTTGGGGGGTGCGTACCGATCCAGGTGCCGTAGTTTTGCGTCATCTGCTCCATGTGATGCGGGATATGGCGCTCCTGGCGCTCGATCCAGGATTCGAGGCTGATCGCACCTTCCCTGGGATAGTCAACCAGATGCGACCACACCGGCTCGGGAACTGCCACGAGCAGTTGATAAGTCATCTTGCGCAGCCGGCGAATAATCTCAAGCGCCTCGCGCGTGCTCTGATGGAAATAGCCCAAATTTCCGGCCCATCGCGCGGGATCGAATTCCGCAACTGTCACGTCCGGCTCGGCAATCAAATGACGACAGCGCACGTACGAGCTGGCTTCGCTGTCCGCGAGGTGCAGGATGACCTCGTGAATGCTCCAGCGCTCGGGCGAAGGCTTGTAGAGCCACATTTTCTTGGGGAGCTGGCGCAGAACCGCGGAGAGCAGCGCAGGAGCGCGCCCGAATGATTCCAGCATTTTTCGGCGTTCATCGCGTGTCATGCGATCCACCACCCCGATGCCTACCTTAGACGCGTGCGCCGCAATTTCGCTGCTTGCCATAGTTAAATAAACGGAGATCGGCGGCCAAAAGTTCCGCGGCAAGAATCAAATCCCATAAAGCTTGTGATTTCACAGCGGCACAGTCTGGAGTGTAGGGAGAAACGAGGTCGAGGCCAACAGCCAATTTGGTCATTTACCCGGAAAATCTTTTCGATCGCAAGTCTCCGCATTTTCGGAGATGTTCGATACGGTTTGTGGGATTCCTCTAAGGCTTTTGTAACGAGCGGTCCGGGGACGCAGACTTTCCGAGCGAACTCTGCGATGTGGTACGCCCCCGCCAATAACCGCGCAGGTCGCCGACGAGATAAAGCGAACCCGTCGCAAAGACCGCGTCGTCAGGGGACGCCATTTCGATCGCGCGTTCGAGCGCCGCGGCAGGATCGCGAACGACGGCTGAATCCTTCGCGAGGTGAGCGGTCATTTCCGCGAGCAGAACCGCGGAAATCGCGCGCGGCTGTAACGGCTCGGTGAGAACCACGAAATCGGCGGAGGGAAAAAGCAATCCGGCAATTTCATCCACAGCTTTGTCGCGCATCGCGCCATACACCAGGAAAATGCGGCGGCCCGCGAAATTCTCCTTCCAGAATTTGAGCAGTTCTTTCGCGCNNCGAGCGAATTCCGCGCTCGATAGCGTCGTCCATGACCGGGAATCCTCGTTCGGCCAAGAGCCGCGCAGCGGTAGCGGCGGTGAGGGCGTTGCGAATTTGAAAGCGGCCCGGGAGCGGCGGCTCAAGCATGATCTTCGTTCGCGAATCAGCCGCTGTCGCAACCGCGCGGTAACATCCGCCTGTTATTTCCGTCTCCTCGAGTTTCCATGCCGCGTCCACCTCCACGAGCCGCGCGCCGACATCACTGCATCGCTGCGCGATCACCGCACGCGCTTCCGGCCGCTCCGCGGAACTCACAACCCAGGCGCCCGGCTTGATGATTCCAGCTTTTTCGCCCGCGATTTCCGCAATGGAGTGGCCGAGAAAACTTTCGTGATCGAAATCAATAGACGTAATGACCGCGACCTCCGGCTCCACGATGTTGGTTGAATCCAGCCTGCCGCCCAGCCCCACTTCGTACACGGCGAATTTCACTCCGCTTTCAGTGAAGGCGACGAACGCGAGCGCGGTGATGCATTCAAAATACGTCGGGTGCGCCGCCAGCCTGCCGCTCGCGAGGAGCGATTCGATCGAAGCTTGCACGCGCGTCCAGGCCGCGGCGAAATCCTCATCTGAAATGTCTTCACCGTTGATGCGAATGCGCTCGTTGATTCGCTCGAGATGCGGCGAAGTGTAAAGGCCGGTGCGTAGGCCGGTGGCGCGGAGGATGGATTCAAGCATGGCCGCCGTCGAGCCCTTGCCGTTGGTTCCGGCGACATGAACGCACGGCATTTTTCGCTGCGGATTGCCCAGTGCTTCGGCAAGCAGGGCGATATTGGCGAGACCGAATTTCTGAACGCGCGCCTGCTGCGGCGAGGCCAGCTCGCGCCCGAGCGCCATCAGTGCGCGAACGGATTCACTGTAATTCATGAATCGAGGAAGAAACCAAGCGCCTGCGCGATGTAGGACTTCAATTCCTTGCGGGAAACGATGGCGTCGAGAAAACCGTGTTCGAGGAGAAATTCCGCGCGCTGAAAACCCTCCGGCAGCTTCTGGCGGATCGTCTGCTCGATCACCCGCGGACCCGCAAAGCCGATCATGGCGCCCGGCTCGGCAATGTTCAGGTCGCCCAGCATCGCGTAGCTCGCGGTAACGCCGCCCGTGGTCGGATCGGTGAGGACGGAAATAAAGGGCACGCGCGCTTCGTCCAGCCGCGCCAGGGCCGACGAAACCTTCGCCAGTTGCATCAGGCTGACCGCGCCTTCCATCATGCGCGCCCCGGCGGAACAGGAAACGATAATCAGCGGCTGCCTCTGCGCGAGCGACCGCTCGATTGCGCGCGCCACTTTTTCGCCCACCACCGCGCCCATGGATCCGCCGATGAAGCCGAACTCCATCGAGCAACAGGTCACCTGCCGGCCGCCGAGTTTTCCTTCGGCAGCTACGATCGCGTCTTTCATGCCGAGCTTCTGTTCCGCTTCCAGCAGACGCTGCGCGTATGGCTTGATGTCCGTGAAATGAAGCGGATCGGTCGAGAGAAGACCGGCGTCGTGCTCGGTCCACGGCTCCTCATCGAGCAACAGGTCGAGCCGGCGGCGGGCGCCCAGCCGGAAGTGATGCTCGCACTTGGGGCAGACCTCCCAATTTGTTTCGAGGTCCTTTTTCCAGATGATCGCGCGGCAGGAGTTGCACTTCGTCCACAAGCCTTCGGTGCGGACTCGTCGCTCGTCCACCGGCGTTGGATTCTGAATCGCGCTTTTTTCTCGTTTGAACCAGGCCATGGAAAACCGAGTTAACTCCTAATAGTCGATTCCGCGCTGCGCGAGAATCCCCTTCACGTACGGATGCTTCACTTCCTTCATCTCCGTGACCAAATCGGCGGCCTCGACGAGCTTGGGATGCGCGTTGCGTCCCGTGCAGATCACGTGGACGCGCTCCGGACGTTTCGCCAGCGCGTCAACCACCCGGTCCGGGTCGAGCATCTTGTAGCTGATCACGTAGTTGATCTCGTCGAGGACCACGAGATCGTACTTCTCGCTGTAAATCTGCTCGCGGCCGAATTCCCAGGCCTGCTCGCACATGCGTATGTCTTCCGGATCGGTTTCCGCGCCGCCCACTTTGACGAATCCGCGGCCCATCGGGCGGATTTCAAACTTGTCGTCGCCCAGCATCTTGGCCGCATCGAGTTCGCCATAGTGCCACGAACCCTTGATGAACTGCACCATCAGCACTCGCAGGCCCTGCCCTACAGCGCGAAACGCGGTTCCCAGCGCGCAGGTGGTTTTGCCTTTGCCCGGCCCGGTGTAAACAATCAGGAGTCCCTTGCCTTCCGGCATTGAATCGCGCCCCGCGACGACAGTTTCCAATAGTGGCCGCGCACAGACGAAACGTCAAGTGACGACCCGATCAGGGTCGTCATCCCGAGCGAGCAGCGCGACGAGGGACCCCTCGGATCGTTTGCGTCTATTTCGGGTAAGGATGTCCGGCGAGGATCGCGAAAGCGCGGTAAATCTGCTCCGCCAGAACCACGCGGGCGAATTCGTGCGGCATTGTAAGCGCCGAAAGCGAAATGCGCTGCGTCGCGCGGGAGCGGAATTCGGCGGGAAATCCCTCGGCGTCGCCGCAAAGGAAAATCACCTCGCGGGCGGCGCGATCGCGCAGGTCGCCGATCCAGCGAGCGAGTTGCTGCGATGTAAACTGATTTCCAGTGGCATCGAGCAGAACCAGCGTGGCGCCGGGCTCCATTTTCAGTTTGCGCAGCGCCGTGGGCGAAGCTTCACGAAGTTCGGTGATTTCGATTTCGGCGTAGCGGCGGATGCGGGCGACGTAGTCGTCCAGGAGCGCGCGGATTTCCTCGCGGCGTGTTTTCCCCAGCATCACGAGGCGAATTTTCATGAAAGGAGGGCGGACACGAACGCCGTCACAGCAAACCGTACTTCTTGCGTTTCTCGAGCAGGGTCTTCCGGCTGATGCCCAGGACTTCGGCGGCGCGGCCGATTTTATAGTGCGTGGCCTCGAGCGTGGCTTTGATTGCTTCGCTCTCGAGTTCTTCGAGCGACTTCAGCGCGCCTATGGGACCGCGCGACTCGCTCGACGCGCGCACAACCTGCGGAAAATCCGCGCACGTCAGCAGCGATTCCTTCCCGAATACGAGCGCGTGTTCGATCGCATTTTTCAGCTCGCGCACGTTTCCCGGCCACGCATACGACGCAAGCAGCTGCTGCGCCGCGGGATCGAGGGCCGCCTCGGATTTGCCGTGGATCGGCGCGAGCCGCGCCAGAAAATGCGCTGCGAGCGGAGGAATATCGGCCGCGCGTTCGCGCAGCGGCGGCACCGGAATCGCCAGCACGTTGAGGCGGAAGTAAAGGTCCTCGCGGAAGCGGCCGGAAGCAACGGCGCGGGGCAGATCGGTATTCGTGAGCGCCATCAGGCGCGCGTCCATGCGCAGCGTTTCCGTGCCGCCGAGGCGTTCGAAGGTGCGCTCCTCGAGAACGCGCAACAGCTTCGCCTGCATTCCGGGCGCGAGCGCCGCAATCTCGTCGAGGACGATGGTGCCGCCTTGCGCCATCTCGAGCCGCCCCGGCTTGCGCGCCACGGCGCCCGTGAACGCCCCGCGCTCGTGGCCGAATAATTCGGATTCGACAAGCTCCGACGGCAGGCTGGCGCAATCAATTTTCAGGAACGGCGCATCGCAGCGCGCTCCGCGCTGGTGAATCCAGCGCGCGAGCTGATCCTTGCCCGTGCCGCTCTCGCCTGTGATCAGGAGCGTGGTTGCCGTTTCGGAGAGCTTTTCGGCGATTTCGAGAACGCGCAGCGAGGCCGCGTCGGCCGCCACCCACACGATGTTCGCTGCGCTCATACCTCGGTCGTGCCGCCTTCCGATTGGTCGCGCGGTTTTGCGGACCTCTCGGACGCGGGGAAATCCGCGCGCTCGGCGGTGCGCCAGAGCCGCTCGAGATCGTAGAATTGGCGGGCGCGGTCGCTGAAAATGTGTACCACTAAACTGCCGAAATCGAGAAGCACCCACTCCGAGCCGATCTTCCCTTCGCGATGCGCCAGGCGCATGCGCTGGCGTCCCAGCTTCTCCTCGATGGCATCGCTGATCGCTTGGAGCTGCGGCGTGCTTTGCCCGGAGCACACCAGAAAATATTCCGCGAACGCGCCGGTAAGTTTCAGGACGGTGATATCCACGGCCTGCTTTTCCTGGGCAGCCTCGACAGCCCAGAGAATTTCGGGACGAAGGTTATCGATGGTCACCGGTACAGAGCCTGTCCGAGAATGTATTCCTCCACGCGTGCGGGCACAAGCCCGTGAATGCTTTGTTTCCGCGCGAGGCGTTCCCGAACCTCGGTGGAAGAGACATGGCTCGCCACCGTGGTCAACAAATGGATTTCGGTTTTACGCAGCGCGATTTTGTGCGCGTCCGGCGCCGTCGAGCGGCCAAGCTTTTCCGGCGGGATCACCAGCCGCAGGGCATCCAGACGAAATCCCGGGCGGCTGGCAATAATGAAATCGCAGGCGTCAAGGAGCGACTCATAATTCTTCCAGGTGGGAATCTCGAGAAACTGGTCCGCGCCCAGAATAAAGAACAGATGATCGTCGGGATGCTCGCGGTGAAATCGCCGCACCGTATCAATCGTATAGAACACGTGAGGAGGGACGCCTGCCACGGGCGCTTCCGCGAGCGACGGCACAAATCCCGGGTGATCGGCACAGGCTAGCGCCGCCATTGTGTAGCGATGAACGAATGGGGTCAGTTCTCTTCGCGATTTATGCGGAGGGCGCGACGACGGTATGAAGTAAATCACGTCGAGATGGAACCGCCGCTGCGCGGCCTGCGCCACCGCGATGTGCCCCGCGTGAACGGGATCGAACGTGCCCCCGAAGAGCGCGACCGAACGGCGATGCGNNGATCCTCAGTGTCTCGATCTTCCGTGGCAGGCAATGGACGCGATTCCTCCGTGGTGTGGACGCCCGCGAACGGCACTTCCGAGACCCGAGACACGGGCGCGGGTTTCGGGATGCGGTCGAGTGCATTCGCCATGGCGCGCACAAGTTCAACGACTCCCTCACCCGTAGCAGACGAGATGGCGTGAAATTCGAGACCGCGTTTTGCGGAGAATTCGCGCAGCTTTTCGAGCCGGCTTCGGTCCGTTGTGGCATCCAGCTTGGTGGCCACGACGATCATTGGCTCGTCAGCGAGCGCCGGGCTGAACGCCGCAAGCTCGCGCATGATAATTTCGAAGTCGTTCACGGGATCGCGGTCGCTCGCGTCGCTGGTATCCACCAGATGCGCGATCAGGCGCGTGCGTTCCACGTGCTTCAGGAATCGAATCCCCAGGCCCACCCCTTCATGCGCGCCTTCGATCAGCCCCGGCAAATCGGCCACGACAAAAGTGCGGCCTTGTCCCGGCGCGGCGTCGGGATCGGCGGAAACCACGCCCAGGTGCGGCTCAAGAGTGGTGAAGGGATATGCCGCAATCTTCGGGCGCGCCGCTGAGATGCGCGAAATCAAAGTCGATTTTCCGGCGTTGGGGAAGCCGACGAGGCCCACATCCGCGAGCAGCTTCAGTTCGAGCCGCAGATTGCGCTCCTGGCCGGGGCGTCCATCCTCGTGTTCTCGCGGCGCCTGATGCCACGGGCGCACGAACGCCGGATGGCCGTTGCCGCGCCCGCCATGGCCTCCGCGAGCCGCAAGAACGCGTTGACCCGGCTCGGAAAGATCGAAGAGCTGCGTGCCGGAATTTGCGTCAAAAACCACCGTGCCCACGGGAACTTTGAGGATCGTGTCCTCGCCCGAACGGCCGTGGCAATCGGAACCTTCACCATGGCCTCCGCGCTGGGCGCGAAACTCGCGATTGTAGCGGTAGCGCAACAGCGTGTTGTCGTTCAGGTTCGCTTCGAGATAGATGTCGCCGCCATTGCCGCCATCGCCGCCCG
>PMUS01000098.1:0-11195 GCA_003166795.1 Acidobacteriota bacterium | reverse complement strand
TCCGAATGAAAGCTTCAGTCCGCGGCCGGCGCAGCGGACGTCTTCTCGTAGCGCGAGGCGTGTTCCTCGGGCAGCAGGACGCTGATGAAGCGGCCCTTGCCGCCCTTGTCTTCGAAAAGCACCACGCCGTCTATGCGCGCGAACAGAGAATCGTCCTTGGCACGCAGGACATTCTTCCCTGCCTTGTAGTGAGTGCCGCGCTGGCGCACCAGGATGCTGCCGCTGGTGACTGCCTGTCCGCCGAACCGCTTGACTCCGAGTCGCTGGCCCTGCGAGTCGCGTCCGTTAGTAGATGACCCGCCGCCCTTTTTATGTGCCATGAAATCCTCGAGGAAACTTGCCCGCTGCGGGCAGTCCTATGATAGTTGCCTTACGGAAGTTGAATGTCCACTTCGACGCTTGTCAAATTTTGCCGGTGGCCGGTCTGAATCTTGTACTGGCCGCCTGTCTTGTACTTAAGTGTCTTGAGCTTGGGTCCGCGCAGATGCTTCACGATCTTGCCGGTAACCTTCGCCTTGTGCTCTTCCGCGCCCAGAATCTTCTTGTCGTCCGTGCGGACCGCCAGGACGTCGTCAAACGTCACTTTGTGCCCGATTTTTCCCTCGAGCTTTTCGACCTGAATCGTCTCGCCCGATGCAACGCGGTACTGCTTTCCCCCACTGCGGATTACGGCGTACATGCTGCCTCCCAGCCCTATCGGCAAACGCCTATTATATCGGCGGATAGCGGTTTCCGTCAACGAACTATGTACGCTGTTGACTCGGCAACCATCGCCAGGAAGTCAGTGCTACCCGCGTCTCCGCTTTGCGGAAAAGACGGATTCGCATGTAGTACATTGAATCGTTCCAGCTTCGCAGGGGACCAAAGCAACCAGGGAGACTCACGTGGCCAATCAAACCGCAAAGATCGTCCGCTTCGATGTCGTAGGTGGACCGGAAGTATTGAAGATTCGGGAAGAACCAATCCCTGAGCCGGGGAAAGGCGAAGTTCGCCTGAATGTGAAAGCAATTGGGCTGAACAGGGCAGAAGTGATGTTCCGCCGGGGCCAATATCTGGAGGCTCCCGTCCTACCATCGAAGCTCGGCTATGAAGCGGCCGGCACAGTAGCCGCAGTCGGGCCAGACGTGGACAAGAGCTGGCTCGGCAAGAAGGCCAGCACCGTTCCGGCGTTCCTCATGACGCACTACGGCGTCTACGGAGAAGTGGCGATTGTTCCGGCCGCTGCGCTGGCGGCTTATCCGGAGAATCTCACTCCCGAGCAGGGCACATCCGTCTGGATGCAATATCTGACAGCCTATGGAGCGCTGATCGCGCATGCTCAGATTACAAAAGGCGACTTCGTGATTATCACGGCGGCCAGCAGCAGCGTGGGAATCGCCGCCATCGAGATGGTGAAAGCGGAAGGCGCGATCAGCATTGCAACCACACGATCTTCCAGGAAAAAAGCCACCTTGGTCGAGGTCGGAGCGAACCACGCGATCGCGACCGAGGAAGAGGATTTCGTTAAGCGGATAAGCGAAATTACCGGCGGCAAGGGCGCTCGCGTGATCTTCGACCCCATTGGGGGCAAAGGCGTGGAACTGCTCGCTCAGGCTGCGGCTCATGGTGGAACAATCTTCGAGTATGGAGCGCTCGCGCCCGAACCAACTCCCTTTCCCTTGTTTAGCGCTCTCGGTAAAGGTCTGTCGGTTCGCGGGTACACCCTCCGTGAAGTGTTTGCCGATCCGAAGCTGAGGACAAAAGCTGAGAAGTATGTTTTCGATAAATTGAAGGCGGGTAGCTTCAAACCCCGTATAGACCGCGTCTTCCCATTTGCGGAGATCGTGGCGGCGCACCGCTACATGGAGTCGAACGAGCAGATTGGCAAGATCGTCGTAAGCGTGCGGTGATTTCTTGGCGATGGCGTTGCGCGGATCTAACAACAACGGGAGACGGTCGAATAACGGCGTCGGAGCGAATCGAGATAAAACTCAGCACGCGAAAGAAGTGGCGCCGGCGCCGCGGACGCTCCGATATCGGAATGTCTGGTGATGCACCGCAGGTAGTTCTCATACGCGGCGTCGCCGCTCACCTGCCTCACCCAGGACCATGCGCCGCGCAGCAGGCCCACCGCCTTCGCTTGAGTCTCCATCGTTGCTCCTTTGTTCATAATCACGGTTAGTCTCCTTCCGCCCAGCGCGTTGCAACGTAGGGCGCTTCGTGCAGCACGACCGGTTTGCGTCCGCGCAAAATGGTGATCCATTCGCCGACCGCCTCAACTACGAGCACAAGCACCATCAAGGCGAGAACCGCGGTGACCGCCGCATCCAGCCGATTATTGAAAATCAGCCGATGTGTGTCGGCGATCTCCGCCGCGGGAATCGCGCCGGAGGCTAGCTGGCCGGCCAGCACGTTCGCCTGCGCGAGAAATCCCAAGCGCGGACTCGCGCTGAAGATTTTTTCGCAGCTAGCCGTCATGGTCACCGCAACCAGCCATATCATGGGAATCAGCGTTACCCAGACGAAGCGCGCGCGGCCCATCTTCAGCAGGATGGTCGTCGCCACCACCAGCGCGACCGCCGCGAGCAATTGGTTCGCGATGCCGAAGAGCGGCCACAGCGAATTGATGCCGCCGAGCGGGTCCATCACTCCCTGCCACAGAAAATAACCCCACGCGCCGACCATCGCCGCGCTTGCCGCCAAGGCTACTGGGGTCGAGCCCGATCGTCCCAGCGGCTTCCATAGGTGCCCGGCCAGGTCCTGAACCATAAAGCGGCCCACGCGGGTGCCTGCGTCAAGAGTGGTGAGGATGAAAAGCGCCTCGAACATGATCGCGAAGTGATACCAGATGGCGAGGAGATGGTCTCCTCCAATCGTACCGCTGAAAATCTGCGCCATCCCGACGGCGAGCGATGGCGCGCCGCCCGTGCGATCCAGCAGCGTGCGCTCGCCGACGCGCTGCGCGAGCGACGTGATCGTCCGCGGATCAAGCGGGAATCCCCACGAGCTGATCGTCTTCGCTGCGGCGTCCGCCGTTTTGCCCACAATTGCCGCGGGACTATTGATGGCGAAATAAACTCCGGGCTGGAGCGCGCACGCGGCGATCATGGCCATCACGCCGACGAACGATTCCATCAGCATCGAGCCGTAGCCGATAATGCGCGCGTGGCCTTCGCGCAGGATCATTTTCGGCGTGGTGCCGGAAGCGATCAGTGCGTGAAAGCCACTGACGGCGCCGCACGCGATGGTGATGAAGCAGAACGGAAATATTTTCCCCGCGAACACGGGCCCGTCGCCGTCGGTGAAACGCGTCAGCGCGGGCATCGCCAGCGTCGGCCGCACCGCTAGCACGCCGGCAGCGAGCGCGAAAATCGCAGCCACTTTGATGAAGGCGCTCAGGTAGTCGCGCGGCGCGAGCAGCAGCCATACCGGCAGCGTGGACGCGGCAAAGCCGTAAACGATAATGGCCGCGGCTAGCGCCGGAGCGGAAAGGGTGAAAGCCTGTGAGCATGCGGGCGACGCGTTCACCCATTGACCCGCGACCACGGCCAGGCCCACGAGCGCGACGCCGCCGAACGAGGCCTCCAGCACGCGCCCCGGCCGTACGAACCGCAGGTAAATCCCCATCAGAAGCGCGATGGGAATCGTCATCGCCAGCGTGAACGTGCCCCACGGCGAATCACGGAGCGCCTTCACCACCACCAGCGCGATCACCGCCAGCAGAATTACCATGATCGCAAGCACCGCAACCAGAGCGATCATTCCGCCGCGTTTCGACACTTCCTCGCGCGCAATCTGTCCCAGCGATTTTCCGTCGCGCCGAATCGAGCAGAAAAGAATCGTAAAATCCTGCACGCAGCCGCCCAGGGCCGCGCCAACGATTAGCCACAGCGTTCCCGGCAAGTAGCCGAATTGCGCGGCAAGCGTGGGCCCTACCAGCGGTCCCGGCCCCGCGATTGCCGCAAAATGGTGGCCGAGGAGAATCCACTTGTTCGTCGGCACGAAATCGCGGCCGTCCTCCAGCCGCTCCGCCGGGGTGGCGCGCGTATTATCCAGCGCGAAAATCTTCGCGGCCAGGAACGCGGAATAAAACCGGTAGGCGACCAGAAATGTGCACAGCGCGGCAACGATGAACCACACGGCGTTGAGCGGCTCGCGCCGCTCGAATGCAATCGCTGCGAGCGCGCCGGCCCCCGCCAACGCAATCGTCCCCCACAGAATAATTTTCAGGATTTGCTTCATGATCCGCTAAGCGTAGGACTGGGCCCTGCGGAACGCTTCTTCGCTAAGATGCGCCACGGGCGCCGCTGAACGGGCGCCGACCGGCGGATGATACGGCGCGGCCTTGCCTGTGGTGTCGAGATACGGCTGGTCCATATGGAATGACACGACCGAAGTGCCATCTTCGCGCGAACCGGCCGTTCCCAACTCAGATATGCCACCGCCGGGAATCAGCCAGGCCCCGCCGACAGCAGCGCCGGCAACGGCCAGCTTCCCGAGGAATCCGCGACGCGTCAGCCAGATGGTCATGCTCGCAGAAATTTCTTTCATCGCGCCTTTCATAGCGGCGCCGCTCAAGCGAACGGCAGCTGGTCTTCCGCCATCCATCTTCCGTGTACTTGCGAAGTCGCGCGAAACGGCAGGATCACGCGCGCGACGTCCCCATCCTCGAGATGCTGCGTGTCGGCAATGATCAATTCCGAACGCATCTCCGCATAGTTGGACGCGACGCCCATGATGAAGCCGTCGCCTTCGGGCGCATTCTTACCGCGCGGGATAAAACACACTTCCTGCAGGCTGTGCGTGTCGCCGACGAAGTAGGAGCTCACTTCGCCGGTCGCCAGATCGAAGCGGCCGTAGCAATTGCTCACCCGGCCCTGTAGATTTCCGGCCCGCGCCTGGTTGAACGGCCGCTTGGGGTCCGAATAGGCCGTGAAAGCGTAGCGGTATGGCAGCGAAAGGTAGCGATCGTCCACGCGGCCCAGGTCGCTGACGTTCATCTGAAACAGTTTTTCCTCCGTGAATCCGTCGTCCTTGGAGTTCAGATTGAACGTATTGCGGCGAATGTAGGCGCGCGCCTTTTGCGGATCCCAGGGCGAGCCGTCAATCGGCGGGAAAAACGGAAAGGGATTCGAATCGAAGATGGGCGCTTCCAGAATCACCTTCTCGCCCTCGGTTCTGGCGTTGAGCGTGTGCACCGTGGCGCGCTCGGGGCCCTTGAACCAGCGTATGTCCTTGGCTTCTCCCTCGCGCGGGACTACGCCCACGTACGCGGGCTTCGTGCTGTCCCATCCCCAGTGGACCTTGCCCTCTTTCAGGCGTTCCATGCTGGTCACGAAGCCGAACACCGGAATGATCACGTGTTTCTGCGTCAATCCGATATCGTGCACCATGCTGACGTAGGGCACTTTGAAGCGCAGCTCGCGAGTGACCACGCCTTCCTTGTTGATCGTGTACAGGAATACGTCGTTGGATTCGAGGCCGGTGGCTTCATAGCCGTAGCAGATCATCTCGCCCGTGACGGGATCAACCTTCGGGTGCGCCGTAAATGTCAGGCTCTTGTACTTGCCGTGAAAATCCCACGGACCAATCGTCTTCAGCGTGTTGCAGTCAATTTCGTACGGCAGGCTGTCTTCTTTCAGAGTGAAAAGTTTCCCGGCAAACGCCAGCGGCGTGGTGTTCTGCACGGAGCGATCGAGGCCGTGAACGCTCGGATCGTCGGTAAACGGGTTCCGGTAGACCCCGAAAAGCTGCTTGTGAGCCTTGCGATCGGCGTTGAATCGCGGCGTTTTCACCCAACGGCCCTTGTAATTCACGATGCCGTGTTTGAACCGGAACATGCCGAGGTAACCGTCCATGTTGAACGGCGAATCTTCCTGCGACGTCGGGGGGTAAAACCAGTCGCCTCCCAGACGCACGAATGCCCCGTTCAATTCCGACGGGATTTTCCCGATGACCTCGCAGTCATATACATCCGCCTCGAATCGCGTCGGCGCGAAAAACCCCTTCATCGTGGGCTGATTCGAAAAGTCAACCATGGCCGCAATCTCCTTCTTCGGTTAGCGCCGCAAACTCATTCGTGATGCTCAACCCAGGGCGACGGCATGCGATATGGCACGGTGATGAATACGGCCTCGGCGTGCCGTATCTTTCCGTCTTGAATCTTGAACATTTCCATCAGGCAAAATGAATGCGGCGATTTCATCGGCGATTGGTGTACGGCGCCGTCCGTCGTGGTGTAGGTTTCGAGCCTCCCGGCATGGTCAATGAACCCGCCGGCGAGAACCAGGCCCTTCTCCTCATCCACCAGCGGAAAGCGCCTTTCGCGCAGCCGGTCGTCCCAGCGGTAATTTCCAAGCTTGAATCCCGCTTCGCAGGAAATTTTGCCGTAAACCGAAAGAGCCGACCTCGGGTCCGGATTCGGATCGTTGGCCGTCCACACGCCGTTCTCGCGCCGGCTGCAATCCTTGTCGAATACGGTGAAGAGTTGGCCGTCGTTCAGTTCCAGCGTGCTGAAGTAACCGTTGGCGAGCGAAATCATTCTCGCGCGAGGTCGCCTCGCTTCCGCGGGAACATCCTCGAGGAGAACAGGCACCGGTTTCATCGCCGCCGGGTCGCCGAAGGGTCCCGGGCCGTAGCCTTTCCGGTCCACGACCGTCTCCACCTCGGAGATTTTCCCGTCTTCAACTTTCAGCCGCAGGGCGAAGAAAGCCTGGTTCCCCCGCTCGTCAACTACGCCGAAGTACGCGGCCTGGCCGGTTTCCGGATCGGCAGCTTTCAAGTCGTCCGCCCCCCTGGCGCTGATCGTGCCCCATAGGCCGTCGCCGACGTGCAGCTCAACGTTGTTCTCCGTGAATTTCACGTGCGCCGCCCACGGCAGCCGGCCCGGATCCTTGGCCACGAGCGCGGCCAGATACTGATCCAGGAAGCCGTACAGGCATGCCCGGTCGCACTCGCCGGCTGCCGCAGCGCCGCTCTGCGCGGAATTGTTCGCGTGGGCCACGCCGGGTCGAACATACATGGCTCCCAGCAGAACGATTCCCAAAACAGCCGCAAGGAGGGGCTTGCTTCGAATGGATTGAATCGCCCCACGTCGCCGACGGATAGGTCTCGAAACGGGGCCGCGGAAACTCAGAACCGGGTTCATGGCCAATGTTCTTACACCTTTGCGGCTACAATTTCCAGCGCGGCGACGTGGCGAACGCAGAAAGTGGATAGACCTCGCGGAAAATCCCGGCGACTTCGGTTTCGAACCCGCGGCGCGTTGCGGCGGCCGGGGCCAATTTCCTTCGCACGACCCAGGCTTTCAGCTTTTTCCAGTCTTCCGGCTTCGAAGGCCACGTTTTGTGCTGCGCCCATTCACCCTTCTCGGTGGCATACCAGTAGCTTTCGAACTTCTTGCCCAGCCGCCGCTGCTGCCGCTCGATGAATTCGGGATGTTCGCGGCCGCGCACGCGGCCAAATTCGACCAGGCGCGAAGTGCGGCCCTCGCTGTAAACGCGGAAGCCATACGTGACCGTTTCAGCGGAAACGCCGACGTAGAGCTGCCCGCTCTGGTCGTCCGGCTCGGCAAAGAAGAGATACATTTGCGTGCGGTAGGGAGATTTGTCCCTCGCGAATCGGATATCGCGGTTGATTCGGGAGAAGTTGTCTCCCACACGCCCGCTAACGACAAAGCCCGGATTGAGCTTGAGCGCCACCGGGGCCAGCCGATCGAGCAGCACGCGAAACGGTTCGACGATCACCGCGCGATATCGCTCGCGATTTTCGTCCATCCAGGGCTTGTGATTGTTTCGGCCGAGCTCTCGGAAAAACCGGAAGGTTTCCTTGCTGAATATTGGTTCCGAGGTGGCCATCGTCAATGCCGCCTAATTCGATCGGCAGCCGCAGGAGCCGCCGCAACATCCACCGCCGGAAGATGCCGAACCAGACGATAAGGACGAAGACGCGCCCGACGATTTCGCGCCGTTCGCAGGAGCGGCGAAAACCGAGAACTGTATCGTGTGCTTCGCGCTCGCGCATTTCGGGCACTCGATCGCCGTGTTCCGGCTCAGCACGATGCGCTCGTAGCGCTCGCCGCAATCATCGCAAAGATATTCATAAATCGGCATCGAAATTGGCCTCGGCCGCGGAAGCTCAGCAGCCATCATTGTATCAAATTCAGCGATGGGAGCCGGACCGAGCCGCTGGTTCTGCTCGTAGATATAGAGCGCGAAATCGGCGCACCCACGGTGGCTCAGGCTCGGCGTAGTCCTCGAAAACTTCTTCCTCGAGCCCCGCGCGCCGGAATCCGTCGAGTTCGGCGCGCATCAACGGCCACGGAGGGCCCTTGCCTTCAGGCTCATCTGCTGCGCGGCCTCGCGCGATCACGAGCAGCCGCCCTCCCGGCGCGACAAATTGCGCGATTTTCCCAATGGCTCCGGGACGCAACTGGGCGGGGAGAGCCTGCACGGTGTAAATCTCGAGCACGAAATCGAATGCGTGAAGCCACGATTGCGGCGGATCAAACAGATCTGCCACGACGTACTCGACGTCCGTCTCGGGATAGCGCTTCTTCGTCGCCTCGATGGCCGTTTTCGATATATCGAAGCCGGTGGTCTCGAATCCCCAGGCCGCAAGCTGCTCGGCGTCGTCGCCAAATCCGCTGCCGACCACCAGCGCCCGCTTGCCTGCAGTTTCGAGCTGGCGCGCTTTCCAGAACTCCAGCAGCCGCGGATTCGGCTCCTGGTCGGCCCACGGGACAATCCCGTCGCCGCTCTCGGCTTCCTGGTAAAGCGCCTCGAACCATCCGAGCGGGTCACCCTTGCGGATGAATTCAGCAGCAAGCTCGCGCGTTCGTGTCCGGTCCGGCATGATCAGATTTTGTGCGAGGCCATGGGTTTAGAGCAATGCCAGAAACTGTTCAGCCGTGAGTTCGGCCTGCTGGAGAATACTTCGCAAGACAGGTCGCGGCAGATCGAAGCGATCGTGACGCGGTACGGTCACACGCAGGTGGGCCTTGGCGACATGCCGAAGTTGAGCGTGACTTCCCGATTGGTGGTGAACATAGAATCCGGCCCGCAAGAGTGCCCCGAGAATGACTCGCGGCTTGAGAACGGGAAGCTGCGCGGCCATTCAGGCGCTCAGCGCGACACGCAACCTGGCGGTATGGGCCCTTTTCTCGTCGGGGATTTCTTCTCCCGACTTGCGAAGGCCATCGAGATGGCAGCGGATAGCGTCGCTCGCCATTTCGAGCGCCTCTTCTTCGGTGCGCCCGTACGTGATCACTCCCGGGAGCAGCGGAACCGTCACCCGATAGCCCGTCTTTGTGGGGTTTTTCGCGCGCAGGATCCGCTCCTTTGATCCGCGTGCCGACGGCGCGTTTTCCGGCACTGGCATCAGAATCACCGTGAAATCGAACACACGGTTCCGCCGCTTGTGCCCGTTTCCGCCCATGATTCGAATGCGTGCCATATAACTTCACTCTAGTCCAAAGCAGTCCCGGAATCAAAAAAAACAGCCCCGGCCGAAGCCGGGGCTGCTCG
This sequence comes from Acidobacteriota bacterium, assembly GCA_003166795.1. Classification (GTDB taxonomy): domain Bacteria; phylum Acidobacteriota; class Terriglobia; order Acidiferrales; family UBA7541; genus Palsa-295. Next base: position 1,692 of record PMUS01000098.1, on the reverse strand, counting down.
TTAAACTAGCCAGGGTTGGGATTGCAGGGGGCGCTGCTTGCTGCGCCCCGGTCTTTAGTCGCCGGCCACGGTTGCGGCTTCGGAATTCGCAGCCGCCGTCGCGCCGTTGCCGTTCGCGGGTTCGATCCGCTTCACGGTCGTGCCCGGAACAGCCGACAGAATCTCGTCCATCGAACCGATCTGCATCAGAGGCTCCGACTTCTTCTTCAGCACGAGCTCCTCGTAAATCTTCCTCACCTTGGCCGCTTCCTCATACGCCTGCTTGCGGCGTGTGCGGTCTTCTTCGGCTGCGGTGAGCGGAATATCGTGCTCGAGGTGGCGCACACGAGACGCATCGTCCTCGTTGATCTTCAGCGAGTGCTCGTAATTGTTGAGCGCGACGCTTTTGTTCTTCGCGTAGATTTCGTGCTTCCCGTGCTTCTTGTACCATTCCGCGACGGTCGCGTTCTTGTGCATGTTCTCGATGATCTGCCGCCAGCCCACGCCCGTGTTGTACGCGCAGAACGAAATTTCACCCTTCTGCGTGGCGTACGGGATGATGCACATTTCCGTGCGGCGGAAATCGTAGTTGAAAAGATCCTGGAACCACATTCCGGCGATGAACAGGAAGTTCCATGGATCTTCTTTGCGGCGCCTCATGGCGTCTTCGTAGGTGCGCTCGGGGTTCGTCTTCCCGTATTTCTTGTCCGCGTCCTTCGTAAGCGCCCAGGTCTTGTCGAACTTCATCCAGAGATCCTTGAGCCTCAAGCTGGGCGGCGCCTGGAACGGCTTGTAGTTCTTCAGCAGCGCCATGGCCATCATGAAGTTCGAGAACTTCTTGCCGCGGGCCGCGTCGGTAATTGCCGTCACGTCCTTGGTCAGCGAAGGAGCGTCGAGGAATCGCGGGACAGGCGCCCATTCCTTCGTTTCCTTGTTGATCATCAGCGCGGTGCCCACTCCGCAATTCGGGTGGCATCCGCAGGAAAGCGAGCCCCACTGCGAATCCGGTCCGTGCGAAAGGTCCGAGAAGCCCGCAAACGTGGCGATGTAGGAAATCGGGAACCAGTCGCGCGTCGGTTCCACTTTGCCGACCTGCGTGCTCACGTCCTGAGCAAGATGCGAAAGCGTGTAGCGCTGCCGGATTCTGCGTTCCGGAGTAATGTCCTCGTCGCGCCCGGTGAACGAAACCGGCTGGAACGACACGAACGAAATTTTCTTCGGGTTGTCCATCGCGAACTTCACGATGGGGCCAACCTGGTCGTTGTTCACGTTGTTGACGATCGTGGTGACCAGCACGATCTCGACGCCCGCTTCATGCAGGTTCTCGATCGCGCGCAGTTTCACATCAAACAGGTTGCCGACTTGCCGGTGGCTGTTCGCGTCGTTGCCGATGCCGTCGAATTGCAGGTAGGCGTAGCGCAGGCCCGCTTCGAAGGCCTTCTTGGCGAAGTCCTTGCTCTTGGCGAATTCGATTCCGTTGGTCGCGGCCTGCACGCTGTTGTATCCAACCTTGCGCGCGTAGCGGACCGCATCAAAGAAGTAAGGCGACATCGTCGGTTCGCCGCCGGAGAACTGCACGGACATCTGCCGGCGAGGCTTGATCTTCGTGGCGTTGTCCAGGATTTCCTGGATTTCTTCCCAGCTCAATTCGTGGACGTAGCCCACCTGGTTCGCGTCCATGAAGCAGGGGTCGCACATCATGTTGCAGCGGTT
>PMUS01000043.1:28269-29186 GCA_003166795.1 Acidobacteriota bacterium | reverse complement strand
ACAAAAGCAACGGCAGGTACAAAGGCAACGGCAGGTACAAAAGCAACGGCTGCCCGCCTGCCCTACGACCTCGCCGCTGGCGATGTCTCAGGGCGAGAAGGCGTGGGTTACAAAGGCAACGGCCGCGACGAAGACAAGAATTAATGGGCAGCGGCGGCGGCGGGGGCTACCTGTTGCATCAGGGCCAGCTGGTCCCAATTGTCCCAGGCCTGGACGATTTTGCCTTTGGCGATGCGCACGACGGTGATGCCCGTGATCCGAACGGGACGGTTCGTGGCCGGTATTCCGAGATGGTCGCCGGTGTGAGTGGCTACGGCGGACCAGCGGACCATGACTTTGTCGTCCGCGCCGAAGGTGTCCTCGAGGGTGAACTTGATATCTGGAAACGCGCCGCGAAGGCGATTGTAGAGTCTCAGGAAATCGGCGGGGCCGTGGATTTCGATGCCGGGCGCGTCCTGTCCGACGGCGATGACATTTTCGTCCACCAGATCGTAAATCGTTTGAACGCGTCCTTCGTTCCAAACTTCCTTGAACCAGCGCCTCATCAGAACAATGTTTTCTTCTACGGGCATGCGCACCTCCCTTGTGAGCGTGGCGAGAGTTATACATCAGTAATGATACGGGCGGATGAATATTTTGGGCGCGGACGGAGGGGAACCGCGAGGGACGGGCACGGAGCGCGCGTCGCGCGCGGGGTCGGTGCGCTTGCAGACACACTAGGGAGGCGAGGAAACGTCAACACCACCCTGGCCAGACAAGGATGGGCACCCGGCGCCCGACCAAATCTCGCTTCCCGGCCGCTAAAATGATTACAATTGCGCGTCAGAGGAAAACGATCGTCGAGGAGCCCTGCGTATGAGCCCGAATAGCAACGATGACCTGATGCGCACCGTGCAAGATCTGGTCGCCCGCGTGCG
>PMUS01000043.1:0-28234 GCA_003166795.1 Acidobacteriota bacterium | reverse complement strand
ACGAAAACCATCCCGGGATTTTTCATACTTCACATGGCCGCTAATCCGGTTATTGAGATCGCGAGCGATGGATTGTCCGCGCGAAGCCACTGGCTATCGCCGGGTGCTGCCGGCAGCAATTCCTCGGCCGCGTGGATCTGGGGAACTTTTTACGTTGATTACGTGAAGGAAGATGGCCGCTGGAGGATCGCTCATTCCAATCTTGTGCCCGTGTTCCGCAACCGGTACGAAACGAGCTGGGCGCAGGCGCCCGATCATGGCACCGTGCGCGGCGTGCTTGCGGCGCAGCCGGACGAGCCTTCCACTCTCTACAAGCCCTACAACGAAGCCAAGAAGCAGCCGGACATGTTCGCCGGACATCCGCCTCTTCCGCAACCATAGCAGGCGAATGGCTCATCCTTCGCTGCGCCTGAGTCACTAATCACTCGAACACGAAGATGCGCGCGAAGCCAATTCCGCAGTATGCTTTGGATATACGCGAAATACGGAGGCACTGCGTGGACGGCAAAGCGTCGCCTGCATCGAAAGCGGGCGCACGGATTGAATCCGACAGCATGGGCAAGATCGAGGTGCCCAACGACCGCTACTACGGCGCGCAGACCGCGCGGTCGCTGATCCACTTCAATATCGGCACGGACAAAATGCCGCCCGAGCTGATTCGCGCGTTCGGAATCCTGAAGAAGGCCGCGGCGCTGGTCAACCAGGACCTCGGGAAACTTTCCGCCGAAAAAGCGAAGCTGATCGTGCAGGCTGCCGACGAAGTGATCGCCGGATGGCTCGACGAGCATTTTCCGCTGCGCATCTGGCAGACCGGCAGCGGCACGCAGACCAACATGAACGCGAACGAGGTGATCTCGAATCGCGCCATCGAAATTGCGGGCGGCGTGATGGGCAGCAAGACGCCGATCCATCCCAACGACGATGTAAACATGTCGCAGTCCTCGAACGACACGTTTCCCACGGCGATGCACATCGCCGCGGCGTCGCGCGTGGCCGAGGTGCTGATCCCCGACGTCGAGCGGCTGCGCGACGCGCTGGACGCGAAAGCGCGCGAGTTTGGCGACGTGGTCAAAATCGGCCGCACGCATTTGATGGACGCGACGCCGCTGACCGTCGCGCAGGAGATGTCCGGATGGTCGAGCCTGCTCGATCGGGATATCGAGCGGCTGAAGGCGGTGCTGCCCGGCCTCTACGATCTGGCGATTGGCGGGACGGCAGTGGGCACGGGACTGAATTCGCCGCCGGAATTTGCCGAGCGCGCCGCGAAGAAAATTGCGGAGCTGACGGGACTGCCGTTCAGATCGCATCCGAATAAATTTGCGGCGCTTTCCGCGCACGACGAAATCGNNCCGGAAAACGAGCCGGGCTCGTCCATCATGCCGGGCAAAGTGAACCCCACGCAGTCCGAGGCGATGACCATGGTCGCCGTGCAGGTGCTCGGCAACGACGCGGCCATCGGCTTCGCCGGCACGCAGGGAAATTTTGAGTTGAATGTCTTCAAACCGGTGATGATTCACAATTTTCTGCACAGCGTGCGCCTGCTCGCCGACGCGTGCCGCTCGTTCACCGACCACTGCGTGCAGGGAATGGAACTCGATCGCCAGCGCATCGAGCAGTACGTGAAGAATTCGCTGATGCTCGTTACCGCGCTGAATCCGAAAATCGGCTACGACAAAGCAGCGGAGATTGCCAAGAAAGCACACCACGAAAGAATCAGCCTGCGCGAAGCCGCGCTGAAGCTCGGCTACCTGACCGAAAAAGAATTCGACGAGCTGATTCGCCCCGAAAAAATGACTCGCCCGTAATCATTAAGGTTGTCGCAAGGAAAATGGGCGCGTTTCATTGCGGAACAGTTTTCTGCTGCATGCGTGCCGCTTTGAAACATTTTCCCCTCGCATTTCTCATTCCTGGAAACTTTGAACTTTCCCATGAGAAAGTTTTTTGACACGCGCGTGCCGCTTAACTAAATTCAGATTCCCCTCTCGTATTGCCCCCTTCCACTGGAGCAGTCGGTCATGCGTATTCTCGTCGCCGTAAGCGACTTGCCACTCAGGATTTCTCTGGATAGGGAATTCCGCGCCGAGAATTATGCGGTTGATCTGGCGTCGGACGCGGTCGAAGTGAAATCCCTGGCCCGCGACCGCCATTACGACGCCGCGATTCTGGACCTTCACTTGCCGAAGAAACTCGGCCTCGAACTCTTGAGGAGCGTTCGCGCGGCGCAGGAGCAACTTCCCATTCTCGTTCTGGCCACCCGTTGCAGCGCCGAGGAGCGCGTGCAGGTGCTCGATCTCGGAGCGGACGATCTTGTGTTCAAGCCGTTCGTATTCGCGGAGCTTTCCGCTCGGGTGCGCGCGGTGCTGCGCCGAGGCGGGCACTATCCGGAAACCGTGCTGCGCGTCGAGGATCTGGAACTCAGCCGCATCGAGCACTCGGTGAAACGCGGGGGACGGAAGATCAAGCTCACTCCGAAAGAATTCGCACTTCTGGAATACCTGATGCGCAACTCCGGCGAGCGCGTGACGCGGACGGAAATCATCCAGCACGTCTGGAATATCCCCTTCGACACGATGACGAACGTCGTGGACGTGTACATCAACTATTTGCGAAAGAAAGTGGACGCGCCGTGCGAGCACAAGCTGATTCAAACGGTGCGCGGCGTCGGGTACCGGCTGCAGGCGAGCGGCGCACGCGCGGGAACCGCCGCTTGAATCCGAGAACGGGCAGTCAAGGAGGTCAAACATGCCGGCAGCGACAGTAGATTTGGCGAAACAATTGGACACCGCGGAGCGCGAGAGGCTTCTGCTCGAGCATCTTCCGCAAGTGCAATATGTCGCGCGGCGGATTCACGGCCGGCTGCCGCAGCAAGTGCAGCTGGAGGATCTGGTTCACGCCGGGGTTCTGGGCCTGATGGACGCGGTGAGGAAATACGATCCGAGCAAGAACGTGCAATTGAAGCATTACGCCGAATTCCGGATACGCGGCGCGATTCTGGACAGCCTGCGTCTGGTGGACTGGAGCCCGCGGGCGCTGCGGCGGCAAGCGAGACGCATGGAACAAGCGATCAATCTGTGCAAGGCGCGGCTCGGGCGCGATCCGCACGACACGGAGATCGCGGAAGAAATGCAGGTCAGCCTCGGGAGCTTGCAGCGGCTGCAGGGGGATCTGCGCGGCCTCGATATTGGAAGCTTGCAGGCGGATGCGGACGAACCCGGCGATCGAGAGATTTCGCACTTGCGCGCCGAGGCGGCGGACGACGATCCCTACAATCAGGCGCTGCGCGCGGAGACCAAGGAGCTGCTGGAAAAAGCGATCGGCGAACTGCCGGGAAGGGAACGCGAGGTGCTCGCGCTGTATCACTTCCAGGAGCTCACGATGAAGCAGGTTGGCGCAATGATGCGCATCGGGGAGTCGCGAGTTTCGCAGATTCACACGTCGGCGTTGTTGCGGCTGCGGGAGCTGCTGGCGGGAACGCTGTCGAAAGCCTCGCCATTGATGCATGCGTCGCGTTCGGCTGCGTCTCTGGCGCGGGTGCGCGTCTGATACCTCGGTTCCGAGATCTCTCGAGCTGAAGCTGACCGAAAGTGTTCCTCAAGCATGCCGAGTCCTCCCAATCCGTTCTGAAGGGAAGTTGGTGTCGCTGATACTTCGTCGCCCGGTGATGGCGGCGTGCGAACGCGCACGACGGGCGACCCAGCCGGTGCTTGCTTCTTTGACGACAGGCGCGAAATCGTAACGGCGCGGAGGGCGACGATAGGGATACTATTCGGGTTGCTCCGGCGGGCCGACGCCCAGCCGACACGCTGGAAAAATAATCGAAGCAGACCGGGTCAACCCGGATCAGGAGGATCGTTCAATGAAGAATAGGCTCATGTACGCGTTCGCGATCGTAGCACTCGTTTTCGCGCTGGCGTTTCCGGTGGTGGCACCGGCGGCTCCGCCAGCTCCCAAGCCCCAACCGACGCCGGCGGCCACTCCTGCGCCCGAACACCACCACATCCACGAAGCGATTGACGCACTGCGCGCGGCGCGAAATGACCTGAACCAGGCCTCGCACGATTTCGGCGGACATCGCGTGGAAGCCATCCGTTCGATTGACGAATCCATTCACCAGCTGGAAGTTTGCTTGCAGTACGACAAGTAGCCGACACTCGAGATCAGCCCGGCTCGCGGCGTCGTTATCTCGCATAGGAAGGACGCCGCGAGCCGGGTGATTTTTTGGCGTCCCCGCGATTTTCGTTTTGTCCCCTCGCCTCGATTTCTTGATTCCCACTGCGGCTTACTCCGAAGAGAAAAGAGCCGGCGAGACGCTGGCGCGAGCGTGCTCGTGGTCTCATGAGCGGCTTAGCGGCATCGGGCGCAGCATGCTGCGCCCCCTACAACAGCATTGTTGGCGCGGAAGCACGCACACAAATAACTGAGGTGCGGAAATCGGCTCGAGTTAACGGGCGGCAGAGGCAGCGGGACGCGCGGAACTGATTTGGTGGACGATTTGCGCGGCGAGTTTTTCGCTGGTTGAGCAGGTGGATTCGTTGATGCGGCACTGGGCAATTGTCAGCTTGCAGCCGCACGTGCAGTTTTCAGAGTTCATGCGCTTCAGAGCCAAGCGCCTTTGATCCGGCTTGAGGCCCGCAAAATCCACGCCAGGGAGTTCAGTGGCGTTGGCGGCATTCTTGAGGAAAATCTCGCCGTGGTCCACGAAGGTCTCGATCGGAGTGTCCACATGTTCGCCGAGGAGGGCGCGAATTTCGCGATCGTACACTTCGGGCGGAAATAGTCCGACGTGCTTCTGCACGATGCGGCCATCGGTATTCACCAGGAATGAGGTGGGTAGCGCCGGCACGCCTCCGTACTCGTGGGAAATCCCGTCGCTACCCATGACGATGGGGTAGTTAATCTTCGCCTCGCGGGCAAAATCGCGCACTTCTTCCGGAGTCGCGTCGTCATCCTCCGAAACGCCGATGATTTGCAACCGATCCTTGTAACGATTGGCGAGATCGATCATCTCGGGGATTTCTTCCCGGCAGGGCGGGCACCATGTGGCCCAGAAATTGACGATCACTACTTTGCCGCGCCACTCAGCCGTAGAGCGGACGTTACCCTCCACGTCGTTCACCAAGAAGGGCGGCATCAGCTCGGGGTTGCTGGCGAAGCGAATGACCTTGGGCGCGCCATCGTCGTCATCGGCAGCGCTTTCGGCAGAGCTACCCTGCTGCGCGCTACGAGGAGACGGTGCGCTCCGCGGAGAGGTAATCCGGCTCGCGGTCACCACCTTGATCGCGCGCGTGGTGCCCAGCGCGATGGCGAACAAACCGAGCGCCGCGACGGCGACGAGAGCGGGGATGTAGAGTTTTTTCATTTTATGGGCGCTGCTGCCGGGGCCATGCACCATTATGCGGCAGAGGCGGACGCGGCACAACGTCACTTGATTGGACGGCTGTAAAGCGAGAAGGGCGCGCGGGAATGGTGGAGCGGCGAGCGGAAATTCCAATGCGGGATGGCGTTTCCCGATTTGAATTTTCAAAGCGAGAGATCGGAAACGGCGTGGCGCTAAGTGGTTAAAAATCTGCGCGCGAGAAGGACTGGATCGCGGGTGGAATGGGCAGCCAAATGCAATGGGAGATGGCGTGGGTCGCGTTCCAACACGATCCGAATCACAGTGTGAATGGGGAGGAAGGGGCCCATTTGCAAGGTGGCGCGGGTCGTTCCCACCTGCCTCTGAGAGGGAAGCTGGATGGATGACCCCGTGGTCCGGTCTCGCCTAGGCCGGATCACCGGAACGCGACCTTTGGGGCCCCGGAACCCAAGCTGGGGCCCCTTTTTTTTCCTGTAGTCACGCCAAAGCTTTTCGGAATTTTCCTCGAGTCCAACCCTACAAGAGCGGCGTCAATTCGCGATGCTGCAGCGAGGTTCTCGACTGCGAGTCGTAGCCGCAACGTGCGCCAGTGGCCGATTCAGCGGTTAAGTTGGCCCGGCCAATCGGCCGCTCATTTCCATGACGCGAGGCAAAAGCGCGCGGGAAAATTGCTTGACATATGCCCATATAGGAATATATAGTTCTGGGCATGGCAAGAGCAGCTACGACATCGGACGCTTTCAACGCGGTCGCCGAGCCGCGCCGCCGAGAAATACTGAGCTACCTTGCTCTGCGGGAGCGCCCTGTCGGCGACATCGTGATTGCGCTGCAGTTGGAACAGCCGTCGGTGTCGAAGCATCTGCGCGTGCTGCGGGATGTTGGACTGGTACGCATGCGCCGCGAAGGGCGGAGGAAGCTTTACCGGACCAACGCTGAAGCGATTCGTCCTCTGCACGAATGGGCGGGAGAATTCGAGCGATTCTGGCGGCATCAGTTGAATCAGGTGAAGGAACGAGCCGAAGCCAAAATGGCGGAGGCAAATCTAAAGAAGAAAAAGGAGGATTCATGATCGCAACAGGAACGAAGGTGGAGGATTTGACGCTGAATTTGACCGAAGAAATTCACGTGAAGGCGACGCTGGATGTGACGTTTGATGCGTTGCTGGAACAGCTCGGGCCCCTGATGACTGCGGCGGAGGACCGTCCGATGCCGATGAAGATCGAGGCGTGGCCAGGCGGGAGATGGTATCGCGATCTCGGCGATAACAATGGCCACCTGTGGGGACACGTGCAGGCGATCAAGCGGCCGACGCTGCTCGAATTTACGGGGCCGCTGATGATGTCGTATGCGGTGACTTCGAATGTGCAGTACCGCCTGAGCGAGGAAGCGGGCGGAACGCTGATCAAGTTCCAGCATATCGGGCTTGGGCTGATTCCGGAGGACTACAGGAAGGGTCTGACCGGCGGCTGGAAGCAGATTAACGCGCGCGCGAAAGAGCGAGCGGAGACGTCTCGCGCCGGCCGGACGGCGGCGCGCTGAGATTGCGGCGTCTTCGATTCTCAAAGTTGTAGGAACCTGAACACCAAATCTCGCGTAAGCGAAGGGAGCAGCTATGAAACTTGCAGAATCCATCCTGATGGAGCTGGATCGGGAGGCACAAACGACGAAAGGGGTGCTCGATCGGATCCCGGACGGCAAACTCGCCTGGAGACCGCACCCGAAATCCTTTTCCCTGGGCCAGTTGGCGCTGCACATAGCCTCCGTGCCGGCGGGCGTCACTGCGATCGCCATGCAAGATACCGCGGAAGTTCCGAACTTCACGCAGCCGGAAGCCAAGAGCCGGCAGGAAGTCCTCGATACTTTTTCGAAGAGTCTCGAGAGCGCGAAGGGCAACTTGAACAAGATGGACGACGCCCGGCTGGCGGCGACGTTGAACTTGACACGAAGCGGAAAGGTGGTGATGTCGGCGCCGCGGGCCGGGTTCCTGCGCTCGGTGCTTTTGAATCATGTCTACCACCATCGTGGGCAGCTTTCCGTGTATCTGCGGATGCTGGATATTCCGGTCCCGTCGATATACGGGCCTAGCGCGGACGACAATCCGTTTGCATAGTCAGCAAACCGCCGCACACCCAAACACCATCCGGGTTTGCGTCTCAGTTGGCTCCGCATGCGATAATCCCCGCAGCGCATGCGCAACATCAAGCTCACCATTGCGTACGACGGGGCGGACTTCCATGGCTGGCAATTGCAGCCGGGAGTCCGCACGGTTCAAGGCGCGATCATTGACGCGGCTTGCAAGATCACGCAGGAAAAGATCTTCATCCAAGGCGCGAGCCGCACAGATACGGGCGTACACGCTCTGGGCCAGGTGGCGCATTTCAAGACGCAGTCCGCGTTGTCGGCGGCGGAATTTCAACGCGCGCTGAACGCGCTGCTGCCGCCGACGATCCGCGTGACCGCCGCCGAAGAAATGGGCCCTGAATTTCACGCGCGCTGGCAGGCGCAGGGAAAGACGTACCGTTATCGAATTTATCGCGGCCGCGTGCTGCCGCCGTTTGAATACCGCCGCGCGCTGCACTATCCGTGGCCGCTTGACGAGGCTGCAATGGCCGAGGCCGCGAGGAAGTTCGAAGGCGAGCACGATTTCAGTTCATTTGCCGCGTCCTCGGGATCGGAAGAGGACGACCGCGACCGCAACATGACCCGCGTGATTCACTCCTCGGAAATCGTGCGCGAGGCGGAGCGTGAGGAGATTGCGTACGTGGTACGCGGGCAATCGTTTCTGCGATACATGGTGAGGAAAATCGTGGGGACGTTGATCGAAGTCGGGAAGGGAAGGCTCGCCCCGGACGATATTCCGAAATTGTTCGAGTTGCGGGACCGGTCGCGCTCCGGACCGACCGTGCCGCCGGAAGGGCTCTACCTTGTGGCGCTCGAGTTTCCGGATCCGACGGATTCGCTGGCGTCGTCTGCGGCGAAACGGCGGGTGGTGTCCTAACGGAACGCGATGATCGAGGTCGATGGGCGGCCGGTTGCCAAGCATTTACGCCGGGCGCAGCATGCGGCGCCCCTACGATGAGGGACCGGAGCTTTGCCGTGGGCAATTGCCAAGCCTAAGTAGAGCCCTGGTTGGCACAAGACTGCGGCACGTACCGCGTTGGCGGGGGGCGGCGCAGCCGCTGGGGCGGGGAATCATGTAGAATCTGCGGGAAGGCAGCTCTTCGCACGTGAACCACGAACTCATCCACGATTGGAACAGCTACTCNNCGCAACCCCACGATCGGCGAAAAAATCGAGATCGTCCGCCTGATGGACGCGCTGGGCATTGATACCGTGAATGTGGGGCTGCCCGGAGCAGGGCCGCGCGCGTTCGCTGATGCGGAGGCGCTGGCGCGGGAGATCTTTGGATCGCGCATGAGAATTCGCCCGCACGTTGCCGGGCGCACGCAGAAGCAGGACATCCAGGCGATTATTGATCTCTGCGAGCGCGTGGGCCAGCCGATGGAGGCAGCGCTGTTTCTCGGATCGAGTCCGCTCCGGCGGCTGGCTGAGGACTGGACGGTTGATTATTTGCAGCGCACAACCGAAGAGGCGGTGAAGCAGGGCGTATCGGCCGGACTGCCGGTAATGTACGTGACCGAGGACACGGTTCGCACCGACCCGGCGACGATTGTTGCGCTGTATTCGACGGCGATTCGCGCGGGCGCTCGGGCAATCGTCCTGTGCGACACGGTGGGTCACGCGACGCCGCGAGGGGCGTTCAACCTGGTGAAATTCGCGATTGAAGAGGTTGTGAAGCCTTCGGGCGAGAAAATCCGCGTGGATTGGCACGGGCACAACGATCGCGGGCTGGCGGTTGCAAATTCGATGGCCGCGATCGCCGCGGGAGCGGATCAGGTGCACGCGGCGGCGCTGTCGCTTGGGGAGCGCGTGGGCAACACGCCGATGGAAATGATGCTGGTGAACCTGCGGCTGCTTGGCTTGATTGAGCGCGACCTATCACGTCTGAAGGAATATTCGGAGATGGTCGCGCGCGCGACGAACACGGTGATTCCGCCGAATTATCCGATCGTGGGGCGCGACGCTTTTCGCACGCAGACCGGAGTGCACGCGGCGGCGATCGCCAAGGCGTACAAGAAGGGCGATCTGGAGTTGGCGGACGCGATCTACAGCGGAGTGCCGGCGCATTTGTTTGGACTCGAGCAGATTATCGAGATCGGGCCGATGAGCGGGCGGTCGAATATTGTGTACTGGCTGGGGAAGCGCGGGATTCCGATGAGCGATGAGATTGTCGATCGCATTTTTGCCGCCGCGAAGCAGTCGTCGTGCGTGCTGACGGAAGCGGAAGTTTTGGCGCTGGTGGGTTCGCCGGCAGGGCATTGAGCGGATCGCAACTTGGCGACCACCAATTCCCCGGGAGTAAATGGTTCGATGGCTACAACGCAACCGCAACCCGACATCCTGGTGCGGCCGCTTGCGGAAACTGAACTCGGCGAGGCGGCCCGAATTATCCGCGTGGCGTTCGGAACTTTTCTTGGGCTCCCCAATCCGGAGCGATTCATGGGTGATGCGGAGTGCGCCCGACCGCGGTGGAAGGCCGATCCCTCCGCGGTGCTCGCCGCGGAACACAACGGAAGATTGGTCGGATCAAATTTCGTAACGAAATGGGGAAGCTTTGGATTCTTCGGTCCGCTGACGGTCGAGCCGGAATATTGGAACCGCGGCGTCGCGCAGATGCTTCTGGGGCCGACGATGGAAATATTTCGGCGCTGGGGCACGCGGCACATGGGCCTCTATACGTTTGCAAATAGCCCGAAGCACATGGCGCTGTATCAGAGGTTTGGATTCTGGCCGCGGGATCTGGTGGCCGTGATGGCGAAGCGAGTTGCAGAAAGGCCGGCCGAGGTTGTCGCGGATGCGGCGCGCTTCTCCGCGGCTGCGGGCGACGAGCGGACGCGCGTGCTGGCGGCGTGCAGAGAAGTGACGGACGCGAATTTCGAGGGCCTGGATGTCGGGATCGAGATTCACGCGGTCGCTGAACAGATTCTGGGCGAGACCATTCTGGTATGGGACGGCGAGAAGCTCGCGGCGTTCGCGGTGTGCCATTCGGGCGCGGGCAGCGAGGCGGGCTCCGGAGTCTGCTACGTGAAGTTCGCGGCTGTGCGCCCCGGGCGCCGCGCGAGTGAGGCTTTCGAGCGGCTGCTCGGCGCAGTGGAGGCATATGCGCGCTCGGTGGATGCGCAGAAGGTGACGGCCGGCGTGAATCTTGCGCGGCGCGAGGCATTTCAGGCGATGATCGCGCGTGGATTTCGCACCGAAATGCAGGGCGTGGCGATGGAGACAGGCGACGCGGCTTCCGGTTACAATCGCGCCGGTGTTTATATTCTCGATGATTGGCGGTAGAAACGGGCGAGCGCGGCGAGATTGGGCGCTGCGGCAGGAATATTTGCTGCGATAAAGGCCTCGCATCGGAAGGCGCTGCGCGCGGATTTTTTGTGTCGGAGCTGAAGCTCCGACCCCCTGAGGCGCCCGCCTCCCTCGACTACGCTCGGGACAAGTTCAAGAGGCCGCTACGAAACTATTGGCCATCGCGGGCGCAGTGCCAGGTATCTGCGCCGGGCACGGCATGCCGTGCCCCTACAAAACCTATCGCGAACACAGTGACCGCCTCGGAACGATTGCCCAATGGAGAGCGATGGATCGGATTTCAATTTTGATCTCGCTCGCGGTACGAATCGCGTGAAACGCGCTCTCATCTGCGGTATCTTTCTATGGATGGCCACACTCTCCGCTCGCGCGACCGACGATTCGCTGGCGAAACTTGCGAGCGATCCGGCGTGCGCGCGCGGCCTGCAGTGGATTGACAAGAGCGCGGCGTGGACGACGGACCAGCAGATTCGCCTGACGGAAATTCCCGCCCCTGAATTTGACGAAACCAGCCGCGGCGAAGCGCTGAAGGAAATTTTTGCGGCCAGCGGACTTCAGGTTCGCACGGACAAGACCGGAAACGTGATCGGAGAGTGGCCGGGCTCCGACACGAAAAGCGTGATACTTCTGGCGGCGCATCTCGATACGGTGTTTCCCGCGGGAACGGACGTGCGCGTGAAGCGCAACGGCAGCCGCTTGCTCGCGCCGGGAATTGCGGACAACGGCGTGGGACTGGCGTCGCTCGCCGGGCTGGCCCGGGCGCTGGCGGAATCGCGCGTGCGTACCACGAAGACAATCGTTCTGGTCGGAGATGTCGGAGAAGAGGGCGAAGGAAACTTGCGCGGGATGCGCGCGCTGATGGATAACTACGGTTCGCGAATTGCCGCGGCGATCGCGGTGGACGGGCCGTCAACCGACCACATTACGACGCAGGGTATCGCGTCGCGGCGGTTCGAGGCGAGCGTTACGGGGCCGGGCGGCCACAGCTGGTCTGATTTCGGCGCGCCGAATCCGATCACGGCCGTTGCCCGCGGCATCGTGAAGTTTTCCGCGATTTCGGTGCCGGACGATCCCCGCAGCTCGTACAACTTTGGGGTTATCGAAGGCGGCACGTCGGTCAATTCGATCCCATCGAGCTCGGCCGTGAAAATCGATCTGCGCTCGGAGGAAGAACGAGAACTTGGGCGGCTGGAAACGGCGTTGCGCGATGCGATGCAGGCGGGCGTGAAGGAAGAGATTTCGGCCACTAAGTCTGCGAGCGATGCGCTGCAGCTGAATTTCCGCTCGCTCGGCACGCGCCCTGCGGGAAAACTGCCGGACGATGCGCCGCTGGTGACGGCGATCCGCAACGTGGACCGTTACTTGGGGAATAAATCAAGGCTGGAGCGCAGTTCCACCGACGCAAACATTCCACTTTCGATGGGAATTCCGGCGGTAGCGCTCGGCGGCGGAGGGCGGGGAGGCGGCTCACACACGCTCGACGAATGGTATGATCCCGCCGGCCGCGAACTCGGATTGAAGCGCCTCTTCCTGACGGTTGTCTCGCTGGCAGGCGTCGAACGGCAATAGATGCGCGGTAAGTATTTTTCGACGAATTCTTCCGTACCTTTTCATCGTAATATTCGCGGTAGTTTCCGCTCCACAAGCGCTATCCCAAGGCGGCCCGGAAGTATTATCGGTCAAGGAGTAGGGAGCCGTGACCACGCGTCAAAGCAAGATTCAAGCTCAACTCGGCCGAGCCGCAGTCCAGATCTTTGCCGCCAATGATCGCATCAACCAGATGGTTATCGAGCATCTTAACCCTGCCGCCTGGAGAGCCAAACCGCCCGGTAAGGTCCGCACCATCGCGGCGATCTTCACACACATGCACAATGTCCGCTCCAAGTGGGTCAGGCTTACAGCTCCGCACCTGAAGGTTTCACGACAGCTCAACCGCGCGCACTGCACGCCGAAGCAGGCCCGTGCGGGATTGGCCGAGAGCGCCACTTGTTGCGGGAAGATGCTCGCTGAGGCGCTCGGCGGTAGTGGGGGCCGGGTCGAGAAGTTTCTCAGAGACGGCTGGGCTCGTCCTTGGCCGGTTGGCCCGGAAATGCTGTGCTACATGATTGCTCACGAAGCCCACCATCGCGGGCAGGTGTGTATGCTCGCGCATCAGCTCGGATTCCCGTTGCCGATCAAGGTGACGTCCGGGATCTGGAATTGGGAAAAGCTGTGGAAAGAGTGCGGGTCGCCCGGCGGCCCCGGCTGCGATTCTTAAGGAATCGTGGCCCGCGTGTTCGGCCACAAACGGGCCGATTCTCACGCCGTAGCGCTGCTTGCCGCCGCGCCGCCCACCGCTTAGACTCTGACCCGTGAATTCGAGAAATCTTACATGTTGAGCATGCGATTGCGCGCGGATTTGGCGCTGGTGATCTGTGCGCTCATTTGGGGCGCCACGTTCGTGGTGATCAAGGACGCGCTCGCGGACATGTCCGTGATCACCTATATCGCGGTGCGATTCGGAATCGCGGCGGTGCTGATGGCGATGATTTACCGGCGCGCCGTGCGGACGCTGACTCTGCGCGAGGTGTGGGCGGGCGCGCAAATCGGCATCTTCATGTTCGCCGGGTACATGTTTCAGATTACGGGGCTGCGCTGGACGACTCCGTCCAAGGCGGCGTTCGTGACTGGCATGTATGTGGTGTTTGTGCCGATCGTGCAGGCGATATTTGGAATGCGCCGGGTCTCGGTCTGGATTTGGGCCGGCGCGATCGCGGCGCTCGCCGGTCTCTACTTTCTTTCGGTGCCGCCGCAGGGTCTGGGCGGACTAAACCGGGGCGACCCGATTGTTTTCGGATGCGCGGTGATGTTCGCATTCCACATGATTTTCATAAGCCGTAATGTGGAGAAGTATTCGGTCGCGTCGTTGAGTTTTCTGCAGGTGGCAACGACTGCCGTCCTGGCGACCGTGCTGGTACCGATCGCCGCTGCGGCGGGATGGGAACAGCCCAAGCTGGTGTGGACGCGCTACGTGGTGTTCGCGGTGCTGGCGACGGCAATCGGCGCGACCGTGATCTGCTTTTCGCTGCAAACCTGGGCGCAGAAGCATACTTCCGCGTCCCGCGCGGCAATCCTGCTTACGCTGGAACCCGTGTTCGCCGCGGTCACGTCGGTGACGCTCGGCGGCGAACGCATTGGAGCGCGGATGCTACTGGGAGCCCTGCTCATCTTCGGCGGAATCCTGGTGGCCGAATGGAAGGGGTCGTCGGAGGGCCAGCCGGGCGAGATTCCTGCGTAACCTTTCGGGTCGGCGGCAGTTTATCCAGTAGAGAACGCGTTTTGCGGAGAACCTGTTGAAGGTGCTGAAGCAGAGACCAGACGAACGTCTGGTGATCGAGGCGGCGCAGAGGGACCCCGCACGCTTCGCGGAGCTTTACGAAGACAACTTCGAGCGCGTGTACGCGTTCGTCGCGCGGCGCGTCTACGTGCGCGCCGATGCGGAGGATTTGACGGCTGAAGTGTTCCAGCAAGCGCTCGCGAAACTGAGCGGGTTCGAATGGCGCGGCGTGCCTTTCGCGGCATGGCTCTACCGGATCGCGGCAAACGCCATCGCCGATCGTTGGAAACGCGCGGCTCGGGAGCAGGGAAGTCCGATAGCGGATGATCCGCCCGATCCCCACTCCGGCGCCAACCCCGAAGAGATCGAGCGCACGGCGCAACTTTTCCGGCTGGTGAAAACATTGCCCGACGACCAGCGCCGCGTGATCGAGATGCGCTTCGCCGAAGAAAAGAGCATTCGCGAGATCGCGAAAGCCCTCAAGCGCACGGCCGGGGCGGTGAAGCAGCTCCAATTTCGCGGGATTCAAAAGTTGCGCGACCAGGTGAGCATGGAGTCAGGCACGAGGCCAGGTGGACGAAATGGCTAAACAAACCGCAAGCGAGCAACTCGATAAAGTGGTGGAGCGGCTGCTCGGCCGGCCCGGCGCGTTGGCGTCGCCGGCGGGGGACGGGAAGTCGTTAGACGCGCGGCTCGCGCCGGTGATCGAATTGATCCGAGGTCTGCGCGATCTTCCTCGCGCGGATTTCAGAGTTCGCCTGAAGGCAGATTTGGAAAGGAGAACGACGATGGCAAGCAGCGCAAAAGCAGCACCTGAGGCACGTGCAAAGGCCACACCTTACCTGAGCGTAAGGGGTGCGGCAGGGGCGATCGATTTCTACAAACGCGCGTTCGGCGCGACGGAAATAACGCGCCTGGTCCAGCCGGACGGAAGGATCGGGCATGCCGAGATAGATATCAGCGGCGCGAGGATTATGCTCGCCGATGAGTTCCCGGAGATCGGTTTCAAGAGCCCGGAATCGCTTGGGGGATCGCCTGTCCGCATTCACCTCGATGTGGCGGACGTGGATTCCATCGGGCGGCAGGCGGTGGCCGCCGGCGCGAAAATTGTGCGGCCGATTGCGGATCAATTTTACGGCGATCGGTCCGGACAATTCACCGATCCGTTCGGCTATACATGGGCGATTTCGACGCGCAAGGAAACGCTCACGACGGAAGAGATGCAGCGAAGACTCGATCAATTGTCGCCCGAGCAAGGGGAAGCGGCGAAGACCGTGAACCCGATTCGCGAAGGGTTTCACAGCATCACGCCGTACCTGGTTATTCCCGAAGCATCGCAGTTGATCGACTTCCTGAACAAGGCATTTGGAGCCGAGGAGCATTTTCGAATCAAGAGGCCCGGCGGAGAGGTGATCATGCACGCCGAGGTGAAGATCGGCGACTCGATGATCGAGCTGGCCGAAGCGAACGCGCAGTTTCCACCGACTCCGCAGACGCTTCTCCTTCGCGTGAGCGACGTGGACGGGGTTTACAACCGCGCGGTCGAGGCCGGCGCCACGCCATTCCAACCGGTGGAAGATCATGAGTACGGTTCTCGCGGCGGGTCGGTGAGAGATGTTTCCGGCAACAGCTGGCACATCTTCACGCCTACCGCCGGGAATCCGATTTTCGAACATTTCCGCAGCGTGACGCCGCAGTTGAATCCGCTCCGATCGCAGCAGATGATCGAGTTCCTGCAGAACGCGTTTGGGGCTGAAGAAGTCTATCGCGCGCAGTCGCCTGACGGCGTGGTCCACCACGCGCAGGTGCGGATCGGAGATTCCCTGATAGGGATGGGCGACGCGAACGGGCCGTACCAGCCAATGCCTTGCACGCTTCATCTCTACGTACCCGATGCGGACGCCGTCTACGAACGCGCCCTGCAGGCGGGCGCTACTTCGATTCAACGCCCGGTCGATCAGCCCTACGGAGACCGCAGCGGCGGAGTTCAAGATCCGTTCGGCAACCGGTGGTTCGTCGCCACGCACCTCAGAGATGTCGCGCCATAACGGGGGATCTCCACGCGCGGAGCCTGATTGATGAGCGATGAAGGACCCTTGATTCGTAGCATCTCGGATACCGCGCTGTGGGTCGCGGTCTATCGCGCGAGGGAAACGGAGCGTCCTGACGCTCTGTTTCGCGATCCTTTCGCACGGCGGCTGGCGGGCGAGCTTCGAGCGCCATTTTTATGAATTCCCGACCAATGGAGGTACGCCGATGACCGCAAATGATTTTCGACGGCTGGCGCTCAGCTTTCCTGAAGCCGTGGAGAGCACGCACATGCACCACCCTGACTTTCGTGTGGGCGGAAAAGTCTTCGCCACGCTCGGCTATTTCGACGCGGGCTGGGGAATGGTGAAGCTGATGCCGGACCAGCAGGAGGAGTTCGTCCAGGCCGAGCCGAAGGTCTTTGTGCCCGCGAAGGGCAATTGGGGAAAACGTGGGGCGACGTGCGTGCGCTTGAAAGCCGCGAAGAAGACTACGTTGCGGAAGGCGCTCGTCGCAGCGTGGCTAAATATCGCGCCCAAGCGCCTGGCGGCGAAATTCCAGAGCGCGTAGCGCGACTGCTACTTGAGCGCCGGTGAGGGCTGCGGCTGCTCGGTCGGCACCTCGCGCGAGCGCGCGCGGTCAATTGCGAGTCCTGCCTGCGTCGCTATCACCGTGAACACATTCAGATCTTCCACTGTGAACATGCCGCGGCGCGAGAGATTGTCCACGTAGAGCAGGCCGAGGCGCCTATCCTTGGTTCCAAGCGGGGCGCACATCGCCGACTGAATTCCGGAGATGGCAATGCTCTGGCTCGCAGCGAGGCGTGGGTCAGCCTGCGGGTCGGATACCAGCAGCGGCAGGCCGCCGTGCATCACCTGACGGATGATGCTCTGCGAAATGTTCAATTGCGGCGCGCCCTGCCCCGGCGACGATTTCGATCCAGCGCGATAGCGGATCAGCGCGGGCTCGAAGGCGTAACCGCCCTTGCTGAAATCGCCGCGGCCGATCGAGTCGCGATCGAGCAGCATGGTGAAGCCGCGCTCGGCGCCGTTCATTTCGAGGACGAGGTCGAGGATGCGGCGGGTGACATCCTCGACGGTGGTTAGCTCGCCGAGCGCGCGATTCACGCGATAGAGAAGCGTCAGAAGGCGATTCTCCTGTTCGAGGGCGTTCAGGCGGTCTTGCGCGCTCGCGGAGCGCTCGGCCTGCGGCGACATTGCGTTGCCTAGTGGCTGCACGGGAACAAACGATCCCGAATACGCGGACTCCGCCATCACCTTGGCGAAATTGGGAGGAAGTTCCGGGGTGCCATACGTGACCATGTTGCGCGCCGCTGAATCCTCAAAATAACGAATCCTGTATTCACCGAGAACGATTTCGTCGTTGGCGCGCAGGATAGCTTCCTTCACCGGGGCGCCGTTGACCTTCACGCCGTTGGCCGCGCCGCGGTCAATGATTTGCCAGCTGCCATCGGGCGTGGCGCGAACCACAGCGTGCTGGCGCGAGATGCTGGCGTTGTCGAGAACCAGGTTATTCGCCTTCGCGCGTCCGATCACAATCGGGCGATCGCCGAGCAGCTCGAAGACGCGGGAACCTTCACTAGCGTGGTGAATCAGGAATCTAGGCATCGGAACAACTCAACGATGATCTTCTGCCCTCGGCATTGCTGAATCAAGACGCGCGACGATAGCCTTGTCCGATGGCTAACGTCCCGATTTGGAGCAACGGCACAAAAGAGTATCCTCAGGGGCTAATGCCCCGTTTTTTCCGTACTGTGTTCCGTCGGAGCTGAAGCTCCGACCCCCTAAAGAGCGAGAAGCGCGCGAAGGCCCGTCCGATGGTTCACGGTGGGGCCGCCATCCGTGCGCGCAGAAAAAACTTAAACGCCGTCTTGACTTGTGCCTGGCGTCATTATGACTATAATGGTCAGATAGGTCAGAATGGAGGTTGCGATGGCAAAACGGAGTCACACATGGGCGGTCGCCAAGGCGAAGGCGAAGTTCAGCGCTCTGATCGATCGCGCTTTGGCGGATGGCCCACAGACTATCACGCGTAGCGGGCGCAAGGCAGTTGTCGTTGTATCGGTTGAGCAGTGGGAGCAAAAGACAAAGCCAAAGGGCAGCATCGTCGAGTTTTTCCTGAATTCTCCACTACACGGCTCGGGACTTCGAACGACGCGGTTGGAGGGGACAGCGCGCGAGATTGAGCTTTGAACTACCTTCTCGATACAAACGTCGTTTCGGAATGGGTGAAGACCCCGCCAGACGCGAACGTCGTGAGATGGTTTGCCGCCACGGACGAGCAGTCCATGTGGATGAGTGTTATGACGTTTGCTGAAATCCGATTTGGAGTCGCTCGCCTGGTCGGCGGGATCCGGCAGGATTCCTTGCTCGCCTGGCTTCAAAACGATTTACCAACTCGGTTTGATGGGCGAATTATCTCCGTTGGTTTGGCTGTAGCCGACGCATGGGGCGTCATCATGGCCAAGAGCTGGGCGTTAGGAACCCCACTTGCCGTCATGGATGCATTTCTCGCAGCCACTGCCGAAGCACACGACATGACCCTCGTCACCAGAAATACAAGACACTTTGAGAACCTGGGAATTCCTCTCTTGAATCCTTGGATCGGCGGAGCCTGACGCGAACCGATCGCCTCTACTGGTGGAATTTGACGTCGAGAGGGGAGCTCATCGCGGGAACGTGCAAGTTTTTCTTTTCGAATGCGGTGATGTCTGCCTCGTGCACGAGAGTTAGCCCGATATCGTCGAGACCCTTGAGAAGGCATTCGCGCCGGAAGGGATCCACGGTGAAGGGGTAGCGCAGGCCCTTGTCGTCGGTGACGACCTGCTGCTCGAGATCCACGGTAACGGCGTAGCCCTCGTTTGCGGCGGTTCGCCTGAAAAGCTCGTCAATCTGTTCGTTGGATAGCGTGACGGGCAGGATGCCGTTCTTGAAGCAGTTGTTGTAGAAAATGTCGGCATAGCTGGGCGCGAGAATCGCGCGAAAACCGCAATCGAGAATGGCCCAGGGCGCATGCTCGCGGCTGGAGCCGCAGCCGAAATTCGCCTGTGCGAGAATCACGCTGGCGCCTTTGTACCGGGGGTAATTCAGGACGAAATCAGGATTCGGCTTTTCGCCTGGCAGGTAACGCCAGTCGTAGAACAAAACCCGGCCATACCCTTCGCGCGTCAGTAGCTTCAGGAATTGCTTCGGGACCATCTGGTCGGTGTCCACGTTCACGCGGTCCATCGGCATGACCAGGCCCGTCAATTTTGTGAATGGCTGCACGGTTATTCGGTCCCTTCGACGCCGCTCCACTTGCGGATGTCCACAAAGTGGCCTTCGATCGCGGCGGCAGCGGCCATCGCCGGGCTGACGAGATGCGTGCGGCTGCCCTTGCCCTGGCGGCCTTCGAAATTGCGGTTCGATGTGCTGGCGGAGCGTTCGCCGCTCGGGAGCACGTCGTCGTTCATGCCGATGCACATGCTGCATCCGGAATCGCGCCATTCAAACCCGGCGGCAAGGAAAATTTTGTCGAGGCCTTCTTTTTCCGCTTCGGCTTTGACCACGCGCGAGCCGGGCACGACCAGCGCCTGCTTCAGCGACTTCGAGACATGCTTGCCGGAAGCGACCTTGGCCGCGGCGCGAAGATCCTCGATTCTTGAATTCGTGCAGGAGCCGATGAACACGCGGTCGAGGCGAATCTCCTCCATCGGCGTCCCGGGCTTCAAATCCATGTAAACGAGCGCGCCTTCGGCGGCTTTGCGGTCAACCGGATCCTGGAACGACGACGGATCGGGAACGCGGCCGGTGACTTGCGTGACCATGCCGGGATTTGTGCCCCAAGTGATCATCGGAGCGATTTCCGCGGCTTGCAGCGTGACAGTCGCATCGTATTTCGCGCCGGGATCGGTCGCGAGCGACTTCCAGTGCTCGACCGCAGACTGAAAATCTTTTCCGCGCGGCGCGAACGCACGCCCTTCGATATAGGCGAACGTGGTCTCATCCGGCGCGACCATTCCGGCGCGCGCGCCGCCTTCGATGGACATGTTGCACATGGTCATGCGGCCTTCCATCGAAAGCCCGCGCACCGCTTCACCCGTGTATTCGACTACGTGCCCGTTCCCGCCGCCGATCCCAATCTTGCCGATGATCGCGAGGATGATGTCCTTCGCGGTGACGCCGCGGGGCCGCTTGCCCTGCACGTCTATTTTCATGGTCTTCGATTTGAACTGCGAGAGGCACTGCGTGGCAAAGACATGCTCGACTTCGCTGGTTCCGATGCCGAAGGCCAGCGCGCCGAATGCGCCATGCGTAGCCGTGTGGCTATCGCCGCAGACGATGGTGCAGCCGGGGAGCGTGATTCCCAGCTCCGGGCCGATCACGTGCACGATGCCCTGATTCCGGCTGTGCATGTCGAAGAGATTGATGCCGTTTTCCTGGCAATTTCTCGCGAGCGCGTCAAACTGGGATTTCGCGTCGGAATCGAGTACCGGCGCCAGGCGATCTTTTGTCGAGACGGAATGGTCCATTACCGCGAAGGTCAGCTCCGGCCGGCGAACTTTGCGTCCCGCGAGTTTCAAACCGGAGAACGCCTGCGGCGTGGTGCCTTCGTGGATTAAGTGACGGTCAATATAGATCAGCGAAGGTTGTCCGGGCACTTCGCGGACGATGTGCGCATCCCAGATTTTCTCGAAGAGTGTGCGTGGAGCCATAGGCGGGATTACTCCATTCCCCACGGCTATTGTAGCAATTCGGGTGAGCGTTGGCCAATCGGAGCACCACGATGATATCGGGGCATTATTTCGATTCTCGGAGCGCTGCGATCGTGATCACCGGAACGCAGAAAAAAATAGCGTCATTGACGACTTCGATCCGCAAGGCATTGGCCAGCGCGAGGGTGGCGTTGCGGAACAGCCGCGTCAATTCCTCGACGGCTTCAGGAGGGGTGTTTATTCGCTTCGTCCATGCGGCGAAATCCATGGGCCGTCCATTTTCAGTGGCGAAGCCGAGTTCTTCAGAAAATACGCGCAGCCCGGCGTCGGCAATCATAGCGCGCCATTGCGTCGGGGAATAATTCCGGACGTGCGATGGATCGCGCAGCCTTTCGATGTGATCCCACTGTGAGGCAAGATTTGGCTCTTCCGGCGAGGTGCTGTCTACGATCACGATGCGGGCGCCGGGCTTGGCCACCCGCGCCATTTCGCGGATTGCACTGCGCACGTCGGCGAAGTGGTGGGGCGCCTGGCGCACGGTGACGATGTCGAAGCTCGCATCGCGAAATGGAAGCTTTTCCGCCGGCCCCTGCTGCGTATGGACGTTCGCCAGCCCGCGCGCGGCGGCATTGCGGCGCGTCTCCAGCAGCATCTCCCGCGTCAAATCGTAAGCGATCACCCGCGCGACGCGCGGAGCCAGCGCCAGCGCCGTGTGCCCCGCGCCAGTGGCGAGGTCGAGCGCCGCGTCGCCTGGCTTCGGAGACGCCAGCTCGACGACGCGCTGCAGCGCGCTGGTGTCGGCGTGCACGAGGCTGGTGCCGTAGGCTTCCGCGGCAGCCCCGAACTGGGACTGCACCCGCTGGTGCACCGTAGCTTGTCCGGGAGTGTCGTTTGTCGGTCGCGTCACAATTTTCCCACCCGTGGTCTATAGAGAACGAAATTTGCGCTTGCATGTCCAATATTAAGATTCAATGTGGCCATATGTCTGACATATGCCCGGGGAGTTTCGCCAACGCCTGGAGCCATCTTCGTTGGACGCGGCAGCTGGAGAACCGGCTATGACGGCGCGACCGTTGTTACCAAAGGCGCGGACAAGCCCGTGGTGAAAACACGGGTGGCAAAACGCCGTACGCCATATGACCCCATCCGGGCGGTGCTGTTTTCGCGTGGTAGAATCGCGGTTCTCTAAGCCGTCTTCGCGTTTATGAGTGCACTGACAAAATCGCTGGCTGCCGAAGCGCGTCCATGCCCGCTCTGTGGCGGCATGGACCGCAAGGTGCTTTCGCGGCGCGGTCGGTGGGAGATCGTGGAGTGCGCGCGGTGCAGCATGGTATTCATCGGCAGCGAGCTGGCGTACGACGTGCAAGCGCGGGACCACGATTGGATGGACGAGCATGCGAAAGCGGCATCGGAGCGCAAGCAGAAGCAGCCGATCATGGTTTTGCTTTCGCGTTTGCTGCGCCCGCTGCGGCCGAATACGAACGGGCGCATGGTCTCGCAGACGCTGCGATGGATCAGGGAAGGGAAGCTCGTTGATTTTGGCTGCGGCGACGGGGGATTCCTGGTGCTCGCGTCGAAATACTTCGATGTGACGGGGATCGAGCTGAGCAGGCGCGGCGCGGAGATATCGCGGCAGCGGATTTCCCCGGAGAAAATCCTCGAAGGCCCGGTGACGGAGCTCGCAAGCAACCTGCCCGAAAATTCCTTCGATGTGGTGACCCAGTTCGGCTACATCGAACACGAATGGCAGCCCATCGCGGGACTGCGCGCCGCGCATCGCGTTCTCAAGCCAGGCGGCGTCACCGTGATCAAAACACCCAACTACGCAAGCTGGAACCGCACGATCAGGGGCATGGACTGGTGCGGCTATCACATCCCCGCGCACTGCAATTACTTCACGCCGCGCACGCTTCGCGAAATTTTGCGTCGCGGCGGCTTCGAGCCGCTGGCGCGTCCGCTCGCCGACTGCCTGCCCACCAGCGATTCGCTCTGGATGGCTGCAAAAAAACCGAAGTGACAGCTGTACGTTCGCCTGTACGAAAACTGTACCCCGGGCACATTGACGTGGATGACGTCCTCGCATATCTTCCCACCGCATTCGAGGGCTGAACTTTCAACAGTCGGCTGCGAATGGAATCCGATTTAGTCCAGACGATTTTCAGGTTGCCCGCCCAGCGTTGAGGTGAAAAAAGTTTGCACGGGAGGGGTGTGTCTTGCCGCTCTCCAACACCCGGACAAGGAGGACCATGGTTATGAAAATTCACGGAAAAATCGCGATCGCAGCAACGATCACAGCGCTGATGTCATTCAGTTCGACTCCGCTAGCGCGAGCGCAGGGTGGCGGCCCCAGAGCAGGTCAAAACGGTGGTCAGAATGGCGGCCCGGGAGGCAATTCGGGTGGCGGCTCTGGTGCGCAGGACCCGGGCCCACGCGCCGGATCGGTTGGCGCGGGGAAGGCGCTCTCGACGCTGAATGGGTATCAGCTTGAGTTTTTTCGAAACGGCCTAGCGCGATTTATGCAGACGGACTCGGTCAGCGGCTCGATTCCCGGCGAACCGGGCGAGGGGCTTGGTCCCGGCTTCAATTCCAATAGTTGCCAAAGTTGCCATGCGCAACCGTCCGTCGGCGGCTCCAGTCCCAGCGCCAACGCATATCCCAACATTGGACCCAATCCGCAGGTAGCCGTCGCCACGGCGGACGGCGCGACTAACATGCTGCCATTCTTCATCACCGCGGACGGGCCGGTGCGCGAAGCGCGGTTTCCGTACGTGATCGCGAACAATAGTTTGACGCAGACTCCCGATGGCGGCGTGCACGACCTGTTCAGCATCGCGGGGCGCCCGGACGCGCCGAGTTGTACGATGGCGCAGCCGAACTACGAACTTGCGGGACAGCTCAACGACCTGATCTTCCGCATTCCCACGCCGGTCTTTGGCGCGGGCTTGATCGAGAACATCCCCGACGCAACGATTCTGAACAACATGAACGCGAACGCGGCGCTCAAGCAGCAGCTCGGGATTTCGGGTTATCCGAACACGAGCGGCAACGATGGTTCGATTACCCGCTTTGGCTGGAAGGCGCAGAACAAGTCGCTGGAAGTATTCGCAGGCGAAGCCTACGACGTCGAAATGGGAGTGACGAACGAACTGTTTCCCAACAAGCGGGCGAATCCTCCGGCCGCGTGCCTCTATAATTCCATGCCGGAAGACGCGACAAACTTCAACCTGTCCGGCCCCAACATTCCCAGCGACACGGTGATGTTTGCGGCGTTCATGCGTTTCCTGGCGCCGCCGCAGCCGTCCATTCAGGGAATTCCCGGCAATCCGTCGCTGCGTTCCATTCAGAATGGAAGCAATCTGTTCACTCAAGTAGTGCATTGCGATATGTGCCATACGCCGTCGCTTCAGACCGCCGCTTCCGCTTTCACGCCGGGGTTGAGCAACCAGACGGCGAATCTATACTCGGATCTTCTGGTTCACAACATGGGATCCGGCTTGTCGGATCAAGTGTCGCAGGGAGCAGCCGGGCCCAATGATTTCCGCACGGCTCCTCTGTGGGGAGTGGGCCAGCGCGTTTTCTTCCTGCATGATGGCCGCGCGACCCCGGCAAACGGAGGGCTGTTGCAGGCGATTGAGGCCCACGCCAGCCAGGGCTCGGAGGCGAACGGCGTGATTTCCCTCTTCAACGGCCTGAGCGATTCTCAGAAGCAGGATCTGCTGAATTTCCTGCGATCGCTTTAGGAGTGCCTCTTCATCCGGCGCGCGGGCGCGCATTGCGGGGGCCCGCACGCCGGTTGACTGCGTGGCAGCTGTAGAGTCGGAACTTCAGCGGCTACTGGCGGATTGATTCTTTGGAAATTATGTCGTGGCTAAAGCCACGACCCACCTGGATTCCAGAGTCATTACGCCGACTCCAAAACCTCGCCGATCTTGAGCCGCTGATGTCGGGGATGATGCCCCGCCTCCCGGCAGTATCCCGGACCTGAAGATGGCCGCTACGAGACCACCGCCTGATGGCGGCGCACCGCCAAGAATGTGCGCCGGGCATAGCATGCTGCTCCCCTACGAAACCGTCGGCGAGGCGTGTCGCCGGCTCTTTTCTTTTCCTCAGGATTCGCCAAAATAGGGCGTGGGACGGTGGTACTACGATCTGTCCGCGGAACGTGCTAAAGTATATGTGCGCTTTCGAAGTGCCAGCCTCGCTTGTGAGTCTGTGGGAGCGCCGCGTCAGGCGTCCCCGCTCGACTTGATCCGGTTCTGAATTGCTGATTTCGGCGTACGGCACATCGCCAGGTGCCGTGAAACATCGCGCCAGCCTGGGACATTGTCCAGGAAAGGACGAGCATGAAAAATCTGTTTGTGGGCAACATGAGTTTTCAAACCACCGAAGGCGATCTGCGCGCGCTCTTCGAGCCATTCGGACAGGTCGCCCGAGTTCACATCGCCATGGACCGCGAAACGGGCCGGTCGCGAGGCTTCGCGTTCGTGGAGATGCCCAATGACGCGGAGGCCGCAGCGGCGATGCAAGGGCTGGACGGCAAGGACCTCGGCGGCCGCAATTTGAAAGTGAACGAAGCGCGGCCCAAGGAAGCGTCGAGCGGACCGCGTGGCCCACGAAGCGGCGGTCCCGGTGGCGACCGCGGAGGCTCGGGCAGCGGCCGCGGCGGGGAACGCGGCGGCGGCGGTGGGCGAGGAAGATTTTCGAACGAGGACTACCGCGAATCTCCGCGCCAACCGCGCGAACCTCGCTGGTAGGGAATGATGCGCAGCATTTGTGGACGGCGGTGTAGCCCGCGTCCGAGTTCGATTCCAAGGAGATCCCGTGACAACCACATTCCAGAAGCGCCAAAAAGAAATGAAGCGGATGGAGAAGGCGCGCGCGAAGGCCGAGCGCCGCGCGCAGAAAAAGCTCGAACCGAACTCAACCGACGAGGAAGAGCTCCAGGTGCTGACCGGGCCTCGTCCACTCGACGACGATCCGCTGGCGGCTCCTCTGCCGAACATATCAGGGGAAAACTAAAGAGACCGTCTTGATCCGGCTCAGGCCGCTCGCCGCCTTCGATCGCAACGCAACGCACGGAATGATGACATTTATTTCTGAAAATGAGGCATTACTTCGCTCGTGAACAACTCGAGCGAGCGGACGCTTTCTTCGTGGGTGAGGTTTCCGTAGGCAAACCGGGGAACGTAATAGTTGGCGCCTGACTCCTCAAGCTCTTGTTCGATCCTAGCCCGAACCGCGGCGGGAGTCCCGGTGATCAAGGTGGCTTCCGCAGAGCGGATTACCTCTTCGAGGCTCATCGCGGTGACATTGAATTTCCGCCATAGATAGACCAGGCTCTCGTAAAATTTCCGCGAGCCGAACGCTCCTCGTTCCTGGGCCTGCCGGTCGGATTCTCCTACATAGATGAACCGGGTGATACCCGCCTTCAACATTTTCTTGCCGCTGCCGCCGTGGGACGCGTTCCAGGCTTCTTTATAGCTGGCGATTATTTTGGCCGCTTCGGCGGACCCGACCAAGGTGACCACATTCATATTCTGGCGAGCCGCTTTGGCCGCGCTTTCGGGACTGTTCGTCGCGTACCACAGCGGAGGATGCGGCAGTTGGTAAGGCTTCAGTTCGATCGGCACGTTCGTGAAGTCGAAAAATTTGCCGTGGAAATCCACGGTGTCCCTGGTGAGCGCGGCCATCACGACTTCCATCGCCTCTGTGTACATCGCCGGGGCGTCCTGCTCCCGAACGTTGAAGAATCCCAACTCCACCCCGGAAACTCCACGGCCGGTTCCGATCTCGAACCGGCCTTTGGTTAGGTGGTCGAGCATGCAGATTTCGGCCGCCAGGCGCACCGGGTTATAAAGCGTGGCGATCAGCACCAGAGGAGCGAAGCGGATTCGCTCGGTGATGCGCGACGCGGCCGCGAGAAAAACGATGGGCGAGGGCGCCAGCCCAAGCGGAGTGCTGTGGTGCTCCGTGATATGAAACGTCGTAAAGCCGGCTTTGTCGTAAAGCTCCAGCAGCTTCAGACGGCTATCGTAGGTCTTGGCGATAGGCTCGTCCTGCCGGTCCACATGGTCTATAACGCCGAACTCAACTTTCATCGGTTGCGCCCTTGCGAAACATGGAGGATCGTCCGCCCGTGGGAGCGTCCCTGGAGCGCAGAGACTTTACCCCTGAGGGGGCCGGTTGGCAAACCCCGTTAACGCCGGAGCCCCTTGGTAGTCACGGCAAAGGCCACCCGCGGCAGACTTGCGGCGTCCGAATGAATGCTATACTGAAATTTCTGCTGCATCGGGCGACCACGAAGGAGTACGAGGATGGGGATCGAAATTCGAGAGCTCTGGCTCTGGGCAAGAAACCGGAAATTCCTCGCGTCGTTCCTCGTCGCCTTCACGCTCTGCTTCGGAATCATCATCGGCACGCTGATATCGGGCCGCGCCATGGCCACACGCGCGCAAGCGCCCAATGGCGCTTCGCTGTTGGCAATTCCCGATCCGATCAGCCTTTCGGGCGCTTTTTCGAGCATCTCGAAGAGCCTGGGTCCGGCGGTGGTCAATATCTCCACAACGCAAGTGATCGAAAAGCCCAAAGGGGGCGGCAAAACCCCGCACGGGCAGAACGATCCATTTCAGGATTTCTTCGACCGCTTCTTTGATTCGCCCGACAACGCGCCGGATGCGGAGCGCAGCCTGGGTTCGGGCGTCATCGTGGATAAGAAGGGTTTCATCCTCACGAACGACCACGTGATTGACCAGGCCACAAAGATTCAAGTCGCATTGGACGGCGATTCCAATCATTACAGCGCCCGCGTGGTGGGCTTCGATAAGGACACCGATCTCGCGGTCATCAAGATCGAAGGCCACGACTTCCCCAGCATCCCGTGGGGCGACTCATCGAAGCTTGAACCCGGCCAGCTCGTCCTCGCCTTCGGCAATCCGTACGGCTTCCGCTTCAGCGTGACGCGCGGCATCATCAGTGCGCTCGATCGCCCGAACATGGATTCCGATCGCCGCAAGCCTGGCGAGTTCATCCAGACCGACGCGGCCNNATCAACACCTTCCTCTACTCGCCCACCGGCGCCTTTTCCGGAATGGGTTTTGCAATCCCCACCAAGATCGCCGAGCCGACGGTGACCGCCCTCATCCGCGACGGTAAAGTCAGCCACGGCTACATCGGCGTCACCATCGAAGACGTCACGCCCGACAGCGCGAAGTTCTTCAACGTGAAGAAGGCCGTCGGCGCGGTCGTCTCCGGCGTCACGCCGGATTCTCCCGGCAGCAAAGCAGGCCTCCAGACCGGCGACGTCATCACCGCGTTCAACGGCAAGCCGGTCAGCGACGCCGGAGAACTGCAAATGGAGACCAGCCAGAAGCAGCCTGGTGACACGATTCACCTC
>PMUS01000003.1 GCA_003166795.1 Acidobacteriota bacterium | reverse complement strand
AGACGCGGTCGAAATTGAGTTCGGCAAATCGTTGCACGACCAGGCAATCGCGCTTGAACTTGACAAGACCGACGTAATCGAGACGGCGCCGCAAGCGGTGAACGAATCGCCGGGCCACGGTGCATCGTCACCCTCGTCGTTGTCAGTATCGTTGCCGGTGGAATTGCTGGCGCTGGTTTTTTCCGCGAACTCAAAGGCGCAAGATCCTCGCCTTCGGGAAGCGCTGGCGCTTGCCATCGATCGAAAGCCCATCCAGTCCGTGCTTTTGAAAGGCGCGGGCGAACCCGCTGCTAGCATTCTTCCCAACTGGATGACGGGTTACAGCGCGGTCTTTTCCGCGCCGACAAATCCGCAACGCGCCAGGGCGTTGCTCGCCGACTCGCGCCCTCCTGCGCTCAACCTGAGTTACGATCCGCGAGACCCGCAGGCCAAGCTGATCGCTGAACGCATTGCGCTGAATGCGCGCGAAGCTGGCATCACGGTGCAAGTATCGCTGTCGGGAGCTGAGGATATTCGCCTGGTGCGTATCGTGCTGCCGAGTCCCGATCCCAAGACCTCGCTCAGCGAAGCTGCACGCCAGTTGGGTTTGTCGCAGCCCGCGCAGCCCGCAACGGCTGCCGGCAATCCCCTGGAGGATCTTTATCAAGCCGAGCGGAGTCTACTGAATGGATACGCGGTCATCCCGCTCTTCCATCTGCCGGTTGCGTGCGAGGCGAGCGCGCGCGTGCGAAACTGGACGCCTGATCCATTGTGGGACTGGAGCTTGTCGCGATTCTCATTGGCGGATGTTTGGCTCGCCGATTCACGTTACGAGGCGGGATCGCGATGAGCTTCCGCAAAAAGCTTCTTTTGCTTTTTGTTGCGACGATTCTGCTCTGCGTTGCGGTGATCTCGGCGTCGGTGTACAGCACCCTCCGGCGCTCATTCGAGGAGGCGAATCAGGATCGTGCGAATGCGGTCGCCGCTCAGTTTCGATCGGAATTTCAGCGAACACGGGCCGAGGTTGTCCGCAAGGTCGAGTCGGTTGCAGCCGGCGAAACGGTGCAGCACATCGCCCTGGATGTGAATCGCGCCCCAAACGACTCGGGCCAGTATGTCGGCGAAGCGCGCACTCTTTCGTCTCAGCAGCAGCTCGATTTTCTGGAACTGGTCGACTATCGCGGCACCATCCTCTCCTCCGCCCAGTGGCAGGCGAAATTCGGATATCCCGAAACCGCGATTCCTCAGGCAACGATTCCCCAAACGGCGAATCTTCCATCTGCGCCGTCTTCGCCTGCTGTGCCGGCCGGAGCGCTCTTGAAACGGGAAGAGTTGCCGGATGGCCCAACCCTCGGCCTGTTTGCCATCCGTGCGGCCCGCGTCGGAGAACAACCTTTATATGTGATTGGCGGCGAACGGCTTGACCAGGGCTTCCTTTCGACGCTCGATATCCCGGCCGGAACTCGCGTGCTGCTTTATCAAAACCTCGATACAAAATGGAATCCGAAATCGCTGCTCGACTTGAACGGTCCTGCCGCGGGCGCCGACAAGATTGCGCCGCTGGGCGCACGCGTTCGCGACACGCTTCAGGAATCTCAAGAAGTGATTCATTGGACGTCCGACCCCGCAGATGCCGAAGTCTTTCACGCGATCCCGCTCACCGGCCCGAATCCGAACTCGGCAAATCAGGATCCGGCAAGTCAGCAACTGATGGGTGTTCTGCTTGTCGGCAGTTCGCGGCGTCCTTTGATCGAATTGCAAAGGCAGGTCGTCTCCACCGCCCTGCTTGTCGGCGGCGCAGGAATCGTGGTGGCGGTGTTGGCCAGTCTTTGGTTCGGAGCCCGCGTCACGCGCCCGGTCGTGTCGCTTGTCGAAGCTGCGCGCCGCGTCGCGGCCGGCGATCTCGGCGCCAAGGTCGAGGTTGAATCCGGCGATGAATTGGGAGAGCTGGCTGCATCGTTCAACCGCATGACGGAAGATCTCGTACAGCAGAAAGATCGCACGCTGCAGGTCGAGCGCGTGGCCGCATGGCGCGAACTGGCGCGGCGCTTAGCGCACGAATTGAAGAATCCCCTTTTCCCCCTGCAGGTCACGGTTGAGAATCTGATGCGCGCGAAACAGAAATCGCCCGAAATGTTTGAAGAAGTTTTTCACGAGGGGACAGCGACCCTGCTCGCCGAAATCAACAATCTGAAAACGATCATCGGCCGCTTCAGCGAATTCTCCAGGATGCCGCAGCCGCAGCGCCGGCCGACGCAGGTCAACGAGGTGGTCCTCTCGGTGCTGCGCATCTTTCAGGCACAGGTGCAGGAAAATCGGATTCTGGTGCATACTGCGCTGGCCGATGCGTTGCCCGCAATTTCAGCCGACCCCGATCTGCTGCATCGTGCATTACAAAATCTCGTGCTCAACGCAATCGACGCCATGCCGCAAGGCGGAGAGCTGACGATTCGCACGGCAGACCTCGGCGATCGAATCGAACTTTCGGTCGCCGATACCGGCGCCGGCCTAACTCTGGAGGAATGTGGGCGGTTGTTCACTCCTTATTACACGACCAAACAGCATGGCACGTGGCTCGGCCTCGCGATCGTGCAGTCAGTGGTCAGCGATCATGGCGGCAAGATTTCCGTCGAGAGCACAAAAGAAAAAGGATCGACATTTCGAATCGAATTGCCGTGCGATTTCTCTGCGCACTCAGCGTCTCTGCGGTAGATTTGGGATTGCATTTCAGTCGAGGTAGATAACCGTGCCGCAAAAAGCGCACCTGCTGATCGTGGACGACGAGGCCAACACGCTGGCTTCGCTTTCGCTGGCGTTTCGTCTGGAAGGCCACGAAGCCACCGTCTGCGACAACGCGAATAAAGCTCTGGAGCTTGCCAGGTCGCAAACCTTCGACTTGATACTCTCCGATGTGGTGATGCCCGGCAAAGACGGGCTGACGCTGCTCGAAGAACTCAAAGCGCAGGGCGTGCCGACTCCGGTCGTCATGATGTCGGGGCAGGCGCACATTGAAATGGCCGTCCGCGCCACGCGTCTCGGCGCGCTCGACTTCCTGGAGAAACCGATCTCCACCGAAAAGTTGCTCCTCACCGTGGAAAACGCGCTGAAACTCGGCCGCCTCGAACGCGAGAATCGCGACTTGGTACGCCGTCTCGGGAAACACGAGATCGTCTGGAAGGGCGAGACGATGCGGCGCGTGATGGCGCAAGTGGAACGCGTCGCCGCGAGCGAAACCCGCGTCTGCATTCTCGGTGAGACCGGCACGGGAAAGGAACTGGTGGCGCGCACGCTGCATGAGCGCAGCCCGCGGGCAGGCGCGCCGTTCGTTACGCTGAATTGCGCCGCGGTTCCGGCGGAGTTGATTGAATCCGAATTATTCGGCCACGAAAAAGGATCGTTCACCGGCGCCGCGGGACGTCATGTCGGCAAGTTCGAACAAGCGCAGCGCGGCACCATCTTTCTCGACGAA
>PMUS01000019.1 GCA_003166795.1 Acidobacteriota bacterium | reverse complement strand
ACGATCGTGTGCGACGTGATCGCCCGGTACAAGCGCATGTGCGGATTCGACGTGGCGTACCTGACGGGCACGGACGAGCACGGCGTGAACATCGAGCGCGCGGCGGAAAAGCAAGGAATCACGCCACAGCAGCTTGTGGACAAGAACGAAGTAATTTTTCGCGATTTGTGGAAGCTGCTGGGAATCACGAACACGGATTTCATTCGGACGACGTCGAACGAGCACGCGCGCGCCGTCGAGACGCTAGTGCGGCGCACAATGGAACGCGATGAGAAGCTGCCGCCCGAAAAGCGCTCCATTTACAAGGCGAAATATGAGGGACGGTACTGCATTTACGATAATTTGTACGTGAGCGACACGCCGGAGGAGGCGAATTGCCCCACGTGCGGGCGTCCAGCGGAGCTGATTTCCGAGGAGAACTATTTTTTCCGGCTTTCGGCGTACGGGGACAAATTGCTCGATCTCTATGAGAAACATCCAGAATTCGTTCAGCCGGATTTCAGGCGAAACGAGGTAATCAGCTTCGTAAAGAGCGGGCTGAAGGATGTTTCGATCAGCCGGAAGACGATCAAGTGGGGCATTCCGTGGCCGGGCGATCCCGAGCACGTCTTTTATGTGTGGTACGACGCGCTGACGAGCTACATGAGCGGGATCGGGTATGCGAGCGAAAACAAGAAAGAGCAGGAACAATTCGCGAAGTTCTGGCCGGCCGATCTGCACATGATCGGCAAGGAAATTATCCGGTTTCACGCGGTCTATTGGCCGGCGTTCCTGATGGCGGCGGAGCTGCCGCTGCCGAAGCAGATTTTCGCGCATGGGTGGCTGCTCTTCGAGCAGGAAAAGATGAGCAAGTCGAAAGGCAACGTCGCGTATCCCGAGCCGATCGTGAAGGTGCTTGGGAATGATGCGCTGCGGTATTACCTGTTGCGCGAGGTTGTCTTCGGGCAGGACGGCAATTTTTCGCGCGAAGCGCTGATCACGCGGTACAACGCGGATTTGGCTAATGGGCTGGGGAATCTGGCGAGCCGGACGTTGACCATGATCGAGAAATATTTCGATGGCGATGTGCCGGCCATCCCGGACTTGTCTCACCAGAAGATCGAGGTGCAGCAGGTTGCTTCCGCGGCTCGCCAATCGGTCGAGCAGCACATGGCTAGTTACAATTTCTCGGGAGCCGTACAGGCGATCTGGCAGCTCGTCGGCACAGTTGACCAGTACATCGCGGAGTTGAAGCCGTGGAAGCTGGCGGAATCGAGCGATCCCGAGGACAGAAAAAAACTGGGCGCGGTGCTTTGGACCGCGGGTCAGGCGCTGCGGTTTGTTGCAATTCTGGCGCATCCATTCGTCCCGCAATCGAGTCAACAACTCTGGGAGCGGCTGGGCCAGTCCGGATCAGTGTCGGAGCAGCGAATTGATTCTCTGGGTTGGGGAATGCTTGAGTCCGGCCTACGACTGGGAAAAGCAGAAGCGCTATTTCCGCGAGCGGACATTAAAGAGGTTTCAGAAAGGATCGAAGCGATGGAAAACGAAATAAGGAATCCAGGAAGTGCGCCTGCAGCGGACACGACGGCTACATCGGCAACGAGCACAAGCGGTCTCCCAGCAACCTCGGCGGCGGCCGCTGCACCTGCTGCCGCACCTGGGGTGGCGCCAGCGGCCGCGAGCGCCAAAATCACGATTGACGATTTCGCAAAAGTCGAACTGCGCGTCGGCGTGGTGAAATCGGCGGAGCGCATTCAGGGCGCGGACAAGCTGCTGAAGTTGATGGTGGACATCGGCGATGAGGTTCGTCAAGTTCTGGCGGGGATTGCGCTGGGATACACGCCGGAAGAATTGGTGGGACGCAAGGTGGTGGTGGTCACAAATCTTGCGCCGAGAAAGATGCGCGGGCTGGAATCGAACGGAATGCTGCTGGCGGCGTCGGCCGGCGCGGATGGCAAGCCGGTGCTGTGCACGTTCGCCGAGGACATTCCGGTGGGCTCGAAGGTGAAATGACGTGGGCGGGCCATCCGACTCGTACGACATCTCGGCCAAGCACTACGATGCTGCATATTCGGTGAAGCAGGGCCTGGCGGATGCGTCGTTCTATGCGGATCTGGCGAAACGGTCGGGCGGGCCCGTGCTGGAAATCGCCTGCGGAACCGGCCGCGTCCTGCTGAATATCGCGCGCGAAGGCATCCAGATTGAAGGCGTGGACAATTCTCCGGCCATGCTGCGGGTTTTGGAAGCGCGTCTCCAGCGCGAGCCGCCCGGCGTAGGCGACAAAGTGAAGTTGCATCAGGGCGACATGCGCGATTTCCACTTGGAGAAGAAATATCCGCTGGTGATCATTCCATTTCGGCCCATGCAACACATGTTCACGGTGCCCGATCAAGTGAGCGCGCTTGCGACGGCTGCGGCTCATTTGCAGGAGAAAGGCAGGCTCGCGTTCGACGTGTTCTTTCCGAAGTTCGACATGATTCCAGAGGGAATCGGGCAGGAGATTTTGGAGCTGGAATGGCCTGTTGATTCGAAGCCGCCGAAGACGGTGCGGCGCTATCTCCGGAAGGAATCCTTCGACAAGGTTCACCAGAATTTCAGCGCCACTTTCTTGTTCAGGACATACGAGGGCGACAAACTCGTGCGGGAAGAAATCGAGCCCCTGAAGATGTCCTACTACACGTATCCTCATCTGCGAGCGTTGTTTCTGCTGGCTGGATTGGAACCGGTCGAGGAGTACGGCTCGTTTGAGAAGACGCCGCTCGACCACACCGCCAGTGAAATGATTTTTGTTTTGCGGAAGGCGAATCCGGGCCGGGCGTAGGTCCGCTGGGGCGCGCGGGGCCGCGTCCGGGGCAGGGGACGAGGCGAAGGCTTGCTGCGAGAGAGACGGCGCAGAGGTACGCGCTGCGCGCGCGGCTTTTATGTCGGAGCTAAAGCTCCGACCCCCTAAGGCGCCGCCTTCCGTCGTCTGCACTCGGGAGACATCTGGTTGCGCTCAGTGCCACCAAGTCCCGGCGGCGCCGGAACGCTTCAGCTCCGGAAGAGCTGGGCTATAACGAGACATTCGCAATGGACATTATTGACTCACACGCGCATTTAGAGATGACGCAGTTCGACGAGGATCGGGCGGCGATGCTCGAGCGCGCGCGAGCGGCCGGCGTCAGGACACTGCTCGCGATCGGAAGCGGCAGCGCGCCAACGGAGCGCATGGACGCTGCAATAGGTTTCGCGGAACAGCACGACTGGATCTACGCGACGGTGGGGATTCACCCGCACGATGCCAACGTGGCGACGGAGGAGCATTTCGCGCGGCTCGACGAACTCGCGCGCAATCCGCGGGTGATCGCCTGGGGCGAGATGGGCCTCGATTATTATTACGATCATTCACCGCGCGACGTGCAGCAGCGCGTCTTTCGCCGCCAACTCGGGCAGGCGCGAGCCGCGAAGCTCCCGATCGTGATTCATTGCCGCGACGCGTGGGACGATTGTCTCGCAATCCTGGAGCAGGATTGGGGGCCGACGGGGCTCGGCGGAATTTTTCATTGCTTCACGGCGACGATCGCCGAGGCGCGGCGCGGGCTGGACATGGGATTCCTGATATCGTTCGCGGGCAACGTGACGTACCCGAAAATGCAGCACCTGCGCGACGTGGCGCGCGAAATTCCACTCGACAAGTTGCTCACGGAGACGGATTCGCCGTTTTTGCCTCCCCAGGGACGCCGCGGCAAGCGCAACGAGCCCGCATTTGTGGTTGAGGTGGCGCAGGCGTTGGGGAATGTGAGAGACTTAGCGCCGGAAGAAGTCGGGGCGACGACTGCGGCAAATTTTCGCCGGTTTTTCAGGCTGGACGCACGGGAAGCGCCGGGACAGGCTCTGTAAACTCCCGGTAAAGGGCGACCAAAACCATCAAGATGGCCTTCGCCGTACAAACCGCCAAAGGAATTTTCGATCTGGTCCGCGACGATCTCGCGCTGGTCGAGCAGGAAATTGCGGCGCAAAACAGCGCGGCGATTGAACCGGTCGCAGAGATCGCGAGCTATCTGCGCGAGGGCGGCGGGAAGCGGCTGCGGCCTGCGCTGCTGCTGCTGACGGCGGGCGCGGCGGGCTATCGCGGGCCGAGCGCGGTGCGGATGGGCGCGGTGGTGGAGATGATCCACAGCGCGACGCTGGTCCACGACGACGTGATTGACGGAGCACAGACGCGGCGCGGACGCCCGAGCACGAACGCGCGCTGGGGAAATCACATGAGCGTGCTCGCGGGCGACTGGCTCTACATGCAGTCGTTTGAGATGGCGCTGCACGAGCGGAATTTTGCGATCCTCGACATCCTGATCGGGCTGACGCAGAACATGGTCGAGGGCGAGCTGCTGCAGCTGACGCGGCTGGGGCGGATGGATTTGACCGAGGCGGACGCAACGGAACTCGCGTACCGAAAGACGGCGTGCCTTTTCAGCGGATGCGCGCGGCTGGGCGCCGTGCTCGGCAAGCAGCCGAAAGATATGGAGGAAGCGCTGGCGGGATACGGGCGCAACGCGGGCCTCGCGTTTCAGCTGGTGGACGATTTGCTGGATTTCACGGCGTCGCCCGAACAGCTCGGGAAGCCGGTGTTGAGCGATCTGAAGGAAGGCAAAGTCACACTGCCGCTGATCTTTGCTCTGGAAGCGGAAGGCAATTCCAACGGGCATTCGCCGGCGGAGGGCCGTCGACTGGTCGCGAAAGTTCTGGAGGAGCGCGGGTTTCTGAGCGTGCGGCCGGAACAGATTACGAAGCTGGTGAAAGAAACCGGCGCGCTAACGCGCGCTTCCAATCTCGCGCGCGAGTACGTGAGCCGCGCGAAAGCGTGTCTTGAAGAGCTGCCGGAAACCGAGTACCGCCGGGCGCTGCTCGCCGTCCCCGATTTCATCCTCGATCGCAAGAACTAGGTATTTGAAATTCAGGCCGTAGGGATGCTGGTGGAGGGGTGCGGGCCGGCATTCCGTTGGTTGCCTTGCTGCAGCGCTTGCGCGGCGTCCTCGATTAGATCGGCGGGCTTCCAGTCGTTGTCCTGATACCACTTGTAGACGGTTCCTTCGGGAGAGATGACGGTGGTGCTCATGGAATGGACGATCTGGTCGCCCTGTGTCTCGTAATATAAACCGAAAAAGTTTGCGACGCTGACGAGCTCCTTGGGCGGTACGGCGGCGAATTGCCAGCGAGCAAAAGGATCGCCGCCGGTCGTCGCGCGAAACGTCTCCGCGTACTGGCGAAGCACCGCGGGAGTGTCGTGATCGGGATCGAAGCTAACGCTCAGCAGGCGGATTTTGGGACCGAGCGACGGATCCTTCCGAAGGGACGCATAAATCTTCGAGAAATTTTTAGAGACGAGCGGGCAGTAATCGGGAAACGGGCAGCGCGTATAGATGAACGTGACGAGCAGAACGTCTCCCTGAAAATCGCGGAAATGGATTCGCTTTCCGTCCTGATTGACCATGGCGAAATCAGGGACTTTGTCGCCGACCTTCGGCGGATTCGAGGTTCCCGTGGGCCCCTTGCCGTCGCCCTTCTTGGTCACGACGATATTTTCGAGGTAGGAACCGTCGTCGGTGACCACTACGTCGGCGGTGATTTCGTCGCCGGGGCCGAGAGTGGCGAGGGATTTGGGATCGCGCACCGGATAGGGCATCGCCATCGCGCCCATGAAACCGACGATTTCTTTGCCATCCACCATCACGGATGCCTGGTCTTTGTCTATCGAGAGGACTTTGCCGACGAGATGATAGCGGCGCGCCGCCGGCGGCGGCTCCTGTTTCTTGCCGCAGGCAGCCGGGAGCAGCGCGATGGCCGCGAGGAAAATCACGAAAACAGTTTGAATTTGAGTTCGCCGGAGACGCTCACGACCGGGATTGCGCTCAATTGCCAGCATCTTCTCTCCCTTCGAACCTCCTTATTGTACGCTCGCACCGAACGGCCGTGCATCAGTAATGAAACCGGTAGCGGAACTCCACGTAAATCTCGCGGGGATCATCGTAATGGAAACCGCCGAACGTGAGGCTACTGTCGATCAGCAGGTGGCGATTGGCGACATTGAGCGCAGTAACTGAAACGGAATACTTCTCGCGAAACTCTTTTCCAGCAGAGAGATCGATCGAAGCATGGCCCGGAAGGTAGGGATCTACAAACGGGGACCCTGGAATGCCCGCAGAACCGTTCGAGAAGCCCGAGCCGTAGTAGATGTTCGTCGCGGCGAACGCATGCCAGGGAAGGGTGGCATTAAAGCCGACGTTGAGTGTGTTGCGCTGGTCGTGATCGAGCGCTGAGAATCCAGGTGACGGCGGCAGCCCGACGATCAAGCCGCCTGTGAACGCGCCCTCACCCTGCGCCATTTGATTCGAGTAGGCCAGATGCGCTTGACCTCGATTCCAGAGCCGCGGGGAGCGAAGCGTCACCTCCGTTCCGCGGATGCGCGATTCCGCCAGCGTGACGGGGATGAAGATGTCGGACTCTCCGATATTGTTGTGGTCGAGGAAATTTACGCCGCGAGTTTCGAAATTGTCGATGTCAACCGACCAGCCGCGAATCGGGATGGTGACGCCGAACTGATGCTCCTCATCGCGTTCGCCGTGCAGGGGCTCGAACGAAGTCGGGTTACCGGGAGTCGAGATGCCTTCCAGAAAGCTGAGAAGCGGGCCCGAGAGGGTGACCAGCGGCGGCGGCTGATAAAAGCGGCCCCAGAAGGCGCGGAACACCCAGTTCAGATGCGGAATGCGGAGCGTGCCTCCGATGCGCGGGTACGTGAAGTTCTCGGTGACGGCGGATGAGAAATGCGTCGCTCGAACTCCCCCAATCAGAGTGAGCCAGGACGTGACGCTGAATTTATCGCTGAGATATATGGCCTCTTCCGAACCGGGAACGTTGTCCGTCTCGCTAATCGGGGGGGTGCTGCTTCCATCGTGGAAGATCAAGCCAAAGAGTTCGTTGTCATTCGCTGCCCAAGCGTAGATTCCTGCTTGCACGTCATTCTTCGGCAGATGGAAGCCAAGGACAGCCTGGCCGCCACCATAATCAGCGGTGCGATGATCGGTGGTGGCGAGCGGCGTGTCAGTTGGCGGACTGTCGTAGCTCGCGTTGTTGTAATGATAGAAGGGAGAGACAGTGAGAATCGTGGTGGGGTTGAATGTGTGAACCCAGGAGAAAATCAGAAACCCGTCCGTTTCCGTTTGGCTGTCGCGCAGACCGGCGGTGTTGAATTGCTGGTTTTCGAAGTCGTTGGGGTTGGGATCGTAGGGGATTTGATAATAGTCCCGGCGTAGTTGGGCATCGAGCCGAAGTTGATCCTTCTGGCCAAGGTTGTAGATGAGGGACGTGAACCCGCCGAAGCCGTTTTCCGCGTCGTGGTGAATTTGGGAGATCGGCGTTTCCAGTCCCAGGTTGCTGCGGTTGGCATTGAGGCTCGCATAGTAGGCGAACTTCCGCGTATGGCTGCCGAAATTGATTTGGTCGTTCGTCTGGTAATAGCTTCCGAGAGTTGTGACGAGCTCGGCGTCGTTGCTGCGCTCAAATCCCGACCTGGGGAGGACATTGAATTCCCCGTAGGTGCGATCGCCATATTCGGCGCTGTAGCTGCCGCGCAGGATTTCCACGTAGTCCACGTCCTTGGGGTCAACTTGGGGAGCCAGGTTGGTCGCGATGTTCGTGTTCGGGATCGGCACGCCATCAATGAGCCAGGTGGTTTGGTGGCCGCCGCGCATGTGGAGCATGTCGTGGGTCAAGTAAGCGCCGGGCGTGTAATCGGTGATCATCGCGAGGCTGTTGGTGGAATCGGCGCCAGGAGTCTGCGCGATGTCTGCCCGGTCGATGAGCGTGGTCGGAGTGACGGTATCGAGGCTTGCTGCTTCCTCGGGAGCCGCGACGACGACTTTCTCGCTCAGCGCGGCGACCGCGAGTTGGAGATGCAGAATTGAGGAAGTATCGGAAGCCAGCGTAAAGCTCTGCTGCAGCGGACTAAACCCGGCGGCTTTCGCGGTAACGATGTAGTCCCCGAGAGGCACAGCCGCAAAGGCGAACTCGCCGTCCTGGTCCGTCTGCGTTTCCTGCGACCACTCCGAGGTTGCTGATTTCAGCAGCACGCTGGCGCCGGCCACGGGCCGGTGCTGGGGGTCGTGAACGATTCCTCGCACACTTCCGAAAACTGTCGCTCGGGCCGGCTGTGCATACACGAGCAGCGCCGCGGCGAGCAGAAGCCATACAAACTTCCGCATCAGAGTGCTCCATTCCAGATTAAATTTATTAATGCAGCGGAATGAAGCTAGGCTCGCGGAGGTTCAAACGGAGCGGGAAGAAATCCCGATGCGGTGGATTGCGAGAACGCGACGAAGGTGCGGCGAGCGTCTTCCGGGGCGTTGATTCTTGTGAACGCGGCAGGAGTCGCCGGAGGGATTGGGGCGATTAATCCAACATCGGGCAGATGTTTTCCGGATTTCATGGGGCAGTGGCACATCATGGGCTTGCCCTGCTGCGAATGAGTTGCGTGCGGCAGGCAGCACATCATTGGCGCGGACGATGCCTCGCAGGCCATGCCCCAGGCGATTGGCGCGAGCGGAATCGCAAGGAGAGCGACGATTACAAGAATGGAGT
Source organism: Acidobacteriota bacterium (assembly GCA_003166795.1). Taxonomy (GTDB): domain Bacteria; phylum Acidobacteriota; class Terriglobia; order Acidiferrales; family UBA7541; genus Palsa-295. The sequence goes on along the minus strand of PMUS01000019.1, from coordinate 25,821 downwards.
TCGTGCGACGCATCTGAGAGAGATTATCACGGCGATGCGCCTGGCGGCCATCACGCTGATGCACGAGCGGTCCCGGTTGGTTGACTTGCCTGGTTTGCAACGCCGGGGAGGGATTCTTCGACTGCGTGACCGGACATCCCGCAAGAGCGGGATGACAGAAAGTGTCCGTCAACTACGCTCAGAATGACAGTGCGACGCGGCGGCGCGTGAGTAGAGTGGGCTTACTATTTTCCCTCCGAGGGAACGTCAGCGAAACTTGGGCGCCGCTAGAGTTTTCCCCAGAAGGCAAATGTGACCGCGCCGATGAGAAACAGAAAGGAAACCGCGTGGTTCCATTTAACGTTCTCGCCGAGGTACAGCCACGCAAAGACGACGAATACGCAGAGCGTGATTACCTCCTGAATCACTTTTAGCTGGAACGCCGTGAACTCGCCGTAGCCGATGCGATTCGCGGGAACTTGAAAACAGTATTCGGCGAATGCGATCAGCCAACTGACGACGATGGCAGCGAACAGCGGGGCCTTGCGATATTTCAGATGGCCATACCAGGCGATGGTCATGAATATATTCGAGCAAAGAAGCAGCAAGATGGTTTTCATGGCGCCCAAATCGTATCACGCTGGCAAATTCGATTTCCGGATTGGCTTCAGGGGCTAAAGCCCCGCTCATCTTGAGACCGTTATGTCGGAGCTAAAGCTCCGACCCCCTAAGCGACCGAAGACCATGAATACCCAAAGCCCGAACCAGGGCAGCGGCAACACAAGCGCGGATTTGCGTTCGCAAAAACTTCGCGGTAGGCTCGGAAAATCTTGCTGCCCTTCAAGCTCATCTACGACGAAGGCTACGATCTGAATCTCGGCGCGCATGTGTTTCCGTCGCAGAAATACCGAATGATCCACGACCGGCTGCTGGCGGACGGAACTGCCACGCCCGGCGATTTTCTGGCGCCGGAGCCCGCATCCGATGAGGATGTGCGGCGCGTCCATTCGCGGGATTACGTGCACAAATTGAAGACCGGCTCGCTGAGCCGCGAGGAGGAGGCCCGGCTCGAAGTCCCTTACTCGAAGGAGCTGATCAGAGCCTGCTGGCTTGCCGCAGGCGGTTCCATTCTGGCCGGGCGGCGCGCTCTCGCGGACGGTTGGGCGGCAAATATCGGCGGCGGATTCCATCATGCCTGTCCCGATCACGGCGAAGGATTCTGCGTGATCCATGATGTTGCGATCGCGATTCGCAGGCTTCAGTTTGAAGGCGCGATCGGGCGAGCGATGGTGGTTGATACGGACGTGCACCAGGGGAACGGCACGGCTGCGATTTTCGGCGGAGACGCGACGGTTTTCACGCTTTCGATCCATCAGGAATACAACTACCCGCACCCGAAGCCGCCCTCAACCGTGGATATCAATCTGGCGGACGGGACCGGCGACGACGAGTACCTCGCCCTTCTGGAAAAGCATCTGCAGAATGCCGTTCGCGATTTTGCGCCGCAGCTTCTCTTCTATGTTGCGGGGGCCGATCCGTACCGCGAGGATCAATTGGGAGGGCTGGCGCTCACGATGGATGGACTGGCGCGGCGCGATGCGCTGGTCTTTGATTACGCCCGGCGAAATGGGACACCGTTGGCGATTGCGTTGGCTGGCGGCTACGCGCGCCGCGTGGCGGATACGGTGAGCATTCACGTGAACACGGTTCTGGCGGCGCGCGAAGCGGCAGGCCTGAAAACTCGGGCTACGTAAGATTAGTGCGCGGTGGCGAGCGCGGCCTGAATCGCGGCCGTCAGGGAATCGGAAAATGCGTCGCGCGGGAGACCTCCGGTGCGATAAACAATTTCGCCGGAGCGTCCCAGGACCACCACAGTGGGTAAAGTTTCTGCCTTCGCGAATGCATCGAGGCCGTCCGAAAAGATAACCGGAACATCCCACTTCTCGCGGGCGACGATTGCCGGGACCAGAGGTTCATCGTCGTCCGCGCTGACGGCGAAGAAGGCCACATTGGAATTCCCGGCGTACGTTCGCGCCACGCTGTTAAACATGGGCTCAAGCTCGCGGCATGGCGCGCACCAGGTGGCCCAGAAACTCAGCACCGCGATTTTTCCCCTCAGCGAATCGAGCGCGAGAGGGGTTCCGTCAAGGCGCCGCACGACGAATGAGAAAACGTCCTTGGCGTCTTTGTTTCGGGCTGCCGCTGGGGTCGTTGAAGCTGACGCTCCCTCGGGCGGAGGCAGGGCGGCGCGGCCGTATGCCGCGAGGATCGCATCGCCCAAACCCAGTTCGCTGCCATGAACTTCCCGCCAGGCGTTTCTGAGTTCCAGGAGAACGTCTCGGCGATTCACCGTTCCCGCCGGGCCGCTTTCCGGCAGCGTGAAGGCCTGAATATATTCTCCAATCGCCGTAGCGGAATCGCCGCGCGTCTCGGCCACTTCGCCAAGCGTCTTTGCGGCGAGGGCATTCGGATGAATGGAATCGCTCATCCGCAGGTCCTTGACCGCGGCTTCGTAGTTGCGCTGGGAGATTTCCACCTGGCCGCGGACGTAATAAAGCGCGGTACGAAGCTGGGCCTGACCGTCCTGCCATTCGGCGATGGATTCGCGCGCGGGGCGTTCTTCCGGCGGGGCTTTTTCCACACGATCGAGAATGCGCGTGACGTAGCCGGAGGCGCGCGTGAGGCTGGCGTCGTCGCCGCGCTGCTCCAGGAGATTGACGGCCACCAACATCATCTGCGAGTCGTCCGGGCGAGCGACGATCAGGCGTTCGGCGTAATCCAGGGCGCAGGCGGTGTCGTGAGTCTGCTCGCAGGCTTCCACCAGCGCGCGGTAAACGGCCGTTTTTCGTGGAGGATCGGGAAATTCCTGGAGATACTCCTTCAGATTCTTGATCATCGCGGCGCTGTTGTCTCCCGCGTTCGCGAGGGCTTTTTGTAATTCCGCCTCGGGGTCGGGAGCTTTCTTCGCGGCGGCGTCCGATGATTTTTTCGGAGGCTGTGGCGTGGGATTCGATTCCTGGGCCGCGGCGGCGAGGCTCGACGCCATAAGAACACTTGCGCACAGCGCGAGGCAGGTCGGGCGCATCGGAAATCCATTCTATCGCGGGAATCTTGCCAGGGCGGCGGGGATTCGGCGGCCTTCTGCGAATGGGCGGGATGCGGGAGGAGCCGCGCGGAATGTCCTCAGGTGTAAAGGCCCATCCAGCTTGGAGGTTCATGCCGGAGCTGAGGCTCCGACTCCCTAAAGCGCAAATTTTCTGCTGCAGCCCATCCTAGTGCAGGGAAATGTTGCCCGAGGAGGTTTCGATCTCAACGCGGGCTTTGCCGTCCCCGATGCGCGCCTGAAAATCGTGCTTCCCGGGTGTTCCTTCGGTGACGGAAGGAGCCGTGACGTTGATATCGCCCGAGCTACTGCGGGCGTAAAGCATGAAGCTCGCGTTGGAAGGAATCCGCAGTCGCACGTCCCCGGACCCGGCGTGGATATCCCAGTAACTCGAGGGAGCCGGATTGCCATCCACGGTGATGTCGCCAGAACCCGTACGCACGCGAATGTCCGCCATCGCGCCCCGCAATTCAATATTGCCGCTACCCGCCTGGGCCTCGACATTTGCGCCGGGCTGTTCGATGCGAATATCGCCGGAGCCGGCGCGAGCGCGGACATCTTCTTTTGCGCCGCGAACCACCACGTTGCCGGAGCCGGCGGTTACTTCAATGCGGCCCTGGGTATCGGTGAAAGTTACGTTTCCGCTGCCGACGGTCGTGCGAATGTCATTCATGATGGCCGCGGCCGAAATATTTCCGGACCCGACCGTGAAGCTGGCGGGGCCGGCGATTCCGTTCACGTCGAGATCCCCGGAACCAATCACACCGCGCATCTGCGTGTCCGGCGGGACGGTGACAGAGTAGTCGGCGGAAACGTTGTTCATATCCCAGCCGGAATGGCCGATTCGAATCAGGTTGTCGTCCTGAGAGAAGGGCGGATTGGCAGCAATATCCTTCAGCGTACGGTCCGGGTTTTCCCAGGGCCACGCGTGCACGCGGAACTGAGCATGGATACGAACCTCGCCGGGCGAGCCAACCGTGACGCGGGAACTGCCGCTTCCGGTTTCCAGCTCGAGCCGCACAGGGCCACTGACGGTGAACGTGCGGTCGGCGGTCCCGACGGCGCTCGATTGCGGGCCGCACCCTGGCAGGAATGCGGCCGCCAGAAGGGTTGCGGTCATCAGCGTCGCTTGCGTGATTCGTTTTCTCGATTGAGCCATGGTTACTCGCGTAGGAAGCTGCTTCGATCGCCCGGACACTTCCTATCATAGTCATACGAGGTAATGCGAAGGAAAGTTCCCCTGCTGAGGCAAGCGGCGTCATTTGAAGGTGTGGAGAAGGCGAACCCAGAGAAAAGCTTACGACTCACCACGGAGGACACCGAGAAGCACGGAGACCACGGAGAAGACCTAAATCCTACGGTGGAGCACGCCTCTATTGAAAATCCAGCAATACGTCTACCGTTCCGTTCTTAGGGTCTTCCTGCAGGAACCGCCCGACATTTTCGTAGTGGAACGGGAGACCCGTGAAGGCCTGTTTGATTCCGGTTCTGGCGAACTCTTCGTAGATCTCATTGTTGAACGCCGCGCCTTCGGCAATTCCCCAGGCCGCGCGGATGCGGCGCTCGCCCTCGATCGAAAGTCCCGTGAGGATAAGCTTGCCCATGTGGAATAGTGGGCCCTCGGTAATGGAAACGGAGTACGTGACGCGCTTGGTGTTGTCATCAAATTGCGCCACGGCAGAGAGGTTCACATCGAGATATCCGCGCCGCGTGTATTCCTCGCGCACGCCTTCCCACATGGCCTCGAGCTTCATTCCATCAGCTGGGTCGCCGGGCTTCAGCGCGATGATCCCGTTGAGGACCGCCGAAGAGATTGAGGCGTTGCCGGTCCAGACGACTCCGTTCCACGCGAACGCGGGGCCTGGCTCGATGGGCGCCACGACGGTGACTCGCGCACTGGCGCCGCTGCCGGTGATTCGCGGGACAGGCGCGCCAAATCGGACGCGAAGGAAAGCGTGTGAGAGGTAAACCGGGCGAACCTGCTCGAATTCGAAGAGTTCAACGAGCGTGCGGGAAAACTGCTGCCCGACGACGTCTCCAAGGCGCTGTTGGACGCCGCGGTCGCCCTGCGCGAGCGGGTCGCTGAACTCGACGCTCGCGATATTCACGCCCGCATGCTCTGCGTGAAACTGCATGATGCGCGCGTCGGTGGCAGGAGCTGTGGTGAGGGCGCTTGAGACGCTGGAGTTTACGCCGCGAGTCTGGAGCAGCAATTCGAGTGCGTTCGACATTTCGTGGAGCAGGGAGCCGTGCTCGGGGGCAGTGCCGTCGAAGAGAGGGACATCTTTTTTCAACGCGGCGCTCAGCTCGTCGTCGGCGAACCAGGGGAAATTGTCGAACCTTACCGGCACCGTCGGCGCGTCCGTCACCTGGTATTCGGCGCGCACGCCCGTGTCTTCGCTGGCGAAGCGGTATTGCACGCTGGCAAAGAGGCCGAGTTGCGCCAGGCGATCGGCGCCGCGCTGCAGGTCGCCCTTCGTGATCGTGGTTCCGGGAGAAAGCCCAGTCTGGGAGGCGACCTGCTCGGAACGATACTTCGTCGAACCCGTGATTTTGATGGATTCGAGCTTGCCGTTTCCTTCCGCATCAGGAGCTTGCGCGAATGCGGGCGCAATCAGGAGCGAGCCAGCGAGCACGAGAGTCGCGAGGCGGGCGAGAGGGCGCCATTCGGGGGATCGGGCCTGCATGAGCAGCATTTTATATGCGCGACGGCCTATTGAGTAGGCTATTCGACGGTGACGGATTTAGCGAGGTTGCGCGGCTGGTCCACGTCGCAGCCGCGCCGGACGGCGATGTGGTACGCCAGCATTTGCAGCGGAACGATTTCGAGAATTGGCGCGATCAATTCCGGGGCCATGGGAATTTCGATGACGTGATCGGCGGCCGCGCGCGCCAGTTGGTCGCCTTCGGTGACGACGGCGATTACGATGCCGTCACGCGCCTTTACTTCCTGGAGGTTTGAAACGGTTTTCTCGTACCGCATCATCGAGGCAGGATCGGATTCGTCGCGCGTGGCGATCATCACCACCGGCAAATTTTCGTCGATCAGCGCGTTCGGACCGTGCTTCATTTCACCGGCGGGATAACCCTCGGCGTGGATGTACGAGATTTCCTTCAGCTTGAGCGCGCCTTCGAGGGCGATGGGGTAGTGGATTCCGCGGCCGAGATACAGAAAATCCGTGTAACGGAAGAATTGCCGAGCGAGCTCTTCGATGGCCGCATCGCGCCGCAAGATCGCCTCGATCTTGTGCGGGATGCGCGTAAGCTCCTGCATCAGAGTCTTGGATTGAGCGGCGCCGAGCTTTCCACGCACCTGGCCGAGATGAAGCGCGGTGAGCAAGAGCGCGGTCAACTGCCCGGTAAAGGCTTTGGTGGAGGCAACGCCGATTTCCGGGCCCGCGTGCGTGTAGATCGTACCGCTGGATTCGCGGGTCAGCATCGAGCCGACCACGTTGCAAATGGAAAGGACTTTCGCGCCTTTCTGGCGCGCTTCGCGCTCGGCCGCGAGCGTGTCCGCCGTCTCACCGGACTGGCTGATGGCGATGATCAGGCTGTGCTTGTCGAGGATAGGGTCGCGATAGCGGAATTCGCTGCCGTAGTCCACTTCGACGGGCACGTGCGCCAGCCGTTCAATCATAAATTTTCCGGCGAGCCCTGCGTGCCAGCTCGTGCCGCAGGCGACGATTTTCACATCGTGGAAGTTGCGGAACTCTTCCTCGGTAATGTCCATCTCGTCGAGAAACACCTTGCCCGTTTCCTGCGAAATCCTGCCGAGCAGCGTGTCGCGGACCGCGCGCGGCTGCTCGAAAATTTCCTTCTGCATGAAATGCTTGAAACCGCCCTTCTCTGCCATGATCGGGTCCCAGGTGATGTGCTGGGCTGGGCGGCTGATGGGGCGGCTTTCGAAGTCGAATAGTTTGACTCCCTGCGGCGTGAGAACGGCCATTTCGCCGTCGCCGAGGAAGAAAACGCTGCGCGTGTGCGCGAGGATCGCCGGAATGTCGCTGGCGACAAAGAATTCCTTCTCTCCGAGACCGATTACTATCGGGGGTCCCAGACGAGCGGCGACAATTTTGTTGGGATCCTTGGTCGAAAGGGCCACGAGCGCGTAAGCGCCGGTCATGGCCTTGACGGCCCGAAGGACGGCCTCCTCCAGAGGAGCATCCTTGGAGAATTTCTCGATCAGATGGGCGATGATTTCCGTGTCGGTTTCGGTGACGAATTTGTGACCTTCGGCGACAAGATTCTTTTTGAGCTCGATATAATTCTCAATGATACCGTTGTGCACTACGACGATTTCACCGTTGCAGTCGCGGTGCGGATGGGCATTTTCCTCGGTCGGGCGTCCGTGCGTCGCCCAGCGGGTGTGTCCGATGCCGTACACGCCGTCCAGCGGAGTGACGCGGATGGATTCCTCGAGATTTCGCAGCTTGCCGGGGGCGCGGCGAATATCGAGCTTGCCGTTGTCGCAGACCACTGCGATCCCGGCCGAATCATAGCCGCGGTACTCGAGCCGCCGCAGGCCGTCGAGGATCAATGGAACAACGCGCTTGGCCCCGATATAACCGACAATTCCGCACATGATGAAATTCTCCAGGTTTGCCCCGGCGGAGGGGTCCGCCAGCAGCAGCATAACTATGCTAGCACAATCGTCCGGCGGCCATCCGGTCGTGCGCTAGTACTTTCGCCAGTAAATAACGGGGAAAATGATGGTATCGCGCAGGTGTGTGCGCGACCGGTACAGTTACAGAACTCGTCGCTTAGTTCCAGCCGGTCGGAGTTCCGTAAGGCTCATTGGGCAGCATGAAGGCCTGTATGAGCTGGATCTGGCCGTGATCCACTTTGAATAGCTCGTTAAGAATGTTATTGCGAGGGTTGGCAACTGCCGGGGGAGCCGGGACCTCCTTGCCGTCTCTGATCCACGTCTTGCTGCCGGGGATGTCGAAGACCACCTGGGCGACGACGAGCCCGCGCGCCTGGTCAACAACGGGGAAGCGCCGGTAGTTAACGTGCGGGACGTAGGTGAAAAGCTTTGCCTGAAATTGCTCCTGGCATCCGAGCGGAGGCAAGCCTTCGGAGTTAGTGGGATTGTTGGTGGTCAACTGGCCGTTTTCAATGCGATTGCACCCGGGCGCGAAGGGAACGTGGCCTGGCTGATGCTCGATGCCGTCGAAATAGGCGTTCGCCGCGGCGATGAGTTGGGCGCGGGATGCGGGCTTTGAGACCGAGTTCTCCAGGAATGGTTTGATCGCCGCGAGAAGCTGCAGGTCAGGCATCACTTCGAAACCGGTGCGCGGCGCATCAGGCGCTGAGCCGTGGGCGACGATTGTCTCCGCTTCCGCAATCTTGCCGCCGACGATCTTGAGGCGAAGCATCAGCAGGGAGACATGGTCTTCTTCCACTGCTCCCCAGTAGGTGACTTGCTGCGTGCTGGGATCGGAGACGGTCTCGCCGCGAAACTTGATGTACTTGATCGTCTTCCAGACGCCTTCGCCAAGGGGAGTTGGTTTGGTGTTCTCGGTCAATTTTGCATCCGCGGCCACGGGCAGTCCCGAGGGATCGTGTATCAGCAGCGCCGCGAGATATTGGTCCACGAAGCCGCTCAAGCACGCGCGGTCGCAAGCGTCTTTGGCAGGACTGGCCGCTTCCGCTGCGCGCGAGTGCATCGTAAGGCTGCCTGCAATCAACGACGCCACAGACATCACAGCGACGGCGAAGAAGCTTTTGCGCATAAGTTCCCCCCTCGGAGCGAAACAGTGCGTCGCATCTATACCAGAAGGCGTGAGAAGTCCGCAACCGGTTCCCGCGCGGAAACGGTGCGAATTAGTCGAGGACTTCGAAGCGGAATTCTTCGATGACGGGATTCGTGAGGACGTCTTTCGCGATGCGTTCCACCTCGCTCTGCGCTTCGGCGCGGCTGAGGCCATCGAGCTCCAGAACAAAGAACTTTCCCTGGCGAACACCCTGCACCTTCGCATGGCCGAGGGACGAAAGCGCCCGTTGAATGGTTTGCCCCTGCGGATCGAGGACGGTGGACTTCAGCATGACCCAGACGTGTGCTTTCATTTTTCTTCCCGTGTGTCGCGAGCGATTATAGCAGGCCCGCCGATTTTGCGGCCGCGCGAAAGTCCTCGAGCAATTGGCGCTTCTCGATAGGCGGCAGAAATGACGCGCTGAAGCTCTGCTCGGCAAGCTGCAGGAGCTGTTCCCTGGACAGGCCGAGCGACGCGGCGTGTGAATATTCGGTCAAGAGATCCGTGTGAAACATCGCGGGATCGTCGGTGGAAAGGGTCACAAGCAAACCCTGGGCGATCAGCTTCGCGAGAGGATGGTCCGCGAGGGAAGCGTTCGCCTTACCGGTCTGCTTCGCGAGAGCGCCCGTGCACAGATTGCTGGACATGCAATTTTCGAGCACGACGTGCCGCGTCGCAAGCGATCCAGCGAGCGCCGGATCGTTCATTACGGCGATTCCATGGCCCACGCGCTCGGCGCCGAGTATCTCGACCGCTTCGCGGACCGATTCGGGCCCGCCGATTTCGCCTGCGTGGCAAACGATGCGCAATCCTTCGCTGCGCGCCAAATCGAAAGCCGGGCGGAAGTTCACAGCGGGAAACGCGAGTTCATCGCCGCCCATCCCGAAAGCGATGACGCCCGAGCGATGCAGCTTGGCGGCGCAGCGCGCCACCTCCATGGCGGCATCGGGGCCGAACTGCCGCGCGGCATCCACAATCCAGCCGGTGCGAAGGCGCCTGAAAAGGACGCCTTCGGAGGCTTCGCGGATAGCTGTGAAATTCGCCTCCACATTCTGCATGCGCCGGAGCATCACGCCGGCGGAAATCGTGATTTCAGCGTAAACGACGTTTTGCCGTACCAATTCTTCCGCGAGTTTTCTGGTGATAAGGGCGTAATCTTCCGGATCGCGCAGAAATGAGGTGACCCACTTGAAGGCCTCGATGAATCCCGCGAAGCTCGAGTAGTTGTAGCGCGCGGCTACTTCCTCCGCTGTGAGCTTTACATCATGGCGTTCGGCCAACTCCACCGCGGTTTCGGGGCGGATCGAGCCTTCCAGGTGCAGATGCAATTCGGCCTTGGGGAGTGCGTCGAGGACTGTTGGTTGCCGCGTCGTTTGAGTCGCCACGTTAATTTAATTGCCCGGCAACTGTGGGCGGCCGGCGTTGATCCACGCAGTCATCCAGTAGGATCCCAAGTCGGTGGAAGCATCCGAGAGCTGGCGGACCAAAACCGCTCCTGCCTGGGCGTAGAAGCGGTCGTAATACTCGCTGGTGTAGCCTGACAGCCCCTCGTGAGCGCGACGGTCCGCGAGAAGAATGCTTTCAAGCCAAGAGTGCGAGTCGAGCGATATCTCAAATGCGTGATCGGTGGGATCGCGGATGAATGCTGCTTCGTTAGGCTTCATGTAGAAAAACCGCTGGTAGCGGTCCACCAGTCCCGCGCCGAACCGGTCATTGACGCCGAGTTGATTCGAGAGGACTCCATCGCTATTCAAGGTGGATTTGAAAGGATCGTGCGCGGCCGCGACAAAGTGAGCGAGCAGAGCGGCGGAGAGCCGGGCATCGTCCCAGTTGCGAGCGCGAAACGCGTCGGTCAATTTCTTGCTGTAGAGCCCGATCTGCCAGGGAAGCACGCCGTGCGCATCAATTGACCGGCGCCCGTATTTCGCGACTGCGGCCGTATACGTACGAGGCAGCGCCGTGAACGGAAACGGCCCGTAGTGATCCAGCGCGATGAAGCCCTTCGGCTGCTCGGCGGGAATCTTCGCCTCCTCCTGCAGAGGATCGGTGACATGTTGAATCAGAAATGTGCGATTGGCCTGAAAGAACGGCTGCATCTCGTCCGGCAGCGTGTCCACGGCCTTGTCAACGATCATGCGTTCGGCGTTTTCACCCCAGCCAAACGAGGAAGGCAGCGCCAGAAAAAGAATCGTTAACAGGAGCGCGGGCGCCGCGCGAAGCCCTCGCTGCGTCAATTGGCGCGTGAACCGGCGCATCAGCGGGGACCTCCCTTCGCGGCTGCGTCGAGATTCGCGTTCGAAAGCTGGCTATGTTTGCGGCTGTAGAAGTAATACACGCACAGTCCGATCACCAGCCAGACAAAGAAGCGGATCCAGTTCGTCACTGTGAGTCCCGCCATCAGCAACACGCACGAGAGAATCGTCACGATCGGGGCGATCAGCCCTCCGGGCGCGCGGAAAGGCCGGGGGCGGTTCGGTTGGCGATAACGCAGAATCAGGACGCCGCCGGCAACGAGCGCGAAGGCAAAGAGAGTCCCAATATTCGAAAGGTCGGCGAGCGTGCCGATGTCGAGCAGCCCGGCGGGAATGCCGACGACGAATCCCGCGACCCAGGTGGAAAAGTCCGGCGTCCGGAAGCGCGGATGAATGCGGCTGAAAACCCTAGGCAGCAAACCATCGCGCGACATGGCGAACCACACGCGGGCCTGGCCGAGCTGAAATACCAGCAGCGAAGAGATCATGCCCATCAGGGCACCGATCAGGACGACAAGGCGGATATTGCCAAAGTGTAGCCGCTTCATCGTATTGACAACGGGCGCGGCATCGTCAACCAATGTTTGCCACGGCACGATTCCGGTGAGAACTACAACGACGCCGATGTAGAGCACCGTGCAGATCACCAGGGTGGAGATGATTCCAATCGGCAGGTCGCGCTTGGGGTTCTTGCACTCCTCAGCGGCGGTGGAAACCGAGTCGAAGCCGATATAGGTGAAGAAAATAATCGAGCCGCCGGTGAGGATGCCCGGCCAGCCATTTGGCGCGTAGGGATGCCAGTTAGCGGGATGAATGTAGCGCGCCGCGAATCCGATGAAGATGAGAATGGCGAGAATTTTCATCAGCACCATCACGTTGTTCGTGCGCGCGGATTCCTTGATTCCACGCACCAGAACCACCGTGAGCAGCATAACGATGACGAACGCGGGCCAATTGAATCCGAAGTGCCAGCCGGGATTGTAGAGAGTATTTCCCTGCAGATCGGTGAGGCCCGAAGGCAGATAGGCAGGAGTGATCCAGCGCAAATCCGGGTGCCAGCCGAACCAATCGAACAGGTCCACCATGTGCGCGGAGAATCCCACGCTCACGGCCATATTCGAAACGGCGTATTCCAGGATCAAATCCCAGCCGATAATCCAGGCAATGAGTTCGCCCATGGTCGCGTAGGTGTACGTGTAGGCGCTGCCCGCGATGGGAATCATTGCCGCCAGCTCCGCGTAGCAGAGAGCGGCGAAGCAGCACACCACGCCCACCAGAGCGAACGAGAGCGCGATCGCGGGTCCGGCGCCGGGCCTGCCAAAGGACGCGGACCGGTAAATTATGTATTCAATTACGGTGGAGTTGAAAACGGAGCTGAACTGCATCTTCTCGCCGGCAATCGCTGTTCCGACAATCGTGAAGATTCCGGATCCGATCACCGCGCCGATGCCGAGCGAAGTCAGGCTGAGCCAGCCGAGCGACTTCTTCAGACGCATCTCGGGTCTGTCGGCGTCGGAAATGAGCTGATCGATATTCTTCGTCCGGAACAGCTGTGGGTCCAATCGCCACCTTCCCGGTGCGACCGAAGAAAAACTCTACCTTGGCAGACCCTTCCGCGCAACCTGTCCGTGCGGGCAAGCGCGGATTTTCCGCGAGCTCAGGCAAGCTGCAAGTTCGCATAGCGTTCGAGCAGTTTCTTGGGGCCGAAATCCTGAAAGCTGACTGTCAGCCGGCGGTCCTCGCCGTCGCCTTCGACTTCGATAATCGTGCCGATGCCGAATTTCGAGTGTCGGACTCGCGTGCCGATGAGAGGGTCTTTCGAAGCGCGCGGCTTTGGCGCTGGACGTCCGTAGGGCGTGCGCGCGCCGCGAGGGGAATAACCCTGCGAGAATTCTGGATCGGCTTCATAGCGGCGGGTTTCGCCCGGCTCGGACTGCGAACCCGCGGCGGCTTCGATCAGGTCGCGCGGAATCTCGGAAAGGAAACGAGAGGGCAGGGAAGCGCGCAGGCGGTCTTCGCCGTAGGTGCGGCGATAGATTGCGCGAGAGAGCACCAGCCTCTGCTTCGCGCGCGTCATGCCGACGTAAAAAAGCCGCCGTTCTTCCTCGACTTCGCCCGGGGTATCGAGCGAGCGCCCGTGAGGCAGCACCCCTTCCTCGAGCCCGGCCAGAAACACCGCGTCGAACTCGAGACCCTTCGCGCTGTGCAGAGTCATCAGCGAAACGGCAACGTCTTCCTGGTATTGATCGGCGTCGCTGACGAGCGCGGCGTGATCGAGCACGTCTTCCAGCGTCTGTCCCTGCTCGGTTGCCTCCGCCATGGCATTGGAAAGCTCGCGCAGGTTTTCGGAGCGCGAGGTGTGCTCGATATTGTCCTGTTGCTCGACCCAGTTGAGGAAGCCGGTGAGGTCAAGCACGCGCTCGATCAACGCGGCGGGCTGCATTTCGTGGCACTCCTCTTGCAGCATTTCGATCAATTCGCGGAAATAATTCAGCGCGCCGGCAATTTTCTTGCCCGCCGAGAATTCGCCCGCGCGAATCGTTTCCCAGAGCGACTTGCCGGTTTCTCTCGCCCGTGCTTCGAGACCGGCAACCGTGGTGGCGCCGATGCCGCGCGGCGGCACGTTCAGGACACGCAGCAGCGCGACGTCATCCTCGGGATGGAATATCAGCCGCACGTAGGCAAGCGCGTTGCGAACCTCGGCGCGTTCGTAAAAACTGAATCCGCCGACCACGCGGTAGCGGATGCCCAATCGCCGCAAGACTTCCTCGAACGAGCGGGATTGAGCGCCGGTGCGATAGAGAACGGCGACGCGGGCGTCGGAGTCGTTGCGCACGACGGAGGCAAGCTCCTCGCATATGAATTCAGCTTCGGCCACCGAATCCGGCGCTTCGAAGAATCGCAGCCGGTCGCCCGGGCCAAGCGTCGCCTGGAGATTCTTGCCGAGCCGGTCNNTGCCCGCGCGCGCGCCGCGCCATCCGTAAATGGATTGATCCTCGTCTCCGACCACGCACACATTCTTCCGCGCGCCCGCCAACAGGCGCACCAGCTCCTCCTGCGCGCGATTCGTATCCTGGAATTCGTCCACCATCAAATATTGGAATTGCGCGCTCCATCGCGCGCGCACATCGGCATGATCGCGCATCAACTCCACGGCGCGCAGGAGCAAATCGTCGAAATCGAGCGCCGCGGCCTTCCGTAGGATTTCGTTATAGGCGCGAAACGCCTTGGCGGCGTCCTGTCGTCCTGGATCGCGCATCTGTGCAGCCTGGGATTCCATCTCGTCCGGAGTGATGCCGTGGTTTTTCGCGTGGCTGATCTGCGAGCGAACGCTGCGCGGCGGGTAATCTTCCGTGGACAAGCCAAGCTGCACGAGGGCGCGCTTCACGGCCGCGGTCTGATCGTCGTCGTCGTAGATTGCGAAATCGCGCGGGAGGCCGAGATGCTGCGATTCACGCCGCAGCAGGCGGGCGCAAAAGGAATGAAACGTGGAGACCCAAATGTCGAACGCGGCGCGGCCGCTAGCGCGCAGAAGTTCGCTGATGCGCTCCTTCATCACGCCCGCGGCCTTGTTCGTGAACGTAACGGCGAGTATCGAACTCGGCGGCACTCCCTGCTCGATCAGATGCGCGACGCGATAGGTGATCACGCGCGTCTTGCCGGTTCCGGCGCCCGCAAGGACGAGCAGCGGCCCTTCGGTCGCGAGCACGGCTTCGCTCTGGCGTTCGTTGAGGCCGGCGAGGAGTGGCACTCTCTGGGGAGAATTGCTCAAGCACGAATTCTATCCGACCGGATGAGATTGAGCAATTTCGCGGCGCGCACGTTCCAGGCCCGCGGAACAAACTCTGCTACAATCGGCCGGTTTCATCGAGGATTCGCCGCGACATGCAACAAGTGAAACTGCCTCTTTGGCTGGCCGCGCTTGTCGCTCAGATGGGCGGCGGCGGATTGTTTGTCGCGACCTTCCTTGATTCCTCGATCCTGACGCTTCCGTTCATCGCCGACGCCCTGGTAATCGAACTCTCCATTCAGCGGCCGGCGCGGATGCCCTACTACTGCGCCATGGCCGCGCTCGGCTCGCTTGCCGGATGCATCTGGATTTATCTGCTCGCAAAAAAAGGAGGCGAGGCGTTCTTCCATCGCCGCGCGGGCAAGCGCGCGAAAACAGTGAAGCGCTGGGTGCAGGGCAACGCCTTCCTGAGCGTCTTCATTCCGGGCATCTTGCCGCCTCCATTTCCGTTCAAGATATTCGTGCTTGCCGAAGGTGTGTTTCAGGTGCCCCTGAAAACGTTTGTTCTCGCGCTGCTATGCGGCCGCGGGCTGCGATATTTTCTGGAAGGAATTCTAGCGGTGCGCTACGGAAACGCCGCGCTGCCTTTCCTGATGGCGCACAGGACCTCCTTCGGCCTTTCCATGCTCGGCGTTTTGCTGGTGTTGTACGCGGCAGGCCGTTTGCTGCACCACGACTCACACACCGCCAAGTGAAGAGATCCCTCTCCAGCGATTGCGCCGGGATATTGCCTCGGCTATGATCTCGCCACCCGTGCATGCGGGATAGCAAGGGGAATAACATCCACTTTCCTCTTTACGTTCACTTGGGCCGATTTTCAATCCAGGCTCACCTGCTCCTAGAAACCTTGGGCTACACCATTGGATTTTTGGCCTTCCGCAGGCTCCGAAAAAAGCTGGGCGACGCGGTCTCGGACGCGACGCGATGGTCGGTCATCACGGCCGGTGTCGCCGGGGCCGCGATCGGAAGCCGGGTGCTTTTCTGGTTCGAGGATCCGAGGCTCACTTCCGCGCATTGGCACGACGCGGTCTATTTGATGTCCGGGAAGACGATTGTAGGAGGGCTGATCGGAGGGCTGTTTGCGGTCGAATGGGTAAAGAGGCGAATCGGCGAAGAGAGTTCGACTGGAGATTTGTTCGCCGCTCCAATAGCGTTGGGCCTCGCTATTGGCCGGATCGGATGTTTTCTCGGCGGGCTGCCAGATAACACGTACGGCAAACCGACCTCCCTGTCGTGGGGAGTTGATTTCGGCGATGGCATTCCGCGGCACCCTACGCAGCTTTACGAATCCGCCTTTGCGTTTGTGCTGTTTCTTTTCCTGCTGCGGATGATGAAGCGTCCACATCGCAATGGCGACATTTTCAAGTTCTTCATGGTGATGTACATGAGCTGGCGGCTCGCGATTGATTTTTGGAAGCCCGAGGTTCGCATGGCGGGATTTTCGGCCATCCAGTGGGCGTGTCTGGGGATGCTTGCCTACTACGGCGGCGATATCTGGAGATGGATTCGTGAACGGCGCACGATGGAAACCCAGTCGGACGCTACGGCGGCAAAGAACGTCGCAGCCACCGGCGCGCGATTGAGCTAGCTCGTCGAGGACATTATTCGTTCGCGCTCGAGAAGAAAGGAAATGATGCCCGGCGGAACAAAACAGACATTTCCGAGATGGTGGCAGGGTTTGATCATCCTGGTAAGTGGAATTGTGATCGGACTGTCCTCGTGCGCCGCGTTTCTGAACGGGCTCAACTTTGGCGGTGGCGCCAACAAATATCAGAGCCTGGCGGCGATCTTTGCGATCGGTTTCTTCGCGGGCCTGGGGATCGCGCTCGCCGGTTTCGTGTTGATGCTAATCGGCATCGCCCGCGCCGTCGTAAATGCCTTCAGGCCGCCGGCTCCGCCCTCGCTTATACCGTTTGGAGCGCCGGTGTCTGGGGCGGCCGGTCGGACATTCGAGGAAGCTCCCGAGCAGAGGGTTCTCCGCCAGTTCCAGATGGTTCTCGTGATTTTCATGCTGCTTCCGGCGGCCAACGTTGCGACGACCGTCCTCGCTTTTGTTGCGAGGCCGAACTCCTGGCACATTTTGATGCTCATGGTGGTTTCGTATGTCTTTTCGCAAGTGCCTTACGGCATCGCGCTGGCAAGGACACGCCGAGGACTCGACCGGCTCGGGATTGCGATCGCGTTCGCGGCAAGCTGCGTGCTGGTCGTCGAGGGTTTTCTGCCCTTCGCACACGCTTCGGGTATGCTCGCCGCACGTACGGGGCTCTTCGGGTGGCCGTCTCTATTTTTGATTGGCCACGCGGTCGTGGCCGGCTATGCGTGGCGCGCAGGCCAACTGGCCCCGCCGGAGGGCGACGACATGACTTTGATCGCCGGAAGTTTCGCGGGGGTCGTGGCGTATTTGGTTCTCGTCCGTTTTCTGGAAATGAACTTCTTGCCGTTTTTCCGGCGTTGAAGTTGTTAAGTTTGCGCGTCCGCGCGGGATCGGGGGTTTTCGATGACGGATCGGGTGCGGCCCTATCTTTTCTTCGACGTGGTGGTCTCGATCTGCTCGGAGTGCTATCGCAAAGTCGAAGGCAAAATCGTATTCGAAGGCGGCAACGTTTTCCTTTTGAAGCATTGCCCGCGGCACGGGCACGAGAAAATCCTGATGGCGGATGATATTGATTATTATCGCCGCTGCCGCGAAGTCTTCATCAAACCGCCGGAAATGCCGCTCGCGTTCAACACGCCGGTCAAGTGGGGGTGTCCCTACGACTGTGGCTTGTGCTCCGATCACCAGCAGCATTCCTGCCTCTCGCTGATCGAGATTTGCGACTATTGCAATCTCACTTGCCCCGTTTGCTATGCGGAAAGCGGCCCCGACAGGCAGCAATTTCGCTCGCTGGCACAGATTGAGCGAATGCTCGATGCCGTGGTGCGGAACGAAGGCGAGCCGGACGTGGTCCAGATTTCCGGAGGAGAGCCCACGCTACATCCCGGCTTCTTTGAGATTTTGGAGCTGGCCAAGGCGCGCCCCATCCGGCACTTGATGGTCAATACCAACGGCGTCCGGATCGCGCAGGAAGAGCACTTTGCAAAGCGGCTTGCCGATACGTTGCCGGACGGAGAGATATATCTGCAGTTCGATTCATTCGAGCGAGATGCCCTGATGGAGCTGCGCGGCGCCGATTTGCGACGGGTGCGCGAGCAGGCTCTCGAGCGATTGAACCGCCTGGGAATTTCAACGACGCTCGTCGTGACGCTCAAGAAGGGCCTCAACGACGGCGAGGTGGGCCGCATCATTGATTTCGCCCTCACGCAGGATTGTGTGCGAGGCGTCACGTTTCAGCCTATTCAGGCCGCCGGGCGACTCGAACACTTTGATCCGGCAACCGATCGCCTGACTTTGACCGAAGTGCGTCGCCGGATTCTAGAGCAGACATCCGTATTTCGCCCGGAAGACGTAATTCCCGTGCCGTGCCATCCGGACAGTCTCGCGATGGCGTACGCGCTGAAACTGGACGGCAAGGCCGTTCCGTTGACTGGCATGATTGATCCGGAGGTACTGATCAACGGAGGGCGCAACACAATTCTCTACGAGCAGGATCAAACCGTTCGCGACGGCGTCTTCAAGCTTTTTGCGACGAACCACTCGCCTGAATCCGGCGCGCAGAGTCTGCGCGACCTGCTCTGCTGCCTGCCGCGGATCGCGGCGTCGCCGAACCTGACCTACAAAAATATTTTTCGCGTGCTCATCGTCCAGTTTATAGATGCATATTCGTTCGACGTGCGCTCGGTGAAGAAGACGTGCATTCACATCGTGCATCCCGACGGGCGCTTGATTCCATTCGATACGTACAACTTGTTTTATCGCGACAGGTTGCAACATACGCGCCTCGAACCGCTTCGGCAATGGGCCGAAGGGATGTCAGCACCCATTTCCCTGCACGAAGGGAGCAGGTCCTAACCGCGCGGCATCTTGCGAAACAAAATATGGTCTGGCGGAATCAGTCGTTCGGCGACGAGGCGAAGAAAAACCCTTGGTGGGTGATCTGCATGCCGCTGTTGAAATCCACGCGCACAAATATGTTTGCCGGTTCGTCGTCGCCATCCGCGAAACGCAGGTCGCGCACTTCCACCCGATAACCAGCCTCGAGCGGCTGAACTCTAGCGAACGGAACCTTTGCGTACAGCATGAATTTCCGCGCTGCCGCCGATCTTTCTCCCGCGGCGAGCGCGGGAGAGTCTTCGGGTTTGAAGAGCGTGACGCTGCGGTCGGAATCGAATTCATCGCCCGGGCCCAGCGGAACGTCCACCTGTTCCATCGTGTTGTCCGTCTCGGCGATGCCGCGCCAGGAAAAAGGCGCCGACGGTGCAGGAAACGCCGCAGCCGACAGCGCGATTCTGCCATGGTACTCACGCGAAAGGAGCAGATCGATCGCCCGGCTGTGCAGGTTGGCGCGCGCGCCAAAATAGGCCGCGAGCAGCGCCAACGTGACGATTGCCGCACGGCTGCCACCTGGCCCCTTCTTCGTCACGCCGACCTCTTCATTCACGAGCGTGAACAGCAACGGCAGTAGTAACCCCACGATAAGCACAAGCAGAGTCCACAGATCAAGATCGTTGATCAGGTTCCATGCGGTCCAGTGCGCGCGAAAGGGCCAGAGTAATTGCACTCCCACTCCGCTCGCGAGATCGAGAAGCATATGACCGGCCGCGCCGACGGCGCATACAGCGAATGCCGCGGCGAACGCGAGTGGCGCGGTCGTTTGCGACTGCTTCTTCTTAGGCGGCATGCTGCGGTCCAGAATGCAGAAAGCGCCGGCAACGGCGCATGCCATCACCGCAGAGCCAGTGATGGAGTGCAGCACCGTGCGATGAAATCGCATGAACGCACCCGCGCCGCCGAAATAGCTCGCATAGTCGAGATCGGGCGCGAGGCCGGACACAACCAACATCGCCGTGCCGAACCGCGGCAAGCGCCTCCCTCCGGCGCGCGCGAGCGCGAGCGATGTAAACGCATGTGTGAACGGTTCCACGATTTTGTATTGCAGGGAAAATTTCGATCTATTGCGCTGCCGGCGTCACAATCGAAAGCGCGTCGGGCACGATCCGGAACGCCATGGGCAGAGGTCCGACCGGCTCGCCATCCACCTGAGCGTACACCGGTTCGCCGTCGGCGGATTCGCAAATTACCTCGGTGGACTTCCAGGTTTCGATCCCGTCCATCTTGCGCAGCGTGCCCATCCACATTGCCGGCAGGCACGCGAGGTAACCGAGTCGGCTGCTCTTTGAATTCGTCAGGAACTCAAACGAATCCTCGAAAAGGCTGGCTTCCGTCGTGATTTTGAATGGGCCGCCATAGTGCGAGGCCCTTCCGACGACGATGATCGTGGCCTGGCGCTTTTGTCCGGATGAATGAATGTGCATCTTCGGAAAGCCGTAGCTGAAAAGCTGACGAAAGCCCTCGACCCAGTACGCGAACACTCCGGCACTTTTCTTCAGCCCTTGGTGCACGCAGTTGACGATCGCGCCATCGGGCCCGGCGCCTGCGACCGAAAGAAAATAGCGTCCCTCGCGCGAGATGGCGGAGGAGTGATTTCCGTTCGTGGGCATAGCCATGCCCAGCGCGATTCGCCGGATGTCCGCGCCGGGGATCAGCCGCGCCGCGCGGGGAATGTCCCACGGAATACCCAACTCTTTGGCTAGGATGTTCGCGGTGCCCGCCGGCAGGAGCGCCATGGGCACATGGCTGCCCGCCAGCCCGTTGACGATTTCGTTGATCGTGCCGTCGCCGCCGCAGGCGATCACCATGCCGCGGCGCTGATCAACGGCGTGTCGCGCGATTTTGCTTGCGGCGCCGGGCGCGGTGGTGGGCGCGAGTTCCGCAATGATGCCCGCATCCTTCAAGATGCGCGCGGCGTGCTCGATCTCCGCAAAGCGGCGTTGGCGTTTGCGGCCGCTCGTGGGGTTATAGATTATCAGCGCGTCTTTGATCTCATGCGGCATCGGTTTGTCCCGAAGATTCGGGGCAAGCGCGCATTGTATAATACCGCCGAGCTTTGACGGACCGCGTCCCGCAGAGGTTTCCATGCCCAGAAGCAGCAAGGCCGCAAAAGAGATCGAGGCGCTGCGCGAGAAAATTCGCCGGCATGAATATCTTTATTACGTCGCCGACGACCCCGAAATCTCCGACGCCGCCTTCGATCGGCTGATGAACCAGCTCAAGGCGCTGGAAGCCGCGCACCCCGAGTTGATAACTTCCGATTCGCCGACGCAGCGCGTTGGCGGCGTGCCGCGCGACGGATTCCAGCAAGTGCGTCACAAAATCCCGATGGGCAGCCTCGACAACGCATTTTCGTTCGAGGCGCTCGGCGAATTCGACCGGCGTGTGCGCGAGCTGACCGGGCGCGAGAAGGTGGACTACGTCGCGGAGCACAAATTTGACGGCCTGAGCCTCTCGCTCACGTACGAGAAGGGAACGCTCGTTCGCGGCGTGACGCGCGGCGACGGCACCACGGGCGAGGACGTGACGCCCAATGTGAAGACGATTCGCTCGATTCCGCTGACGATCGCGCCCGCGCTGCTGAAAAAGGCCGACCTGAGCGGCGACTTCGAAGTACGCGGCGAAGTCATCATGACGCACAAGTCTTTTGAGCAGCTGAACCTGCAGCAGAGCGAAACGGGCGGCAAGATCTTCGCGAGCCCGCGCAACGCGGCTGCGGGCGGTGTGCGCGTGCTCGATCCGAAGATCACTGCTTCACGGCGGCTCGATTTTTTCGCCTATTACATTCTGTTGGACGGCCGCGCCGCGAAGAAGCGCCTGTCGGAAGTTTTGGAAGCGCTCGCGGTGCTGCAGTTCAAAGCCAGCGACGATTGGAAGCTCTGCCATTCTCTCGCGGAAGTCGAACGGTATATCGAAAGCTGGGACACGCGGCGCGAAAAGCTCGCGTATGAAATTGACGGCATCGTCGTGAAGGTTAACGAAATCGCGCTGCAAAATGAGCTGGGATTCACGTCGAAGGCGCCTCGCTGGGCAATTGCCTACAAATATCCCGCGCATCAGGAGACGACGCTGCTAAAGGAAATCGCGATCAGTGTCGGACGCACCGGCGTGCTGACTCCTTTTGCGGTTTTCGAGCCGGTCCAGATCGGCGGAGTGACGGTGACGAAGTCCACGCTTCACAATCTCGATGAAGTTCGCAGACTCAACGTTCACGCCGGAGACACCGTTCTGGTCGAACGCGCCGGCGAGGTGATTCCGCATGTCCTGAAAGTCGTGAAGCACGGCACCGAAGAAAAAGAATTCGAGATGCCGAAGAAGTGCCCGGTCTGCGGCATGCGCGTTTATCATACCGACGAAGAAGTGGCCTACCGCTGCGTGAATGTGTCGTGCCCCGCGCGCCGCCGGGAAGCAATCCTCCATTTTGCCGGCCGCCACGCCATGAACATTGACGGCCTCGGAGACAAAATTGTCGATCAGCTCATTCAGAAGGATCTCGTCAAGGATTTCGCCGATCTCTACAAGCTCAGCCTCGAGACGCTCGCGGGACTTGAGCGCATGGCTGAAAAGTCCGCGCAGAACCTGCTCGACGAGATTGCCGCAAGCAAGAAGAACAGCCTCGCGCGGTTGATCTATGGCATCGGCATCCCCTTCGTTGGCGAGCGCACCGCGCAACTTCTCGCGGCGCATTTCGGCTCGATGGACAAGCTCGCGGCGGCGAGCGAAGAGGAGCTGACGGGTGTGACCGAGGTCGGCCCGAAGATCGCCGAGGGCGTGCGCGAATTCTTTTCCGAATCCGCGAATGGCAAGCTGATGGACCGCCTGCGGGCCGCCGGCGTAAACATGAAGGACGAGCGCGCCGCGCCCAAAAGCGCAAAGTTCGCGGGCATGACGTTTGTCTTCACCGGAACGCTGGTGAAGCGATCGCGCGAGGAAGCCGAGGCGCTCGTCGCCGCGCATGGCGGGAAGGCCGGCTCGTCGGTGAGCAAGAAAACCAACTACGTGGTGGTCGGTGCGGACCCCGGATCAAAATTTGAGAAGGCTAAATCCCTGAAGGTCCCCATCCTTGATGAAGCGCAATTCGAGAAGCTCGTCTCGTCCAAGTAGGGCACAGGACGTGGTTCGGCTATAGCGAAGTTCCCCGGCGATAGTTTCGGTATTCCTCGGCGAACTTCTCTTCCAGCGCCCGTGCTTCCTTTCGCGTTCTCACGACTTGCAACGGGATCAACGCGACGAAGATCAACAAGAGATAAGGCCGGCCCAGAAGAAGAAACGCTCCGGCAATACCGATGGAGCCAAACACATAGATGGGATTCCGAATTCTTGCGTACAAACCGCGCGTTACCAGCGCGCGCGCCTGCGCCGCGACTGCAAACGATGACCCGAGTTGGATGTGCGCCGCGAGCCAGAGCGGAAAACCCACCACCATCATGCTGACGCCCAAGGTTTGCATCCAGGTCCATGGATTTGGCGGGTAGAGCCAGAAAAAATACGCCATTCCTCCGAGAAGAAGGACAAGTCCGATAATTCGCTGCTCGGGTTTCATCGCGTCGCACCTTCGTGAACCGACCGAACAGAAATGCTACGGCCGGGCGACCCGAGTATAGGCGAAAGGGGGAAGAATCGCGATCCGTCGAAGCGATTGTAGCCATCCGCTGGTCATCGTATAATTTGGGTGGCGGGTGAGTCGGGTGATCGCCGGTTTGCCCCGCGCAAGCGGGACGAACGGGAGGAAAGTCCGGACTCCAGCCGTGGTGAACTCGCAAGAGCCGGCCACGGCAGGGCAACGCGCCTGGTAACGCCAGGGGGTTGCGTCCTGGGATGAGCGAAAGCGCATTCGAGCGGCGCGGCTACGGAAAGTGCCACAGAAAATAAACCGCCGGTGATGCTTGCACCTCGGCGGCAGGCTTTCGGAAAAACCGGAAGCCCGCCTGTTTCGGTCGAGCGCATTTGGCAAGGGTGAAAAGGTGGGGTAAGAGCCCACCGCCCGGGTGGCGACATCCGGGGCACGGAAAACCCCGCGTGGAGCAAGGCCAAATAGGAGGGGAGGGCTGGCCCAGCCCGTATGCGTTTTGCTCGCAAGAGCGATGCGCTGCGACCCTCGGGTAGGCTGCTTGAGTCCCGGAGCGATCCGGGACCTAGAGGAATGGTCGCCGCGTTGCGTGCGCCTTAAGCATCTTGATGCAAATCGGGATGCCGGTCACGCGGCGGACAGAATCCGGCTTACAGACTCACCCGCCGATTTTATTGCGAATGTTCTTTTTTCGGCCGCTTCCTGCCCAATTTCTGCCCGCGTCTTCGACTTCAGGACTAAGTTCCAAGATGCGACTCACGCGCTCCTGATGCTCGGGCACGAAAGGCGCGTAGTGTTGTTCCACGGTTTCGATGGTTACCGTTAAGGCCTTCGCTGCGTCCTATGGCGTCGCGCCGCGACACGGCACTTCGACCGCACAAATGCCCGGCTGATAGCCACTTGTCCTGTTAGCGCGTTAATCAGGGCTTAACCAGAGAGTCTGTCCTATACTGCCCGCCAGGTTCGCTCGAAGAGCACCTTATGAAAGCGATCGTACGCACAAAATACGGACCACCGGATGGGCTGCAGTTCACGGAGGTGGAAAAACCTATCCCCAAGGATAGTGAGGTCCTGATAAAGCTTCGCGCGGCATCAGTAAATCCACTGGACTTGTTCACGATGAGAGGTGCGCCGTTAATCCGCCTTATCCCGGGGCTGCGTGTGCCAAAGGACCAGCGACTAGGCGTCGATGTGGCCGGCCAGGTCGAAGCGGCGGGCAGAAACGTAACCCAGTTCAAACCAGGCGACGAAGTGTTTGGCGTGTCCCGCGGAGCCTTCGCCGAGTATGCGTGTGCTACCGAAGATAAGTTGGCTCTGAAGCCCGCCAACATATCGTTCGAGGAGGCAGCAGCCGTTCCCGTGGCGGCAATCACTGTCCTTCAGGGACTTCGTGATGAGGGGCATATCCAGCAAGGCCAGAAGGTTTTGGTTGATGGCGCGTCTGGCGGTGTGGGTACGTTTGCAGTCCAGATTGCCAAATCATTCGGCACCGAAGTCACTGCCGTGTGCAGCACCAGGAATGTGGACACGGCGCGGTCGCTTGGCGCAGACCATTTGATTGACTACACGCGGGAAGATTTCACAAAGAGTGGGCAGCATTACGATCTGATTTTAGGCGCGAATGCCCACCATTCGCTTTTCGATTACAGGCGTGCGCTGAGTCAGGACGGAATTTACGTCGTAGTCGGAGGTGATTTGGCTCGAATTTTCCGGACTATATTGCTGGCGCCGTTACTGTCCCGGTTTGGGAGCAAGAAAACGCGCTTCTTCATCGCGAAAATAAACCAGAAGGATCTGGTTTTTCTGAAAGCACTTCTTGAAGCCGGGAAAGTTGTACCCGTCATCGATAGATGCTACGCGTTAAGCGACGCGGCTGAAGCTCTCCGTTATCTCGAACAGCGACATGCGCGAGGGAAAATCGTATTAACTGTTGAACATAGTAAGAACGCGCAGTAAGGCCCCGCCGCGCCAGGCCGCTGTTGATAACGGCAGGTGGGTTTGGTGGTTCGCGGCCCGAAGTCCGGCGAAGATCCGAACTGTGCCGCCACATTTAACTGGCCAGGGCTTCTTCTCTCGATGCTCACTCCGTATTAGTCGGATTACCGGATACGCCCTTTTCTAGTACTCCACTTGTCCGGTTGCCGCGCTAATCAGGACTTGAGGTGTGTGGGTTCGGTTCGGACGGCAAGGCGAACGGCTGGATAGTTTAGGCAGGCCCTACAGCGATTCCTGTATTGCGCAAGTCGAACCCAATTGTATGCTTGACCCCTAAATCATTCGGACTTCGGAGAATACACGTGGTAGAAGCTTCTCGCGCTTTGCCGGTTCCGATTGACCGCTCCCGCGTTGGCGATCTCTCCCGGAACGCCGAACTTTTCCGTCTGCT
>PMUS01000041.1 GCA_003166795.1 Acidobacteriota bacterium | reverse complement strand
AGAAGCTCGCCTCGAGATAAGGTTTCCCAAGGGGGCTGCGGTCCCCTAAGAAGGCCAGTCGTAGACTACGACTTTGATAGGCGGGAGGTGGAAGCGCAGCAATGCGTGTAGCTGACCCGTACTAATCGGCCGTTCGGCTTAACCATAAAACTTTCCCAACGCGAAGCGTTACCCTGAGAAGTCCCGATTCGTCGGGACGACGACGGGCCTCGCGGCGGAGGGAATGAAGCTTTTCCGCGAAATGCTACTCTCTAGCGGAATTTGCGGTTTGACCTACTTCCTTCAGTTGCTCATCGAAACTCGTGCATCGAATCGAGTTTCGATTTCCAGTTTCTGGTGGTCTTACCGCGAGGGTCACACCCGTTCCCATCCCGAACACGGAAGTTAAGCCTCGCTGGGCCGATGATACTGCGCTGGTAACGGCGCGGGAACGTAGGTCACCGCCAGGATTAAATCTCAAAGGCCGCATTCGCCACAATCGAGTGCGGCCTTTTTGTTTTTCCGAGCGATTATTTGCTGCCGGCTGCGTTATCTTTGAGCGGCGAGGCGGAAATACAAGCGATGGGAATTTACAGCATCGAGCACATCGTTCTGCTCCTCATGATTCTCGTGGTGGCGCTCGCGGCCGCCGCCAAACGCCTGAAGACGCCCTATCCGATTGTTCTCGTTATCGGCGGCCTCATTCTCAGTTTCTTCCCGCACGGTCCGCACATCGAACTCAATCCCGAGCTCGTGTTCCTCGTCATCCTTCCGCCGCTTCTGTTTGCGGCCGCGTACGTAACATCGTGGCGCGACTTTCGTTACAACCTTGTCAGCATCGCGATGTTGGCGTTCGGCCTTGTGGGCTTCACGGTGTTCGCTGTGGCAGTGGCGTCGCGCTGGATCCTGCCGGGCTTTGATTGGAGGATGGGGCTGGTGCTCGGTGCGGTGGTTTCAACCACGGACGCGATTGCCGCGACCTCGATTGCGCAGCGGCTTGGCCTGCCGAAGCGCGTCACGGATGTTATCGAGGGAGAGAGCCTGGTCAACGATGCGACGGGCCTGCTGGCTTTGGAGTTCACCACGGCACTGCTCGTCACGGGGCACACGCCGTCGCTCGGCGAGGGTGTCGGGAGGCTTCTCTACCTTGTATTCGGTAGCATCGCGATCGGAGTGCTGCTGGGAAAGCTGATTTACCTGGTCGAGTTGAAAATCGTTGACGCACCGATCGAGATCACGATCAGCCTGATCGCGCCCTACTTCACCTATCTTGCCGCGGAGAGCGTTCGCGCGTCCGGGGTGCTGGCGACAGTCGCGTGCGGGCTGTACCTTGGCCACAAAAGCTCCTTTTATCTGTCCCGAGGCGCGCGACTCACCGGACAAGCCGTGTGGGACACGCTCACGTTTATCCTCAACGGATTCGTCTTTCTGCTCATAGGCTTTCAGTTGCCCTACATACTTTCCGGCATTCGCACCCATCGCTTTGGGGAACTTGTGCTGCTGGGTCTCCTGTTCAGCGGCGTGGTCATCCTGATCCGGCTCATCTGAATTTATCCCGGCGCGGCGATATCCTATTTTATCCGCCGTCGCCTGCTTCATCAG
This sequence comes from Acidobacteriota bacterium, assembly GCA_003166795.1. GTDB lineage: Bacteria > Acidobacteriota > Terriglobia > Acidiferrales > UBA7541 > Palsa-295. Next base: position 5,328 of record PMUS01000041.1, on the reverse strand, counting down.
CCGGAGGAGATGCCGAATGGGCGGGCAATCTTTATCGTGGGATGGACGGGCATGCGCGGTGTTGTGGCGCTCGCGGCAGCCATTTCACTTCCCATGGTCCTGAACAGCGGAGAGCCCTTCCCCGAGCGCAACGTGATGCTTTTTTTGACGTTTTGCGTGATTCTCGTCACGCTGGTCTTGCAAGGGCTCACGCTGCCCCCTTTGATCCGAATGCTGGGGCTTGCCGGTTTGGCCGGGCGAAACGCCGAAGAGGATGCAGCCCGGCGCGCCATGGCCGAGGCGGCGCTCGCATATTTGGAGCAGACCCGCGACGACACTCCCGAAGAATTCGCGCCCATCTACGACGAGCTGATAACGCTTCACCGCCGCCGTCTGAATGTGCTGGAGAGCAACGAATCAGCGGAAAGCGGATCCCGACCCGAGGACTACCAACGATGGCGGGATCTTTCGAGACATGTCGGTGCGATCCAGCGCGCTACGGTTCTGCATCTGCGAAATGAGAATAAGATCAACGACGAAGTCATGCGAAAACTCGAACGCGAGCTCGATTTGACCGAAGCCCGGTACGCCGTCTCTGAGCCTGGGTGATGCTTTCGAGAAGACATCATGATCTCGAAATCCAAGTCGCCGCGGTTCACAGGTACGATTTACAGGATCTGGATGATGCGGCACGTGGACGTGCCGGACGAGATCGCGCGTGCGCTGGCGAAGCAGATGGGCGGCGCACGCCTCCCCGGTACGGGGCGCAAACAAACCAAGCCGAAATACATTCCCGTCGTCGCCATCGTGGGCGCCAAGAGCGCGCGGACGACGCTCGTGCCCGCACGCGGCGGACGATTCCGCATGCAGATCAACACGGCTCAGCGCAAAGCCGCCGGTGCGGATACCGGAGATGCGGTGAGCGTCGAGCTTCGACTCGACCTGTCGTCGCGCGATGTCCCTGTGCCCGCCGATCTGCGAAAAGCGCTCGCGAAACATCCGAAAGCCCGAAAAGCGTTTGAAGAGATGCCTCCCGGCCATCGCCGGCAATTCACGATGTGGTTCGATTCCGCCAAGTCTGCCGCAGCGCGCAGCCGCCGCGTGGATCGCGCGATCGATCACCTGCTCGAGCGCGCGCTTCTCCGCCCGCGGCGTTAGTCTGCTTCCTTGACTTCCCTCCCCCGCCGCGAACACAATCGCGCCCATCCCGCATCGGAGGCGTTTCATGCGAACGAAACTTTCGTTTCTGGCGGTCGCGTTCCTGCTTCTTCCCGTGGCCCTGCCAAGTCCCGCCGACGCACAGGGAGGCAGTGCGGCCGACGAAAAAGCGATCCGCGATGTGGAGACGCGTTGGGAGAATGCGTGGAACAGCAATGACGTGCCTGCGATGTCGCGCGACTTCGCTCCGGACACTGATGCCATCAACCTGGCCGGCGAGTGGTTTAAAGGGCGCGCACCCTTCGCGCAGAGCCTAGAGGAATTGCATTCGGATAAGGCGAAGGGCAGCATCTGGCGGACCGAGGAGACCAGCATCAAATTCCTCACGCCGGAAATCGCCATCGTCCACGTGCTTATCAATTCGCATGGCGAACACAATCCCGACGGCTCGCCGCGGCCCGCGCGCCACGCGATTCTGACGCGCGTCGAGGTGAAGCGCGGCGGACAATGGCTGATCGTGGCGTCGCAGGCCACCAACATCGTGCCGCGAGCCTCGGCTCTGCTCCTCGACAACCCGCGCGTCACCCCGGAAGGTACCTTGGGCCAGTAGAGTCGCTCCTTGCGGCGCATCGTCCCGCTCAAGTAGGATTTCACCGATGCGACATGCCACGATGTGCCTGATTTTGTTGACGCTTTCGTGCGGGCCGGCGTTCGCGCGACCGCAAGCGCAGGGACAATCGCAGAGGAGATCCTTCCCGCAGCCGGTTTACGAGGGCCCACTCGAGCTTCCCTGCGCGAAGGTTCTGGCGATGCCGTCCTCCGATTACATCGCGCAGATCGTAGCGATCGATGATTCCAACGTGGACGGGCAGCTGCGCGGCATCCGCCGGTACGGCGCCTGCTACGACGCGCGAACCGATGCGCTGGCGGCATCGCTCGCGCGGAGGGGCAAGGGGCCCTCGAAGGCACCGCGCGCAGATTTCGCCGCCTTCGAGTCGGCTCTGAAGGATTTCACCGCGAAGGCATTCGCAGGCGCGCCGCCGCAGCCGGTGAGTCAAAAGGTAGCCTACGCGGGTCTGTACGAAAAGCAGTTCCGCTACGAGTTCTACAAGGAATACGAAGCGAAAACCGTGCAAACCGCCAAGCCCGCTCCGCCCGTGGCGAAACCTCCGGCGTCAACAGCCGCCCCGGCGACTGCAGTGCCGCCCGCAGTCGCCAGTTCCGTTGCGCCGTCTGCCGCGACCGCGCAAGAACGAGCGCGTAGCGATGCCGATCCGGTGACGGTGGCCAAGAATCGCTTCGGAAAGCTTCTCGAAGTTCTGCCGGACGACAAGATGCACGAACTTCACCGCGCGTTCGGCGACGTGATCGGTCCCCATCAAATCAGCGAGGCGACGCGGCTCGCTGTCTATCGCTACGCAATCTTCCTTCTCGAGCCGCCCTCCGCGACTCCGCCTTCCGAGCCGCCATTTTGACCGTCGCGTTGGAACTGGATTCCCGGCGCTGAATTCGGTTATAACTCCGTAGGATGCCCGCGATCGTCGTCGAACACCTCGAAAAGTATTTCCCTCCCGCGCTTTCCGGTTGGCGTTCCCTGATCCAGCCGTTTGCACCGGCCACAGCATGCGCGCTTGCCGGCGTCTCATTCACCATGGAGCACGGAGAAGCCGTGGCGCTTGTGGGCCATAACGGCGCGGGAAAAACCACGCTGATGCGCATTCTCGCTACTCTGGTCGTGCCGACACGAGGCCGTGCGATGCTCGACGGTTTCGATATCGCGCGCGACGCGGCTCGCGCGCGCCAAAAGCTCGGCTACCACACCGGCGGAGATGAAGGATTCTACGGACGGCTCAGCGGGCGCGAAAACCTGGCGTTCTTCGCCGCAATGAACAACCTGACCGGCGCGGACGCGCGCGCTAGAATTGCCTCGGCCGCGGAAAGCATGGGCCTCTCGGCCGATCTCGACCGGCAGGTGCGCACATATTCGACCGGCATGCGCCACAGCCTGGGCCTGGCCCGCGCGCTGCTCCACGGACCAGCGGTCCTGCTGCTCGACGAGCCGACGCGCAGCCTCGACCCGATGGCCGCGGCGGATTTCCGTCGCATGCTCAAGGACGACATCGTGCGCCGGCGCGGCACCACACTGCTGTTTGCGTCGCACACGCTCGCCGAGGTCGAGGAGATTGCCGACCGCGTGATCCTGCTCGACCACGGAAAGATGATCGCGTGCGATTCCCCGCCCCGGTTGCGCGCCGCGACCGGCGCCGCCACGCTCGAAGCGGCCATTGAGCGTATCCTGCGCCCGGGAACGACTGAGGGGCGTACGCAATGAGCGCGGCGCGCACGCTGCGCAAAATTGCAGCCTTCGTGTGGCGCGACTTCCTGATCGCGCGCGGCTATCGTCTGGCCCTGATCGCACAAACGGTGGAAGAACTTTTCGGCGTGGCCACTTTCTTCTACCTTTCGCGCTTCGTGGATAGTCCGCAGTTGGAACGCGCCCTACCCGCCGGGCGCAGCTATTTCACTTTCGCGCTCGTAGGGTTTGCATTTTTCGATTATCTGAGCGTTTCGATGACCGCGTTCGACTCCAGCCTAGAAGAAGCACGGCAGAATCGCACGCTGGAGGCGCTTCTGGTAACCCAAACGCCGCTTCCGGTGATACTCGCGGGCTCGGCAGTCTATCCATTCGTGGCGCTCGCGCTGCGCACGTGCGTTTATCTGGGACTGGGCGCAATCTTTTTCGGTTTTGCGCCGCGCGGGGCGAACTGGTTCGGAGCGCTGGCGATTTTACTGGCTTCCATTCTCGCGTTCGCGGGTCTCGGAATACTTTCGGCGAGCTATCAGATTCTATTCAAGCGCGGAAATCCGGCGAAATGGATCGTTCTGGGCGTATCAAGTCTGGTAAGCGGAATGATGTATCCGGTCTCGGTGCTGCCACGCCCCCTGCAAATACTCGCGCGGATGATCCCGGTAACGTACTCGCTCGATGGAATGCGCGCCGCGCTTCTTGCCGGAGCGGGCTGGGGTCGGCTTTGGGGGTCGCTGATGGCACTGCTGGCATTCGCGGCGGTCCTGATTCCGCTTTCGTTCGCGGTGTTCGGCTGGGCGCTGCGGCGCACGAAAATCACTGGCACGCTGACCCACATCTAGCGAATCTCGCTATCGGCCCTGGAACCTCTCGATGATCGAAGCCTGGGCATCCGCTTTGTCCAGGTACTCTTTGGCCTGGGCGCCGTTCCCGGCTTCCAGCGCTGTCTGAGCCCTCGCAATATCGGCCTGCATCATTTGCTCGGCCGCCGCGATGTCTCCTCGCAGCCCGTATCCCTGGGCGTTCTGCGCACGCCGCAAATTATCCAGACCTTGCGTAATCGCCGCCGACCGGGCCTGCAGCTGATCCGATTGCTCTTCCGCTTCTTTCAGCTCGGCGGCTTTCTGCGCGGCTTCCGCGTGCTCCTTCTCTTCCGCCTCCATCCGAGCCTTGGCGACGGCCGGGTCCTCTTGTTTCATCGCCGGCGCCGCTGGGGCAGAGTCCGGTGGAACAGTCACAGTGACTCCGTTCGGCGTAGCGGTCACTGTCACCGAGTCTGGCGGAGGGGCCGGGGTGTCCACGGGAGCATCCGCAGGTTTTGCGACGGGCGCGGTAGCGGAACCCGCGCTGGCGTGGGTCTTGATTATGCGTGGCACATAAAATCCCCCGGCGAAGAGAATCGCCACAACGAGCAGCCCACCCAATCCCATGTAAACGCCACGGCGGCTGCTCGAAGGCGAGCCCTGGGACGCTGCAACCACAGCAACCGGAACCGTTGCTTGAATCGGGACTCCCGGCGCTGGTGCAGCGGGAACGGTCTGCGGCACACGCACGGTCCCGGGAATGGGACTCACAATCCCCGCGCTAGCGGCTCCCGAAAAAATACTTCTTAGCGCATTGGAAAAGGCTTCCGCGGACTGGAACCGATCTTTCGGATCCTTGGCCATCGCCATCACAATGATGTCGCTCAGCCCCTTCGGCAAATCCGGACGCAGAACGATTGGGGGTTGTGGCACCTCCTGCAAGTGCGCGGACATCACCGAATAGTTGCTGTGACCCCGAAACGGCAATTGGCCAGTCACCATCTCGTAGATCGAAACACCCATGGAGTACAAATCCGAGCGTTGATCAACCGGCTCGCCCCTCACCTGCTCGGGCGACAT